>DASQHQ010000027.1:0-49219 GCA_035632015.1 Bryobacteraceae bacterium
TCGTTTCAAGTGGCCTTCTCGCCGCAGAGCGGCCAGCCGGCGCAGGGAATCCTCACCGTGGACAAGCGGTCATTCATTCTGACGGGCAACGGACTCAATCCCTCGCTGCCCAGCGCCGCGATTGTGCTGGCCTCGACGCTAGGCGCGAGCGTGCAGCAGAACAGCGTCTCCGTTACGCTGGCGTCTGCATCTCAGCTGAGCGGGACCGGAACTCTGGTCATGCACTTTCAATCCAGCGTTCCCGGCGTGACCGACGACCCGGCGATCCGGTTTCTATCCGGGCCCAAACGCGCCGCGACTCTGACCATCTCGACGGGCGATTCAGCGGCCAAGTTCGGCGGCCAGTCCAGCATCGCGTTTCAAACCGGCTCCACGTCGGGAACCATTGTGTTTACCTTGACGCTCGGGAACGCCACCCAGCAGTCCAATCTGGTCATCTCGCCGGCGCCCGTCAGCTTCGACATGTCAACCAGCATCCGGAAGGTGGGCGAACTGGATGTGAGTCTCACCGGTTTCGATAACACGTACTCGGCCTCCCAGTTGGCTTTCACGTTTTACGATCCCAAGGGCGGAATAGTGCAACCCGGCGTCATCCACGTAGACGCGGCCGCCGACTTCCGGCAGTACTTCGCCGCAGCCTCGACCGGCGGCATGTTCGGACTGCTGGCCCGATTCCCCGTCACCGGCGACACGTCGCAGATTGCCAGCGTGGACGTGCAGATCACCAACTCGGCCGGCGCCACCACCGCGCAAAAGATACCCATCGGGAACTGATCGCATGCGCTCCGGCGCGCGGCGGTCGGCTATGCTCGAAACATGCTGCTGGCCAGCGTGGTCGAGACTTCGCGGCGCGTTGCGGAGACTTCGCGGCGGCTGGGGAAGATCGAGCTGCTGGCGCAACTGTTGCGGCAACTCTCTGCGGACGAAATCGAAATTGCGGTGGCTTTTCTGTCGGGCCAGATCCGGCGCGGCCGTATCGGCGTGGGTTATGCCGCGGTTCGCGACGCGGCTGGTTCGCCGGCGCTGGATCCGGTTCTGGAACTCGCCGAAGTCGACCGCGCGTTTCAAGCTATTTCGGAAACCTCCGGCGGCGGATCGCAGCGCAACCGCGTCGAACTTCTGCGCGGCTTGTTCGCGCGCGCGACCGAGGCCGAGCAACACTTCCTCATCGCCCTGCTGGCGGGCGAGCTCAGGCAGGGTGCGCTCGAAGCGGTGATGGTGGATGCCATCGCGAAGGCGTCCGGGAGCGCCGGCGAACGTGTCCGGCGCGCCGTGATGCTGGCGGGCAATGCCGCTGTGGTGGCGCGCGCGGCGCTCGAAAAAGGCGAAGCCGGTCTGGATCAATATGACGTCCGATTGTTTCGGCCCATCCAGCCCATGCTGGCGCAATCCGCGGAGGATGTCTCCGATGCGCTGGCCAACCTGCGCGAAGCGGCGCTCGAGTTCAAGATGGATGGCGCCCGCGTGCAGGTGCATAAATCAGGCGAGGACGTGGCGGTTTACTCGCGCAGCTTGAACGACGTCAGCGCCGCCGTTCCGGAAGTCGTGGAAGTGGTGCGCGCGCTTCCGGCGCACGATCTGATTTTGGACGGCGAAGTGCTTAGCCTGATGCCGGACGGACGGCCGCAGCCGTTCCAGGTCACCATGCGCCGGTTCGGGCGGAAGCTGGACGTGGAGCGAATGCGCGCCGAGCTGCCCATGACGCCGTTCTGGTTCGACCTGCTGTACCTGAACGGCGGGCCGCTGCTCGACGAGCCGCAGGCGCGGCGCTTTGCGGCGCTCGAAGGACTGACGCGGGAATACCTGATGCCGCACACCGTTACTTCGGACCCGATGAAAGCCGCTGAGTTTCTGGAGCAGGCTTTGCAGCGTGGCCACGAGGGCATCATGGCCAAGGCGACCGACGCGAAGTATGCGGCTGGATCGCGCGGGCAGAGTTGGGTCAAAGTGAAGCGGGCGCGCACGCTGGACCTGGTGGTTCTCGCGGCTGAATGGGGACACGGGCGGCGGCGCGGCTGGCTCAGCAATTTGCATTTGGGGGCGCGCGACTCTGCAAAAGGCGGGTTTGCGATGCTGGGCAAAACGTTCAAGGGGCTTACCGATGAGATGTTGGAGTGGCAGACGAAGGAATTGTTGAAGATCGAAATTGGACGCGATAATTACACGGTTTTTGTCGAGCCGAAGCTGGTGGCCGAGATCGCGTTCAATGAGATCCAAATCAGCCCTTCTTATCCGAGCGGGTTGGCGCTGCGATTCGCGCGCGTAAAAAGGTATCGGGCGGACAAGACCGCGGCGGAGGCGGATACTTTTGAGACTGTGCAGCGGATGGCCGGCGTGCGTGAGTGACCGGCGACCGGGCGTTCGCGCGAGTGCGAACGCGGCGTGCGCCATGTCATGGGAAGAGGTTGCCGCGGTTTAGCAGCCAGTGCGGGTCGAGCCGGCGCTTCACCGCTTTCATCGATTCGATCTGATCGGGCGTGTACTGGATTTCGAGCAGGTGCGCCTTGCGCTTGCCGAGGCCATGTTCGGCGGAGACCGTGCCGCCCAGCGCGACGGCGTGACGCGCGAAGTCGAGCATCAGGCGCCGGCCGGTTTCGAATTCCTCTTTCGAGGACGGAAGGATGTTGACGTGCACGTGCGCGTCGCCGATGTGGCCGAAGATGACATAGTCGAGCGATCGCTCTTGAAGGCCGGCGTGATAGTGCGCCAGCATTTCGCGGTTGCGGTCGAGCGGGACAGCATAGTCGGAGTTCAGTTTGAGGAAGCCGCGGCGGCGCACGGTATCGTTGACCAGCTCTGGCAGCGCGTGGCGGAAGCGCCGGAAGCGCTCGCGGTCCTGATCGCTCGCGGCGAACCAACTGTCTGCGGGCGCGTTTTCGGCCCAGAAATCGACATCGCCGTTTTCCTGTTCGATCAGCAGCGCGGCGCCGGCGCGTTCAGGGACTTCGGGGAATCGCTCGCGGAGAAACGTGAGCGAATTGCGGTCGAAGTATTCGAGCATGCGGAGGCCGGGGAGGTTGCGCCACTGATTGATGGCGTCGAGAACCGCATCATCGTTGGGAAGAAAGATGACGCCTGCGAGAACGTCGGCCGGTTTGGGCAGGAGCTGGAGTTCAGCTTCGAGCACGATGCCGAGCGTGCCCTCGCTGCCGGTGAACAGATCGATCCAGTCCATGCCAGGCGAGAGAAGATAGCCGGCAGTGTTCTTAGTGGTTTTTGGAAGCGGGATTTGTGGAAGGTTGAAGTCAACTTTGTCGCCGCGGTTGTACGTGACGACGCGGCCGTCTATGAACGCGACGCGGAGGCTCAGAATGTGGCGGCGCGTGGCGCCATAGCGAAAGCTGCGCGAGCCGCTGGCGTTGGTCGCGATGGTGCCGCCGATGCTGGCGGTGCGCTCGGTGGGATCGGGGGCGTAGAACTGTCCGGTACGGGAGGCGGCGGCTTGGAGCGCATCGAGAGAGAGGCCGGCGCCTGCGAGTGCGCGGCCTGGCGAGATTTCCACGCGCTGGAATTTTTCAAGCGAGATCAGCCAGCCGCCTTGTGGGACCGCGCCGCCGGTCAGGCCGGTTCTAGCACCTGAGATGGTGACGGGGATTTTGTCGCGCGTGGCTGCTTGGAGAATGGATTGTAATTCGGGTTCGGTGGCTGGTGTGAAGACTTGGTCAGCCTCGCCTTGGTAGCCGGACGCATCCTCGAATTGATGGACCATTGTGACCGCTGGCCTTGCGTTCACACGAGTGTGAACGCGGCACGCACGAGCGCGTGCGCTACACCTCCAGAATTACGGGCATGATGAGGGGGCGGCGGGCGGTTGCTTTGTTGAGGAAGCGCTTGAGGTCGGCGCGGATTTTCTCCTGCATCACGCCCCAGTCGGTGCGCTCCTCCTCGCTCGAAGATTCGAGCGTGCGGGCCACCACCTGGCGCGCGGCCTGCAAAAGCTCCGAGCCGTCTTCAAACGACATGAAGCCGCGGCTTACGATTTCGGGCAGGGTTTCGCTCTTACCCGAATGTTTATTGATGGCGATGATGGGCAACACGAAGCCGTCCTCGGAAAGATGGCGGCGGTCGCGAATGACGATGTCCTCGACCACCTCGTCGATGGTGCCGGAGTCGATGCACACGCGGCCAACCGGGACCTTTTCGCCGCGGCGCGCGCCATTGCGATCGATTTCGAGCGTCTCGCCGGTTTCGAGTATGAAGGTTCCTTCCAGGCCCGCGTGGCGCAGGTGCTGCGCGAGCGAGGCGTGCTTGGCGAGTTGCCGGTATTCGCCGTGAATGGGAAGGAAATAGCGCGGCCGGAGCAGATTCAGCACCAGCTTCATCTCTTCCACGCTGCCGTGTCCGGAAACGTGCACGGGCGGGTTCATGGAGCCGTAGATCACTTCAGCGCCGCGCTTGGCGAAGTGATTAATCATGCGGTAAATGCCCTTCTCGTTGCCGGGAATGATGCGGGCGCTGAGGACCACGGTGTCGCCGGCTTCCACCGAGAGGCTCTTGTGATTGTCGACGGCGATGCGGGAGAGCGCCGACATGGGTTCGCCTTGCGTGCCGGAAGCGATCACGACAGTTTTTTGAGGATCGGTCTGCAGGATGTCCTGGGGCCGGAGCAGGATGCCGTCCGGCAAGTGCAGCAGCCCCATGGAGTGCGCGATTTCGGTGACGTTCAACATGCTGCGGCCGAGGAACGCGACCTTACGGCCATATTCGGCGGCGAGGTCGAGGATGAGTTGCAGGCGATGGACCGAGGAGCTGAAGCAGGAGATGACCAGGCGGCGATCGGCGCGGTAGAAGATATCCTCGAAGCGGGGGACGACGGCGCGCTCGCTTTCGGTGTAGCCGGGCCGGTCGACGTTGGTGGAATCGGACATCAGCAGCAGTACGCCGCGTTTGCCATAGTCGGCGAAGGTGTGGAGGTCGAAGAGTTCGTTGTCGGTGGGCGTGGGGTCGACTTTGAAATCGCCGGTGTGGATGATGACACCGAGGGGCGTGGTGATGGCGAGCGCCATGGAGCTCACGATGGAGTGAGTGACGTGAATGAACTCAATCTGGAAGGGGCCGATCTCGATGCGCGCGCCGGGTTTTACGGTGTGGAGCTGCGCCTCTTCCAGCAGGCCGTGTTCTTCCAGGCGCCGCTCGACCAGCGCGAGCGTGAAAGCCGAGCCGTAGACCGGCACGTTGATTTCGCCGAGCAGGAAGGGCACGGCGCCGATGTGGTCCTCGTGGCCGTGGGTGAGGATCAGGGCGCGGACGTGTTCGCGGTGCTTCTCGAGGTAGGCGAAGTCGGGCGTGACGATATCGACTCCCAGCAGTTCCGCGTCGGGGAACATCATGCCGGCGTCGACCACGATGATGTCGTCGCCGTAGCGGATGGCCATGGAGTTCATGCCGAACTCGCCGAGGCCGCCGAGGGGGACCAGTTGAAGTTTCTGATCGGACATTTAAGATTACAGAGTATCAGGTGGGGGTGAACGCGGTGGGAGTGAGCGCATATCAGGATTGGGGGGTGAGGGACGGATTTTTCGGAACACTCTGCTCGCACGGGCGCGGGCGTTCGCGCGAGTGCGAACGCGGCACGCAGGAGTGCGTGCGCCACGGCGGAGGCAGGTTCAGCTTGACATCAGCTCAGCCACTTGGCTACTCTCCAAGTGCAACTGGCATGCTTGGCACTGACATATTGGCTTGGAAGAAACTCGCTCGTCATAAGAACAAGCCGGTCCATCTCATCCTTTTTATTACGGATCACTGCAATGCCAAGTGCGGCACCTGTTTTTACTGGCAGAACCTGAATCAGGGCGAGTCGCTCAAGACCGAACACATTCGCAGCATCTCGGACGCCCTGGGCGAGCTGGTGTGGCTGGACATCTCGGGCGGCGAGCCGTTCCTGCGCAAGGACATCGACGCGATCTGCCACCAGTTTTTGGACCACAACGGCGTGCGTTTCATCAACATCCCGACCAACGCGATCCAGACCAGCGTGATCGAGCGGTCGGTACGGGGCATTCTCTCGAACACGAACCAATTCCGATTGAACATCGCGATCTCGCTGGATGCCATCGGCGAAAACCACGACCGGGTGCGCGGGGTTCCGGGCAACTACGGCAAGTCGCTGGCCACGCTGGAGGCCATGCGGCGCATCCGCGAGCAGGACGCGCGGCTGTCGCTGAGCGTGGTCACGACGGTGATGCGCCACAACATCGAGGACGTGAAGAAACTGCTCCAGCTCGGCGCCACGGAATGGGAGCTGGACTATCATTCCTTGAACATCCTGCGGGGGCAGCCCATGGATCCGACGCTCCAGCCGCCCACGCCGGCCCAGTTCGCCGAGGTCTCGAGCCTGCAATTGCAGTTGTGCCGGCAATATTTTCGCGGGCGCTGGGGCGCGCTGGGCGGATGGACCGCGACCATGGGCCGCTTCATGCTGAACCGGTATTACATGCGCGAAATGGAAGGCCATCCCAAGGATATTTCGTGCAATGCAGGCACTATAAGTTGCGTGATCGACGCGAACGGCGACGTATATTTTTGCGAGCTGCTGAAGCCAGTTGGAAATTTAAAGAATTATAACTGGGATTTCGATCGCCTGTGGCACGATTTCGAAGCCACCCAGCTTCGGCAAAAAGTGCAAAACGGCTGCCACTGCACCCACGAATGCTTCCACACCAAGAATCTCATCTTCACCCCCTGGCGGCTGGTCTAGACTGTGTTTAATCCGAAGTTTCGCAAGCTGGTCCAACCGCTTGTGCCGCGCTTCGTGCTGCGCTGGATCGATCCCTTCCACACTTCGCTGCTGGACCGCCTGAGGGAGGCCGCGAGCAAACTTCCCGGGGGCGCGCTGGTGCTGGACGCGGGAGCCGGCGAGTGCCCCCATGCGGCGCTGTTCGCGCACACGCGCTACGTCAAGCTGGATCGCGGGATCGGCGACCACACCTGGGACTATTCGAAAGTCGACGTGCTGGCAGACATCTCCGCGCTGCCGTTTCGCACGGGCCTGTTCGACGCCGTGATCAACATCCAGGTGCTGGAACATATCAATGAGCCGCGGCAATGCGTGGCGGAAATGGCGCGCGCGCTCAAGCCGGGAGGGCAACTGATTCTGACGACGGTGCAGTGCTGGGAGATCCACCAGCACCCCAACGATTTTTTCCGGTTCACGCGCTACGGCCTGACGTACCTGTTCGACAAGGCCGGGCTGGAAAGCCGCGTGGAGGCGCTGGGCGGGCTGTTCTGGCTGATCGCGTTCCGCCTGATGGCGGTCCTGAGTTTTTTCCAGAAAGGCTGGCGCTGGCTGATCTTCGTGGTTCTGGCGCCGTTTTTCGGATTCGCGATTCCGGTGGTCTGCTATTTTCTGGATGCGGTGGACCGGCGCCGCGACTACACGCTCGGCTACTTCTGCTGGTGCCGCAAGCCGTGAACGGCGCGGGTTGTCATGGAACCTGAGAGTTCCCTGATCATCATCACGCTGGATCGCGCGGATTTGCTGGGACGCACATTGGAGGGGCTGACGTGCCAGACGCGGCCGGTGGATGAAATCCTGGTGGTCGACAACGGTCCGGATGCGCAGACCGAGCGCGTCGTTCGCTCCTTCGAGGGCCGGCTTCCCATCCGGCACTTGGCGGAACCCAAGCGCGGTTACGGGCGGGCGCGCAATCGCGGGCTCACCGAGGCGCAAGGCGGCATCATTTATTTTCTGGACGACGATTGCGTGCCGGAGCCGGACTGGGCGGCGGTGCTGCGCGGCATGCTCGAGGCAGGAAGCGCCGATCTGGTGGGTGGTTCCCGGTTGCCGGGGCAGCCCGGATTCGCCGCGCGCCTCGAATACCTGTCCACGGACGGCCCGGTCTTGTCGCCGCTGCTGGACGCGGGTCCGGCTCGTCACCTGTCGACTTCGAACCTGGCGCTGCGGCGCGAGGTGGTGGAAAAGGTCGGACAATTCGACGCGACACTGGTGATGTGCGAGGATCGTGATTACACCACGCGCGCGCGCACTCGCGGGTTTCGTCTGTATTATGAGCCGCGAGCGCGAGTCACGCATTTCGCAACCATCTATAGTTTGTCAGATTATCTTGCAAAAATGCGGCATTATGGACACGGAACCTCGCAATATTTCGTGCGCTGGCGTGGCGAGGAGCCGCTGGGCCGGCTGTTTCCGGAAAGTCCGGCGGCGCGCCTGGTTTTGCTTCCCGCTCTGGCGGCGGCCGGCACGGCCTACCTGGTAGCGCGAAATCTGCCACAGTGTCCCGACGCGGTGCCGCTGAGTCCCTGGCTGTTTCTGGGGCAGATGTGGTGGCACTGGGGCGGCTTCGAAGCCATGCGGGAGGCTAGCGGGAAGGACCGCTGAGGTGCAGGCGACCGGTGGCGCCCGAGGCGTCGAGCGGCCACGTGCGAACGCTGACGCTGCAACTCGCTCTCGCATAGAGAATACATGATCTAGAGTGGTTTAACCACAATGGTTCAGCGTGTGGACTCACTACCAGTTCTGGTTATGTTCTTTTGCTATGTCGATGTGGACATGCGTAAACCTCGGACCTTAGTGCCAATCCCTTGGCAGGTTGCCAAGGCGGTTGATCGTATCGCCGGCCCTCGCAGGCGGACGGCATTTGTCGTGGAATTGCTAGAGAGCGGGAAATCCGGCGGCGGGAGCAGCTCGACGCGCTGAACGACACCGCCGGAAGTTGGAAGGACGAGCACCATCCCGAATTAGCCGGAGGCGCAGACCAGTGTACGCCAGATGCGGCGGGAGTTCGCGGCCCGGCTCGCCGGCCGGCGTTCAATCCAACAAATGCCCTAGCTTCTGTTTTTTGGTCCGGAGATAGCCTTCCGCGGATTCGTGCGGCGCGACGATGCAGGGGATGCGCTCGGCGACCTGGATGCCGGCGCGTTCGAGCGCGGCGATCTTGTCGGGATTGTTGGACAGCAGGCGCACGCTCGGGACATTGAAATACCGCAGAATTTCAGCCGGCATCTGATAGTCGCGCAAGTCGGCCTCGAAACCCAGGCGCTCATTGGCTTCGACCGTATCGGCGCCGCCATCCTGGAGCTCGTAAGCGCGCAGTTTGTTGAGCAGCCCGATGCCGCGTCCTTCCTGATGCTCGTAGATCAGCAGGCCGCGCCCTTCCTCGGCGATCAGGTTGAGCGACAGCTCCAGTTGGGAGCGGCAATCGCAGCGCAGGCTGTGAAACACGTCGCCGGTGAGGCACTGCGAATGGATGCGAACCAGGGGCGGATCGCCCGCGCCGGCCACATCCCCCATCAGCAGCACAACGCACTCCTCCAACTGGTCACGGTACATACCCTCGAAGCCGAAGATGCGAAAACGCCCGAATCGGCTGGGGAAATTCGCTTCGGCGACCTTGGTCAGCATAGGCAGGGATCGAGCTTTCATTATAATGATCGACAGACGCGTCATGCTGGATCCGCACCAACTCGCCACTTTGCTGCTACGGGTGGCGGTGGCCGCCTCGCTGGCCAGTATCCTGTCGCGCTTCAGCGCCTTCCAACGCATGCTGATGCGCGAGGAGCGGACGCTGCTGCAGCGTTTCAAGCTGGCGCTGAGCTGCGCCGCGCCGTACGGCGCCAGCGTCGGCTTGCGAGTGCTTAACGTCAACTACCAGGCGGTCGACCTGGGGCTGGAAGGCAGCCTGACCGCGGGCATGGTGGGGGGCTACGTCTCGGGGCTGCTGTCGGGGATCCTGATTTCGATACCAGCGTTTGCCCGAGGCGAGCTGATGTCCATGCCGCTGTTTGCGGGCGTGGGCGTGCTGGGCGGATTGCTGCGGGACGTGGCGCCGGAAAAAGAAGACATCTGGCGCTTCTCGCCGCTGTTCAGCCTGCACCCCAGGCGCCTGCGGCAACGGCCGTACCAGCTCCGCCTGCTGTTTCAGCTGGGCTGCCTGTTCAGCATCGTTTCCACCGAGCTGCTGCGGGTATCGGTGGCGAAAGTGTTTTCGCGCGGCGGCGGCGTGTTTCTTCCCGAGATCTGGCGGGACGCGCACCCTCTGACCGGCGCGGCCATCTGCGCCAGCACGGTTTTCGCCGTGATGCTGCCGCTCAAGATCTGGAACAATACTCGCAATGAGAAAAAGATCGAAGCGCAGCAACTGCGCTTGAACGAAGCGCGCCTGGCAGCGCTCACCAGCCAGATCAATCCTCATTTCTTGTTCAACACGCTGAACTCGGTCTCCTCTCTGATCCGCACCAATCCCGATCAGGCGCGCAGCGTGGTGTACCGGCTCTCCAGCATTCTGCGCCGCCTGCTGCGCAAGACCGACAACCTGACGCCGCTGCGCGAGGAACTGGCTTTCATCGACAACTACATGACCATCGAGATGGTGCGCTTCGGCGACAAGCTGCGCTTCGTCAAGGAAATCGATCCGGAAACGCTGGACCGGCTGGTGCCCAGCATGATGCTCCAGCCGATCCTCGAAAACAGCATCCGGCACGGGCTAGGCAGCAAGGTGGACGGCGGCATGATCCGGTTGCGCAGCTCGCTCGCGAACGGACGCCTGCACTTGCTGGTGGAGGATGACGGGATCGGCATTCCCGAAAGCAGGCTGGCTACTCTGTTCGAGCAGGGCATCGGTGTCAGCAACGTTAACGAGCGGCTGAAGGTGCTTTTTGGGCCGGATTATCGCATGTGGATCGACAGCAAGCCGGGCGAAGGCACCCGCACCGGGATCGAGATTCCGGACGTGGCGCCGGCCAGCGAGGCCAGCCAGGAACTCTCAAGTGCAAGGTAGCGAAGAAACCTCGTGTCGCCGGCGCACGTCTGTTAGGCAAGTCGCCAGAACGGGGAAGGTCGGCTGTTTTTACAATTCGTTTACATTTGATCGTCCAAGGGGATCATCCGCTTGTCACTGACCGCAACGGCCGTCCAGCCTTCCGCCATTAGTTCCTACCAGGACTGCGTCAACCCGCAATGGGTGCGTTTGCTGAACGTGCTGGATATGAACGTCCGTTACGCCCGCTGTACGGGAGCGGAGTTGTTCACCGCGGATGGGCGCCGGATTGTGGATTTTCTTTCAGGCTACTGCGTGCACAACGCCGGCCACAATCATCCCGAGATCGTGGAGGCTTTGAAACAGGAATTGGACCGCGGCGGTCCGGCGATGCTGCAGAGCCATGTGCCGGAGCTGGCGGGCGAACTGGCCGCGAAACTGTGCTCGCGCGCCGGTGGGCGATTGAAGAAGGCATTCTTCTGCAGTTCGGGGAGTGAAGGCGTGGAAGCGGCCATCAAGTTCTCGCGCGCCCACACCGGCCGCGCCGGTCTGGTGTACGCGCGCGGCGCATTTCACGGACTCACCTGCGGAGCCCTCTCGCTGATGGACGAGCCGTTTTGGAGCGAAGGCTTCGGGCCCATGTTGCCGGACACGCATCCGGTTCCGTTCGGCGATTTGGGCGCGCTGGAAGAACGGCTCGCGACGCGTCGAATGGCGGCGTTTCTAGTGGAGCCCATTCAAGCTGAGGGCGGAATCCGCCTTCCGGCCGCCGATTATCTCGCCAACGCGCGCAAGCTATGCAGCCGTTTCGGGACTCTGTTCGCGCTGGACGAAGTGCAGACCGGGATGTATCGCACCGGAACATTTCTGGCATCACAAGCGCGCCACGCCGACCCGGACCTGGTGGTGCTGGCGAAGGCGCTCAGCGGCGGCCTGGTTCCGAGCGGCGCGCTACTCATGACGGACGAAGTTTATAATTCGGTCTACGGTTCGCTTCGCCGCGCGATCGTCCACACGTCCACGTTCAGCGAAAACGGCCTCGCCATGCGAGCGGGCCTGGCGACGCTGGAGGTGCTGGAGCGCGAGCGCCTGGGGGAGCGTGCCGCCGCGCTGGGGAGTTACTTGCGCGATCGTCTTCGCGACGCGCTCTCCGGTTATGAGATGGTTAAAGATGTGCGGGGCGCCGGATTGATGAATGGCATCGAATTCACGAAGCCAAGGTCGTTAAAATTGCGGGTGCCTTTGGACGCTTTTCATCATATTCATCCCGGAATGTTCGGCCAGGTGTTGGTGATGCGCTTGTTCCGTCAAGGCTTCCTTACGCAGATCTGCGGCAATCACTTCATGGTTCTGAAAGCCGCGCCGCCGTTGATGGCGCCGGAGCGGTTCGTAGATGAGTTCGTCGAAGCGGTGCGGACGGTCGTTGATGAGATGCACACTTCCGCCAGCTTCTGGACCGAAGCGCTGGGGATGGCGCGGCGCGTGATGGACATATAAGAGACAGATGACTCGCTTCTTCATTCTGGCCTTGGGATTGACTCTCGCTGCGGCGATGGACGCTGCGGCCGGGTCCATCACGGCGGTGCCGCGAATCGAAGCGGGCTATCGGCAAATGTACGACCTGGAGTTTGACCAGGCCCACCAGACGTTTGCCGACTGGGAGCGGCAGCATCCCGACGATCCACTGGGCCCGGTCTCGAACGCAGCGGCCTACCTGTTCGCGGAATTCGACCGGCTCAAGGTGCTGCAGTCAGAATTCTTCGTAGAGGACCGGCTGTTTCGGCGGCGGCCGAGGTTAAACGCCGACCCGGAGGTGCGCGGGAAATTCAACGCGGAATTGTCAAAGTCCGAACAACTCGCCAAAGATATTCTCAGCAAGTCTCCCAGCGACGCTAATACTCTGTTCGCGAAGATTCTCACGCTCGGTCTGCGCGCCGATTATCTTTCGCTGATCGAAAAACGAAACATGGACGCTCTGAAAATTGTCAAGGAAGGCCGTGAGACCGCCGATCAACTACTCGCGATCGAGCCCTCCTATTACGATGCGTACCTTGCCATCGGCGTCGAAAACTACCTGCTGAGCCTGAAGCCCGCGCCGGTGCGCTGGATTCTTCAAATCGGCGGCGCGGAGGTGGATCGCGAGCGAGGCATCCGCGATCTCAGCCTGACCGCTGAGAAAGGTCATTATCTGAGTCCTTACGCCCGCCTGCTTCTGGCAGTCGCGGCGCTTCGCAACAAAGACCGCCAACGTGCACATGATATTCTGGCTGAACTGGCGCACGAGTTCCCGCACAATCGACTGTACACCGAGGAGTTGGCCAGGCTTCAGTAGAATACCCAAAGAGGAGCCGCGTCACCTACCAACCTATGACCATCGCCGGCGTCGCAAGCGCGTTCCCGCCACACCAGTACGATCAGCGCACGCTGCTCAGGGCGTTGCAACGGCACTGGGGACCGAAGGTCGACAATCCGGTTTTCGTCGAACGCCTGCAAGCGCGCGTGGGCGTGGATACGCGGCATCTGGCGCTGCCCATCGAAGAATACTACGGCCTGAAAAGCTGGGGACGCGCCAACAATCATTTCATCGAGGTGGCGCAGGAGATTGGGCAGAAGGCGTTGTGCTGCGCGCTCAGCCGCGCGGGTCTGGCGACCTCGGATCTGGGAGCGCTTTTCTTTGTGTCGGTCACGGGAATCGCGAGCCCCTCTATTGATGCGCGCCTGGTGAACCGCATGGGCCTGCCGGTGAACATCAAGCGGGTTCCGATTTTCGGTCTGGGATGCGTGGCTGGAGCGGCGGGCGTGGCGCGCGCGGCCGATTACGTTCGGGCTTATCCCAAGCAGGTGGCCGCCGTGCTGGCAGTGGAGCTGTGCTCGCTCACTCTGCAGCAGGACGACGTGTCGATCGCTAACGTGATTTCATCCGGGTTATTCGGCGACGGAGCGGCGGCCGTGCTGGTGGCGGGCGCAGAACGTGAAGCGAAAGGCCCCGAAATTCTGGCCACGCGCTCCGTGTTTTATCCGAACTCCGAGCACGTGATGGGCTGGGACATTTCGGAAAAAGGCTTTCGGATCGTGCTGTCGCGCGAAGTGCCGGAAGTCATTCACGATCACCTGGCGGCCGACGTAGATGCGTTTCTGGAGGACAACGGCCTGACGCGCGCCGATATAGGAGCTTGGGTGCTCCACACGGGCGGGCCGCGGGTGCTCGAGGCCACGGCCGCGGCGCTGGATCTGCCGGAAGAAGCGCTGGCCGTCTCCTGGGACTGCCTGCGCCGGATGGGCAATCTGTCATCGGCGTCCGTGCTGGTGGTGCTCGAGGAGTTTCTGACCAAGAAACATCCGGCTCCCGGGACCTACGGCATTCTGGCGGCCATGGGGCCTGGGTTCTGTTCTGAATTCGTTTTATTGAGGTGGTAGTTTGAGCGTGATTGAAACAAAGGCCGATGTTTTTGTCATCGGCGGCGGACCGGCCGGTCTTGCAGCCGCGATTGCGGCGCGCCGGAAAGGTTTCAAGGTAGCGGTGGCCGACGCGGCGCGGCCGCCGATCGACAAAGCCTGCGGGGAAGGCTTGATGCCGGATTCGCTGGCGGCGCTCAGGCGGCTGGGTGTCGAGATCGACGCGGACGCGGGCGTGGCTATCCGCGGGATTCGGTTCTTGGGACACGGCGCTTCCGTGGAGGCGAATTTTCCCTCCGGCTTCGGCATCGCGATGCGCCGCACGCAGCTGCACCAGATTCTCGCCAGGCATGCTGAACAGGCCGGCGTCACGCTGCTCTGGGGCACTCGCGTGGCCGGTATCCGCGATATCCCATCCTGCCGGTGGGTCATCGGTGCGGACGGGCAAAACTCTCGCGTGCGGCGCGAGGCCGGGCTGGACGCAGCCACGCGATGTTCATTCCGCTTCGGATTTCGCCGCCACTATTTCGCACGGCCCTGGACCGATTTTGTGGAAGCCTATTGGGGCCCGCGCTGCCAGATCTTCGTCACGCCGGTCAGCCCGGAAGAAATCTGTGTCGCGCTGCTGTGCCGCGATGCGCACCTGCGTTTGGATGATGTCCTGCCGGAGTTCCCCGAGCTGAAGCACCGGCTGGCCGGCGCGGCTTATTCGGATCTGGAGCGCGGTGCGGTGACGTATTCGCGCCGGCTGAAGCGCGTGTTTCGCGACCATACCGCTTTGATCGGCGATGCATCCGGATCGGTGGACGCCATCACGGGCGAAGGGCTGGGGCTTTCATTCCGACAGGCCGCGGCGCTGGCGGACGCGCTGGTCTCGGGAAATCCAGCGGCCTACCAGGCCGCGCACCGCCGCTTCGCCAGCCGCCCGGCGTTCATGGCGAGCCTGATGCTGCAGCTCGATCGCTCTCCGTGGCTGTGCCGCGGCGTGCTGCGCGCCATGGCGTTCCAGCCGGCCATTTTCGGCGGTCTGCTGGCGATCCATATCGGCCGGCCCGAGTTTGCCCCCGCCCAGGCAGTTTGAAGATGCATCGGTTGTTTCTGGCCGGCTGGCTGGCCTCGCTGGCCTTCGCGAACACCGCCTTCGAGCTCGATCCGGCCAGGACCGAGATCAAGTTCACCTTGCACGATCCGCTGCACACCGTCCACGGCACATTCAAGCTGAAGCGCGGAACGATTGAGTTCGACAGCGCTACTGGCAAGGCCAGCGGAGAAATCGTGATCGACGTTGCCAGCGGCGAAAGCGGGAATGCATCGCGGGACAAGCGAATGCACAAAGAAATTCTCGAAAGCCGGCGCTATCCGGAAGCCGTGTTTATTCCCGACCGCGTTCAGGGCCGCTTGGAGACCGAAGGCCAATCGCAACTTGACGTGCACGGCGTCTTCAAGCTGCATGGCGGCGATCACGAATTGACGCTCCATTTCCTGGTGGATGCGCGCGGCGGCGGCCAATACATTGCGTCGACTCACTTCGAAATCCCATACGTGGAGTGGGGATTGAAGGACCCCAGCAATTTTCTCTTGCGGGTGGACAAGAAAGTCCAGATGGAAGTGCAAGCGGCGGGCGGCGTTAAGCCTTGACCGCCCAGTCTGCCGGAACCTGACCTTCCGCCAGCAGCTCGCCTTTCTCAAGATGACGGGCCTTGGTTGCGAAGTTCGCGGCATGCGGATCGTGGGTCACCATCACAATGGTTTTATGAAATTCTTTGTTCAGGCGCGATAGCAGGGTGAGCACTTCCTGGGCCGAGGCGGCATCCAGGTTTCCGGTGGGCTCGTCGGCGAGAATCAGGTCTGGATCGGTGACAATGGCCCGCGCGATGGCGACGCGTTGCTCCTGGCCGCCGGAAAGCTGGCGCGGAAGATGATGCAGCCGGTCGCCGAGTCCAACCAGCTTCAGCGCGGTCTCGGCGTGTTCCATCCGCTCTTTCTTTCTTAGATTTGTCAGCTTCAGCGGCAGCTCGACGTTTTCGATCGCGCTGAGCACGGGGATCAGATTGAAAGATTGAAAAACGAAACCGATGTGCGCGTTGCGCCAGTGCGCGATGGCGCGGTCGCTCAGCGCGCGCAGATCTTCGCCCAGCACCAGGATTTCTCCGCCGGTGGGCCGGTCCATCGCGGCGATCAGGTGCAGCAGCGTAGACTTTCCCGATCCCGACGGGCCCATCAGCGCGACGAATTCCCCGCGCGAAATCGAAATGTCCACATCCTTGAGCGCCACGACGTGAAACTCGTCTCGAATGAATTCCTTGGTCAGTTGCCGCGTCTCGATTACGGTATCGGCCATCTGTTCATCCTTTTTTGGGGTGCACTCTTTGCCCGTCCTTCAGGTCTGCGGGAGGATTCGCGATGATGTCCTCGCCGCCGATCAGGCCCTCGGCCACCTGCACGCTCTGCGAAGTGCTGCCCGCCACTTTCACCGCCCGGCGGACGGCTCTTCCGTTCAGAACCAGAAACACGCTGTTGTCGCGGATGGCCGAGCTCGGCACGGTGACGATGGGCTTGGATTCGGTCTGGCGCGATCCAGGCTTTTCGGGTGAGTAAAACGCAACGCTGGCGTTCATCTCGGGCCGCAAGTATTGATCGGGGCTGAGGACTTTGACCTTCACCTGCACGGTGGCCTTCTGGCGGTTGGCTTCGGGCGAGACCTCTTTGATGAAGCCTTGATACTTGCGGTCGGGATAGGCGTCGGTGGTGACGACGCCGGGCTGTTTCGCGCCGAGCTTGGCAAAATCGTTCTGATTGATGTCCAGCTCGACCTCCAGATCGTTCAAGTCGGCCAGCGAGACGACGTAACCCTTGGCGCCCTTGTCGCCGACGAATCCGGTGGTGACGAACTCGCCTATCTCGACGTTGCGTTCGAGGACGGTGCCGTCCACCGGAGCGCGAATCACGGTGTTGTCAAGCTGCACCTGGGCGTAATTGAGTGTGCCCTGGGCCTGTTTCACCTGGGCTCGCAGCGCATCGATCTCCTCCTGGCGCGGGCCGAGGCGCACCAGTTCGTAGGCGCGCTCGAATGAAGCGACTTTCGCCACCGCGCCGTCGTAGCGGGCTTGCGCGTCATCGAGCGCCTGTTTGGAGAGCACCCGGTCGTTGACCAGCGTGCGCGTGCGCTCGAGTGTGACGCGGGCGTTCTCCTGATCGGCGCGGGCCTGATCGGCGTCGGCCTTGGCTTTGGCGATTTCCTCCGGCCGCGAGCCGTGTTCAGCTTCGGCAAGGCGGGCCTGGAGCGTGGCGAGATTCCCGCTGGCAGAGAGCACGTTGGCGCGGTACTCGTCGTCTTCCAGGCGAACCAGCACCTGTCCGGCCTTCACTTTGTCGCCCTTGTCGACCCCGATCCAAGCGACCTTGCCGATCACCTTGGCGGCCAGCTCGATTTTGTGAGCTGCGACGATATAGCCGGTGGCGTTCAGGATGACGTTGCCTTCGCCGCCGGCCAGCGAGGAAGCGGCGCGAACGCGCACGACCTCGACCTCAGTGGCCGCGTTCAGCATGCCGTAGATGAAGCGCGCGGCGCCCAGCAGCACGAACAGCGCAATGCCGGCGAGGATCCAGCGAACCGCCCAGGGCGAAGGTTCGTCGCGGCGTTTCTTGGAGCGATCGATTTGAAGGCTCTTGAGTTCCGTTTCCATTCGGGTGGCGGGCGGCGCTTTCCTCTTAGATGTCGCGAAGCGCTGTCAGGATTTCCTTTCTCGCGGCCATTCTGGCTGGAAAAAGCCCGCCCAGAGCGCCCATGATCAGCGCAAACGCGACTCCAACCGCCATGATCTCGGGGCTGACGCGGAAATTGAACGCGATCTCGCTGAAGGTTACGAAGCTGCCGACCGCAGTGGTGATGTTGTTGAGCGGCAAAACCAGCAGGCAGCCCAGCAGCCCGCCCAGGATCGACAGCAGCAAGGATTCCAGCAGGAAACTAAGCAGGATGCTGCCGCGCGAGAAGCCCAGTACGCGCAGCGTTCCGATTTCGCGGGCGCGCCGGGCCACGGACGCGTACATGGTGTTCATGGCGGCGAAACTGCTGCCGACGGCCATAATGATGGAGATGAAGATTCCCAGGTACTGCAGCGTCGCGCCGGAATTGGTTTGGGCTTCATAGTAGGATTTTTCGGTTTGGGCGTCGACGCCCAGCCGCCGGTCGTCTTTCAGCGAATTGATCAACGCCGAGACAGTAGCTTCGTCGGTCGCGCGCAGCAGGACGGAGCTTAAGCCGTCGGCGCGGTTGAAGTCCGAACTGACCTGATTCAAGTCGCCAAAAATTTCGCTGTTGACGGACGACTGGCCGCCATCCATGACGCCCACCACTTCCCACTCACCGCGCCCGAATCGCAGCTTCTTGCCGAGCTGTGCGCCCGGATAGCGCTTGGCGATTGATTTTCCGACCACGACTTCGCGCTGCCCGGCACGGAACCAGCGGCCGTCCTGGAGCTTGAGGCCGTCGCGCATCTTGATTCCCAATGGAAGAATGCCGCGCAACGTCAGGTTCATGCCGTCGGGGCTGTCGACGCTGGGGAGATTGATCACGGTGACCATTTCGAGCGACGCCATGGGTTCGTTGCCGTCGCGCGCGATTCCGGCCATGGACTTCAAGTCCTGGAAACCTTCACGCGTGACAGCGCTGCTCAATTCGGCCGTGGAGCCTTTTCGCATGACGAGAATGTCCAGCGGGTTGCCGGACGATTGGAACGCGGTTCGAAGGCCATTCACCAAGGCGAGCACGGCCAGCAGGACCGCGACGGTCAGCGTGATTCCGAGCGCGGTCATGATGGTGGTGGTCTTGCGAACCACCAGATTGCGGAGATTGTAGGAGACCGGAATCGCCATGGCTAACCCGAGTACCGCAGGGAATCCAAAATTGTCGTTCGTGAGGCGCTCCAGGCGGGGAAGAAGGAGCTGGCGAGGCCGATGGCCAGGGCGCCCGCGAGGCAGATGAGCCCAACCAGGGGCGTGATGGCGAGAGTGCGGAGCGCCGGCATGAAATCGCCGCCGGGACTGCGGCTCACCAGCGCGCACATTCCGGCAGCGAGCAGGCATCCGACCGCGCCACCGATCAGCGAGATGAGAGCCGCTTCGCCGAGCACGATGCCCAGGATTGCGCCGGGAGTGAATCCCAGCGTCTTCAGGATTCCGACTTCGCGGATGCGCTCGCGCACGGACATCGAGATGGTGTTCGCGGAAACCAGCAGGATGGTGAAGGTGACTGCGCCGCAGATCGCCATGATGAAGAGGCGCAGGTTGCCCAAGAACGAGATGAAGCTGAGTTGGAAGGCCTTTTCCGATTCGCTCTTCGTGGGAAACGGAGAAGTTGAGAACTGTTCGTCGACGGCCGCGGCGATACGAGGGACGTCGGCGGGCGTGTCGGCCTGCACCAGGAATGCGCCGACCATGTCCTGCTGCCGACTGGCGGGGCCAAGCGCTTCGCGGAGGTAGTCGCGGCTGAAGTACAGCTCCGAAACGTGATCCGGTTCATCGAAAATGCCGACGACCTTGAGCTCGAGCGTAACCGGGAAGATGTCGCCGACCAGCGTGATGCGGTCGCCGAGGTTGAAGTGAAGCTTGCCGGCCAGGTTGCGGGAGACGATGCAGCCGGTGCGCTCGCGCTGGAAGGCGAGCTTTTGATCGTCGGGCAACTGGAATTCGGGCTGCACATTGAAGACGTGGGCGGGCTCGACGCCGAAGCGCGGGAAATTGTTGTTCGGATCGCGGGCATCTTTGTAGACGCCGCCGAACCACTGCCAGACCATCAGGTCGCGCACGCCGGGAATCTGCTGGATCTTGTCGCGGTAGTAAATGGGAATCGGTTGCGTGAGGGAAACGCGGTGGCGGGTGACGAGTCTCAAGGCCTGGGCCGGTGTCGGCTGGCCGAAGAACATGGCTCGGTACATGGCGATCAGCAGGGCCAGAATGCAGAGGGAGACTGCGATGCTGCCGATGGTCAGCATGCTACGGCGGCGGTTCCGCACGCTATTCTTGAAGATCAGCGAAAGATAACGGAACATACTGGTGCTCTTCTTTTAGCCTAACAGCCTGACCGTGAGCCAGACAGGGCAGATCGGCGAACGGCGGTTTGGAACCGGCGAGTGTGAGCGGGGGGTAACACGTTTGGTGACATTCTACAAATTATGACGCAGCGCGACGAATTGTTCATGCGGGAAGCGCTGGAACTGGCGCAGCAGGCTGAGGCGAACGGGGAGGTGCCGGTGGGCGCTGTGGTGGTGATGGATGGCGACGTGGTGGGGCGCGGGTTCAATTCGCCGATCCGGCTGGCGGATCCGACCGCGCACGCTGAGATCCTGGCGCTGCGCGAGGCGGCGCGGGCGGTGAAGAATTACCGGTTGGAGAGTGCCACGATGTACGCCACCTTGGAGCCGTGCGTGATGTGCGCCGGCGCGCTGGTGGCGGCGCGGGTAAAGCGGCTGGTATTTGGGGCGCGCGATTTGCGATTCGGCGGAGTGCGGAGCAAGTTCGCACTGGCGGATTCCGAGTTGCTCAATCATCGCGTGGAGGTAGTGGAGGGGGCGCTGGTTGTTGAGTGCGTCGCGTTAGTGAAGGGGTTTTTCGAGCGGCGGCGATAGCGCGAGTCGAAGTTCAAAAACGAAGCCAGGTGGCGCAAGTGACGGTCTTGTGCGCGACCGTTCCATTTTCTTAATCTTTTTCGCCAATCGTTCGCCAGAGACCGCCGTCAGGGAGCTGTTCCATTCCGGTTTCAGTGTAGCGGTTGGACGATAGCGTGTCGCTGGCGCAGGTGGCAAATCGTTGTGGGGAGGAGAAATAGGGCCATGAGGGCGAGGTCATCCGATAATATTGAATTCATGGCGGTCGCCTACAAATGGCACCCGATCACCGATCTGCCTGGGGATCCGAAAGCCCTGACCGATGGCGAACTCGAGGCGCTTCAGCGCGTCTGGATCAAACAAAAGGGAGACTTGACAGACCCTGGAACCTTGGAGGAATTCAACAAGAGGCTGCGGCGCGAGTGGGCCATTGAGACTGGGATTCTGGAGAAGGTGTATACCTTCGATCGCGGTGTCACGCGAACGCTGATCGAAAAGGGCATCGATGCGGCATTCATACCTCGTGGGGCAGCGGACCGGGACAGCATGGTGGTGGCGCGCATCATCCAGGATCATTACGACACGTTGGAGGGTTTGTTTGATTTTGTCGGCGGGACGAGGCAACTTTCAACAAGCTACATCAAGGAGCTGCATGCTGCGCTCTTACGGAATCAGGAGACGTACGCGGTTGTCGATCAATTTGGCGCGGCTTTTGAGCGGCGTCTTGAAAAGGGCCAGTACAAGACGGAGTCGAACAGTCCTTTGCGACCGGATGGGAGTGTCCACGAGTATTGCCCGCCGGAGCACGTCGCGGCGGAGATGGACCGCCTGGCGGCGATGCATGCGGAGCACGAAGGGCGCGAAGTGCCTCCGGAAGTGGAGGCTGCCTGGCTGCACCATCGATTCACGCAAATCCATCCGTTCGCAGATGGCAATGGCCGGGTGGCGCGAGCCATTTCAACGCTGGTTTTCATCAACGCAGGCTGGTTTCCGTTGATCGTGAAGCGCGAGGACTGGGGGCGGTATGTGGGTGCGTTGGAAAAGGCGGATCAGGACGATTTACGCGGTGTGGTCGCGATCTTTGTGGAGGCGCAGCGGAATGCCCTGATTCAGGCAACCGAAGCGGCGTACGAGTCTCGGGCGCCCGCGTCGATAGGCGACGCAGTGGCAGCTGTTCGTGACAAACTCATACAACGCGGCGCGCTCATTCCGAAGGAGTGGGTAAATGCGAAGAATACCGCACGGGTGCTGTCGCAGTATGCTTCTTCGCGGCTTGAGGCGATTGCGGGGCAAATGAGCCAGGAAATCAGCAGCCTTGGCAAAGCGAAGTTCACGCATAAAGTTTCGGCCGCCCCCACCGAGGGCGAGTCCCGGAAGCTGCTTGAGATTACCGGCCACTCGGCGCTGCCAGAAGAATACAGTAGCGTCGAACAGCTCTGGCTGGAAGCGGGCAAAAGCGACAGGCTGATGATCTGGTTTCGCGCATTGGGCCCTCGCTTTCGAGCTATCATCGGCGTTGTCGCCTATCTGTCGATGGCGGGAAAGGATCCGGAGCTGCTCGAGGGTGGAACCTTTCAGATCAATTACGAGGAAGATAGCGCCAGGGCGCAGGAGCGTTTTGCTGCGTGGTTAGATCGCATGATCGTGACTGGTTTGAACAAGTGGCGGGCGACGCTGTGATCGCTCAGGCTCGTTCCTGGTAGGTGCCTTCGGACGTGCTGACGCGGATTTTCTCGCCTTCGTTGATGAAGGGCGGCACTTGCACGACTAAGCCGGTTTCGAGTTTGGCGGCCTTGGTGACGTTAGAGACGCTGGCGCCCTTGAGGCCCGGTTCGGTCTCGACTACGGTCAGATCGACGGTCGGCGGCAGCTCCACGCTGATGGCTTTCCCTTCGTAGAATTCGACGTTGACCTTGAGCTGCGGCGCCAGAAATTCGACGGCGTCGCCCAGGATTTCGCGCGTCAGGTGCATCTGCTCGAAATTCTCGGTGTTCATGAAGTAGTAGTATTCGCCGTCGTCGTACAGGTATTCCATCTCGTGCTCGTCGAGCGCGGCGCGCTCCACGCGATCTTCGGAAGAGAAGCGGTGCTCGATCATGGAGCCGCTGCGCAGGTTGCGCATTTTGGCCTGCACGAAGCCGCGCAGATTGCCAGGCGTGCGGTGCTCGGTCTTGAAGATGGAGAACAGGTCGTTGTTGAACTTGATGACCATGCCTGGCCGTAGCTGGGTTGCTGAAATCATTTTGTGTTTAGCCTTCCGCGGCTCCGGGGATTGCCAGGGAGCCGACTGGATCGCGTGTACCTCCAGTCTAACAAGGCGGATGGCCGGGCCGCCCAAGTTCAGCCATGGCACAATGGATCAGACCGGATGAAAACGTTCGCTGATCGCCTCGTCGAAGCCGTTCGCAAGAAGGGCAGCCCGTGCGTGGTAGGGCTGGATCCACGCATCGATCTGATGCCGGAGTTCATCAAGTCGGGGCGCGGGGCACCGGGATCCGGCACGCTCTCGCGAGAAGTTGTCTGCTCGATCGTTACCGATTTTCACGAGCTGGTGCTGGACGCGGTGGCGGATCTGGTTCCGGCCGTGAAGCCGCAGCTCGCCTTCTACGAGCAGTACGGGCTGGGAGGAATGGAAGCCTTTCAGAACACTGTCAACGCGGCGCGCGCGCGAGGACTGCTCATCATCGCGGACGGAAAACGGAACGACATCGCTTCCACCGCGGAGGCCTATGCGGCGGCGTTTCTGGTCGGGGGCGCTTTCGAATCCGACAGCATGACGGTGACGCCGTATCTGGGGCGCGACAGCCTGGCGCCCTTCGTGGGCGCGTGCGCCAAGCATGGCAAGGGAATGTTCGTGGTGCTCAAGACTTCGAATCCGGGATCGAGGGATTTTCAGGATCAGGCGCTGGCGGGCACGGGACGTCCGCTGTACGAGACCATCGCCGGGATCATCAGCGATCTCGGGAAGAACCTGGTGGGCGAGTCCGGCTATAGCTCGATTGGCGCGGTGGTCGGGGCGACGTTTCCGGAAGAAGGGCGGCGGCTGCGCGCGCTGCTGCCGCAGGCTCTCATTCTGGTTCCCGGATACGGAGCCCAGGGCGGAAGCGCACAGAGCGCGGCGGCCTGCTTCCACGAGAACGGTCTGGGCGCCGTGGTCAGCTCCTCGCGCGGGATCACGTACGCGCATTCCGATCCGGGCATCGGACGGAAGGCTTTCGCGCAACTGCTTCGCGACAATACGCGGCGGATGATCGAGGAAATCGCTAAGGCTACTTCAGCTCCGACACCGGTATAGTCCACGAAACGGTGTTCACCACGCCCTTGCGCTGGAACTGAATCCAAATCCTGTAGGTGCGGGCGCGCGGGAAGATGATGTTGAACTGCATTTGTGGACCGCCGTCGGCGATGAAGGGATGGTCGTGGATGGCGTCGATCAGGTCGTCGCTGGCGCACAGCATGTGGGCCCAGGCGCTGAGGTATTGCTCCAAGCCTTCGGACGGCTTGAATTTGAGGAACAGCAGCGTTTTCAGCCCGACGATGGGCTCGGGCGGATCGGTGACCAGCTCCACCTCGGTGTTCTCGCCATGGCTGACGCCCATGTCGGGCTTCAGCTTTGGCTTTACGAGCGGGATCGGCTCGCCCGGCGCGCCGGGAGCGATGACGGTTCGCGCGGTCAGTTGCGGCGTTCCACCGCTGGGATAGAAATCGCCGACCACGCGGTAGAGTCCGGGCTTTGGAAATGTTTCATCGAAGAAAAACGCACCGTCGGGCTGGGGCACCGGATGATCGTGGATGAAATAATTGAGGTCCTGGCTGACGATGAACAGGTGAAACAGCTTTTCGTGGACGGTTTCGAACTTGTTGACCGGTTTTCCGGTCTTGGGGTCGAAGATGCGGAATTGAAGCTGGACTTTCTGGCCGGCGCGGAAGACAGCCGGTTTGATCTGCATGTCGAAGGGGTATTCGACTTCGTCTTGGACGCCGAAAACGAGCTTCATCCCGCAGCGCGGGCAGACGCCAGCTTTGTCGGAGCGGACGTCTCTGTCCATGGGGCAGACCCAGTCCAGCGGGCCGGTGGGCTGTGCGGGCGTCGACGAGGCGGCTGCGGCGCCTTCGCTGATCGATTGTTGCTGAGCGGCTAACGGAGCCAGACTAACGGCGAAAATCCAGCCGCGGCGAGTGAGCTTCAGGGGTGATCCGCGCATGCTCCTATTATCGCGCTCCGGGGTGCGGTTGGCGAGGGGTCTGGGCGTCCATGCGCCGGGCGTTCACACGAGTGTGAACGCGGCACGCAGGTGTGCGGGGCCACGGTCGCGACTCAACGCGCGCAGGTGAAGTTGGCGGCGTCATTCATGTCGCCACTTCCTTTATAACGGGCCACCTGGGGATACGCGCACAGCGGGCGCTGGAGGACTACGCCCTTGGATGGCGTGTTGTCCACATACTTCGTTGCGATGATTTTGTCAGGAGCGGCGCCTCTTTCCACCCAACGCTGGATGGAACTGGTGATGTCGTGTTCGGCGTCCACTTGCGAAGGCGGCGCGGGCTGCGACGTTCCGAAGGCGGTGGGGCCTGGGCCGCCGGCGCAATGATACAGGCCGGGGACCAGGAAGGCGCGGAAAAATCCCTGGGTGCGCTCCAGGCCCTTCTGGGCGGCGACTACGGTGTCGTAGTAATCGATGCCGTTTTGAGCCGGGATCAGCGGGTCGGCTGCGCCGTGGTAGTAGATCAGCTTGTGGCCGAGCCGGCGGAATTCCTCCAGGTTCGGATTGGTCGCGTTGGTGATAGGGCCAAGTTTTTCGTCGAGGAGCGCGAGGTCCTTGTCGAAGTCCAGCGTGCGGAACTGCCATTCGGGATTGTGGAAGAGCGCGTAGCCCCAGAAATCATTGGAGCTGACGCCGGAGGTTTTGGTGCGATTGATGACCACGCCGTTGGCCCAGCCCATTTCACCGCCAGGATAAAATCCGGGATAGACTTTTTTCCCGGTGTGCGGATTCACGGGACCTCTATAGAGTTTCCGCACGGCATCGACCTGCGCGGCGGTCAGGCAGGTTGCCGAATCCGAGCCTTGGCACTGCAGCTTGCCGGGATCGAAATGGCAGCGCATGGGATCGCTGACCAGGCCGTCGGTCGCGCCGTCCAGAGCATCGCAGGCCGCCAACGCGGCGTCTTGCAAGAGCTGTAGCTTTTCCTTGGGCAGATTGGTTTCGGGCGAGCTGGTGACCACGCCCTCCCAGACCTCGCTGGCCATCTGGTGAGTCCAGTAGTTGGCGGCGTCGCCGGCGATGATGCCGTCGAAGTCGGCCGGGAAGCGTTGCGCCTCCATGAGTCCCTGTTTGCCGCCGGTGGAGCAGCCGCTGTAGTAGGCGTACTTGGGCTGCTGGCTGTAATAGGCGTTGATGATGGCCTTGGCGTTCACAGTGGTGAGATGCAGGCCGCGATAGCTGTAGTCGATGAGGCGCTCGCGGTCCTGTAGCCAGACGCGCGGTTCGGAGGCGGTGTGGCCGGTGTCGGTGCTGGCGGCGGCGAAACCGTTGCGCAGCGCGGCTCCCATGGCCGGATAGCTGATGGTTCCGGCCAGGCCGCCGTTGCCGACCACTTCAGCGCGGCCGTTCCAGTTCGCGACCGGCAGCCAAACTTCGAAGTGGATGGCGGAGACATCGGTGGGCTTCGAGAGGCCGTGGACCTGGCAGAAGGCCGGGAGGTTTTCGATGGCGCGCGTGTTGGGGCCGGGGTTCGGGGGAGTGAAGGAGCCGGCGGGTACCGATTTCGCGAACGTGATGGTGGTGTTCGCGAGCGAGAGGCCGGCGAGGGCTTCGCAGTTGGCGGCGACCGCTGGCACGGTCCATAGCGCGGCGGCAAGGAGCGAGGCTGAGAGGATCAATAGCCGGGCGTTCACACGAGTGTGAACGCGGCACGCAGGAGTGCGTGCGCCACGATTCGTTGCGGGACTGTGGTTCATGACGTCATCCTCCGGAGTTGGCACTGCGTCCTATTTTAGCTGGTCAACCGGACTGGGGTTCGCCGCTTTACTTCGCACGGCAATCTTTGCCAGCATGGAGCGGTGAACATACGACGCATGATGTTTGCGGCGGCTACCGTGTTGCTGGCCTGGCGGCCGGCCGCGGGGCTGGATGACGCGACGCGGCGGCTGGCGCGCGACATTTTCCAGCAACTGATCGAGATCAATACGACGGACTCGGTGGGGAGCACGACGGTGGCGGCGCAAGCCATGGCGAAGCGGCTGCGCGACGCCGGCTTTCCCGCCGCAGACGTGCAGGTGCTGGGGCCAAACGAGCGCAAGGGCAACCTGGTGGTGCGGCTGCGCGGAACAGGCGCCGGCGGCCTTAAGCCGGTTTTGATCATCGGCCACCTGGACGTGGTGGAGGCGCGGCGCGAGGATTGGACCAGCGATCCGTTCGAATTCGTGGAGAAGGACGGTTATTTTTACGGCCGCGGCACGCAGGACATGAAGGTCGACGATGCGGTGCTGGTGACCACGTTCCTGCGGTTCCAGCACGAAGGTTACAGGCCGAATCGCGATTTGATCCTGGCGCTCACCGCAGATGAGGAGGGCGGGAAATCGAACGGAGTCGATTGGCTGTTGAAGAATCATCGCGAGCTGGTGGACGCGGAGTACGTGCTGAATGCCGACTCGGGCGGCGTCACGACCCTGAAGGGCAAGCCGGTCAACGTCGACATCGAGGCCAGCGAGAAGCTGTATGCGGATTTCGAGCTGACCGCGACGAATCCGGGCGGGCACAGCTCGCGCCCGGTTCCGGACAACGCGATTTATCATCTGGCCGACGCGCTGTCGCGGCTGGAGCGGTCGCCATTTCCGTTCGAGCTGAATGCGGTGACGCGCGGGTACTTCGAGAAGCGCGCCGCGATCGAGACGGGACAGACGGCGGCGGATATGCGGGCCATTCTTCAGACGCCGCCCGATCCAGCGGCGATTGTGCGCTTGTCGGCGGACTCGCGCTACAACTCCATGCTGCATACCACGTGCGTGGCCACCCGGCTCAACGCGGGGCATGCCAACAATGCGCTGCCGCAGCGCGCGCAGGCCAACGTCAACTGCCGGATTCTGCCGGGGCATTCGGCCGAGGAGATTCGACAGGATTTGATCGGAGTGATCGCGGATTCGAAGGTCGTGGTGCGATACGTGAGCGATGCGTACGAAGTTTTCGATCGCGCACCGGACAGAAAATCGTTTCCGCCGGTGATGCCGCGGGCGGATGTGCTGAAGGCGCTGGAGCATGTCGCGGATGAGATGTGGCCGGGCGTGCCGGTGATTCCGATCATGGAGACCGGGGCGTCGGACAGCATTTACACCATCGCGGCCGGGTTGCCGAGCTATGGCGTGAATGGCGTGGCGATCGATCAGGACGATGTCCGCGCGCACGGCAAGGATGAGCGGGTGCGGGTGAGCGCGTTCTTCGACGGGGTCGAGTTTTATTACCGGTATTTGAAGGTGCTGACTGGGGCGCGATAGGCCGAGGGTGGCTGCGGCGCTGGGGCATTGAAAGGCTGGATTCGCGGCCGGGCCGTCTATATTCAAGCCATGCGTTCGCATGAATGCGAACGCGGCACGCACGAGTGCGTGCGCTACGGCGCGCTACTTGATCCAGACTGTTTTGATGTTGACGAATTCGCGGATGCCGAAGACGCCTAGCTCGCGGCCGTAGCCGGAACGCTTGATGCCGCCGAAGGGCAGGCGCGGATCGGAAGCCACCATGCCGTTGACGAACAGCAGGCCGGCTTCGATTTCGTCGATGAAGCGGGCGCGCTCGCGCTGGTCCTCGGTCCACACGCTCGACGCCAGGCCGAATTCGCTGTCGTTGGCGAGCGCGATGGCTTGGTCGATATCGCGGACGTGGAACAGCATCGCGACCGGGCCGAAAATTTCCTGATAATAGACCGGGCAGCTTTTGGGGACCCCCGCGAGCACGGTGGGCTCGTAGAAATTTCCGGGGCGCTGGAGCGGGCGGCCGCCGGTCAACACGCGCGCGCCGGCAGTGGCAGCTTCTTGCACCTGCTGGTCGAGCTCGCGCAGGATTTGCGGCGTGGCCAGCGGGCCGACCTCGGTTTCCGGCTGCATCGGATCGCCGACCTTGAGCGCGCGCATGGCTTCCACGAAGCGGCGCTCGAACTCGGCGTAGATGGAGTCATGGACGATGAAGCGCTTGGCGGCGATGCAGGATTGGCCGTTATTGACGGTGCGGGCTTTGACGGCGGTGCGCGCGGCCTGGTCGACGTTGGCGCTGGGCATGACGATGAACGGGTCGCTGCCGCCCAGTTCGAGCACCGTTTTCTTGATCAGCTTTCCGGCCTGGCTCGCGACCTGGCTGCCGGCGGGCTCGCTGCCGGTGAGGGTGGCGGCGGCGACGCGCGCATCCTCGAGCACACGCGGCACCTGGCCGGATTCGATCAACAGGGTTTGAAATTCGCCGTTCGAAAAACCGGCGCGGCAGAAAATTTCTTCGATGGCCAGCGCACACTGGGGGACGTTGGAGGAATGCTTCAGGAGTCCGGTGTTGCCGGCCATCAAGCCCGGCGCGGCGAAGCGGAAGACCTGCCAGAACGGAAAATTCCAGGGCATCACGGCCAGCACGACGCCGAGCGGTTGGAAGCAGACGAAGCTTTTCGAGGCGTTGGTCGCGGCCGGCTCGTCGGCCAGCGCGCGCTCGGCGGTTTCGGCGTAGTAGCGGCAAGCCCAGGCGCACTTGAGCGCTTCTTCGCCGGCGGCTTTGATGGGTTTGCCCATTTCGATGGTCATGAGCTGGGCAAAGCGGTCCTTTTCAGATTCGAGGATCTCGGCGGCGCGGAGCATGCGGGCGGCGCGGTCGGCAAAGCTGGTGCGGCGATGGGCTCGGAAGGCTTCGAAAGCGCGCTGGATCTTCGCATCGATTTCAGCGCTCGAAAGCGGTTGAAAAGTGCGGACGGTTTCGCCGCTAGCCGGATTGGCGGTTGCGATGGGCATACTTATTGGTTTGACGCGGAAGGGTGGCAAAAGTCAACGTGCCAGTGGCTCACGCGGCCGGGACACGTTCAAGCCCATACGCGCCAGGAACTGTTCGAATCGGGGATCAGCCCGTAACACGTCCCATTGCGGGCCGACCGCGAGATGGACCAGAGACGGATCGTGGCCTGCGATGGCCTGCTCCAGGTAGTGGAATGCCGCATCCAGGTCGCCGGCTTCTCCGTGGAACAGGGCCAACTGCATCGCAGGAACAGCCTCAGGCTGAATGGAAGCGCGCCGCAGAACGAGTTTCACGAGACCGGCGCGTCCCTCCGCCGCGCAAGTTCGCTTCAGATTTTCCAGGAGCTCGAGCGGCGCGCCGTGCAATTCCGCATGTTTGAGGTTTTCGGCCAGGTGACGTTCAAAGTCGCCTTTCTTGAGATAACAACCGGCCAGGTACTCGCGGGCGTGGGGATGCCGGGGATCGAGTTCCAAGGTCTTGTTGGCCCAATCGATGGCGTCATCGTAGCGTCGCTGGTTCCAATACGACAGCGAGATTTCCAGATGCACCAGCGGCGAAAACGGGTCGCGTTCCAGGGCCCGGAGCTTCGTCTCGAGCCCTTCCTCCAAGCGGCCCAGCGCGTCGAGCAGCTGTCCATACACGAGGTAGGCTTCGGAGTGATTGGGGTTCAACTGGAGCGCCCGCTTGAGACTCCTTTCCGCCCCGGTCCAATTCCATTCACCGAAGAACATTACCGCGCCGAGGGCGACCTGAGCGTCGGCGCAAGAGTCATCCAGGGCGAGCGCGCGGAGAGCGGCCGCCCTGGCTTGGTTGTAAGCCTGGGAGGGAGGAGCTACACGCAGGGCGGCTTGCGCGCAACACGCCAGGGCGAGTCCCGCCTGGGCCGGCGCGTAATCGGGATCCAACGCGATAGCAGCCCGGAACGCCTCCAGCGCTTTCGACACTTCGAACATCGAGGCCGCGAGCAAATGGAAGCGGCCGCGGCCGAACAACTCGTAGACCTCAGGATGGGCGACCGGCCGCCGTGCAGCGTGAGCCGGCGCGTTTTCCGCAGAAACCGATCCCAACCGCGCGGCGACGCGTTCGGCCACTACATCCGCGATGGCGATCAGTTCGGTGGCGGCCTCGTCAAAGGCGCCGCCCCACAAGAGGACGCCGTCCTGGGAGCGGATCAAGCGCACGGAAACCCGGACGTGGTCGGCCGTCCCGAGAAACTGAGAATCAATCAGGGCGTCCACGCGCAGCGAGCGTCCCAGCGTGGCGGGATCATCTACGTGGTTCAGGTAGGCCCGGACCGCTCTGGTCGGCCGTACGACGATGTGGGGAAACCGGCCCAGCCGGTCGATGAGCGCGTCGGCAATCGCCAGGCCCGCGGATCGGTCGCGGGCTGAAAGAATTTCGCCGCTGAACGGCCGCGCCGGGAGCACCGCGATGGATTGCCTGGCCGGGGGCGCCACGCCATTTCCGGGCGATTGTCTGACCGCGGCGAGGAAGCGGTATCCGGCCCGCGAAACGGTCTCGATGAAGCGCCGGCCGTTCTCGCTCTCGCCCAGCGCTTTGCGCAGAGCCGAGATATGCACCGCGAGGATGCCTTCTTCGACAAAAGACTCCGGCCATACCAACTCCAGCAGTTCGCGCTTCGTGACCAGGTGTCCCGCATGACGCAGCAGCGCCACCAGTACGTCATGCGTCTTGGGAGCCAAAGGAATGGACTGGGAACCCTTGGAGAGGCGGCGTTCGGCCGCGTCCAGCGTGAATTCCCCAAATTCGTAAATTTCCAGGCAGGCCATGCTTCAGAAGCTTTAAGCGAATCTTAGCAGTTTCTTCAGGATTTTCGGCCTCGATCGCGGATAACCTGCAAGAGAACGAAGAAGAACTGGAGGCCACTCGATGCAAGACATGCTGCTTGGAAAATGGAAACTCAACGTGGAGAAATCCGAATTCGATCCCAATCACCGGCCCCGCGCGGGAACCATGGTTTTTGAATTCGAGGGGGAAGGCCGCTACCTGATGAAGGCGGAAGGCGTCAGCGAAAAGGGGGAGAACGTAGCAGAGCGGCCGGCACGAATCATTCCCGATGGAAAAGAGCACCCGGTTCCGGATTTCCCCGGCCTGACCGCCGTCGCGCGCCGTCCGGACCCGAATACGATCACTGCGGAGGTTCGAAGGGAAGATGGGTCAGTGGTTGGTGGCGGCTCCTACGTCGTGTCGCAAGACGGAAAATCGCTGGTCGCGACGACTTTCGGCTATGACTCGCAATTGCGGCAGTTTAAACAACGGACCGTGTGGGACCGGCAGTAGAGCCCGTTCGGACGGATTGGCGGAGCGCTAGAATAGGTCGAATCTCGATCGGCCTATGGCTCTCTCCGCTGGAACGCTCTTGGGCGCCTACGAGATCCTTGCACCGATCGGCGCGGGCGGGATGGGCGAGGTGTACCGGGCGCGCGACACCAAGCTGAAGCGCGACGTGGCGCTGAAGGTGCTGCCCGAGGCGTTCGCCAAGGACCCCGGGCGCATGGAGCGATTCCAGCGCGAGGCGGAGGTGCTGGCGTCGCTGAATCATCCCAACATCGCGCATATTTACGGCGTCGAGGAGCGGGCGCTGGTGATGGAGCTGGTGGAGGGCTCGGAGCCCGCAGGTCCCTTGGCGTTTGAAGACGCTTGGAAGATCGCGTCGCAGATCGCCGACGCGCTGGAGTACGCGCACGAACGCGGCGTGGTCCACCGCGACTTGAAGCCCGCCAACATCAAGGTGACGCCGGACGGCGTGGTGAAGCTGCTGGATTTTGGATTGGCGAAAGCGTTCAGCGAGCCGGGCGGGGCGGCTTCGGCGGACGCGGTCAACTCGCCCACGCTGACGATGGGTCCCAGCGTGGCGGGCGTGATTCTTGGAACCGCAGCGTACATGAGCCCGGAGCAGGCGCGCGGCAAAACGGTCGACCGGCGCGCGGACATCTGGGCGTTCGGCGTGGTGCTGTACGAGCTGCTCACCGGCAAGCAGTTGTTCCAGGGCGAGGATCTGACGGAAACGCTGGCGAGCGTGGTGAAGGATCGGCCGGACCTGGGCGCTGCGCCGGAGCGCGCGCGGAAGCTATTGGAAGCCTGCCTGGAGAAGGACCCGAAGAAGCGGCTGCAGTCGATCGGAGACGCGCGGTATCTGCTGGGGAGTGGGATCGCGGACTCGCCTCCAGCCCAAGCTCGCGGCACGCGCAAGCTTCCGTGGGTTTTGGCTGCGGCGGGTGTCACCGCCGCGATCGCGGTGTCGTTCATCCATTTTCGTGAGGCGCCGCCGCCGAAGCCCGTTCTTCGCTACACCATCGCGGCGCCGGAAAACGCGACCTTCCTGCACAGCTTCGCCATTTCTCCCGACGGGCGCCTGCTCGCCCTGGCGGTTGATGTAAAGGGCAAGCGCCAGCTCTTTCTGCGGGCGATGGACTCCCTCCAGGCCCAGCCCCTGCCGGGCACCGACGACGCGACGTACCCGTTCTGGTCGCCGGATAGCCGCTACATCGGATTCTTCGCACAGGGCAAGCTGAAGAAGATCGCCGCCAGCGGCGGGCCGGCACAGTCACTGTGCGACGCCCTGATCGGGCAGGGCGGATCATGGAATCGTGACGACGTGATCGTGTTCTCTCCCCGTCTCGGTGGCGGCGTAATTCAGCGCGTATCGGCAGCCGGAGGCGTCCCGGCCGACGTGGCTACGCCCAAAGGCGTTGCGGCCCTCCCTGAGTTTCTGCCCGACGGTCGCCATTTTCTGTTCAGGGTGGGTGGCGCATCGGAAGAACAGAACGGCGTCTATTTGAGCTCGCTGGATGGCAAGGAGAACCGGCGTGTCCTGGCCGACGTATCCAGCGTCGTCGTCAGCGGTGGCCGGCTGTTGTTCGTCCGCGAAAACACCCTGATGGCCCAGTCCTTCGACTTCTCGAATGGGCAGGCTCGCGGCGACGCCTTTCCGGCGGTCGAGGGCGTATCCGTGACTACGAATCTCGGCTACGCCCCCATCACGGTGTCGGATACCGGAGTGCTGCTCTATCAGAGCGGCGGCGTTGGGGGGCAGAACAATCAAATGGCCTGGTACGATCGGGCTGGAAAGCTGCTCCAGGAAGTCGGCGACGCCGGACGCGTTTTGGACCCCGCTATCTCGCCGGATGAGAAGTCAATAGTCTTCCGGCGCCAGCCAGCCTCAGGAGCGGATCTATGGCTGCGGGATCTTGCCCGCGGAGCAGAATCCCGCTTCACCACCGATCCCTCCATTAACTTCGCGCCCTTTTGGTCGCCCCGGGGCGATCGCATCGTGTTCTCCTCCAATCGAGGGAGCGGAGTCATAAGTCTTTACCAAAAGGCAGCCAGCGGGACCGGGCCGGATGAGCTTCTGCTGGCGGGTAGCAACGGCAAGTTCCCCACGCAATGGTCCCGCGATGGCCGGCTGGTCGTTTTCTCCGAGGTCAACCCGAAGACGAGGCTCGACATTTGGGTGCTGCCCATGGACGGCGCCGCGCAACGGAAACCGTTTGCCTTTCTGCACTCGGAATTCAACGAACTGTATGGCCAGCTCTCGCCCGACAGCCGTTGGATGGCCTACACCTCGGATGAATCGGGCCAGCGCGAAGTGTACGTGCGGCCATTCCCAGCCGGCGAGGGCCAATGGAGGATCTCGATCTCGGGAGGCGAGCAGCCGCGCTGGCGCGGCGATGGCAGAGAGCTGTTCTTTGTGGGAGCGGACGGGAAGATTATGTCCGCGGCGCTGAAACTAGCGGCCGGAGCGAGACCTTCGTTGGAACCCTCAACGCCCCAGCCCCTGTTCGCAACGCACTTGGCCCACGGCCCCGCCGACAACGTACTCGAATACGACGTGACCACGGACGGCAAGCGGTTCCTGCTTGATACCACAGGCTCGGGGTCGGCGCCGATCCTGAACGTGGTGGTGAACTGGGATGCAGGACTGAAGAAATGATCGGCGAAACCATCGCGCATTACCGCATCACCGGCAAGCTGGGCGAGGGCGGGATGGGCGAGGTGTATCGCGCGCGCGACACCAGGCTGGATCGCGATGTCGCGATCAAAATCCTGCCGGCGGCGTTTGCGGCAGACGCGGATCGCATGGCACGCTTCGAGCGCGAGGCCAAAGTGCTGGCGTCGCTGAATCATCCCAACATCGCGCACATCTACGGCGTCGAGGAACGCGCGCTTGTGATGGAGCTGGTGGAGGGCGTCGAGCCCGCCGGTCCCTTGGCGTTCGACGAAGCCTGGAAGATCGCGTCGCAGATCGCGGATGCGCTGGAGTATGCGCACGACAAGGGCGTCATCCATCGCGACCTGAAGCCCGCCAATGTGAAGGTCACGCCGGAGGGCGTCGTCAAGCTGCTGGACTTCGGATTGGCGAAGGCCTTCGGCGGTGCGCCGGATGCGGCCGGGAGCGATCCGGTCAACTCACCGACGCTGACGCTGGGCGCGACCGTGGCCGGAACGATCATGGGCACGGCCGCGTACATGGCGCCGGAGCAGGCCAAGGGGAAGCGGGTCGACAAGCGCGCTGACATCTGGTCGTGGGGCGTGGTGCTTTTTGAATTGCTGACCGGCCAGCGGATGTTCCAGGGCGAGGATGCCGCCGACACGTTGGCGCAAGTGTTGACCAAGGAGCCGGACCTGGGACAGGTGCCCGAGCAGGTGCGGAAGCTGCTGCGGAGATGCCTGGAGAAAGATCCGATGCGGCGGCTGCGCGATATTGGCGCCGCGCGGGATCTGCTGGAGAGCGGATCTGAAGTCCGTGCGCCAGCGAAAATTCACGGCAAGCTTCCGTGGGCTTTGGCTGCGGTGCTGGCTGCCATCGCGGCGGCGGTCAGCTTCATCCATTTTCTTGAGGCGCCGGCACAAAAGGCCGTGCTGCGCTACACCATTACCCCGCCGGAAAACACCACCGATCTGCACAGCTTCGCCATTTCTCCCGACGGGCGCCTGCTCGCCATGGCGGCCATGGTGAACGGAAAGCGGCAGCTCTGGCTGCGGCCATTGGACGCACTTCAGGCTCGCGCCGTGCCGGGCACCGACGATGCGACGTATCCATTCTGGTCGCCCGACAGCGGCTACATCGGATTCTTCGCGCAGGGCAAGCTGAAGAAGATTGCGGCCGGCGGCGGCCCAGCGCAGTCGATATGCGACGCGCCCAATGCTCGGGGAGGGTCTTGGAACCGCGATAACGTCATCGTGTTTGATTCCGGTATTACCGTCGGGGCCGCAATTCAGCGCGTACTGGCCAGCGGGGAAGCGCCAGCTGACGCGGTCAGAAACAAGGGCACGTCTCTCTTCCCGGCCTTCCTCCCAGATGGCCGTCACTTTCTGTATGTGGTGGTCGCACAATCGGCGGAACAGAATGGCATTTACTTGGCCTCGCTGGATGGCAAGGAGAACCGGCGCATCCTTCCCGACATATCGAGTGCAGTTCCTGCTGCCGGCAACCTCTTGTTCATCCGGGAGAACACTGTGATGGCCCAACCGTTTGACACCAAGAGCGCACAGATTCGTGGCTCGGCCTTTCCGGTGGCGGAGGCGATTTCTCGTGCCAGGTTCTACGTCGCTCCAATCACTGCGTCGGAAACAGGAGTACTGCTCTATCAAAGCGGTCGCAGCAGCGCCGGAAATCAGATGTTCTGGTATGATCGCGGCGGCAAGGCCCTGGGAACCGTCGGAGCGCCGGGCCCCGTTCTCGCACCCGCGATCTCCCCAGATGAAAAGTCGGTTATGTTCGACCGCGTGCCTGCGGGGGAATCGGATATTTGGGTAAGAGATCTGGTGCGCGGAGCCGAGCGGCGTCTTACCACGGCCGGCGCCATCAACGGCATGTCCTTCTGGTCGCCCACCGGCGACCGCATCGCGTTTGGTTCCAATCGCGCCAGTGACGTCTTCAATCTATATCGAAAGGAAGTCAGCGCGATGGGACCGGATGTACTGCTGCTGAAAAATGGGAACACTAAAATTCCTACGCAGTGGTCCCGCGACGGCCGGTTCCTGGTGTACTCGGAGCTGGATCCAAAGACCAAGTGGGACGTCTGGGTATTGCCGATGGAGGGTGAAGCGAAAGGGAAACCGTTACCTTTCCTGCGCTCGGAATTCAACGAGTTGTCGGGCCAACTCTCGCCCGATAGCCATTGGATGGCATACACATCGGACGACTCGGGCCAGCGCGAGGTTTATGTGCGGCCGTTTCCCGCCGGGGAGGGCGAGTCGAAAGTTTCCATCGCAGGCGGCGATCAGCCCCGCTGGCGGGGGGATGGCAAGGAGCTGTTCTTTTTGGGAGTGGAGGGCAGCATCATGGCTGTATCGGTGAAGGCCGCAATGGCGTCGCAGCCTGGAATAAAGCCCTCCATTGAACTCGGAGTGCCCCAACCGCTGTTCGACGGACATTTGGCACCAGCCGCCGTCGACGCGATGTTCATGTACGACGTCACTGCGGACGGAAAGCGGTTCTTGCTGGACAGCGCGGCCAGCGGATCGACATCGGTGTCACCTCTGAACGTGTGGGTGAACTGGGACGCGGGATTGAAGAAATAATCAGCGCGCGGCCAGCCCGAAACCCGCCTCACATTCTTCCAGGGACTGCGCCTGTATCCTGAAGGGGGACCTCGGACTGATGGGAATGCACCAAACGACGCGAGATTTCTGGTACGCGGCGCGGACGCTGCGGAAGAATCCGGGGTTTGCGCTGACGGCGGTGGCGACCATCGCGCTGGGGATCGGCGCGAGCACAGCCATCTTCAGCGTCTTGAGCGCGGTGCTGCTGCGGCCGCTTCCGTATCCCGACCCGAACCGGCTGATGATCGTGTGGGGCGACTTGCGGAACCGGAATATCGTCGATTTTCCGTTTTCGCCGCCGGATTTTGACGATTTCCGCAGAGAGGCGACTAGGTTCGAGGGGCTAGCGGCGGTCGCGCCGGGCCGCGTGCCGCTGGCGAGCGAAGGCGGCGAGCCCGAGATAGTGCGGGTGGGCGCGGTGACGCCGAACTTTTTCTCGCTGCTCGGCGCGCGCGTGGCGCTGGGCCGCGATTTCAACGAGCAGGATGCCGTACCGCAGCCGGCGCCTCCGCAAGCAGCCACTGCGGCTGGCGGCGTTGCCGCGGCTGGTGCGCCCGCGCCGCCGCAGCTTCCCACCATCGCGATCTTGAGCCATGGCCTCTGGATGCGGCGGTACGGCGGCGATCCGCACATCCTCGGGCGGAGCATCGATCTGGCAGGCGGGCGCACGCAGGTGGTGGGCGTGCTCGAGCCGGGCTTCGAACTGCTGTTTGCGCCCGGCACCACCATCGACCGCGCCCCGGACGTCTGGACCGCGCTACGGGTGAACTACGCTACCGCCGGCCGTAACGACGTTTTTCTGCGGGTGATCGGCCGGCTCAAGAAGAATGTCACCATCGAGCAGGCGCAGGCCCAGGTGAACGCAATCGCGACGGATCTGCGACAGCATTTTCCGATCAAGCAGACCGCCGGATTTTACGTGCGCGTCGAGCCCATGCACCAGGATCTGGTCAGAGATTCGCGGCCCGTGATTGTGGCGCTGATGGGCGCGGTGCTGTTTCTGCTGCTGATCGCGTGCGCGAACGTGGCCAACCTGGTGCTGGTGCGGGCGTCGTGGCGGGAGCGCGAGCTGGCGGTGCGCTCGGCGCTGGGCGCAGGCCGCTCGAGCCTGGTGTGGCAGATGCTGGCCGAGAGCCTGCTGATCGCGGCGGGCGGTGCGGCGGCGGGACTGGGCCTCGCGCGTTTGGGGATCAAGCTGCTGGTGGCGCTGGGACCGGAGGATTTGCCGAGGTTGGACGCGGTGACCATCGATCCGATGGTGCTCGCGTTCACAGCGCTGGCGGCGCTGGCTGCGGCGGCGATGTTCGGCATCGTGCCGGCCTTGCGCGCCTCGCGTCCGGAGCTGGTGGAGGCGCTGCGATCGAGCGGCCGCACGGCGGGATTGGCCGGGGGGCGCAGGCTGCGCAGCGCCGTGGTGGTGGCGGAAGTGGCCCTGTCCTTCGTGTTGCTGATCGGATCGGGCCTGATGGTGCGCAGCCTGGTGGCGCTGCAGCACGTCGATCCTGGATTTGAGCCGCGCGGCGTCCTCACGTTCTTTCTGGCCGGATTTCGCGGGCCGGGGCCGGCGCGCGCGACCTTCATCCGGCAGCTCCAGGAACGCCTGCGCGGATTGCCGGGCGTGGAGGCGGTGACCGCGGCGTCGCCGCTTCCGCTGGATGGCGGGATCGCTTACGGGCGGTGGGGAACCGAGGAGGCCGTCGCCGATCCGGGAAAATTTCACGAGGGCGATTTTCATTTCGTGCTGCCCGGATATTTCGAGGCGCTGCACACGCGGCTGATCGCAGGGCGGACGTACACGGATGCCGACAACGTGCCCGGCGTGCGGCGGCTGGTGATCGATGAGGATGTGGCCGCGAAGGCGTTTCCGAATCGGTCCGCCGTGGGCAAGCGGCTGCTGGTGCGGGCGCGGACGCCGGAGCCGGAGTGGTTCGAGGTGATCGGAGTGGTGGCGCATCAGCGGCATGGGTCGCTGGCGCGCGCCGGCCGCGAGGCGATGTTCCTGACCGATGCCTACATGGGGCAGGGCGTGGTGGCGCGCTGGGCGGTGCGCGCGGCGGGCGATCCGGCGCGGCTGGGTCCGGCGATCCGCGCGGAGGTCGCGCACCTGGACCCGCGTCTGGTGGTTTCAGAGATGCAACCGATGCAGAAGTTCGTGGACCACGCACAAGCGCAGACGCGTTTCGCTCTGGTGCTGATCGGCGTCTTCGCCGCGATCGCGGCGGTGCTGGCAGCGGTCGGGTTGTATGGCGTGCTTTCGGCCGTAGTGCGGCAGCGTACGGCGGAGATCGGCGTCCGAATGGCGCTGGGAGCCGCGCCGTCCGGCATATTCCGCCTCATGGTAGGACAAGGCCTCGGCTTGAGCGTGGCAGGGATTGCCATCGGGCTGATCCTGGCGCTGGCGTTGACGCGTAGCATGACCACTCTGCTGGTGGGCGTTGCGCCCACCGATCCGATGACCTTCGCCGCGATGGCGATTCTATTCCTGCTGATCGCCGGCGTGTCGGCTTGGCTGCCGGCGCGGCGGGCGGCGCTCCTGGATCCGACCGTGGCACTGCGCGAAGAGTAGGGCCGGGATGACTATCGGCCCGCTATTATCACCGGAAGGCGGGCGCACCTAGGAACCAGCGGCGTCGCTCGCATTTGCGCTTTGTTCCGGCCGGACCCATCTTTCCAGTATGCCCCGCACAGCCTCGCTGAAGAGCCCAAGGTCGGTGGGTTTTTCGATGTATTCGCGCGCGCCCAGGACGAGCGCCCACTCACGATCGGATGTTTTGGAAGACGAAGTAAACACGACTGTCGGAATATTTCTGGACTGATTCCTCTGCAAGACTTCGTAACCGGAGACGCCCGGCATATTCAGGTCGAGAATTATGAGCTGGAAATCACGATCTGCCAGCATCAGCATGGCCTGGGCGCCATCTCGGGCGACGTGGAGATTCACCGGGATCGCAGAGTCCTTCAGAATCTGGCTTACCAGCAGAGTATCGCCGGCGCAGTCTTCCACGAGAAGGATCTCGACTGGCTTCATGCCCCCACACCCGGGTTGGTTTGTGACGCTCATGGGACAGGGTGTGTTTCAAAAGGCCCGCGTTTTTCCTACCAGGCGTTTGGATGTTACCTGGTGACATCGCTCGGATATCAGATTGACATTTGTAATAGCCGGGCGTTGTCACCGTGGGCGTCTTGGGGCCTAACGCGAGGGGCTGGCTGTCTTTTTCCAGTCGCCAGTCATTGCCACTGCGAATTGTATGATGGGAGCAAATGCCCATGAGATTCTTTGGTCTTCTTTTGGCGATTGGTTGGCTTGCGCCGGCGCAGGTTGGCGATATTTCGGGCGAGCGCATGCGGGCGCATGTGAAATTTCTTTCGAGCGATGTGTTGGAGGGCCGCGGGGTCGGAACGCGGGGCGAAAGACTGGCGACCGAGTATATCGCGGCGCAGTTCGCGCTAATCGGAGCTAAGCCGGCGGGCGAGCACGGCACCTACTTCCAGCGCGTGCCGATGGTGGGTGTAACTACCGAGGCTACGGTGTCTGTTTCGGCGGTGGGCGGCAATCAGACGGTGCCTTTCAGGTGGCTGGACGATTTCGTGGGCGTGAGCCAGCTTCAGCAAGCAGCCGATCAGTTTGAAGCCGAGGCGATTTTCGTCGGACATGGGATCGTCGCGCCGGAATTCAAATGGGACGACTTCAAGGGCGTGGACGTAAAGGGCAAGCTGCTGGTGCTGTTCACCAACGAGCCGCCGTCCGAGGATCCGAAGTTTTTCGGCGGGCGCGCGCTGACCTACTACGGCCGCTGGACCTACAAATATGAGGAAGCCGCTCGGCGCGGGGCCAAGGCGGTGTTGATCATCCACACCACACCGACGGCGGGCTACGGATACGACGTGGTGCGGAGTTCGTGGGGCAAGGAAGATCCGCAGTTGAAGCTGGCCGCGGGACAGCCGGCGCTGGCGTTCGCGGGATGGCTGAGCCAGGAGGCCGGCGGGAGGCTGCTGGCACTGGCGGGTAAGAAAGTGGACGAGATGCTGGCTGCGGCCAATTCGCGCGACTTCCGGCCCATGCCGCTGGGGATTCGCATTCGCGCCAATATCCCGACCAAGATCCGGCAGATCGAGTCGCGTAACGTAATGGCGATGATTCCGGGCAGCGACCCGAACCTGGCGTCGGAAGCTGTGATTTTCACCGCGCACTGGGATCACTTGGGGATCGGGCCGGCGGTGAATGGCGATACGATCTACAACGGCGCGGTGGACAACGCGACCGGCTGCGGCATCCTGCTGGAGCTGGCGCGCGCCTGGCAGGGCCTGGAACACAAGCCTCGGCGCACGGCCCTGTTCGCGGCGGTCACGGCGGAAGAGGCGGGGTTGCGAGGATCGGAGTATTACGCCGAGCATCCCGTGATTCCTCTGGCCAAGACCGCGCTCGATCTGAACTTCGATGGATTCTATCCGTTCGGGCGGACCAAGGATATTTCGGTAACCGGCGCGGAGAGGACCACGGCGTGGCCGGCGGCGCAGGAGGCGGCGCGGCGGATGGAATTGAGAATCCAGCCCGAGTCGCATCCCGAGCAGGGGCATTACTATCGGTCCGATCATTTTTCGCTGGCGCATGCCGGCGTGCCGGCGTTTTCGATCAGCCTGGGGACCGACTATTACGGCAAGCCCCCGGGCTACGGCGAGAAAGTGTTTGAAGAGTACAACGACAAGCACTACCATCAGCCGTCGGACGAATATCACGACGATTGGGACTTCGCGGGGATGGAGGAGGTGGCGCAGTTTGGGTTTTTGATCGGGACCACGGTCGCCAATCAGGACAAGCTGCCGACCTGGAATGCGGGGGACGAATTCCTGCCAGCCAGGCAGAAGTCGGGAAAATAATTCAGCGTTCCAGGAAGCCCCGCGCACGGACTCGTAACACCGATCCCAATCCGGGCCGTCTTGATTGGGTGTGTGGCGTAGGGACGGATTAGGGGTGTTGTGAGGCGGCCTCCAGTGAGCACGGCCTTCGACGATATATAATCGTTCGCTATGCGGATCGTAATTCTATTTGCTGCCGCGGCCGCGGCTTGCGCGCAGGATGGGGCCACGCGCGCCGACTGGAATTATCATGGCGGAACGCAGCTGGCGTGGCGCTATAGCGCGCTGGATCAGATCAACAAAACCAACGTGAAGAGACTTGCGCCGGTGTGGGCGTTTCAGACCGGCGACTACGAGATGGGCTTGCAGTCGACGCCGATTGTCTCCGATGGCGTGCTGTATCTTTCGACCTCGCGCAGCCAGGTGTATGCGCTGGATGCGGCCACCGGGCGGCTGATCTGGCAATTCAAATATCCGCTGCCGCGCGGCGCCGTTCCTTACGGGCCGCAGAATCGCGGGGTTGCGGTGGGCGGCGGCTACGTTTTTCTCGGCACGTATGACGACAACCTGGTGGCGATCGATCAGAAAACCGGCGAGGAAGCGTGGCGGGTGAATCTGGATGACGCGCGCCAGTGCGGATGCACCATCACGGCGGCGCCGCTGGTGGCCAAAGACAAGGTGATCATCGGAGGAGCGGGCGGCGATTCGGCGCATCGCGGTTATCTGACCGCGGTCAACATGAAGACCGGGCGCGTGGCGTGGCGCTTCTATACGATTCCCGGCCCGGGCGAGAAGGGGCACGAAACGTGGAAGGGCGATAGCTGGAAGTTCGGCGGCGGCGCGACCTGGATGACCGGATCATTCGATGCGGGGTTGAACCTGGTGTATTGGGGCGTCGGCAATGCGGCCGCCGACAACGATGCCGGTCCGCGTTTTTCCGGCGAGGGCGAGGGCGCGAATCTGTACACGGCCAGCGTCGTGGCGCTGGACGTGGATACCGGCAAGCTGAAGTGGTATCACCAGGAAGTCCCGAAAGACGTCTGGGACTTCGATTCTTCCTACGAATGCGTGCTGATCGATCGCGAGGTGCGCGGCAAGATGCGGAAGCTGCTGGTGCACATCAACAAGGGTGGATACGCGTTCGTGCTGGATCGCGCGACCGGCGAATATCTGAACGGGTACCCCATTGTCGACAACCACACCTGGACCAGCGGGCTCACCGAAGACGGCAAGTTCGTCGGACGCGTGGAGCCGGTGGCCGGCAAGCCGACGCTGATTTGTCCCAGCCCGCTGGGCGGCAAGAGCTGGAACGAAGTGGCGTATTCGCCGCGGACGGGCTTCATGTATACGCCGACGGCGGAACTTTGCAGCAACGAAACGGTGGTTCCGCAGGAGGCGCGCGAGGGCCGAAATTTCACCAGCGGCACTTGGGAGATGGCCAAACCGCCGGACGGGCCGTATCGCAGCCACCTGGACGCCTACGATCCGGTGACCGGGAAGAGACAGTGGTCGTATCCGTACAAGTATCTGCTGCTGGCCTCGCTGCTGGCGACCGCTGGGGATTTGGTTTTCACCGGCGATCCGGAGGGATTCTTCTTCGCGCTGGATGCGCGCACGGGGCAGAAGCTATGGAGCTTTCAGACCGGGAGCGGGCATCGCGGGTCGGCGGTGACGTACACGGTCAATGGAAGGCAGTACATCGCGACGCCGAGCGGATGGGGATCCATCGCGTCTCGCATGCTGGCGGGCTTGTGGCCGGAGACCGAAACGTTCCGAGGCGGATCGACGCTGATGGTGTTCGCGCTGCCGGAGGGAACCAAGTGAGAGCCGCAGCTCTGCTCCTGGCCGCGGCGGCGCTGGCCAGCGGTCAGAACGTGCTGACGCGCGGCGCGGACCTTTTTAACCAGACCTGCGCGAGCGGGTACTGCCATGGAGCGCGGGGCGTGGGCGGTGGCGCGCCACGGCTGGCGGCGCGCGGTTTCACCGAGGAGTACATCGCGCAAACGGTGCGGCGCGGGGTCCCGGGCACGGCCATGCCGGAATTCGGCAGCCAGCTTGCGCGCGCGGACGCGGCGGCGATCATCGCCTACGTGGCCAGCTTGAACGGCATCGCGCCGTCGCGGAATCCGATGGCCGAGACGGAGCAGGAGAAGAAATTGCCGGCCGAGGCCGAGCGCGGTCGCGCGCTGTTCTTCGACGCCGTGCGAGGGTTCGACCGCTGCGCCACGTGTCATGAACTGGACCGGCAGGGGATTCCGATTGCCGCGCCGACCGCCAGGGTTCCCTCAAGCGTGGCCGAATTGCGCCGGCTTGCGACGCCGCGGGTCGAGACAGCGAGCGCGGGCGGCGAGACGTTTCCGGCGCTGGTGTTGAGCAAGGGCAGCAAGCAGGTGAAACTGTATGACCTGACTTCGCCACCGCCGGTGTTGCGCACACTGGCGCCGGCATCCGTGACGCTGAAGGAAGGTAGCGAGTGGCGGCACGCCGGTGTGGTGGGGGCGTATCAAGACTCGGAACTGGAGTCGGTTCTCGTTTTTTTGCGGGCCGTTGTCCGGCCTTAGGGAGATCAACTGCGCCAACCGAGCGTCGACAAGCCGGGCTGCGTCGGCAATCTTGCTGACGAAGCCTGCGCTCAACAAATCGCCCGGGCGTTCACACGAGTGTGAACGCGGCACGCACCAGTGCGTGCGCCACGACGCATGGTAGAACATTCTTAGTATGGCTTTCGTGAAGATTGGCTCGCTGTCTCAGTTGCCGCCCGGATCGGTGATGGAAGTGACGCTGGGAGACGAGTCCTACGCGGTGTGCAACGCAGGCGGCGAGTTGCACGCCCTTACAGGCATCTGTCCCCACGCGGGCGGCCCGGTCGGGCAAGGGACGCTGCAAGACCACCTGCTGGTCTGCCCGTGGCACGAATGGGCTTACGACTGCCGCAGCGGCGAGAACGATTACGATCCGGCGGTCAAGCTGGACAAGTTCGCGGTCAAGGTAGAAGGCGACGACATCCTGCTCGATCCCGAGAGCCGTGCCTGAGCTGCCCGAAGTCGAAACCGTAGTGCGCACGCTCGCGCCGAGGCTGACGGGGCGGCGCATTGTCGACGCGCGCTTTTCGTCGCATCACGTGGTGCGGCAGAAATTTTCGCTGCTGCGCGGGCGAGTGCGCGGGCAGCAGGTGAAATCAGTCCGGCGGCACGGGAAGTTCATCGTGCTGGAACTGGAGCGCGGATTCCTGACGGTGCATCTGGGCATGACGGGGAAGCTGCTGCTCGACTCCGAGCCGGGTCCGTACGCTCGGGCAGTGTTCGAGCTGGATCAAGGCTTGCTGGTGTACGACGACATCCGGCATTTCGGGCGCATCGAGTGGAGTGCGCACCCGCTGGAGCGCGCCGCGGCGCTGGGGCCGGACGCGCTGGATATTTCGTTGCCGGATTTTCTGAACTTGCTGAAATCGCGGCGGGCGCGCGTCAAGCCGCTGTTGCTGAACCAGCGGTTTCTGCGCGGGATGGGGAACATTTATACGGATGAGGCGCTGTTCGAAGCGCGCATTCATCCGCGCGCGCTGGCGTCGAGCTTGAGCCGCGAACGCGCGACGCGACTGTACCGCGCCATGGTCGAGATTCTCAGCACAGCGGTCCGGCTGAAGGGTTCTTCCATTTCGGACTACGTGGACGCGGACGGGCAGAAGGGCAGCTTTCAACTGCAGCACCAGGTGTACGGGCGCGCGGGCGAGCCGTGTCCTATCTGCGGGACCGCAATCCGCCGGATCGTGGTGGGGCAGCGCGGGACGCACTACTGTCCGAGGTGCCAGCGAAGCTGAGGATCTGGTCGGCCACCTGAACGACCGGCCTCATCGCGGCCACATCGTGCACCCGGACCATGTGCGCGCCCCCGAGAATCGCCGCGGTGACGGCGGCGGCGGTGGCGTATTCGAGCAGCTCCTTGGTGGTCGTATCGGATTGGGGCAGGAACGATTTGCGCGAGGGACCGACCAGGATGGGCAGATCGAGCGCCGCGAGTTCATCCAGGCGCGCCAGGATCTCGGCGTTCTGTTCCTTGCGTTTTCCAAAGCCCAGGCCGGGATCGACGACGAGACGCGCACGGTCGATGCGCGCACGCAGGGCGCGGTGCACGGAGGCGTCCAGTTCTTGGCGGATCGTCCCCATGACATCCTTGAGCGGCGGCAGCTTGGCCCAGCTTTCGGGCGCGCCGCGCATGTGGTTGAGGATCAGACCGGCGTCGTGATTGGCGGCGACGCTTGCAAGCCGCGGATCAAAGGTGAGGCCCGAGGGATCGTTGACGATCTCGGCGCCGTGGTCCAAGGCTTTTTCGGCGACCGCGGACTTGTAGGTGTCGACGGAGATCGGCGTGGCCAACTTTCCCTTCAACCGTTTCAGGACCGGGATCAGGCGGCGCAATTCTTCGGCCTCGGGAGTCGGCTTGGAACCGGGGCGCGTGGATTCCGCGCCGATATCGATGACGTCCGCGCCTTGCTCTTCGAGTTCGATGGCGCGGGCGAAGGCGGCGTCGGGGTCGAGATATTTGCCGCCGTCGGAAAAGGAATCGGGAGTGATGTTGAGCACGCCCAGGATCAGGGTGCGTTCCCCGGTGAGCAGTTCGCGGTCGCGGAGTTTCCAGATGTAGGGACGGCGGGGAGTCATAGGCGTTCACACGAGCGCACAGGACGTTGCGGCGTCCAGCTGCGGCGGCGTTCCGTTGTGCGCGTTTTCTAAGAGGTCCGAACGCGGCACGCACCAGTGCGTGCGCAACGTTACGTCTGGATGCGTTTCCATTTTTTTCCCACGCGCAAGACTGTCTCACCGGGGCCGAGCGTGATGGTGAAGGTGGTGTATCTTTCGCCGTTGATTTCAACCGCGCCGGCCTTAATTTTGCGCTCGGCATCGGTTCGTGATTCGGCCATGCCGGTTCCCAAAAGAATCTTCGGCAGACTCGATCCCCAGTCGGGAAGAATTGAAACCGTTTCCATGTCTGCCGGCTGCTGGCCTTCGCGGACTTCGCGGTCGAAGGCGCTCTGTGCCTCCCCGGCGGCCGCGGCCGAGTGGAAATCGGCCACGATGCGGCGGGCCAGGGCCTGCTTGGCGGCCATCGGCTGGTTGCCGCTCCGCAGCTCGGCGATTTCGGCCGGGCGCAAGTCGGTCAGCAGCTCGTAGTAGCGCCACATCAGCTCGTCGCTGATGCCCATGATCTTGCGGAACATGATCTTCGGCAGCTCGGTGATGCCGATGTAGTTGCCTTTCGACTTGGACATTTTCTCGACGCCGTCGGTGCCTTCCAGCACCGGCGTGGTGGCGACGATCTGCGGCGGCTGGCCGGAATCGCGCTGGATTTCCCGGCCCACCAGCAGGTTGAACTTCTGGTCGGTGCCGCCCATCTCGACGTCGCAGCGGAGCATCACCGAGTCGTAGGCCTGCGCGAGCGGATACAGCAGCTCGTGCATCGAAATCGGCACGCCCGCCTTGTATCGCTTGGAGAAGTCATCGCGCTCGATCAGCCGCGCCACGGTGTATTTCGAGCACAAGCGAACAACGTCTTCCCAGCGCAGCGGCGCGAGCCACTCGCTGTTGAAGCGAACTTCGGTTTTCTGCGCGTCCAGAATTTTGAACACCTGCGCCTTGTACGTTTCGGCGTTCTCGTGGATCTGCTCGCGCGTCATGGGCGGGCGCGTGGTGTTGCGGCCGGTGGGGTCGCCGATGAGGCCGGTCATGTCGCCGATCAGGAAGATCACGGTGTGGCCGAGATCCTGAAAATGTTTCATCTTGCGCAGCAACACCGTGTGGCCGAGATGCAGATCGGGAGCGGTGGGATCGAAGCCGGCCTTGACGCGCAGCGGGCGCCCCGCTTTTTGAGACTCCATGAGCCGCTCGCGCAGTTCTTCTTCGCGGATGAGTTCGGCCAGGCCTTTTCTCAAATAGGCGAGTTGTTCGTCGATGGACACTAGTTTCATTATCCAGGAATCAGGCCGCTGATCAGCTTCGCGATCAGCGCGGGGGCTTCCATGGGGATGAAGTGCGAGTATTCGGGGAGATAAAGATCGGTTCCGTGCGCAAAGCGCGAGGCGAGATCCGGCGCGGTGGGCGAGCCGCGCATGAACTCGGAAGGATCGGCGGGCCTGCGCGCGCGCACCACTTGAACGGGAATTTGGACGGCGGAAATTTCCGGGTAGATGTTGGACTCGGGCAGGCCGCCATTTTTATAAATTTCCGCTTCGATGGCGGGCGGGCACGCGAGCGCATAACCGCTGTCAGAGGGCGTCAGGCCATATTCGCAGTAGTCGCGCAAGACCTGGCGGTCCCAGGTCGCAAACGGGGGGCGGTGCTCGAAGCTCTCGAACATTTCCTGTGGCGAGTTCCATTGGTTGCGGCGGCGAGCGACGAATTCCGCGCCCAGGAACGGTCCGATGTATTGCTCTTGCGGGCGGATCACGGGGTCGAGGAGCAGCAAGGCGGAGAAGGCGGCCGGATGCGTGGCGGCGGCGAGAACGGCGGCATTGCCTCCCATGGAATGGCCGACGGCAAGCGCTCCGGCGAGCGAGAGCGACGCGGCGATGGCGCCCGCGTCCTGGCCGAAGGTGCGCCAGAAATACGGCGGCGTTTTCGAGCTGCGGCCGTGGCCGCGAAAATCCGGGGCGAAGCAGTGGCGCCCGGAGAGTTGCGTGATCACCTGGTCCCAGCAGCGCGAGTGCAGGCCGGTGGCGTGGCAGAACAGAATCGACGGGCCATCGCCGGGCCATTCCCAGAGAACCAGATCAGCTCCGTTGACGGAAACGCGGCGCTCGGCGGGCACTCCAATCAACTGGACCTTTTCGAATGGGTATTCGCCCTCGACCGCGATGAAGCCCGCGTCGACCAGCGTTGCCACGACCGGAAGCATCTCATCGGGATCCAGGCCGCAGGCTTCGTGGACTTCCGGCATGGTCGCGATCCCGCGCGGCTTCGAGCGCAGCGTGCCCGCGTAGGCTTGGCGCGTGATGACGCTGAGCAGCTTGCGCCCCGGGGCCGGAAGCCGCTCGAAGCGGCGCGTGACGTTGCCGGGTTCGCTCATCGGCTCAGTTGAAGCGGACGTATTCGAATTCGAC
>DASQHQ010000028.1:0-38274 GCA_035632015.1 Bryobacteraceae bacterium
CCATCCCGGACTTCGCTTGCCGGGCTGCTGGGACGCCTTTGAGCTGGCGGTGCGCGCGATCCTGGGACAGCAGGTCACGGTGAAAGGAGCAACCACTCTGACTGGAAGGCTGGTGGAACGCTTCGGCGCGCCGCGCGCGGACGTGCTGGCCGACGCCGATCTGGCCGGCATCGGGTTGCCGAAAGCGCGCGCGGAATCCATTCGCGCGTTCGCTCGCGCGGTTTCCGACGGGCAAATCCGTTTCGACGCTTCTGTCGCTGCCCCAGAGTTCGTCGCACGTCTGTGCGAGCTCCCAGGCATCGGTGCGTGGACGGCGAACTACATCGCGATGCGCGCGCTGGGGGATCCGGATGCCTTTCCGGCATCCGATCTCGGGTTGCTGAAAGCGGCTGGCGCGTCGTCGCCGCGGCGCCTGGAACAGATCGCCGAGGCGTGGCGGCCGTGGCGCTCGTACGCCGCGTTATATCTATGGGAATCTTTGCGAGGAAAGGAACGGGCATCATGATATTGCACTACGACGAATTTCGGTCTCCGATCGGACGCATCTTATATGTCTCGGACGAAGACGCCGTGTGCGCGCTCTACTTCGCCGACTACGAGGATCGCTTACAGGCCAGCCTGGCGCGGCGCTTCGGGAATTTCACGCTGCGCCGTGGCTCCGACCCGCTGAATTTGAAGCAGCGCCTCGGCGACTACTTCAAGGGCGACCTGCACGCGTTCGATCGCATCCAGGCCAGCACGGGCGGAACACCCTTTCAGGAACGGGTGTGGACGGCGCTTCGTGAAATCCCGCCCGGCAAAACCTGGAGCTACGGCCAGCTTGCGGCGCGCCTGGACCGGCCGCAAGCCGCGCGCGCGGTGGGACACGCCAATTCACTGAATCCCGTCTCCATCATCCTGCCTTGCCATCGCGTGATCGGCGCATCCTCGGCTCTGGTCGGCTATGGCGGCGGTCTGGAACGCAAGCAGTGGCTGTTGCGCCACGAAGGCGCGCTTCCGCTGAGCCTGGATCTGCAGGATCGACGCCACAGCATTACGGCCACGGCGTAGGGTGGGGCTGGTTGCGGCGCACTCAACCGGTCATGCGAGCGTAGCGCAGCAGTTTAAAGCATTAGCGGCCGGCATCCGATCTGCGGAATATGGCGAGTGCGCTCACCGAAGTCCGTTCGGCCAGCCAACCGCGAACCGAAATCTGGTTGCGGCGACTCTTCGTCGCGTCCTTGCTGGTTGCCGCCGCCGCGATAGCTTGCCATTTCGGGCTGCTCCTGTGGGCTGACAACAGCTTCACGGCTCCCGAGACTGAGGTTGCCGGCCAATCCATGACTCTGGCTCGACACGGAATCCTGTACTACGATCTGAACCGGTATCCCTATACGTTTTGCACCTACACTCCCCTTTTCTACTTGCTGCAAGCCGGTTTGTTCAAGCTGGGTCTAGCCGCCTACCTGGCCGGCCGCTTGATCAGCTTCTGCGCATTTCTTGGGATGGTCACTCTGGCGTGGCGGCTGGTCCTTCTTTACACCCAGGATCGCGACTATGCCTGGCTGGGCGTGTTGCTGTGCGGCTCCAGCGCTCTCCTGTTGTATTGGGGGACGGCTGCACAAGTGGATACTCTGGCCGTTTTCTGGGCGCTGGCGGCTTTCTATCAATACTCGCGCTACGCGGTGCTCGGGGAAAGGACGCTGGTCTGGGCCGGCGCGTTTGCTCTGCTCGCATTCTTCACCAAGCAGAGCATGCTGGCTTGCCCGGCCGCCATCTGCATCCTCCTGTGGCGGCGGCGAAGGCAAACCGCGCTGGCTTTTGGAATGTGTACCGGCATCGTCGCCGCGATCGCGATGCTTTCCCTGAACGCAGCGCTGGGCGGGCGATTCCTGGCCGACACGGTATTGGCCAATTTGAATCCATTTTCGGCGGACAAGTTACTGCAGCATCTCCAGTACGCGCTATTGGTTGCGGGGCCGGTACTGCTGGTGGCCGCCGCCGGCGCGAAAACCGCTTGGCGAACGAGCGCCGGCGCATTGCTTGTCTATCTCGGAACCGCGTTGGCGGTGTTCGTGGTCATTGCACCCAAAGTCGGTTCCGATCTGAACTACCAGATCGAGTTCACTTCCGTATCGATCCTATGCGCATGCATTGGACTGCACTCGCTCGGCTTTCTGCGCGAGGTGTTTTCCGGCAGCAAGCGCGCCCTCACGCTGCTGCAGCTCCCCCTGGCCGTTTTCCTGGTTGTAAATTACCGCGTTACGTTCCGCAACGCCTTGGAACGGTTTGCGGCCGAGCAAGGCGCTCGAGTACAAACCGAAGCGCTGCGTCCCTACATTTCCGCGCCCGGTCCTGTGATCTCGGCCGACTACAACGCCTTGATCCGCGTGCGGGGACACTTGGACGTCGAAATGTTCGTCTATAAGATGCTGGTGGATGGCGGCGCCGTCGATCCACGGCCCGTGCAGCGCGACATTGCGGCGGGCCTGTTCTCGGCCATCGTCTTGTTCCAGGACATCCAGCACGACACATCCACGCCGCCGCCTGAGGTTTCCACGTTGACGCCGGCCCAAATCCAGGAAGTCCGGCGCCACTACAAGCTCACCCGCCACATCTCGGGAGTCTATGTCTACCAGCCGGCAGCGCGAGTCGCGAACTGACTGGCCAACGACACGCACGCCGCCAGATAAGATAGTCCTAGCGATGATCGCGCCGATTCAGGGTCTCGGTCCAGCGCAACCATGAAGGCGCTGGTCAAAAGCAAAAGAGTGCCGGGGCTGTGGCTCGAAGATGTTCCCCAGCCGCAGATGGGCATCAACGACGTGCTCATTCGCGTCCGCCGCGTGGGCATTTGCGGCACCGACCTGCACATTTACAACTGGGACGACTGGGCGCAGCGCACCATTCCGGTGCCCATGGCGATCGGACACGAGTTCGTCGGCGAAATCGTGGCCACCGGCTCGAACGTGACCGATTTCCACCCCGGAAACATCGTCAGCGCCGAAGGGCACGTGGTCTGCGGCCGCTGCCGCAACTGCCTGGCCGGGCGGCGGCATCTGTGCGCGCACACCCAGGGCGTGGGCGTGAACCGGCCTGGCGCTTTCGCCGACTTCATCGCCGTGCCGATGACCAACATCTGGCGCCACAAAGACGATGTCGACCTGGATGTCGCCGCGATCTTCGATCCCTTCGGAAACGCCGTCCACACGGCCTTGTCTTTTCCAGTGCTCGGCGAAGACGTTTTGATCACCGGCGCCGGGCCCATCGGCATCATGAGCGCGGCGGTGGTGCGCCATGCCGGAGCCCGCCACGTGGTGATCACCGACAAGAATCCCTACCGGCTGGCGCTGGCCCGCAGGATGAACGTGACGCGCGCCATCGATACCGCACAAACTCCCCTCCCGCAAGTTCAGAAAGACCTCGACATGCAGGAGGGCTTCGACGTTGGCCTCGAAATGTCGGGCAGCGCCGCCGCGTTCCGCGAAATGATCGCCAACATGTGTCATGGCGGCAAGATCGCCATACTCGGCATCCCGTCCGGGGAAATCGCCGTGGATTGGACTACGGTAGTGTTCAACATGCTGACCATCCAGGGCATCTACGGGCGCGAGATGTACGAGACCTGGTACAAGATGACGGTGATGCTCGAATCCGGCTTGAATATCCGGCCCGTGATCACGCATCGGTTCGCCTACACCGATTTCGAAAAAGCCTTTGAGGCCATGCGCTCGGGCAACGCCGGCAAAGTGATTATGGAGTGGTCGTAACCGGCGATGTCGTTGGCTCAGCTCATCGGATTCCAGACGTATCGGCCGCTCTTGTTGATGTAGCCTTCGCGATTCGCGAGCCAAACCGGCGCCAGCCCCGCGCGGAAGTTTCCGCCTTGATCGAATTGCGGGTTGATGGCATACTCGCCGGATTTCTTGATGTACCCGCATCGGCCGCCCAAAGCCACCAAAGCCAACCCATCTGAAAAGTCGCCGGCCGTGTCGAACTGCGGACTGATCTTCACGCGTCCCGACTTGTCGATATAGCCGAACCTGTTGCCCAGCTTCGCCACCGCCAGACCTTCATGGAAGTCGCCGGCGACGGCGAACTGCGGGCTGATCACGATCTTGCCGGACCGGTTGATGTAACCGAACTTGCCGGCGATGCGCACCACCGCCAGCCCGTCGGAAAAATTGCCGCCTTCGTCGAATTGCGGATTGATCACGGTGCGGCCGGCCTTGTCGACATAGCCCCAGCGGCCGTTCACCATCACCGGCGCACGGCCGTCGCCGAATTGCCCGGCTCCTTCGAACTGCGGGTTGATCGCGTACTTGCCCGTCTTGTCGATGAAGCCGAGACGCGGGCCCTCGCCCACCAGCGCCAGTCCTTCTGAAAATGGATCCGCCATATCGTATCTCGGCGGCATGACCAACTTTCCGGACGAATCGATGAAGCCCCAATGACCGCTGAGTTGCACCGGCGCCAAGCCATCCGTAAACGCTCGGGCGCGATCAAATTGGGGCTGAATGACCAACTTCGCCGATTTGCTGATGTACCCGTATTTGCCGTTGACCCTCACCGGATATAAGGTCCCCGGTCCGGCCGAAAACCAAAGCGCAATCCCAATCAAGGTGAGCACCACCGCCGCGCCAGCCGCCCACAGGTGTTTTTTGCCTGGGCGGAACGATGGTCGTGTAGTTCTTACGTCGTCGATGTCGGAATTCATAGATCTTTCCTCCGGCTGGGCCGGTGTAAATGCCAGAAAGCACATTCCTTGCCAATTGGAACGAAAACGGCTCTGTGGCAAGGTGATCGGGGAAAGCCCATGAACCTCAAAAACGGATTGATAGCAGCATGTATCGCCATTCTTGCCGTGGTAGCCGCGGTTGGCTGGACGCGCCAGCGTGCGCCGCAGCCGGCGAACCTGCCGGCCTCCTACGGGCAGCAGCCGGCCAATTGGAATACGACCGCGGCCACCTCCAACGGCGCGATTCCAGCCGGCACCGAGACTTCGGCCTACGGAACGCCCTCTAACGGCGCGGTTGCAGCCGGCGCAGAGACTTCGGCCTACGGAACGCCCTCTAACGGCGCGGTTCCAACCGGCGCAGAGAATTCGGCCTACGGAACGCCGGCGTGCCCTCCAGGCTACGGAAACACTGCGGCCGCCAACTATCCGCCATCCTACGCGAACGGCGCGCCGGAACCTTATCCCGAATATGACCAGGTCATTCCTCGCCCGGTGATGATCCGCCAGTCGGAACCTGAGCCATACTACGCGGGACCTGAACCAGTCGCCGAGCAAGCGCCTCCTCCCGTGTACCGCGAACGTGAGGTACGCTACCACCACCATCGGTCCACCAAGAAGTCCGTCGCCATCGTGGCGGGCAGCGCCGGAGTCGGCGCAGCCATCGGGGCTCTGGCCGGGGGAGGGAAAGGCGCCGGCATCGGCGCGCTGGCAGGCGGCGCTGGCGGCTTCATCTATGATCGCCTGACCCACAACCACTAGCCGGCGAATCGCCCGAGTTCGCTACTCAACCAATCGGTTCCGCGGAGGTACAAAAGCTATCGGCTAAGTGGGTTCCCGCTCCCGCCCCTTACAATAGAAACTGGATGAGAATTCTGGTTACCGGCGGCGCTGGCTTCATTGGGTCTTGTTTCGTCCGCCTGGGCCTTCAAAATCCGTCGTTCGAGATTATCAACGTCGACAAGCTCACCTACGCCGGGAATCTCGAAAATCTGGCAACCGTAGCCGGTCACCCGAACTACCGCTTCATCAAAGCCGACATCTGCGATCTGGAAGCCCTGCGCCAGATCTTCGGCCAGACCAAACCGGATGCGGTGGTTCATTTCGCCGCGGAATCCCACGTCGATCGCAGCATTTTTGCGCCGCAGCCAGTCTTTGAAACCAACCTGCGCGGCAGTTTCAACCTGCTCGAAACCATGCGAGCCAGCCGCGTGGGCCGCTTTATTCACGTCTCCACCGACGAGGTCTACGGAAGCCTGGAGCCGCCGCTCGAAGCCGATGAAGGCTTTCCTCTCAACCCCAGCAGTCCCTACTCGGCGGCCAAGGCCGGGTCCGACCTGCTCGCGCTCGGCTATTTCAGGACTTACAAGCTTCCGGTGATCGTTACGCGCGCCTCCAACAACTACGGTCCCTACCAGTTTCCCGAGAAGCTGATTCCGCTCATGATTTCCAACGCGCTGGACGGCCAGCCGCTGCCGGTTTACGGCGACGGCCTCCAGATTCGCGACTGGCTGTATGTGGAAGACCACTGCCGCGCGCTGTTCACGATTCTCGATCGGGGACGGGATGGCGAGATTTACAACATCGGCGGCAACCGGTCGTTGCCCAACAAGGCCGTCGTCGAGCGCATCCTGGCCATCACCGGTAAGCCCTCCAGCTTGATCTCTTATGTCACGGACCGCCCTGGCCACGACCGCCGCTACGCGCTGTCGAGCGCCAAGCTGTCGAATGAGACCGGCTGGGTCCCCCAGGTGGATTTCGAGCGCGGGCTGGCCGCCACCGTCGACTGGTACCGGAATAACCAGGAGTGGATCCGGCGCGTGAAGTCCGGCGAATATCAGTCCTACTACGCGCGTAACTACGAAAACCGCGCCCTGGAACTGGATCGGATCGCCACCCCTTGAGGGCGAGCGCGGCGGCTCTGCACCCCCAGGCCAAGTCGTCGTCGATATCGTGCCAAACGCATCCGCCTCCGATTTGCGATATTTTTGGATGGTCGGCGTATGAATCCCAAGACCCAGCGCGAAGACCTCGGACCTTCGCCGGCGAGCGGGCCCGGCGCGCCGGACTCCGCTTCGCCCGCTTCCATTGAAGAACTGCACGCCTACATTCGCGCCCTCGAACGGCGCCAGGCTGAGGAATTGCGGCAATTCGTCTATGCCGTATCCCACGACCTGCGAGAGCCGGCTCGCATGATCGTCAGTTACGCGCAACTGCTCCAGCGGCGCTATGAAGCCCAGCTCGGCCAGGATGGTAGTGAATTCATTGGCTACATCAGCGGCGCCGTGCAGCGCATGGAGCAGCTCCTGGGCGACCTGCTCAACTATTCGCGGCAGCTCGGCCTGCCGGACGAGCCGGTGACCACGGTCGAATCCGAGCTGGCGCTCGAAGGCGCGCTGTCGAGTCTGGATGCCTCGATTCAGGAAAGCGGCGCGCAGATCACGCACGACCCGCTTCCGCAGGTCTTGTTCGAATTCGAGCGCCTCACGCAATTATTCCGGCAACTGATCTCCAACTCCATCAAGTTTCGCGGCGACCAGCCCCCGCGCATCCACGTCTCGGCCTCTGATAGCACGGGCCAAGTCGTCTTTGCGGTCCGAGACAACGGCCTGGGCATCGATCCCCAATATCACGAGCAAATCTTCGGTCCCTTCAAGCGGCTCCACGGCCGCGAATACTCTGGAACCGGCCTCGGTCTGGCCATCTGCCGGCGCATCGTCGAGCGCCACGGGGGCCGGATTTGGGTGGAATCGGAGAGCGGCAACGGCGCCACCTTCCGCTTCTGCCTGCCGAAGTGAATAGCGCTCCATATCGAACTGCGCCGCAATCCGGTCGCCGGGATCTGCGGTTCAGCGACCAAATCCGGTGGCTGCCCTTGTTTTTGTAACGAAAAAATGCTTGCCCTCCGTCTCAATTCGAAGGACACTGTGATTTGATCCATTATCCGGAGGTATCCAGGAATTGAAACTGGGCGAGGCTGTCGCTTGGGAACCCGTCGAGCGCTGGACTACGGCAGACGCCGGCGAGTTGTATGACGTCGCCAGTTGGGGCAAAGGCTATTTCTCCATCGGCTCCAACGGCCACCTCTGGGTCCATCCGACCAAGGACCCGGCGCGCGGCATCGACCTGCGGGAGCTGGTCGAGAAACTGGAGCTGCGCGGGATCTCGCTGCCCATTCTCATCCGCTTCGCCGAAATCCTGAAGCAGCGGCTGGGCGAGCTGCACCAGGCCTTTCAAAACTCTATCGCCGAGCACGGCTACAGGGGCAGCTACTGCTGCGTGTATCCGATCAAGGTCAACCAGCAACGGCAGGTAGTGGAGGAAGTTCTCAAGTATGGCCGCCCTTACCATTTCGGCCTGGAGGCGGGCTCCAAGCCGGAACTGCTGGCGGTGCTCGCGATGGCCGACAACGAGACCCCCATCATCTGCAACGGCTTCAAGGACGACGAATACATCGAGATGGTGATGCTGGCCAAGAAGATTGGCCGCCAGATTATTCCCGTGGTCGAGAAATACACCGAGCTGGACTTGATCGTGAAGCATTCCCAGCGCGTCGGCGTGCGGCCCACCATCGGTCTGCGCCTGAAGCTGGCCAGCAAAGGCTCCGGCCGCTGGAAATCGTCCGGCGGTTACCGCTCCAAGTTCGGGCTCACGGTGAGCGAAGCCTTGCAGGCTCTGGATCAAATGAAGGCCGAGGGCATGGAGGACTGCATCGAGCTGCTGCATTTTCACCTCGGCAGCCAGATCACCAACATCCGCCAGATCAAGGCCGCGGTGATCGAAGCCGCGCGCATCTATGTCGAGCTGAAACGCGCCGGTGCCGGCCTGAAATACCTGGACGTCGGCGGCGGGCTTGGGATCGACTACGATGGCTCGCAAACCGATTTCGAGTCCAGCGTCAACTACACGCTGCAAGAATACTCCAACGACGTCGTCTACCATATTCAAAACGTCTGCGACGAAGCCGAGGTCGCGCATCCGGTCATCATTTCCGAAAGCGGCCGCGCCATTGCCGCTTACCACAGTGTGCTTGTGTTCAACGTCCTGGGCGTGAGCGGATTCGGCGACGATTCCTTCGACCGTGTGCCCGAAGACGCCGAACAGCCCCTGATCGATCTGCAGGAAACTTACCGCTCGCTCAGTTCGAAGAATCTGCTGGAGAGCTTTCACGACGCGCAGCAGTCGCTCGACTCGGCCTTGAATCTGTTTAGCCTTGGCTACCTGCCGCTGGCGCAGCGCAGCCAGGCTGAAAAATTGTATTGGGCCATCTGCCGCCGCATCCATCGCATGGCCAAAGAGCTTGAATTCTTTCCGGAGGAGCTGGAAGGGCTGGACGGCATGCTCTCGGATACTTATTTCTGCAATTTTTCTCTTTTCCAGAGCGTCCCGGATAGCTGGGCGGTCAAGCAGCTTTTCCCCATCATGCCCATCCATCGGCTGGACGAGATACCTTCCCACAGCGCCGTGCTGGGCGACATTTCCTGCGATTCGGACGGTAAGATCGACCAGTTTATCGATCGCCGCGACGTCAAGCGCACTTTGCCGCTGCATACCTTCAACGGCGAGCCGTACGTGTTGGGCGCATTCCTGGTGGGCGCCTACCAGGAAATCCTGGGCGATCTGCACAACCTGTTCGGCGACACCAATGCCGTGCACGTCAGCCTGGGCGAAAACGGCGATGTCATTCTGGACACCGTGATCCGGGGCGACACGGTTCGCGAGGTTCTGGATTATGTCCAGTTCAGCGGCAAGGCCCTGCTCGAGGAATTCCGCCGCGACGTCGAGACCGCACTCCGCGAGGGCCGCATCGGATACGAGGAGTCCGGACGCCTGCTGCGCTTCTACGAAGACGGGCTCAACGGCTACACCTACCTCGAACAGTAGGCTGAAGCAGCGGCCCGCGGCGATGGACAACTTGCGCGTGGTTCTGGTGGCCACCCGCAATCCACTGAACATCGGCGCGGCCGCGCGTGCCATGCGAAACTTCGGATTCCGCCATCTGCGGCTGGTCAATCCTTATCAGGTGGCCTATCAGGAAGCGCGCTCCGCGGTTGGGGCGGCCGAAATCCTGAAGCGCGCCGAAGAGTTCAAGACGCTCGCCGCTGCCATCGCCGATTGCAGCCTGGTGGTGGGAACCACGTCGCTCGGACATCGCGAGCTGCAGCATCCCTTGCGATCCCTCGAATACGGCGGCCGCCTGATTCGCAAGCAACTCGGCTCGGCCCCGGTAGCGCTGCTGTTCGGCTCGGAAAAATTCGGGCTTTCGAACGACGATTTGAGCTATTGCCACTGGCTGCTTCGCATCGGCACGCAAGGGTCCATGAATCTGGGCCAGGCAGTCGCCGTCTGCTTGTACGAGCTCACGCGCAAGACCGCGGCCGGCAAACCGGAGAAACACAAGCCGGCAGCGGCGGCAGACCTCGACCGGTTAACACGGCTGCTGGCCGAAGTGCTGGAACAATCCGGATACGTGCATTCGCCCGGCGCGGAAGCCAAGCTCCGCCGGCTGGTTCGAAGACTCGACCTGCCCGCGCACGATGCCGAAGTGTGGCTGGGAATGATCCGCCAGATCCAATGGAAGCTCTCACGCGGCCGGCAATGATATCCTGAGGTTCGGATCACGCCTTCGGAAGTCCATGACCAAAGTGCAACTGCAGTACGATCTGGTGCGCCCCTTGACGGATCAGGACGCCAACGCCGTCGCCGGCGCGCACAGTTGGTACGGCCTCCTGCGAGTGCAGCCTGCGCCCTCCCTCGACAAATTGGACGTTGAGTATGACGCCTCGCGCCTGAGCGAGCAGGACGTCGAGGCGGTGCTGCACCGCTTCGGCCTGCCGATCAAACGCCAGTGGGCGGTGCCGTAGTCACGGCCGGCCCAGCCGCCATGCCTCACGCGATTCGCAAATTCGGCGCGCTCTTGCTGGTCGCCACGCTGCTGTGCGCGACGTTGCTGTGCGCCTCCGGGCCGGGATTTAGAAGTAAAGCACAGCTCGACGAGCATTACCAGAAACACGGCGCTGAGTTCGGCCACATCAGCAAACAAGAGTATCTGCGCCTGGCCCAGGAACTGAGAGACGCGCCCGCCGGCGGTCCGATCCTCGAAGCGCGTCGCCGCGATGGCGAGTTCAGCCGCTTCGACCAGCGCCACGGCTTTTTCGGCGCCTTCAACCCGGATCGCACCATCCGCACTTTCTTCGTCCCCAACGACGGCGAGCGCTACTTCCGGAGGCAGGCCCGGAGGACTTACTGACCGGTGAGGGCGCATGACTGACGAACAGATCGTCGAATACCTCCGGGCCAACGGCTACCCCGAGCACTTGGTCCGCGCCGGCCGGGCCGGCTTGATCGAAGGCTGGCGTCGCTTCGTCGAGCAGGTCGAGCGCGGCTACAAATTCGGCCTGGAGGACTACCGCAACGATCTGGACCTGCGCGGCATCATCGCGCTCTTCGGCCTCGACGACGAAGTCCGCGACCTGGACCAGCGCTTCGAGGCGTTGCTGACCAACCGCACCACGCGCGTTTGGGAGACATCCGCCGGAGACCCTCCCTGGGACTTCGGTTACCCTCGAAACGCCGGCAAACAGCTCATGGAAGATATAAGAAATGAAGGACTTACTGGAATAGCATCCTAATCTCGATGGACATCATCTAGATTGGCGTGCTATGCTGCCTCAGATGTCCCAGTTAGGCCATCTGCGCCTGCTCGAGGCCGAAGCCATCCACATCCTGCGCGAGGTGGCGGCCGAATTTCAGCGCCCGGTCATGCTCTACTCCATCGGCAAGGACTCCTCCTGCCTGTTGCGGCTGGCGCAGAAAGCGTTTCACCCCGCCCCCATCCCGTTCCCGCTGCTGCACATCGACACCACCTACAAATTCCGTGAGATGATCGAATTCCGGGATTGGTACACGCAGAAGGTCGGCGCGAAGCTGATCGTCTATACCAACCAGGAGGCGGTTGACGACGGCGCGAATCCATTCCGGCTGGGGACGCAACGCTGCTGTGGGCTGCTCAAGACCAAGGCGCTGCTGGACGGCTTGCGCGCCGGTGGATTCGATGCGGCCATCGGCGGAGCCCGCCGCGACGAAGAAAAATCACGCGCCAAGGAGCGCATCTTCTCGTTCCGCGACGACAAGGGCCAGTGGGACCCCAAGAATCAGCGGCCGGAACTGTGGAACCTGTACAACACCCGCATCCACCCCGGCGAAAGCCTGCGCGTGTTCCCGCTCTCGAACTGGACCGAGATGGATGTCTGGCAGTACATCCACGTCGAGCGGATCCCCATCGTGCCCATGTATTTCGCAAAGGAGCGCGAGATGCTGGTGCGCGGCGACACGCTGATCCCGCTGGAGCAGCCGTTCATTCCCTTGCTGCCGGGCGAAAAGCCGCAACGGGTTCGTTGCCGCATGCGGTCGCTCGGATGCAGCCCGTGCACAGGCGCGATTCGCTCGGACGCCGACACCGTACCCAAGATCATCGAAGAGTTGATCTCGTTCCGCCGCTCGGAGCGCGAGAACCGCGTCATCGATCACGACCAGGAAGGGTCGATGGAAATCAAGAAGCGGGAAGGATATTTCTGATGGCCGCCTTGGCTGACCGCGCCGCCGCCTTCCAGATCGAAGATTTTCTGGCCCAGGAGCAGGCCAAGGATCTGCTGCGGTTCACCACCGCCGGCAGCGTGGACGATGGCAAATCCACGCTCATCGGCCGGCTGCTTTTCGACTCGCAGAATGTCTACGAAGATCAGCTGAAGGCGGTCACCAAGGCTTCGGTGAATCGCTCGGCGGGCCCGATCGATTTCTCGCTGCTGACCGACGGGCTGCGCGCCGAGCGCGAGCAGGGCATCACCATCGACGTAGCCTACCGCTACTTCGCCACCGCGCGCCGCAAGTTCATCATCGCCGACACGCCCGGCCACGAGCAGTACACGCGCAACATGGCCACCGGAGCTTCCACCGCGGACCTGGCCGTCATCCTGATCGATGCGCGCAACGGCGTACTGCCGCAATCGCGCCGCCATGCCTTCATCGCCTCGCTGCTGGGGATTCCGAACTTCGCCATCGCCGTGAACAAGATGGACCTGGTCGGCTATGAGGAGCAGGTCTTTCGCTCCATTGAGGCAGAGTTTCGCGAATTGCTTTCGCGGCTGAACGCGCCGCACGTTTACTTTCTGCCCATCAGCGCGCTGGCCGGCGACAACGTGGTGCGCCGCAGCCGCGAAATGCCGTGGTTCAACGGCCCGAGCCTGCTCGAGTTCCTGGAAACGGTGCCGGTTTACCATCGCACCCGCTCCAGCGCGTTTCGTTTCCCGGTGCAGCGCGTGATCCGGCCCGATCAGACCTTCCGCGGCTACGCCGGACAAATCGCTTCCGGCTCCATCCGGCCGGGTGACGCGGTCCTGGCGTTTCCTTCCGGCGTCCGGTCCCGCGTCAAGAGCATCGAGACGTTCGATGGCCCGCTGAGCGAAGCTTTCGCGCCCATGTCGGTGACGCTGGTGCTGGAAGATGAAATCGATATCAGCCGGGGCGACCTGCTCGCTTCGTCGCACAACGTCCCGGAGGTCGCGCGGCAATTCGACGCCCACGTGGTTTGGATGAACGAACGCCCGCTCGATCCGGCCGCCACCTACCTGCTCAAACTCGCCGCACAAACCATCCCGGCCGAAATCAAGTCGGTGCGGCATCGCGTGGACATCACAACTCTGGAGCAGCAACCCGCCGAGCGGCTGGCGCTGAACGAAATCGGCGTGCTGCGCATCGAAACCAGCCGCCCGATTTACTTCGATCCTTACGCTCAGAACCGCGCCACGGGCAGCTTCGTCCTGATCGATCCAGCCAGCAACGCCACTGTCGCCGCCGCTATGATTCTGGCGCCGGTGGCGCGGGAGCAGCGGCCGTTGCGCGAGATTGCGCCCGCCAAAGTGCACAGCGTCACGGCCGGCGAACGCATCGCGCGCTATCGGCATCCCGGTGCGACCGTGCCGGTGGGATCGCGGACACAGCTCGCCCGGGCGCTGGAGCGGCGCCTCTTTGATCGCGGTTGCGCCGTCGCCGTCGTCGAGCGCGCTGCCGACGAAACTCTGGATGCACTCGAAAAGGCCGGTCTGCTGGTGGTATTGGTCTCCGATCGCGAACCCGATTGGGATCTCCCCGCCGACGACGTGAAAGCAGCCGCCCTGATCGTCGCCAAACTCGAAGCCGACGGCGTGTTGCTGCCCGAGGAGTCACTGACCGGCGGCGAAGGAATTTGAGCATGACGTTGGATGAGAAAATCGACCAAGCATCCGCGCTGATTCGCGACGTCTTCGCCCGCCACTCCGAGCCGGCCTGCGTCACCTGCAGCTTCCAGACCGAATGCATGGCCATCGTCGACCTGTTGATCGCTCAGAAGCCGGACCTCCCGGTGCTGTTCCTCGACACCGGCTATCATTTCGCCGAGACCTATGCCTATCGCGATCAAATGACGCGCGAGCTGCGGCTCAACCTGGTGAATCTCCTGCCCAAGCTGACCGTGCCTGAGCAGGAATCGCAGTTCGGAATCCTTAATCAAACCGCGCCGGACCGCTGCTGCGGGATGCGCAAGGTCGAGCCCCTGTTTTCCGGTCTCGAGCCTTACGGCGTCTGGTTCACCGCGCTGCGGCGCGACCAATCGCCCACGCGCGCCAACCTGCAACCCATCGATCAATTCCGTTTGCCGACAGGAAAACAATTGCTCAAGGTCAGCCCGCTTGCCGCCTGGACCAACGCCGACGTGTGGGGCTACCTGAAGCGGCGCGGCATCCCGGTACTGCCGCTCTACCAGCGAGGCTACACCAGCATCGGCTGCGAGCCCTGCACCACGCCGCCCGTCGATCCCGAAAATCTTCGCTCGGGACGCTGGGGCGGCCGGAAGCTGGAGTGCGGAATCCATATTTCGAGCGAGTAGCGCCATGGAAATTATCCTTGGATTCCTGATCGCGCTCGCCATCGGCGTCACCGGCGTCGGAGCCGGCATCATCACCGCCCCGGTCCTGATCCTTTTCATGCATGTCTCTCCGGCGCACGCGGTCGGCACCGCGCTGGCGTTCGGCGTCGCAGTGAAACTGCTGGTGGTGCCGATGCAGTTGTTTCGCAAGCAGGTGCACTTCGGCACGCTCGGATACATGCTGGCCGGTGGCTTGCCCGGTGTTGTAATTGGCTCCCTGATCCTGGCCCGGCTGAACACGCCCTCGCGCCTGGGCATCCTGTACGCCGCGCTCGGCTCCACCATCGTCGTGATGGCCGCGTTCAATCTCTATCGGCTGTGGCTCCGCCCCGCGCGAGCACAGACGCGCGACTGGTCGCGCTGGCTGCCGCTGATTACGTTTCCCATCGGCGCAGAAGTGGGCTTCTCTTCGGCCGGCGCCGGCGCCATGGGCTCCCTGGTTCTGCTTGCCCTCACCTCGCTGACCGCGGCCCAAGTGGTCGGAACCGATCTTTTCTTCGGACTCTGCGTCGCGCTGGTGGGCAGCGGATTCCAACTTACCGCCGGCAACTACGACCTGGCCATTCTCGCTAAGCTCATCATTGGAGGCCTGTTCGGAGCTTTCGCCGGTACCTACCTGGCAGCCGTCGCGCCCCAGCGGGCTTTCCGCGTGGCACTCTCGTTGTGGTTGATTACGCTCGGCATCCAGTTGTGCTGGAGCGGCGTGCATCAACTTTGACCCGGCCACTGGCGTAAACCGCCGATCACTTCGCTGACCAGCCGTCCCAGCCTTCGATCCGCTGAACAGCCGCTCAGAGGGGATCTCTGCAGGCACTAACCGCTCCACCGCCCTTTCAAGATGAGCTGGTTTTCCTGTAATTCTGGCGGCGCCCATCGGTTGGCGGGGTCATTCCGTCTTGTCCGCCTATCTTTTGTGTCATTGCAGCAACAGGGCATTAAGCCCTAAAACCAAGGGCAGCATTCATGCATCTAATTTGCAGATGGTTGAATGAAATGGCTGGCTGGGCGGTCAATCGGGTTGCAGATCTTGTTCCTGTCTTTAGTAGGAGTTGGCCTTCCTGGCTCAAGTCCAGGCGCGCGCAGCGCATAACACTGGCTGTAACCGCAGGAGCGCTCCTAGCGGGGGGCGTGATCCTGGATCTGAAGAACTCCTGGTTTGAGTCGCTGGTATTCCGCGCGCTGGATCGGAAGATTACATACCATCTTGACCCAGGCCCCAGCAACGCGATCGACTATCCGAACCCGGGTCCGTATGACTGGACGCTGGGCTACGCGAGGATGCCGGTCCTGCTGGTGCGCCTTCGAGCCTCCGGCTATCGGGTGGAAGCTCAAGCGCGCGATTCCGAGCTTTACTCGCTGCTGACTCACAGCAGCCTGTATCCGGTTTATCGCCACAAGGATCAAGCCGGGCTCATCATCGCCGACCGCGATGGAAAGCCGCTTTACTCTTTCCACCGTCCTGAGCGCGTCTACCAGAGCTTTTCCGACATCCCGCCGGTGATCACCGAGACCCTGCTGTTCATTGAAAATCGCCACATGCTGGAATCGGCGCATCCCTACCGTAACCCGGCGGTCGAATGGGATCGGTTTAGCAAAGCGATGCTCGATTATGGGCTGCATGTCGTGTACCGCCGGCGCCCCATCGAAGGCGGAAGCACCTTGGCCACGCAGCTCGAAAAGATGCGCCATTCTCCGGGTGGCCGCACGCATTCCGCGTCGGAAAAGCTGCGGCAGATGGCGTCTGCGACCTTATCCGCTTATCAGAACGGGATGTCCACCCTCGACACGCAGCGCCGGATCGTGCGCGACTACATCAATTCGATTCCTTTGGCGGCCGCGCCCGGCTACGGTGACGTGGAAGGCCTGGCGGATGGTCTATGGGTCTGGTACCGAACCGACGCGTCGAAGGTCGCGCCGCTGCTCGCCGCCCCGGAGTCCTCGCTGAGCCGCCAGCAACTCCTGGCCAAGGCTCGCGCCTACCGCGAGGTTCTGTCGCTGCTGCTCGCGCTGCGCGCCCCGCACGCCTACCTGGTGGAGCATCCTGATATGCTGCGGTCGCAGACCGATCGCTACCTGCGCGCGCTTTGCGCCAAAGGAATCATCTCCGAGCGCTTGCGTGATCTGGCTCTGCACGAATACAGCGCGCCGCTCCGGCAGCCGCCGCCACAGCGCCCGCGAAACTTCATCGAAAACAAAGCGCCCAATTCCGTCCGGATGTCGCTGCTGCCGCTGCTGGGTCTCGGCACAACCTACGAGCTGGATCGCCTGGATCTGGCCGTTCAAACCACGATCGACCAGCGCGCCCAGCAGGACATCACGCAGTTCCTGGAAAAAATCGCGGATCCCAAACAGGCTGGTGCGGCCGGGCTCCAGCAATACCGCCTGCTCGAACAGAGCGACCCGCGCCGGGTGATCTACAGCGTGACCTTGTACGAGCGCGCTCCCGGCGCCAACATGCTGCGCGTCCAGACCGACAATCTGGATCAACCGCTCAACATCAATCAAGACACCCGCCTCGAACTGGGATCCACCGCCAAGCTGCGCACGCTGATCAACTATCTCGAGATCGTTCAAGACCTCCACAAGCAATATTCCGGCTTCTCCGCCGATCAACTCAAGAAGGTAGCCATTCTGCCCGACGACCACCTCACCGACTGGGCGGTGAAATATCTTGCAAGCGCCAAGGACCCCAGCCTGAACGCCATGCTACAGGCCGCGCTCCAGCGCAAGTACTCCGGCGGAAACGGCGAATCGTTTTTCACCGGCGGGGGCGTGCATCACTTCGACAACTTCGAATCCTGGGAGGACGGCGAGAATCTCACGGTGTCTCAAGCCTTCCAAAACTCGGTCAACCTGGTCTTCATTCGTTTGATGCGAGACATCGTGAACTACTACCGGTTCCGCGTGCCCGGCGCGTCGCCCGCCGTTCTTCAAGATGGCGATGATCCCGCGCGCCGCGTCTACCTGGCAAGGTTCGCGGACGAAGAAGGCCGCACGTTTCTTTCGCGCTTCTACAACAAGTATCGCGGCCAGACACCCGATCAGTCGCTGAACACCATGCTCAAGGGAATCGCCGTGACTCCTTTGCGGCTGGCCGTCATCTACCGCTCGGTCCGGCCCGCGGCCAGCTTAGACCAGTTCGCCGCGTACCTCAAGGCGCACCTGCCGAAAGGCGCCCCGATGAAAGAGGGCCCGGAGGAACTCTATGCGAAGTACGGACCCGATAAATTCAATCTGTCCGACCGGGGATATCTGGCGCACGTGCATCCGCTCGAACTGTGGCTGCTGAATTATCGTGAGCAGCATCCCAACGCGCGCCTCAAGGAGATCTTCGACCACAGCGCGCCGCAGCGCCAGGAAGTCTACTGGTGGCTGTTCAAGACCCAGCACAAGGGCGCGCAAGACAACCGCATCCGCACTCTGCTCGAACAGGATGCTTTCAAACAAATCTTCAAGGCCTGGAAACGGCAGGGTTATCCGTTTGACTCGCTGGTGCCTTCCTATGCCACCACCATCGGCGTGTCGGGCGACACACCCGCTGCGCTGGCGGAATTGATGGGCATCCTGATGCACGACGGCGTGCGCTATCCGACGTTGAAAGTCGAGCAGCTCCACTTCGGCCCGGGAACGCCCACCGAGACCATCGTCGGCCGCCAGCTTCCCGCCGGCCAGCGAGTGATCTCATCCCAGATCGCGACGCTGGTGCGCAAGGAGCTGATCGGCGTGGTGGAGAATGGAACCGGCCGGCGAGCCCACGGCGGAATCGTTCTTTCAGACGGCAAAGCGATCCCGGTCGGCGGAAAGACCGGAACCGGTGACAACCGCCTGGAGAGCTTCTCCGCCCACGGCTACGTGATCGGCTCGAAGGTGACCAGCCGCACCGCGACCTTTGTGTTCATGATCGGCGACCGCTTCTATGGAACCATCCTGGCTTTCGTGCCGGGTTCCCAGGCCGCTTCTTACCGCTTCACCAGCGCGCTCGCGGTGCAGATTTTCAAAGACATCACGCCCGAATTGAAACCGCTGATTGAAAGGTCCACACAACAGCCCTCGTCTGCGAACCTGATGGCGAGCAACACCGGACCGCGGCCTACGCGTCCGCCTTCCGCCGCGCAGCGGTGAGATGGCTCTTCAGAAACGCCAGCGTGAACGCCCAGGCCAGCGTGAGCGCCCGATTGAACCGCCACCACGGCATGCTTACTGGCGCGCGCATCGCAGAAGAATCGATGATCGGCTTCGGCGAAACTCGACGTTGACGTAGCCCTTCCCGCCGACCGCAGCGCGAATCTCTACATCGCCGATGCCGCCAACAATCGGATACGCAGGATTTCGTGGGTATGCGCTGACCACGCTCCAGCAAGCATTGGTCGTTAATGCTAGGCGCCGTCCGCGCGCAACCGGGTCCGCTGCCGGATCTGCTCTAGCCGCTACGCTCCTGACGCGTTCTGTGGCGTCGCAGAGTCTTTTGGCTCTCATGGGCTTTGATAAAGCGGCATGCCGACCTAAGAAGGTCCCGCATCTGATCAACCCGGATCTTCGATAGTCGCACGAGCACAACTGGATGATTCAGGTAATGATCCGTCAAGTAGTAGCTTTCGGGCTGCTCCGATAGTAACGCTGCGCGCTCATCGAAGTCGGTACGAACGACGAGCGATCCCGGTTCTGCGGACTTGTGGATGGCTAGGCACGCTAACAGCCTCCCGTGCACTTTGAGTGCGGGCGATCCGTACATCGTGCCGGTCTCGACGCCGGGTAACGCGAGGCCAATCTTCCGCACCGCTTCGAAGGTGACCTTGGCTGTAGGCATGTAGATTTAAAGTATAGGACGTCTTGTCCAGGCACACGATCAGCACGTCCAGGCGAGGTGGAATCGCAAGTCCATTGTTTCCCGTTGCGTCAGCACGGGCCGCTTGCGTTTCCTCTTGTAGGCGACTGGCTGTCGCCGCGGTGCCAGGTTCTCGCCAGGAGAATGGACTATTCTCGCGTAAACCGAACGTGCCGGCCAGGACCGCATTTTGACAGGGCCGCATTTTGGCGAACGACGCCATCGCGATAGTCACCTAGCCCGAACGGCCGCCACTCGCTCCCCTTGGCCGTCCTCCGACACTCCAGGAATTTTCGACGAAGTTCATGATGCTCGGCGTGCCAGTAGAACAGGTGATCGCCCGAGTGACGATCCTTTTGCGAGTGTGGAGAGCGTTCTTGAACCAGAACGGCTGGCTCGCCATGTAGGATTCGAACCGACCTTCTTGCATCCCGCCCCACGCCAACGCATCTAACCATGTAGATCCTATTGTCTAGCGACAAATAGGTGATAACATTAGAGATAGCCCAATGGCCGTCGCTACCACCATCGTTCCGCCCGTTTCACGCCTGGTCGCCACCGATCTGCTGCAACTCATTGGACACACGCCGCTGATCCGCATGGAGCGGCTCACGCGCGACCTGCCCGGCATCGAGATCTACGGCAAGGCCGAATTTTTCAACCCTGGCGGATCGGTGAAGGATCGCGCCGCGCTCAACATGATCCTGGACGGCGAGCGTACCGGCAAGCTCACTCCCGAGCGGATCATTCTGGACGCCACCAGCGGCAACACCGGAATCGCCTATGCCATGATCGCGGCGTATCGCGGCTATAAGGTCAAGCTGTGCCTGCCCAAGAACGCGTCCATGGAGCGCAAGCACGTGCTGCAAGCCTACGGCGCGGAAATGGTGTTCAGCGATGCCGGCGAAGGCTCGGACGGCGCCATCCGGCTGTGCCGCGAGATCTACAACGCCGATCCCGACAAATATTTCTACCCCGATCAATACAACAACCCGGCCAACTGGAAAGCGCATTACAACGGCACCGCGCTTGAAATCCTGGCGCAGACCGACGGCCGCGTTACGCACTTCGTAGCCTGCATGGGAACCAGCGGGACGTTCGTCGGAAATTCGCGCCGCCTCCGCCAGGAGGTGCCGAATATGACCTGCATCTCCGCGCAGCCCTCCTCCGGATTCCATGGCCTGGAAGGGCTGAAGCACATGCCGACCGCCATCGTGCCCGGTATCTACGATCCCAGCATCGCCGACGACAACGTCTGGATCGAGACCGAAGACGCCTATGCGATGTGCCGGCGCCTGGCGCGCGAAGAGGCGCTGCTGGTGGGCATCTCCTCCGGCGCCAACCTGGTTGCGGCCCTGGCGGTCGCCCGGCAACTCGCGGAAGCGGGCCGGAAGGGCGTGATCGTCACGGTGCTGTGTGACGGCGCATATAAGTACTTAAGCGAATCCTTCTGGAATGATTCGAATTGAAAAGCCGGCCTGGGATACCATGGTGTCGCATGCCGAGAAGACGTTCCCTAAAGAATGCTGCGGCGTGATGCTTGGAACTGACGGCGTGGTGCGCCAGGCCGTGCCGCTGGCCAACGCCTACACCGGCCCGCAAGAGGATTTTTTCGTGATGGACCCGCAGGATTTGTATCGCGTCGACCGCCAGGCGCAAGCCAGCGGCGTAGAGGTGCTGGGGGTGTTTCACTCGCATCCCAACTGCGACGCCTATTTCTCCAAGCGCGACCTGGAACACTCCTGCCCCTGGTTCTCCTATGTCGTGCTATCGGTAAAGAACGGGCGCTTCGATCACGCCAATAGCTACCGGCCCGATTTCGATCAGAAGGAAGCGCCCAAGGAAGAATTGATTTATGGCTAAGATTTTGATCCCAACGCCGCTCCGCCAGTACGCCGGCAAGCGCGATGCGGTGGAGTTGCATGGCGCCACCGTGGGTGAAGTGCTGCATGCGCTCACGTCGCAATATTCCGATTTGCGCCGGCACTTGTACACGGATGAAGGCAAGCTGCGCAGCTTCGTCAACGTGTACGTCAACGACGATGACATCCGCTATCTGAGCAAAGAGGCGACGCCTCTCAAGGACGGCGACACGGTCTCGATCGTCCCCAGCATCGCCGGCGGATCGGCGGGCATCGCGGCGCCTCCGGTGGCGCTGTCCAAGGACGAAATTCTGCGCTACAGCCGCCATCTGATCATGCCCGAAGTCGGCATGGACGGCCAGTTGAAGCTCAAGAACGCCAAGGTCGCGCTCATCGGCACGGGCGGTTTAGGCGCACCGCTCGGCATGTATCTGGCGGCGGCGGGCGTCGGCCGCATCGGCCTGGTGGACTTCGATGTCGTGGATTTCACCAATCTCCAGCGCCAGGTTATCCACGGCACCAAGGACGTCGGCCGCAAGAAACTCGACTCTGCCGCCGAAACCATGCTCGACATCAACCCGTTCATCGAAATCGACCGGCACGAGACCGCGCTTTCGAGCGAGAACGCGCTCCAGATCCTCAAGGATTACGACCTGGTGGTCGACGGCACCGACAATTTCCCGACGCGCTACCTGGTGAACGATGCGTGCGTGCTGCTCGGCAAGCCGAACGTTTACGGCTCCATCTTCCGTTTCGAGGGACAAGCCACGGTGTTCGCTTATCCCGGCGGGCCGTGCTACCGCTGCCTCTATCCCGAGCCGCCGCCCCCGGGTCTGGTTCCAAGCTGCGCCGAAGGCGGGGTGCTCGGCATCCTGCCGGGCGTGATCGGCCTGATCCAGGCCACCGAAACCGTCAAGCTGATTCTCGGCGCGGGCGAGCCGCTGGTTGGCCGGCTGCTGCTCTACGATGCGCTTGCCATGCGATTCCGCGAGCTCAAGCTGCGCCGCAATCCTCACTGCCCGGTGTGCGGCGATCATCCCAGCATTCACGAGCTGATTGACTACCAGGAGTTCTGCGGCATTCCGAATCAGGCGCACGAGCCGGTGGCGGCCGCAGGCGACATCGATGTCGTAGAGGTGAAGGCCAAAATCGACCGCGGCGATTCGTTCGTGTTGATCGACGTGCGCGAGCCGCATGAATACCAGATCTGCCGCATCGACTACGCCAGGTTGATCCCCCTGGGCGACCTGCCCAAGCGCGTCAACGAGCTGGATTCAGCCGAAGAGATCGTGGCGCATTGCAAGAGCGGCGTCCGCAGCGCCAAGGCGGTCGACTTCCTGAAGCAGGCCGGCTTCCGCAAAGTCCGCAACATGAAGGGCGGTATCCTGGCGTGGAGCGACAAGGTGGACCCGAGCGTCCCGAAGTATTGACGCGCGGCGTCGGCGACCTACGCCATCTTGTAAATATAGGCGTCCAGCGAGAGACCTTCTCTAACCGGTCCGATGCGCGGGCCACTTCGCTGTTTCACCATCTTGTAAAGCAGGCTGTACGGGCTTACAAGCATGATTCGGTCTAGAGGGAATTGTAGAGGCGCAACCGGGTCGTTCGCCAATTCATACAGTAGCATCGAGACTGTTGTGTAAAGATTTCTAGGCCCCTTATCGGACACGTCTGGCGATACGATGACAAGCTTCCATTGATCCTCTTCGTCAAAGTGAAACCAGAAAGCTGCCGTGACTTGCAGTAGTTTTTCCAACCTTGTTAAGATTCGGCGTCCATCTTCAATGTCGGTACTTACCAATACCGTTTTATACACGAGAGCACTCCATGATCCAGATCGGAGACCGCGACGAGCAAGTCTTCCGCCTCTTTCTGTCCGCGCGGTTCATACCGGCTGTCTTCCGACCAGTCCTCCAAGAGCACGATCGCCTTGGCGCGCTGCCGTGAATTCCACCTCAAGCCCCGATACATCGACCAGGCTCGTGAATTTATGCGACCAGGCTTTGCTGGCATCCTTGGGGTGGGCATAGAAATCAAACTGGCTGGTGCGACTGCAAATACAAGCCTTCAGCGCGCACTCCACTGAGTAGCCACAGATGTAATAGGCTCCTGCATAGAGTCCAGCATTCAGCAGGACCCTGGCGTGTTCCGGGTGAACCTCGGAGAGCTGCCGGAAATCATCGCGATTCATTGTGAACGAACGCGCCGGCGCCGAGGGCCTTCAGGTGCTAAGCCCGCGCTACTTTTCGCCGGCCGGCTGTTCCGCCGTTGTGGTTGCGTCTTTGCTGACCTGGTGCTTGGCGTTCTGGAAGTTCGACCATTCGCCTTGTTGTGCAGGCTGCAGCCGCACCGCGCACCCCACGCTGGTCAAACACACGAACACAAGCACAACCATCGGCAAAATCCGCATATTCCGCACTCTAACACACAGGCGCGCGACTCGTCACCTCAATTCGCCAGCGGATCCGGCCGAAGCTGGAAGTGCAGCACCTTGCTGGTTGTCCCTTTGCCCGTCTCGGTGTGGAACATCGTGCGCGTCGCGTACGTCGACCACAATCCCTTACCCTTCCAGCCCGCCTTCGGATCGTCGATTCTCCCATCCAGTCCCTTGGCGAAGTAGCCGATGGGATACGGCACGCGCAGCGCCACCCATTTGCCGTTCACCAGAGCCATGAGCGCGTCCTCGCCATTGCCCGTCGCGATCGGCACGTTCTTTCCCAAGCCGAATGTATCGAACTGATCCACCCAGTCGTAATAACTCGCCTCGGCGCTGCCTGAATCCGTCACGCCCTTGAGCTGCGGCGCGGGAAACGGATACAGCGACCAGCCCTCCGCACAATGCTGCCCGGTCGCAGTCGGCCCGTTCAGCACTTTGCATTTGCGCCGGTCGAAACTCGCCAGGTGACCGCTCGCGAGCACGGTCCACACCACGCCGTTGCGATCGATATCCAGCCCGCGCGGCGAGAACCCCTGCACCGCCGCCTTCGGGTTCCCCCAGGGCAGCTCGTACACTTCCGCCAGCGCCGTCTCGGGCGGATGCGTCCCCGGATTCAGCCGCACCAGCCGGCCGGGGAAGCCGAGTATCGTTCCCCAGATCGTTCCATCGGCCGGGCTCACCGTCACCCCGTAAAACGAACCCGAGATCCGCTTGTCCTTGGTCGGATCCACCGGCTGGTCCGGCTCGACATACGCATCGCGCTTGCCGTTGCCATTGGTATCGATCACCAGCGCCGTCCAGCCCTGCGACTTCTGCTCGTCGTGCGTCTGCTCGAACATCTTCACGTTCAGCCAGCCCACCACGTCGCCTCCGCCGCCGCTCGAAGTCCATAGCGTGTGATTCGCGTCCTCGGCGAACTGCAAATGGTGCGTGCTAAAGCAGGTGTCGATCAGAGTGAACTGCTTGCTCTTGGGATCGTACATTGCGAGCTGCCGCCCGCTGCGGTTCACCGGAAACAATTTCGCCGACGGATGGCTCGACCCCTCGCGGCAGAACTCCGGATTCTCCGGCGGACGGATCACGGAAGTGAACCACACCCGTCCTTTTTCATCGAACATCGGGTTGTGCATGTTGGCCTGGCTGTCCCAGATCGAGTCGTCGCCCCAGTACGGCGAGGGCTTCAAGGGCGGCGGCGGCGCAGGCGTCTTCGGATCGCGCACCGGCATCCGGATACTGGTCGCCGTGTTGTGCACCGGATCGAGCACCGGAACGTTGTCCGTGCTCAGCTCGGGCGCGCCATACAGCAAACCATTCGCGTTCATGGTCGGATCGCGCTTGTCGGTGGCGATCTCGTCGTGCAGATACGCTTTCGGACCGGCCCAGTCCCACTCGGTGATGACGACGTTGCGCTCCACCCCCTGTGGGCGCGGCGGCGCGGGCGGCAGCTCACCCGCCGCGACGCGATTGGTCCAGTCGGCGAACATCGCGAGCGCGCGATCCTTGCCCATGCGCCCGACGCTGCCCAGCATCGCGCTGCCCGCTTGCCCGGACTGGATGCGCCGCTCCCAGGCCTGCGCGGCCGAATCGAACTGGCCCAGGCTCTTCGGAATCTCACGCGTCGCCTTGGTGCCCAACTGATGACAGGACCAGCAGCTATCCGTCTTGAGCATCTCGATCCACTCCGCCTGGCTCTTCATGTTGGGCGAAATGCCGTTGCCCTGCGGCCCGGTCCCCGGAAATTCTCTTTTGTCCGGCACACGCAAAAGCGAGAACCAGTAGCTGGCCGGATAATAATCGGCCGCGGCTTTCGCGTTCGGAGCGACCACGGCGGTCAGGTTGACGATTTTGCCCGGCGCGGTTTGCACCTTGGCCGAATCCACCAGCCCATAGCCGCGCGCCCACACCGTGTAGTTCGCTTTCGGAAGATCGGGAATCACGTAGCGGCCCCGATCGTCGGTGACGACGATTTTGGCGTACTTGGTCGGCAGATCCCGGGTCTCCGCAATCACCCACGCGCCCGCTTCCGGCCCCTTCGCCCCGCTCACCACGCCGCCGATGTCGTCGTTGTCGATCGCAGGTGCCTGCGCGTACGCCGCGAAGCCCATCCAGCAAAGAAACGTGACCGTCTTCATTTCGCCGCTCCTTCCTTCGTTATCGAAGTATATACCTCCGGCGAGATGCGCGCGGGTTGGAATATCCTTTCCGAAAAGATGGAAATGACCTTTCCCGAAACGGTCGGCGTACCCGTCTGAAGCGTCCAGGATCTTGCCAATGCGTGCCATGGCCGGTGGCGCGCCATGGGCCGTTGAGCCGCCCAAAGACACGATCTCGCCGTGGCACACTTTCACGTCAGGTGTGTTTCTGCTTGGACCGGCGATCGGGAGGCATTCGAGGCTCGCGGGGCCGCCGCAAGCCAGACTGCTGAGCCGGGCACCGGTGTTTTGCTCAAGATCGCAGTGGGATGAATCGGGAGATCACGCCCGGGTTCGCTCCTGGTCGCTCCCAGCGTTTACGTGACCAGAACACTCTTGTGATGTGTTTTTCCGAGTGTCTTTTGACGCCCGCGGCGTCCACAACCGCTTGCTGGCTAATGCTTTGTGCAGCATGGGCCGATGTTCAGACTTGGGAGATTCATAAGCTGATACGAGGTAATATAAGGGCCGCAATTGGGCCTTGGCCCAGACTCACCGGCGCCCTTTGCGGGGTTCTCACCATCGCGCTCGGCCTCAGCGTGCTGGTGGGCTGGACCATTCACTCCGCGTTTCTCATTCAGATCGCGCCGCATCTGGCTCCGATGCAGCGGAACACGGCGCTTAACTTTGTGTGGAGCGGCCTCGCCATTCTCGGCATCGTGACTCGCCGCCGCACGCTAGTCTTGGTCTGCTCCGGAACCCTCGGCGTTATCGCGGGCCTCTCACTGTTGGAATATCTGCTGCACGTCGACTTTTGGATCGACCAGTTCCTGGGCGCAGACTATGTAAACAAGCTGGTCTCCGCACCGGGCCGAATGTCGCCCCTCACGGCCATCTGCTTTACGACCTTGGCCGCAACCTGCGCCTTGTCGCACACCAGGCTTCTGCGCCAGCGCGCCGCGGTCTTGGGCATCTCCGGTTTATTGGTGATCGCCGCCGGGGTAACCTGCTGGATCACTGCGCTGTCGGGAGTGAGCGACACCTTCACCTGGGGTAACCTGACGCGAATGGCGGTTCACACGGCCGTCGGCTTCGTCGTTCTCGGAATCGGTGTGACCGCGCTGGCGTGGCAGCTGAGCCGTCCAGCGGTGCGCGAGCCCTGGTGGGTATCCGTCGGTGTCGGCGTTTCGGTCGCGACCATCAGAATGGGCTTGTGGCAGACGTTCGCAGTTCGGGATCACGGCGGACTCGACTTCCTGTTCATCTTCACCTGGTTGCTGGCGCTGGCGAGCGCAGTCTGGGCAGCGACCTTCGTTCATCTTCTTCTGAAAGCCAGCTTTCAACGCCAGGCGCTGCGAAATGTGAATCGCAGATTGGAGCGAGAAATCGCCGAACGCCGGGACGCGGAACAGGCCGCCGAGGCCGCTAATCGAGCCAAGAGCGATTTTCTGGCAAACATGAGCCACGAGATTCGCACTCCCATGACAGGCATCCTCGGCATGATCGATCTGGTGCGCACCTCGGAGCTTTCTCCCCAACAACAAGAACACCTGGACATGGCTAAGTCCTCCGCTAAGTCGCTGCTCACCTTGCTGAACGAAATCCTGGACCTCTCCAAGATCGAAGCCGGGCGATTCGATCTGACCCCGATTCCATTCTCCATCCGGCAGTGTGCCGCGGACGCGCTACGCATGTTCGAGATACGGGCTCGCGAGAAGGGACTGGACTTGAAGGCCAAAGTTGACAACAGCGTGCCGGACATTTTAATCGGCGATCCGCTGCGGCTTCGACAAGTGCTGCTGAACTTGGTTGGGAACGCAGTGAAGTTCACCGCCCAAGGCTCGATATCACTTGTCGTGGGGCTCGAAAACCAAACCAGCTCGGAGTCGGTCGTCCTGGTGCAAGTCGCCGATACCGGCATTGGAATTCCCGCGGAGAAGCACGCGGTGATTTTCGACGCCTTCCGTCAAAGCGATGAATCTACGACGCGGCGTTATGGCGGCACCGGTCTGGGATTGACAATTTCGGCGCGCCTGGTGGAACTCATGGGCGGGCGCATCCGCGTCGAGAGTGAGCCGGGCAAGGGCAGCACTTTCTCCTTTGTGATTCGGTTCGGTCGGGTATCCAGCGCGGACGGCCTCGAAGCCCTCCAGGCCGCGGCCGCTCCATGGCCGGAGCCGGCGCCGGTAGCCTCTCCCAAAAACAGTCTTCGCATCCTGGTGGCCGAGGACAACGTCGTGAATCAGAAGCTGGTCGCTGAGCTTCTCAAGCGCGAGGGCCACGAAATCGTTGTTGTCGGCAACGGCCGCGAAGCCGCGTTAGCCGTTGAGCGGAGCGCGTTCGACGTGGTGCTGATGGACGTGCAGATGCCGGACATGGATGGATTCGAAGCGACTGCCGCGATCCGGCGGTTGGAGAAAGATGCCGCGCACCATACGCCCATCGTTGCCATGACCTCGCACGCCATGCAGGGCGATCAGCAGAAATGCATCCAAGCCGGCATGGACGACTACCTCAGCAAGCCTATTAGCGTCCAAGATCTGCGCGCGATGGTCGAAAAATGGGCTGCGGGCGGGTCCCTCTCGCAGCGCCAGGCTGTTTGAAGCCGCCTTACCATCCCAGGTCTCTTGTGATAGTCTGGTTTCCTCCGCTTCAGCGAACCGCCGCCGGGACTCTGACCCTCGGCCTGTGCTCGCTGGGTTGGCGAGGATTCAAAGCAGCGAGGTCTCATGAAATTCACCTGGTTCAATCTCATGCCGTGGCCGTATCTGCCCGACGACTTCCGCGAGAAGCATCACTCGGTCTGGGTGGACATCGACTCCAAGCTCTTCGACCCGGTAAAAAGCCACGAGGTCTACAACACCTATCTCGATCTGCTTGAATACGCCGCCACGCTCGGCTTCGACGCCATCGGCGCCAACGAGCATCATCAGAACGGCTACGGCCTCATGCCCTCGCCCAACCTGATCGCCGCCGCGCTGGCCCGCCGCACTGAGGACATCGCGCTGCTGGTGCTGGGCGCCTCCATCGCGCTCTACAATCCGCCCGTGCGCGTGGCCGAAGAGTTCGCCATGCTGGACTGCATCACCGGCGGACGCCTGGTGGCCGGCTTCCCGGTCGGCACTTCCATGGACACCAACTACTGCTACGGCCAGATCCCCGCGCTCACCCGCGAAAAATACCGTGAAGCGCACGACCTGATTCTGCGCGCCTGGCACGAGCGCGAGCCGTTCGCCTTCAACGGCCGCTACACCAAGCTGCGCTACGTCAACATCTGGCCGCGCCCCATCCAGCAGCCGCATCCGCCCATCCACATTCCTGGCGGCGGCTCCATCGAGACCTACGACTTCTGCATCGACAACACCTATTCGTATTCCTACCTGAGCTTCACCGGCTACCTCCGCGCCAAGTTGCTGCTCCAGGGCTACTGGGAGCGCGTCGCGCAGCGCAACGCCGATTCCTCTCCGTTCCGGGCCGGCTTCGCCCAAACCATCTGCGTCGCCGACACCGACGCCGAAGCTGAGCGCCTGTACGCCCCGCACGTGAACTATTTCTACAATCGATGCCTGCACGTCTATCCCGGTTTCGCCGACGCACCCGGCTACCGCACCATCAAGACCATTCAGAAGGGCGCGCTCTCGCAGTACGCGCCCCTCCGCGGCTTCGACAATCTTACCTGGAAGGATCTGGTGGAAGGCGGCCACATCATCGCCGGCAGTCCCGACACCGTGCGCCAGCGCATGGAGGACCTGATCAAAGGCCTGCACGTCGGCCATGTCTTCTGCCTGCTGCACGTCGGCGACATGCCCAAAGAGAAATGCATGTACTCCACCAGGCTGTTCGCCGAGAAAGTCATGCCCAAGCTGCGCGGCCTGTTCCCCGAATACGCGCACGACGACCGTTTCTGGTGCAAGCCCCTTGAAAAACGCGTGCGCCCAGGCTCGCTCCCCGCCGCGCCCGAAACGCCCGAGCTGGCCGGCCAGGAAGCCTGAGGAACGCACCATGGAACTCAAGACCATCCAGACCCCACGCGTTCCAGTGCGCTACTTCGAGAGCGGCAAAGGCGAGCCGCTGCTTTTTCTGCACGGCGCCGGCGGCCTCGACCTCGATCAAATGTTCCTGGACGCGCTCGCCGCCAATTTCCACGTTTACGCGCCGCTCCTGCCCGGCTACGGCGACGGCGAGGAATGCGCCGAGCTGCGCGACATGCTCGACTTCACACTGCACACCTGGGACGTGGTCGATGCGCTCGGCGTCGAGGACCCCATTCTGGTTGGCTTCTCCATGGGCGGCATGATCGCCGCCGAAATGGCCGCCGTCGCGCCGCACGCTGTCTCGCGCCTGGGCCTGATCGCGCCCGTTGGCCTCTGGCTGGACGAACACCCCATCCCCGATCTGTTCTCCATGCTCCCCTTCGAACTTCCGAAATATCTGTTCCACGACGAAACGGCCGGCGCCAAAGCCATCGGCGCCAACATCGACCTCACCGATCCCGCGTTTCTCCAGACGTTTCTGATCCGCAACGCGCGCCAGCTCGGCGCAGCCGGCAAAATTCTCTTCCCCATTCCGGATCGCGGCCTGCGCGACCGGCTGTACCGAATCCGCGCCAAGACTCTGCTGCTCTGGGGCGAGAGCGACCGGATCGTACCGCCTGCCTACGCGCGCGCCTTCCAGTCCGCCATCTCCGGCGCGGACCTGGTCCTCATCCCCGAGGCCGGCCACATGGTCGCCTTCGAAAAAACCGCGGCCGTCACCGGCGCCATCGAGCGCGCTTTTGACGCGCGTTCCGCGACCACTCCGGCGTGACGCCCCTGAGACCTTTCATCCTCGGTATCGGCGGAAGCACTCGAGCCGAATCCACCGGCGAACGCGCTCTGCATGTCGCTCTGCGGGCCGCCGAAGAAGCCGGCGCGCGCACCGCACTCTTCAACGGAGCTTTCTTGGCCAGGCTGCCTGTCTACGCATCCGAAAACCGGCAGCGCAATGCCGAACAGCGCGAGCTGGTGGAGGCCGTCCGCCTGGCCGACGGCCTGATCCTCGCCAGCCCCGGCTATCACGGCGGCATCTCCGGCCTGGTCAAGAATGCCCTGGATCTGCTCGAGGATCTCCGCGACGATCCGCGCCCCTACCTGGACGGCCGCGCCGTCGGATGCATTGTCACCGCCAGCGGCTGGCAGACCATTGGCACCTCGCTGGTGGCGCTGCGTTCTGTGGTCCATGCCCTGCGCGGCTGGCCCACGCCGCTGGGCGCGGGACTGAACATGGCCGAGAAGATTTTTGATTCCAGGGGCGCCTGCATCCACCCGGGCAGCGCCACGCAGCTCGCCATCGTCGGCCGCCAGGTGGTCGAGTTCGCCCACAAGTGGACGCGCTCGCAGGCTCTTGGCGGCAGTGGCGCCGTCGACCGCTGATCGTCTCGTTCCTCGGGTTCCTCGGGCGTCTTAAAAGATTCTGCTTGACAAAATCCCCGGGTTCCATAATACTTAACCAATCGGTAAACTGTTTCGAGAGCCCAGACCAGCCTGCTCGCCGCGTCATGCCCCCTGGGAGCCTAGTCGCCGGCCTCGGCGCATGCCGCCGATAAGGAGAAGCTATGCTGGACCCTGAAAAATCGCTGTATCATCGCCTGGGTGGTTACGACGCCATCGCGGCTTTCGCGGACGATCTGTTGAGCCGGCTGACCGCCGACCCGCAACTCGCTGTGTACTGGAAGGGTAAGTGTAAGGACAGCATGAGCAAGGATCGTCAACTGCTCATCGATTTCTTGTGCGACGCCGCCGGCGGCCCCGTCCGCTATGTGGGCCGCGATATGAAAAAATCGCATGAAGGGCTCGGTATTACGGAAAGCGAGTGGAACGTCTTCGCACAGCATGCGGTCGCCAGTCTGGACGACCTGGGTGTGGCCGAACGAGAAAAGAACGAGCTTCTTACCATGGCGGCCAGTTACCAGGCCGATATCGTGGAAGTGCCGCAAGCCTCGGCATCCCGCGCATGACAATCGGTCGCAAGCATCGCGTCCGGTCCGCCAGCCGCAGTTCCGCCCGCGACGATCAAGCCAGTCAGTTGGATGCCGTCTTCGGCGCCCTGTCTGACCCGATTCGCCGCGCCATTCTCGCGCGCTTGGCTCGCAGCGAGTGCTCTGTTACTGCGCTCGGCCAACCTTTTGCCATTTCCGCGCCGGCCATTTCCAAGCATCTGCGCGTCTTGGAGGCCTCCGGCCTGATCAGCCGGCGCAAGGCGGGACGAAATCACTATTGTCGCTTGCACCCCAAGGTTCTGCGGCACGCGGAAGAGTGGATTGCCCTTCAGCGCGCGTTTTGGGAACAGCAGTTCGACGCCTTGGCCAAGTACCTGGACGAGGCGCAATCGTGATTCCGGCTCCTCTACCAGTCGCCCCGCGGCGTGCGATTAGCTTCCGGTTGAGGCATCGATTCAGCGCCGCTCGGGAGAACGTGTTTCGTGCCTGGACCGATCCTCAAGCGTTAGGCCGCTGGTGGTGTCCCCAAGGATGGGCGCCCGAGGCCATCCAGGTCGATCTCCGCGTGGGCGGGCAATATCGGATCGGGATGCAACGGCTAAACGGCGGCCCGGTGGTCGCCGTTTACGGCTGCTTTCAGGAAGTGCGCGCGCCCGAGAAGCTCGTGTATACGTGGCGCTGGGAAAACGCGTTCGACGATATGCCAATGACACGCGTAACCGTTCAGTTCATCGAAGATGGCGCAGCTACCGAGGTTGTGCTGGTCCACGAGGATTTGCCGGAAATTGCCGTTTGCCTCAAACACCGCAGCGGCTGGATCGCGGCCTGGGATCGGATCGAACGGAATCTCGTGGCATCAGAAAGCTGAGCGCCCACGCCACCAATTCCGGCCCGCGGACGTTCAAACGGTCACGCCGCACACCAGGCGGAAATCCTCGCCGTGGCAACGAGTTCCAAACTTCGGTCTGGCCTGCCGGCGACAGCGCCGCCTAGACTGAGATCAAGAAAAGGCGCAGCCAACTCGCCTCCCGCCCAGCGAGGGCCGACTCATGGCCCGGCATCGTGATCCCGCCCCTCTCTCGCGTATCGCGGCCTCCGGTGACTTGATCTTCATCCCCGACATCGATCAGAAGGCGAAAAGATTAAAAAAATATGCACGCCGAACACAAAGCATGCCCTCTTGCGTCACCTGGAACGCCGGCCATCCCCGGATGGCTTCGTTTTTTGTGAGTTTCACTTGCGCGTGACCTCGGCCGGCTCGAGCCACCCCGCCAGCAGCCCGTTTAGCCTCGCATTCGGATGTCCATCCGGCAATCGCAGCGACTGATCGCTCAACTCGCGCCGGTCGCAATCGAGAAAAGCGATCTGTCGCGACGCGAGAAACCGCCGGTACCCCTGGCGCTGCTCCGGCGCAAAATCAAAAAGGATCACCGCGAATTTCCCGCCTCGCGCCCGCACCATCTCATTCATCTTCACCAGCAGCATTTCGGTCACGCGCTTTTTGTCGCGCACCCGCCGGTGCGTGACGGCCATCTCATAATAGTCCTGCAGCATCGCGACTGTGCGCAGCCGCCGGCTGAGAAACCAAACCATCTCGCCCGGCGAACTCCCCCCCTCCAGCGCGCCGCCCCGGATTTCGGCATAAGGAAACGAGAACCGCGCCGGAGCCGGCTTCGTGATGCGCACCCAGCCCGGGGCCGCGACATTCCGGTCCTCATGGAATCCGTTGAACAGGTAAAAGACTTGAGCTCCCGTGCCGGCCGATCTTCGCATCGACAAATACGACTGATATGTCCCGTAGCCTCCCGTCCCGAGGTTCGTGACATTCAGCTCGGGATGCTTTTGCTGAAAAACCCAAGCGAATGTTTCCCGGTCCGACAGCCCGTAGCCCTGCACGTAGGAATCGCCGAAGAACTGCACTTGGGGGCGCGGGTCCTCGGCTTGCGGCTCGCGATCTGTGGTCGCTCGTCTGCCCCCGCTCCAGTTGGTGTAGCGAAACGGATCCTTGCGGTGCGGTCCCGTAAGATCGAATATTCCTTCCCGATTTCTCCATCCCAGCTCGACGTCGGGCTCATACTGATCCGTTATGGCGACCAGCTCATGCCCGCGCCAGGCCGGATATCCCATCAGCCACAGCACGCCTTCGGCGCCCGACACCGCTACCAGCGCCGTGATCAAGCGCGCGGCCAGCAGCACGGATCGCTTGGGCGGGTTCTTCGAGGCAGTCACGCTAAACAGCACATCGGCGGAGGCGGATCAAAAGCTTAGACACCGCAGCAGCGCGCCGGCCTTCAGCCGCCTCCCGCTCGCAACGCTTCCGCACGATTTTCAAAGCTACAATGAATGCGGAGGCAGACCTGATGATTCTTCAACCGCCCCCATCCGTCGATCAGGAGATCAATCCCTGGCTCTCCGCCGCAGCGCGCTTCGATGAAGCCGCCGAACGGCTCGGCCTCGACGATGGATTGCGGAAAGTGCTGCGCACCTCGTCGCTCGAACTCACTGTCAACATCCCGGTCCAGCTCGACGACGGCCGCCTGGAAGTCTTCACCGGCTACCGCGTTCAGCACTCCGTGGTGCGCGGGCCCTCCAAGGGCGGCATTCGCTTTGCTCCCGACGTCACGCTGGACGAAGTGCGCGCCTTGGCGGCCTGGATGACCTGGAAGTGCGCGGTCGTCAACATCCCCTTCGGCGGCGGCAAAGGCGGCGTCATCTGCGATCCCGACGTGCTCTCGGAAGGCGAGCTGGAGCGCATCACGCGCCGCTACACTTCCGAGATCATGGACATCATCGGCCCCGAGCGCGACGTGCCGGCGCCCGATGTCAACACCAATGCGCAGACCATGGCCTGGATCATGGACACTTACTCCATGCACAAGCGCCAGAACATGACCGCGGTGGTCACCGGCAAGCCGCTCGCGCTGGGCGGATCGCGCGGCCGCACCGAAGCCACCGGGCGCGGATGCATGGTGGTCACGCTGCAGGCGCTGCGCCGCTTCGGCCTGGATGCTTCCAGCACCCGCGTGGTCCTGCAAGGTTTCGGCAACGTCGGCGGCAACGCCGCCAAGCTCATGGCCCGGTCGGGATTCAAGATCGTCTGCGTGATCGAATACGATGGCGCGGTCTACAACCCGCATGGCCTGAACATCGAGGCGCTTTTGAAGCACCGCCACGAAACCGGCTCCATCACCGGATTCGCCGACGGCGAGGACATGGACAAGAACGAAGCCATGTTTCTGGACTGCGACGTGCTGCTCCCTGCCGCCCACGAGAACGTCATCACCTCCGCCAACGCGCACCGCATCAAGGCGCCCATCATTTGCGAAGGCGCCAACGGACCAACCACCGCCGAAGCCGACGCCATCCTGGCCGAAAAGAAAATCTTCGTGATTCCCGACATCCTCGCCAACGCCGGCGGCGTTACGGTCTCCTATTTCGAATGGGTGCAGGACCGGCAGGGCTTCTTCTGGAACGAGCAGCTCGTCAATGGCCGCCTGGACGAGATCATGGTGAACAGCTTCAACGACGTGGTCGGCTACGCCGACAAGCACAACACCAACAATCGCCTGGCCGCCTACATGCTGGCCATCGATCGCGTGGCCTTCGCGCTCAAGACCCGCGGCATCTATGCCTGAAACCGGAGAGGACCAGGCGGCGTCTGCCGCGTCCCCGTCCTCGCCTGAACAATCCGCATCGATTTCTTCGCTCCCCGGGCACCTCGCACCGCCTGATGAATCGGCCTCACCCGCCCTGCCCCTCACGCCGCAGGACCGGCCACTCTCGGCCGCGCCTCCCTCCACGCCGCTCATGCGCCAGTACCACGCCATCAAGCAGCAGGTTCCTCACGCGCTGCTCATGTTCCGCCTGGGCGATTTCTACGAGCTGTTCTATGAAGACGCGGTCACCGCCGCGCGCGAACTCGAAATCACGCTGACCTCCCGCAACAAGGAAAAAGGCCAGCCCATCCCGATGTGCGGCGTGCCTTATCATTCCGCCGAGAGCTATCTCTCGCGGCTCATCCAGAAAGGCTACCGCGTCGCGATCTGCGACCAGATGGAAGAAGCCAGCCCCGGCAAGAAACTGGTCAAGCGCGAGCTGACGCGCGTGGTCACGCCCGGCACCGCCACCGAATCGTCGCTGCTGCGTTCGCACGAAAACAACTACCTCGCCGCGGTGTGGCGCAACGGCCCCCGTGCGGGCCTGGCGCACGTCGATATTTCCACCGGCGAGTTTCGCGCCACCGAGCTCGAGGCCTCCGATCTCAGTGCGGCGCTCGAAAGCCTGAACGTGCGCGAAGTGCTGGCCGCCGAGTCGGCTACTGGTCTTCCCGGCCTTCGCACCGTACTGGACGACTGGATCTTCTCGCTGGATTATTGCGACCGCACGCTGCGCGAACACTTCCGCTTGCTCGCTCTCGACGGCTGCGGCTTGAACGGCCGCCCCTTGGCGGTCTCGGCTGCGGGCGCTATCCTGCACTACCTCCGCGACACGCAAAAATCCGCACTCGATCATCTCGAGCGCCCCACCTACTACGACCGCGGCGATTCCATGGTCCTGGACGCCGTCACCGTGCGCAATCTCGAGCTGCTCGAGCCGCTCTTCGCCGGCGAAACCAGGGAAGCGACGCTCATCCACGTTCTGGATCAGACTTGCACCGGAATGGGCGGCCGCCTGCTGCGCAATCGCCTGCTCCATCCCTGTCTGCAGCTCGAAGAAATCGACGCGCGCCTGGACGCTGTGCAGGAGGCCGCGCAATCCACCATCGCGCGCACCGAGATCCGCAAGCTGCTGGCTGGGATTCTCGATCTTGAACGCTTGCTCGCCAAGTTAACGCTCGGAGCCGCCGGCCCGCGCGAGCTGCTGGCGCTCGGCCGATCGCTGGCCGTCGTCCCCAAGCTCAAGCAGCGCGTTTCGGCATGCACTGCGGCGCGGCTCACGGCGATTCACGCCAGCCTCGACGAAGTGGCCGAAGTGCGCGACCGCGTTCTCACCGCGATCTCCGAGGAGCCGCCCGCCAACCTCGCCGATGGCGGCGCCATTCGCTCCCTCTATCACACCGAACTCGATCAATTGCGCGACCTCAGCCGCAACAGCCGCCAATACATCGCTCAAATCGAAGCCCGCGAGCGTGCTCGCACCGGCATCCAGTCGCTCAAGGTGCGCTTCAACAACGTCTTCGGCTATTACATCGAAATCTCCAAAGCGAACCTGCACCACGCGCCCACCGACTACGAGCGCAAGCAGACGCTGGTCAACGCCGAACGCTTCACCACGCCGGAGCTGAAGGAGCTGGAAAGCAAAATCCTGGAAGCGGAAGAAAAAATCCTGGCCTTGGAGCGGGAGATTTTCCAGGAACTGCGCCAGTTCGCCGCCGGGCACGCCGCGCGCATCCGCCAGACCGCCGGCGCGATCGCCGAGCTCGATGTCACCTGCGCGCTCGCGCAAGTGGCGACCGAAAGCCGCTACGTCCGCCCAAGCTTTGCCGATTCAGGCGAAGTCCGCATCGTCGCCGGGCGCCATCCGGTGATCGAAAAGCTGGCCGAAAAGGAAGCCCTGCGCTTCATCCCCAACGACCTCTACTTCGACCCCGCCGAGCAGTTCATCCTAGTCATCACCGGCCCCAACATGGGCGGCAAGTCGACTTACCTGCGCCAAGCCGCCCTTATCGCGATCCTGGCGCAGATGGGCTCCTTCGTGCCTGCGGATTCCGCGACGCTTTCCATCGTCGACCGAGTGTTCACACGCATTGGCGCCGCCGATAATCTGGCGCGCGGCCGGTCGACGTTTATGGTGGAAATGACCGAAGCCGCCGTGATCCTGAACACGGCCACGTCGCGCAGCCTGGTGGTTCTGGACGAAATCGGCCGCGGCACGGCAACCTACGACGGCCTGGCGCTGGCTTGGGCCGTGATCGAGCATCTGCACCAGCGCATCCGCGCCCGCACGCTCTTCGCCACGCACTACCACGAGCTGACCGAGCTCGCCGACCAGCTCCCAGGCGTCCGCAACCTGCACGTCTCGGTGAAGGAGGCCGGCGACCAGGTGATCTTCCTGCGCAAAGTCGAACCCGGCCGCGCCGACCGCAGCTATGGCATCGAAGTCGCGCGCCTGGCCGGCCTCCCGATTTCGGTGATCGAGCGCGCCCGCGACATCCTGGCTCTGCACGAGCGATCTGAACAAGCCGTCACCGAAGAGCTTTCGCCGCGGGCGCAAGGCCCCATGCAGATCGCGCTCTTCGAACCAGTCAACCACGCCATTGCCGAGCGCATTCGCGATCTAAAGGTGGACGAGCTCCGCCCCATCGAAGCATTGCAGCTTCTGCACGACCTCCAGCAGGAGCTGAAGCGGTGACCGTCAGTCGTGGCG
>DASQHQ010000029.1:0-62370 GCA_035632015.1 Bryobacteraceae bacterium
GGAGGCGCGCCCCGAGCGGTGAAACCACAGTATAGCAAATACAAACCCCCGCACCACCGGAACTGGCGATGCGGGGGCCGGTAGCCTAGGTTAATCCCAGGGGTTACTAAGTTTTTCGCGCAGGGAAGCGGCCGGTCCACAGGAGCAGCGGCTTCGTCACTGAACGAAACCTGAGCGTTCACAAGGTCGACTTTAACAGTCGGCCACCTCGCGCGGGGATCTAAAGCTACAGTCACTACCATTGCTCATGTTAGACTGGACCACCTCCTTTCTCAGTGATGTTTTCATCATAAATCGCACCAAGTTTTGCTGTCAAATCATTTCTAGCGCTGCGCTATATGTTGTGGGGAAAGAATCTGTCTGCTGCGATGGGGTGTGTTCGTATGGGCCCAAAAAGAAGCCCCGCATCGCTGCGAGGCTTCTGACGAAAACCAAACCAATTCGAGGCAACTCCCCAGCACCTCAGATCAACCCTTGAACTGGCGATTCGTCCTGCAATCCTGTCTCCAGCGCTAAGCTACTGGCGGTGTACGGACAGTGCCGGTCGAGAATTCCGTTTCTGGAAGACTGCCCGCCAGTTCGGTTACAGGATTCTGGAAAAGACGCCTGCAACGCCCTGGCGTTTCAGCCGCCGGGTACAATAGCCACTGGTGTCCGGTCCCGCTCCATCGCGACTTGAAGCCGTCGTGCCTGGTCCATCCGATGGCTCCCAAACCCGTTTATCGTTGTTTGCGTTCTTCCTTTGCGGGATTCTGATGTCGTTCCTGGGCGCCATCCTGCCGGCCTGGCGCTATCATCTGGAGGCTAGCTTTACCGAGGTCGGCGATTACTTTCTCAGTTTGAATCTGGGATTTTTGTTGTCCGCGGGAGCGGCGAATTTCCTCCTACGAGGCCAAAGCTCCAGGTTCATTCTGGTGTTGGCGAACGCGCTGGCGTGCGCCGGGTTCCTGTTCCTGGCTTTCGCATCGCCGCCTGCGCCCACCGCCTGGCGGCTGGCCGGCGTGCTCTGGATCGGCGTGAGCGCTGGCTTGCTGAATACCGGGATGTTTCAAGCCATCTCATCGCTGTACCAGCGCGATCCAGCCGCCACGATCAACCTCGCGGGAATACTGTTCGGACTGGGCTGCTCGCTGACCGCGCTGCTGGTTTCCGGCACCTACTACGTGTACACGGTGCCGAGCATCCTCATCCTGCTGGCGCTGCTGCCGGGCTTCTCGGCCGGACTCTACGCAAAATACAAACTTCCACGCACACCGGTTGTCCAGTCGTTCGCACTTTCCCAGGTGTGGCGCGATTTCAAAAATCCCGGCGCGGTGCTGTTCAGCCTGCTGCTGTTCTTTCAGTTTGGGAACGAATGGTCCATCGCGGGTTGGCTGCCGCTGTTTCTGATCCGCCGGCTCGGCATCAGCCCGGAGGCGTCTTTGCTCCTGCTGGCTTTCTATTGGGCAGCTTTGCTGGTGGGGCGCGTGGTCTCGCAACTGGTGATGAAGCGAATGAGCCACGCCGCGCTCCTGAGTGGGTCGATCCTCTCGGCGCTGCTCGGCACCGTCGTGCTCGCGTTCACCAACAATCGTTTCGGCGCCGTGATGGGGATTCTGTTCGTCGGAGCGGGCTTCGCTTCCATCTACCCTCTGGTGGTGCAGAAAATCGGCCACCGCTTTCCTCAATACCATCCGGGACTCTACAACGGACTGTTCTCTCTGGCGATTACGGGAGGATTTCTGGCGCCTTGGTCGCTGGGTTACCTTGCCGAAGAGTGGGGAATTCAGATGGTCATGTTGGTTCCCATGCTGGGCACCTGCGTGGTGTCGCTCCTGATGCTCCTGATTTTGCTGGAAGCCAAGCTAAGCGGCTTAAGCGAGGTCAAAGGAGCCGGAGTCTAGCTTTGTTGCGCGCGCCTTCCGATTCCCGGCCCACCCCTCGACGGCGGGAGGTGAAGCCTCGCTAGAATGGCAGTGTCATGCCACGTGTGCTCCTGCTTTGGCTGATGCTCGCACCACTCGCTGCGAGCGCCGACTTCAAATCAAAGATCGACCAAGTGCTGGCGAACTCGCCCGCCTTGAGTAACGCATTCATCGGCATCCAAGTGAGCAGCCTCAACGATGGGCAGACGCTCTATCAATTGAACTCCGATCGCCTGTTTACACCGGCCTCGAACATGAAGCTGTTTACCACCGCGCTGGCGCTGCTGCGGCTTGGGCCGGAGTACCGCTTCCGAACGCAGCTCGCCGCCGATCACGCCATCGACGCCACGGGCGCTCTGGAGGGCGATCTGGTTTTCATCGGCGGCGGCGATCCCAGCCTGTCGGGACGAACTTATCCTTACGAGTACCGGCCGGGCTCGGCGCCCGGATCGGGCTATTCGTTTCGCGGGGTCGAGGAACTGGCGGGTCAATTGATCGCGCGCGGCTTGAAGCGCATCGACGGCAACATTATCGGGGACGATCGCCGTTACCGGTGGGAGCCGCACCCGGACCCGTGGTCTATCGGCGATTCGACTTGGGAATACGGCGCACCTGTCAGTGCCTTGATCCTCAATGACAACAGCCTGGCGCTGATGCTTCGTCCGGGCACGCGTGCGGGCGACTTGGCCCAGCTTTGGCTGTCGCCTCCGTTAGAATATTTTTCGATCGACAACCGCGTTCGCACCGAATCGGATGTCGAGCGCAAGCTGGAGATAGAAAGAAAGCCGGCCTCGCGGGAATTGCGGCTCCGCGGCGTTTTGCCGATGAAGGACCCGGGGGAGTCCGAACTGCTGGCCATCGACGATCCGGCTTTGTACGCCGCCGAGGTCCTGCGCGATGCTTTGCAGCGCCGCGGCGTCGCGATTCACGGCCAGGCGGTGATGCGCCATCGCTTCGCCGATGACGCGCAGAAGCCAACCGCGAGCCCCGAAATTCAAGCTCCCGTGGTTCTAGCCGAGCGAGTTTCGCCTCCGCTTTCCGAACTGTTGCAAGTGGTGGACAAGGTGAGTCAGAACCTGCATGCCGAGGTTCTGCTGAGGGAAGTAGGATTCCTGCGGCGCCACAACGGAAGCCGCGCAGGGGGCATCGACGAGATCCAGGAGTTCCTGCGCGAGATTGGAGTCGCCAAGGAACAGTATGTGTTCACCGACGGCTCGGGACTCAGCCGCAGCACGCTGGTCACGCCGGCGGCGATCGCGACCCTGCTGGCCTTCATGTACAAATCCAGCTACCGCGAGCTATGGACCAGTTTGCTGCCGATCGGCGGCGTGGATGGGACGCTGGCCACTCGCTTTCACGACCATCCTGAAGCGGCCTCGGTGCATGCCAAGACCGGCACGCTGGCGCACGTGCGCGCTCTATCGGGTTACGTCAGCGGCCCCGATCGCCCGCCGCTTGCTTTTTCGATCCTCGTAAACAACGCCAACGCGCCGGCCTCCGATATCGCGCAAGCCCTGGATCGGATCGTGCTTGCCCTGCTCGACTAGCGTCCGCAGCCCATAGCGTAAAATGTGACTGAGCCGATGCAGCACAAGACTTCCGAAAGCCTGTTTGCCTGCGCCCAGAAGCTGATTCCCGGGGGAGTGAATTCGCCCGTCCGGGCGTTCCGCAGCGTGGGCGGCACTCCGCTGTTCATCGCGCGGGGCGAAGGCTCGCGCATTTACGATGTGGACGGCAACGAATACATCGACTACGTCGGCTCCTGGGGCCCGCTGATCCTGGGCCACCGTTTTCCGCCGGTGATCGACGCGCTGCGCGAAGTGCTGGAGATTGGAACCAGCTTCGGCGCTCCCACCGAGCGCGAAGTGGAGCTGGCCGAGCTGATTCGCGAATGCGTGCCTTCCATCGAGATGGTCCGGCTGGTCAACTCGGGCACCGAGGCGACCATGAGCGCGCTGCGCGTGGCGCGAGGATTCACCGGGCGCGATCTGACCATCAAGTTCGAAGGCTGCTATCACGGCCACGTGGATTCGCTGCTGGTCAAGGCCGGTTCCGGCATGGCGACCCTGGGCATCGCCGATACCGCGGGAGTGCCGGCGGCCTTCGCCGCAACTACGCTGGCGCTGCCTTACAACTCCATCCAGGCCGTCGAAGCGGCATTCCGGGAACGCGGCGATCAGATCGCGGCGATCATCGTCGAACCGGTAGCCGGCAACATGGGCTGCGTGCCGCCCCAGCCAGGGTTCCTCGAGGCGCTGCGCCGCATCACCGCCCAACACCGCACGCTGCTCATCTTCGACGAAGTCATGACCGGTTTCCGGCTGGCGCTGGGAGGGGCGCAGCAGCGCTTTTCCATCACGCCCGACCTGACCACGCTCGGCAAGATCATCGGGGGCGGCCTTCCGATCGCCGCGTATGGCGGCCGCGCTGATGTCATGAGCAAAGTTGCTCCACTGGGTCCCATCTACCAGGCTGGAACCCTTTCGGGCAACCCGCTGGCGGTGAGCGCCGGAATCGCGATGCTGCGGCATCTCAAAGCCCATCCGGAGATATATGATGAGTTGGAACGCCGCACCGCCCAGCTCACCGCGAACCCGCCGGAAGGGGTCTCGGTGAATCGCGTCGGATCGATGTTCACTTTTTTCTTCACTCCGGGGCCCGTGACCGATTGGCAGGCAGCCCAGCGCTCCGATACCGCCCGATTCCGCGAGTTCTTCCATTGGATGCTGGAGCGGGGCATCTACCTGGCGCCGTCGCAATTCGAGGCAGGATTTGTTTCCGCCGCGCACAGCCAAGCGGATGTCTCCCGAACTGTGGACGCCGCCCGGGCCTTTTTTGCCTCGGCCGGCACCCCAGCGTCCGGCGGGGTAAAATAGTACCTGTATGAACGAGAGCACGGCGGACGCAGCCGAGCTGGGGCTGGCTGCCGCAGGCGTCGATCTACCGGCCTGGAAGAAGGCTATCAGCGCGACCGCCGCTGTCCTGCTGGCGGTTATTTTCTTTGGCTCGGGCGCGTGGAAATTGTCTGACCCCTTCTGGTGGTCGCAATTTCTGACCGAGTTCCGCCTGCCTTCCACGCTGGCTCTTCCCGGCACGCTGGCCCTGGGCATTGGCGAGACCTTGGGCGCAGTCATGATTCTGGTACCGCGCTTGCGGCGCTGGGGAAGCTGGCTGATCGGCCTGCTGCTGGTGGTTTTCATGTTTTACATCGGCGCCAACTACAGCACGCTGGCGGGAAAGGACTGCAGTTGCTTTCCGCTGGTGAAGCGAACCATCGGCCCCGGCTTCTTTCTCGGCGATGGCGCGATGTTGCTCATGGCCGCTACCGCGGGATGGTGGTCGCGGCGCTCGGAGAACCTCCGGGCCGCCCTGGTGATCTTGGGCGCTGTGGCGGTTTTTGCGGGTGTGTCGCTGGGTGTAAATGCCACGCGCGAAAGCGGCCTCAAGGCTCCTTCCTCGATCGGCGTGGACGGAAAACCGTTTGCGCTGGACCAGGGGCACGTTTTTCTATTCTTCTACAATCCCGAGTGCATGCATTGCGATGCTGCCGCGCGGCGCATGTCCAAGTTGAATTGGAAGGACACGAAGGTGGTCGCGATACCGATTAATGATCCGCAGTTCGCCGCTAGTTTTCTGCATGATACCGGCCTCAAGGCGGGTACTTCGAACGACTTGGATTTGCTGCGCGCCACGTTCAAATTCGTGGATGCCCCCTACGGTGTGGCGCTGGAGCGCGGCCATCAGAAGGCCGCCATCGCAGCCGCGGCGTTTGAGGACAACGAACCGGCGGCGACGCTGCGCAAGCTGGGCTTTGTGGAATAGAGGCTCGGAGCGCCCTCAAGGCCGTCCGTCCGGTATGTGAGGACAGGGCGGCTCGGTAGTTAGCGAGTGTAGCGCTTCGGTAACCGCCCCCAACAATACCGGGGCGAGCCACAGGAAGTCCGTGCCTGGATAGAACCGCCGCAGTTGGAAACACCATCGTTTTTCGAACGCGGCTATTCTTCGGGCCTGTTCCCTGGGCGCTTGGCGGCCGAGGCCGCCTAAGCCGATCAGGGCGTTCATGAGCGCGCTTTCGTCGCGCATCAGCACCTGAAGGCACCTTCTGCTCTTGCTCCAACTCTGCGCCGACTCGAGGATCTCGGCCATCCGCCTGGTTCGGTAGTGGTCCGCGACCTCCGGCCATCCCGCCTCGCGCAGGCGGACTTCGGCCTGCGACAACCGCTCGACCAGCGTGGGCTTGGCGCTTCGAGCCAGGCGAGCCACCGCCTCGAGGCTGAGGAAGTCGTAAGTCAGTTCCGTGCGAACCCGGCCGCGAAAAGGACGGCTGGCCTGGTAGATCAGCAGCGGGTAGGCTTTCTTGACGTCACGATAATTTTCGAGGACTGTGAAGTACGCGGCCGGTACGCGCTCGCGGAGCGCGTTCTGCAGCGCCAGCGACACTTGCGCGAAGACCGCAAGAAATGAGGGATCGCGCTCGCCCGGCGCCAAAAACCAGCAGGCTTCGAGTTTGGGGAAATCGATTCCGGGTCCGATCACCTGCATGCCTGATTTGTGGTCCTGCCTGGAGTCTACAAAGTGCGGGCGAGGCCGGCTCCGAATTCGCGGGGCGGCGGTTGCGGAGAAACACCTAGAATCGGCACGAAAGACGGAAGATAGCGCTTTTGCGGGATTTTGAAGAAGGCTCGTGACTCAACGGCTGGCCGCTGGTGAGCCGGGGCTGCTGAGTGCGGCCTCCCGGCTCATTGAATCCAGCGATGTTCTCAGATTGTGAAGCTCGTCCGGCCTCGCAGCCGGCAATTCGAACCTGGCCGTGAAGTGGAACGTGCTTCCTTTTCCGGGCTCGCTTTCGAGCCAGATTCTGCCGTGCATCATTTCGACCAGACGGGCCGAGATCGTCAGGCCCAGCCCCATTCCCCCATACTGCCTGGTCATCGATCCGTCGGCCTGGGAGAACGCATCAAAAATGGCCGAGTATTTCTCCGAGGGAACGCCGATCCCCGTATCCGTCACCGCAAAATGCAAGCTAATCTCCCGCGCGGTGGCAGACTCAACGCTTACCCGAAGCATGATGTTGCCGGCGCCGGTGAACTTCACCGCGTTGCCCAGCAGGTTGACCAGAATCTGACGCAGCCGCGCGGCGTCTCCTGTCACCGCCTCGGGAACCTGTGGCCCGATCTCATACCCCAGCGCCAGCTCCTTTTGGCGCGCCCGGCCGCCGAAAGCATTCACCGTCTCCCGGATCAGATCGTGGATGCCAAAGCGCGTGTTTTCGAGCGTCAATCGGTGCGATTCAATCTCGGAGAAATCCAGAACGGCATTCAGCACTTGGAGCAGGGACAGAGCGGAGTTCCGGGCTATATCGAGCAACGCGCGCTGTTCGGAGGAAAGCTCGGTCTCGAGCGCCAGTTCGGTCATTCCCAGGATGCCGTTCATCGGCGTCCGCAACTCGTGGCTGACGTTTGCCAGGAAGCAGCTTTTGGCCTCATTGGCGGCCTCCGCTCTTTTCTTGGCGGATTCGAGCAATAACCGGTCCTCGAACGCACTGCAGTATTGCTGGTTGAGGTACCGGCCCTGGAAAAGGAGGAACCCGGTATAGATTATCCACGTGGCGGCGACGATGTACCGGTCGCCTCCGGCTTCGAGATGAGCCAGGATCCCAGGTACAAGCATCGGCAGGATGTGGCAATACAAATACAATAATCGGGGCGTGAGCGAGATCAGCGCCCCAGCGCTGAGTCCGAGGGTACAAAAGGTTATCAGCAAGGAGTTCGGACTGTAGTACCCGGACTGGCTGTAGGCAAGAGCGGCAAACAGACCCCAAGCGAGCGAGAAGACCACCTGACAGCAGCAAAAGGCCGCCCTCCAGTAGCGCGGATTTCTGGAGTATATTTCGCCTTTTCGAATTACGAGGAAGAGCCGCGCCACCGGCGCCGCGATGGTGCAGCAAGCCAGCATAGTGGTGGATGCCGGGTGGTCCTGGAAGTAGCTGCTGGTGAGAAGCGTGACTTGCGCGGCCGCAATACTGGCCCAAATCGCCGGCAGCGCACGCCGGCTGACATCCTCGTCCTGCTTTCGGGAAAGGGCCTCTTGCGGGTCCGCTGGCGCCACGTTTTCCACTTCACAATGTAATCGGCAACTGCCGAGAAAAGCTTGAGTTAGGCCAAAACATTTTCATTCGATCTCGTTGCGCGTCAAGGTTATCCTTTTGCGGCGTTGTTAGAGCTGGAAAGCATTCTTAGTCAGTACCTTACGGACCTCGGCGAGCGCTTGTTCCAGCGCTCGATATTGCGGCGCGCCTCGCATTCTTGTGATAATGCGCCTGGACCGTCTTTATGGTTGGCCAGACCATCGTTCATTACAAATTGCTTGAAAAGCTGGGTGCGGGAGGGATGGGCGAAATCTACAAGGCGGAGGACACGCGCTTGCATCGCGTGGTGGCCATCAAGGTCCTGTCGCCGGCCGTTTCCGCCGATCCGGAGCGCCGCCGCCGTTTTCTGCAGGAAGCGCAGGCGGCGTCGGCCCTGAACCACCCCAACATCATCACCGTCTACGACATCGTCGCGGAAGGCGATACGCGGTGTATCGTTATGGAGTACGTGGCCGGCCAGACGCTGCGCGAGGTGATCACTCCGGGCGGGCTGCCGGTCACGCAAGCCCTCCGCCTGGCCGTGCAGATAGCCAGCGCTCTCGCGGTGGCTCACGCCGCTTCGATCATCCACCGCGATCTCAAGCCTTCCAACGTGATGGTCACGCCCTCGGGCCTGGTGAAGATTCTGGACTTTGGACTCGCCAAGTGGCTCGAGCCGCTGCCGGGCGCTCAAGCCGGCGAACAATCCACAGTCGACATGGCGCTCACGCAGGAGGGCTCCATCATCGGCACGGTGAGTTACATGTCGCCGGAGCAGGCGGAAGGCAAGCGCGTGGATCTTCGCTCCGACATTTTTGCGTTCGGCTCGGTGCTGTACGAAATGCTCACGGGGCGGCGCGCCTTTGAGGGGACATCGGGCATTTCCACGCTATCGGCGATTCTGCGGGACGAAGTGAAACCGATTTACGAAACGGCGCCGGAGGTTCCACCGCTGCTGGAGCAAATCGTTTTGCGGTGTCTGCAAAAGGATCCGGACGCACGCTGGCAGTCGATGAAGGAAGTGGAAGGTGCGTTGAGCACGCTCCAGCGCCAGTTGGATCCGAGCGGTCAGTTTGCCACACCATTTTCCACTTCCGCGATGCCGGCGGCCTCGCTTAGCGGCGCGTCGGCGGTGTCTGCTCCGGCCCAGGCCGCGCCCTCCGCGCCGGCTGGCCGGGCGCCAGTTGCTGGTGCGCAGGCCGCCGGTCCTCCGCCTTCATCGCAGCCGCCGGCCGCCAAACCGCCAGGTTCATTCAAGCTGATCCCGGCGCTGCTGGGGCTGGTCGGGATTTTGCTGGTCGGCTCGGCGGGTGTTGGAGGATGGCTGTGGTGGAAGAGCCAGCATCCAGCCGCCTCGCCTTCCAGTGCGCCGCCTTCCACCCCAGCGCCAGTGAATCCGGCGCCGCCGCCAACGCCGCCACCGGAGTCGGCGAACCCGCCGGCGCCAGTGAATCCGCCGCCCGAACCCGCGGCCGAATCGAAAACCGCCGAGCAGCGGCCTGTGCCTTCCGCAGGAAAAAAGACAGCACCGAAACAAGCCGCGAAGAAGGTTCCAACCCCGCCTCCCGCGGCGGCGCCTCCGGCCTCGATCCAACCCGCGCCGGCGCCACAACCGGAGAAGGCCGAGCAGCCTAAAGCTCCTCGCCCGGCCCCCGCTCCAGTCGTTCAGTTGGTGGTGGTGAAAGTCGGCGATGGTCTTCCGCTCCGAATTCTCCTGGCGGAGGATGTGCCGGCCGATGCGGCGGATGGTCAACCAGTGCGTTTCACCGCCGTCGACAGCTTTCAGGTCGAAAACAACACGGTGATCGCGAAGGGAGCCACGATCACGGGTTCGGTGGTCACCTCGGGCGGCAAAAGAAAAATCCTCGGCTTCGGAGGCGGGAAAATCGGCTATGAGCTTCACAAGGTGGACTCCGCCGATGGAAAACAACTCAGCGTCCGTGCCACCTCCGGGCACAGCGGCGAGGGACCGGTGACGCACTCGTTTGAGGTCCCCAAGGGCCCCAAGAAGAAAGGATTCGCCGCGGTCCAAGGAACCGAATACATCGGCTACATCGACGGCGACCAAACCGTCTCGCTGCACAAGTAGTCAGGGCCTATCTCGAAATCTTGCTGCTCGCGGCTTCCCCCAGGGATCTGTCGCCGATTTGTCACAATCCGCCCGCATAAGCTCTGACACTTTTCTCGCGCCGCGCGATCATAGTAATTGAAGACTCCCCTCTCGGAGTGTGTGTCATGCAGGCAACGACTACCGCTGACGTCCAACGACTCTCTCAAAATCCATTAACGCCCGACGAAGTCCGCAAGATCGACGCCTATTGGCGCGCGGCCAACTATCTGTCGGTCGGACAGATTTATCTGTTCGACAATCCCTTGCTCACCGAGCCGCTCCAGCCCGAACACATCAAGCCGCGCTTGCTCGGGCATTGGGGCACGACGCCGGGTTTGAACTTCATCTACGCGCACTGCAATCGCATCATCAAGAAGTACGACCTGAACATGATCTACATCTGCGGGCCCGGGCACGGGGGGCCCGGCATGGTGGCCAACACCTACCTGGAAGGCTCCTATTCGGAGTTCTATCCGAATATCGGGCGTGACGCCGAAGGCATGAAGCGGTTGTTCACGCAATTTTCTTTTCCCGGCGGCATTCCGAGTCATGCGGCGCCGGAAACTCCCGGATCGATTCACGAGGGCGGGGAACTCGGCTACTCGCTGCTGCATGCCTATGGGGCCGCGTTCGACAACCCGGACCTGACGGTGTGCTGTGTGATCGGCGACGGCGAAGCCGAAACCGGCGCGCTCGCGGCCAGTTGGCATTCCAACAAGTTCCTGAATCCGGCGCACGACGGCGCTGTGATTCCGATTCTGCATTTGAACGGTTATAAGATCGCGGGCCCGACCGTGCTGGTGCGCATTCCGCGCGAGGAGCTGACCGAGCTGCTGGAAGGCTACGGCTACCGCCCCTACTTTGTTTCCGGCCACGAACCCGAGCTCATGCACCAGTTGATGGCGGCCACGCTCGATAGCGTGTTGGAGGAGATTCGCGGCATCCAGCAGGACGCGCGCTCGCATGGATTCTCGCGCCGCCCCCAATGGCCCATGATCGTTCTCGAATCGCCCAAGGGGTGGACCGGGCCGAAGGTGGTGGATGGCCAGCAAATCGAAGGCACGTTTCGCGCGCACCAGGTGCCCATCGCCGAGGTCCGATCCAATCCCGAGCATCGCAAAATTCTCGAAGATTGGATGAAGAGCTACCATCCGGAAGAGCTGTTCGATGAAAAGGGCGCGTTGATCGGCGAGCTGGCCGAGCTTGCGCCCCAGGGCCAGCGCCGCATGGGCGCGAATCCTCATGCCAACGGCGGCCTGCTGTTGAAGGACCTCCGCCTGCCGGATTTTCGTTCCTACGCAGTGGATGTTCCCAAGCCGGGCGTGGTGGTTGCGGAGGCTACGCGCGTGTTGGGCGATATGCTGCGCGACGTCATGAAGCTCAACGAGCCAGCGTGCAATTTTAGGATTTTCGGACCGGATGAAACGGCTTCCAACCGGCTCAGCGCTGTGTTCGAAGTGACGGATCGGACCTCGACCGCGATCGTTCTTCCGAACGACGACCACGTGTCGCCCGACGGGCGCGTGATGGAGGTGCTCAGCGAGCACATGTGCCAAGGCTGGCTGGAGGGCTACCTGCTCACCGGCCGGCACGGTTTTTTCTCTTGCTACGAAGCCTTCATCCACATCATCGATTCGATGTTCAACCAACACGCCAAGTGGCTGAACACGACGCGCGCCATTCCCTGGAGGCGCCGCATTGCTTCGCTGAACTACCTGCTGACGTCACACGTTTGGCGGCAGGATCACAACGGATTCAGCCACCAGGACCCCGGTTTTATCGACCTGGTCGTAAACAAAAAGGCGGACGTGGTGCGCGTATATCTGCCGCCCGATGCCAACTGCCTGCTGTCGGTGGCCGACCACTGCCTGCGCAGCCGGCACTATGTCAACGTGATCGTGGCCGGTAAGCAGCCCGCGCTGCAATGGCTGGACATGGAAGCGGCCATAAAGCATTGCTCGGCCGGCGTCGGAATTTGGGAGTGGGCCGGCACCGACAAGGATGCAGAGCCGGACGTCGTGATGGCGTGCGCCGGCGACATCCCCACGCTCGAGACGCTGGCGGCGGTGGATCTGTTGCGGCAGCGCGTGCCCGATCTGAAGATCCGCGTCGTCAATGTGGTCGACTTGATGGCGCTGCAGCCCTCTTCCGAACATCCGCACGGGTTGCCGGATCGGGAGTTTGACGCGATCTTCACCAGGGACAAACCCGTGGTCTTCGCTTTTCACGGCTATCCTTGGTTGATTCACCGTCTGACGTATCGGCGGACGAACCATGACAATTTGCACGTACGCGGATATAAGGAAGAAGGCACCACCACAACGCCTTTCGACATGACGGTGCTCAACGATCTGGATCGCTTCCACCTGGCGGGCGACGTGATCGATCGCGTGCCGCGGCTGGCGGGAATCGCGGGTCACGAAAGGCAATGGCTGCGAAACCGGCTGATCGAGCACAAGTTGTATATCTCCGAGTACGGCGATGACATGCCGGCGATTCGCGACTGGCATTGGCCGTATGCGGATTGACTCGGCGTGGTGCACGCACTCCACTCCTGCGTGCGCCACGAGTCTCGCGTGAACGTGCTCGTACTCAATGGGGGGTCCAGCAGTTTCAAGTGCTGGTTCGCCGGTCTCCCCGACGGGCCGCTTCCGGCCGCTCCGCCCGAACCGCGCTGGACCGCGCGAGCTGACTGGAGCCATCACACCGGTAAGGCTGAGATCCGCATCGCTCGCTCGGATGGCGCCACCGAGGAGCGTCAGATCGAGGTGCAGAGTCCGGTGGCAGTTCTTGAGCCCGTCCTCGAATCGCTTTGGAACGGCGATGCGGCGGTGATCAAAGCTCCGTCGGAGATCGATGTGGTGGGCCATCGCATCGTGCACGGCGGCCCGGTGTATCGGGAAAGCACACCGCTGACGGCAGAGGTGCGGGCCGCCATCGCGCGTGAAGTCGAGTTTGCACCCGCGCACAACCGTTTCGAGTTAGAGGCGGTCGAAACTGTCGATCGCGCTATCGGAACCGGCATTCTCCAGATCGCCGTGTTCGATACCGGCTTCCATTCCACGTTGCAACCTTCCGCCTACGTATACGCAGGCCCCCATGCGTGGCTGGAGCGCGGCATCCGGCGCTACGGCTTCCACGGCATCAGCCATCAATATGCGGCGCGCCGCGCGTCCGAACTGCTGGCCCGCGACCCGCAGTCGCTGAGGCTGATCGTCTGCCATCTCGGCAATGGCGCGTCGCTCGCGGCAGTGCAAAACGGAAGAAGCGTCGACACCAGCATGGGTTTCACTCCGCTGGAAGGCCTCATGATGGGCACGCGCTCGGGATCGATCGATCCGGGCATTCTGATTTACCTCATCCGGCACCGCGGCTACACCGCCGGGCAACTGGATCGCATTCTGAACCAGGAGTCAGGATTGCTGGGACTCTCGGGCGTCTCCGGCGACATGCGGGAAGTGCTGGAAGCCATCCAGGCCGGCCATCAGCGCGCGCAGTTGGCGTTCGATGTATACGTGCATCGGCTGGTTCGCGAGATCGGCGGGATGCTGGCCGTGCTAGGCGGCGTGGACGCGCTCGTTTTCACCGGTGGCATCGGCGAGAACTCCGCGCTTCTCCGGGAGCGGGCCTGCGCGCCGATGGGCTTTCTCGGTTTGAAAATCGATGCAGCCAAGAACGCCAGCCCAGCCATGGATTCCGACATTTCAGCGCCGGATTCAGCCGTGCGAACGCTGGTAATTCGCGCGCAAGAGGAGTGGGAAATAGCGCGTGAGTGTCACCAGCTGAGCGGTTCGCGCGTCAATCGCCAACGATGCTGAGCGTATTCGTTTCGCGGGCCGCCGCTCTCCGCTCCTTGGGCAACCGCAGGCAGAACCTTGCGCCCGGCCCGTTTGAATCCGCCCACAAGTCGCCGCCATGATCCAGCAGAGTCTGGCGCGACAGAGCCAGGCCGAGACCCAGGCCATTCTTCTTGCCGGCGGTCACGAACGGCTGGAACAGGCGGCCCCGGAGCACCGGGCTGATGCCCGGGCCGGTGTCTTGCACGTCCACCAGGATGTGGTCGCTGTGCATTTGCGATCGAATCGAGATGCTCCCGCCGGAGCGCATGGCCTCGATGGCGTTCTCGAACAGGTTGGCAAACACGCGCTCCATGCGAGCCCGCGCCATGGGGCATTCCTGGCCCTCGGGAACCTGGCTGATCAGCTCGACGTGGCGGGCGTCGGCAGCGGGAGCGACCACCGTCCAGGCTGCGCCGATGACTTCCTTCAGACTGCACATTTCGCTCACGTCCGATTTGCCGCGCGCCACGTTCAACAACTGCTGCAGCATATCCTGGATGCCGCGCGAAGCGCGATAGATGTTTCGCGCCAGCCGCCGGGTCTGTTCTTCCGGCAAATTGCCGTCCATCAGCATTTCGGATCCGGCATAAATGGCCGCCAGCGGATTGCGCAGATCATGCACGATCGAGGTGGAAAGCTGGCCGATGGTGGAAATGCGTTCCTGGCGGATCAACTCCGCGCGGGCGCGCCGGATGGACTCGCACATGCTCTGGAAGGTCTCGGCCAGCCGGCCCAGTTCATCCTGGCTGTGCACGGGGACGTCGTAGTCATAATTTTCTTTGGCGATCTCAGCCGCCGCGCGATCGAGCTCCGCTACGGGCCGCATGATTTTGCGCGCCACCAGGTAGGTCACCACCAGCGCGGCGATCAGCGCCAGCAGCCATAGCGCGATAATCTGGCGCCGCAAAGCTGCCAGCCGCTGGCTGGCGCCCGCAAAGGAACGCAGGATGTAGAGCTGTCCCACCGGCGCGCCGCCCACGTCGAAGAGCGGCTGGGGCAGGGCCAGATAGTCCGAGATCTGGGTGATGCTGGAGTTCTTGGGAAGTTGCGGCGCGATGGCCGCAGTGGCGGCCGGCCCCAGAGTGGAAGTGACTACGTGATTGTGCGATTCGAAGATGTATTCGCTTCCGCCGGTCGAATTCTTAAGCGTCTGGGCCACGCCTTGATCCACCTTGTAACCGGCCACCAGCACATTGAGCAGCGCCGGGCTGTCCTGCGACTGGACATACACGGGCGTGACCACCACTTGAAATAACTGATCGCCTCTCTGGACGAAACCGGAGGCCTGCTTGGGAAAGATCCCGCGCGCCACGCGCACCATGGGCAAATCGTCGTTGGGCGCGAACGGCGCCAGCGCGCCTAGGCTGGCGATGGCGCGGCCCTGTGGGTCCGAGACCAGGAAGAACGCATCCTCGGTTGACACCTTGGACCATAATTCTCCGGCCGTGTCGCGGATGGTGGCTGGATCGCCGGTTCCAAACGCGCGGCGCACGTCCGACATGGTGCTCAGGATCTGGCTCACTGATGCCAGCAGGCGGGCGCGCGCTTTCCACAGCGAATCATAGGCCTGAAAACTGGCCTTGGCTTCCTGCTCGACGCTGGCGTAGGTGGTGCTTACAACGCTGCGTTGCACCAGCCATCCGGTGAGCGCGAACACGACCGTCATCACCAGCGACGTGGGAATCAGGATCTTCCAAAGCAGTGAGAGGCGTGAAAAATTCACGGCGTTTTCCCCGGATACGTTCCCGAATCGGTTACGGGCTCGTAGTCTTTCCCGTACTTGTTCTTGTGCGGCGGCTGGAGATAACCGCTCTCGGATACCGAAATCGGCGGCAATTGAACCTGCGGCTCGGATACTTCAATGGTGCGCACCAGCGCGGCCAGGGTCTGCTCCGTCGCTCGTTCGTGAAAAACGTGCAATCGGTAAGACCCCAGCGGCACCTCCTGGATCTCGAGGGCCCCGCTTTTACTGGAGATCGAGAAATACGGCGATTTCAGCACCACAATCACGGCGCTCATAGCCGGATGAATGTTACAAAAGACCCGGACCAGGCCCTCGCGCCGGAACAATATAGATCGGCTGGTGCCGGGCGGATAAAGCCCGATATCGAAGATCTGCCCGTCGTAGTTGGAAAACGCATTGTGAAAGATGGGATCGTCGTTCGGGAAGTCCACGGTGGTTCCCACCGTGATCGCGAGCACGTGGGGAGAAAATGTTTTGTCCTTTTGCAGCATCTCGGCGTGGCGCAGCTTCACCGCAGACAGCGGCTTGCCGGACAAAGGCTCCAGCCAAACTACTACGCCGGAATAGTCCTGATGTTTGCGCACGTTCGGATCGTGAGAGCGCACCAGCTCGACCCGCCCGCTCACCGTCGCGGCCTGAGAGACGGCACTGCCGAGCAGGATGGCCAGACAGGGAAGCAGGTGCAGCGCGCGGCGCCCGGGCCGGCGCCTCTCCGGATTGCCTGGCCGACGCGTTCCCTCAAAAGAGATAGGCGATCCCCAGATCGTAGTGTTCATTCAGTCTGTTCCCAACCTGGAAATACGTGGTCCGGACCTGCCCGCCCTCCAGGCTCACCATCACATTCGGCGCCAGCCGGTACATGGCGTTAGCAAAGTAAGCCAGATTCTTACCGATCAGGCCCGGCAGCAGGTCCGCGTTCTGGTCGTCCTGCTGGCCGCCGTACACATCGAAGGCCAGCCTGGCTGTGATCGGGAACCGGAGCTGCGCCCATCCGCCGCTGCTGCGCACCGAGACCCATTTGCCGCCGGGCAGCACAGTATAGCCCTGCCGCAATCCGCCCAGGACGGCCAGGTTGCGGCCGTGGAAAAACATGCCGGAGAACTCCAGTTTGTCGAACGGCCGGTAGAACCAGTCCAGCGAGTAGAGGTTGGACGGCAGCGAGAACCTCGCGACGTGATTCCGGTTGAAGTGAAAGCCGCCGGCGATCTCCAGACGTCCGGTTTCACTCCAGCGCCGCCAAAATTCGAGGCGGCTCTCGGCGCCGGGGCTGGATTCCTCACTGGGCTGGCCCGCGACGGGCGCCGCGTAGGAGTTGGGGTCGCTGCTGAGACTCGAGAGGCTGGTTTGAAAAGCGCCGATCTGCGCCAGCAGCCCGCTATCGGGCCCCAACGAAACGCGCTGCTCAATCCTGACCTGCGGCTGCCAGAGCCAAAGATTTCCGGCGCCGGTCAGGGGAGAGACGCCCACCTGCGCCAAAGAATCGGGATCGCGCGGCGAGAGGATGGGCTTCTCCTGTCCAAACGACAGGCGCGTGCTCGCCCAATCCAGATTCACATCCGCGGTGCGCAGCCGAACCAGTTGGTTGAGCGAAGTTCCGGAGCCGCCGAAGAAATCCATGTACAGCGAGCCGCTCACTTTGCCGCCGGCGAACGTCATGGGACCGTCGAACAGCAGCCCCATCGTGCTTTGACGCAACGTTCCACCGCCGGTGGCGCCCCCTGGCGCCAGCGAAGCGATGGTGGGATTTCCGGTGTTGTTGTTGTAGTGTCCGTTCAGGTAGCTGTTGAACAGCGCCATGCCGGTGATCCGAATGGGGAATTTCTGCGAAGCTTCCACCTTGGTCTGCGCCAGTTCCTCCAAGCGGTTTTGTTCGACCGTCCGGCTTTCGTCGGCCGGAGGCTGAGCGGCGGCCACGGCCTGCCCGTCCGAAGAGTTGCTGGGCGGATCCTCGGCCGGAGCCGTTCGCCCCGCGACACGGAAGGCGGCCAGCTCCTGACGCAAGGCGCGAAGTTCCTCCGCCAAGGTTTGGTTATCCTTCTCCAGCCGGTCCAGCCGGGCCAGGACTTCCCGCATTTCGGGCGTGTTCTGGGCGCCCGCTTTAGGCCCAAAACAACACAGCATGGCAAGTAGTGCCAGGCCGCGGGCATATTTCGAACTGGAAAGTGAGGGATGCGATGGCCTAACCGATTCTGAAGTCATGGTCCAGAAGCTGCTCCAATTTCTCCCGCACGAGCGTGGGTGAATAGGGTTTCGCGAATACGGCGTCCGCGCCGCACGAGCGCAGGCGCCCTGCGACATCTGGATCCGTTGACCCGGTAACTACAATAATAGGCAAACGGGAGAAGCGGGCGCGCGCCCGGATTCGCTCGATCAGTTCGAGACCGTCCATCTCAGGGAGTTCGAAATCGGTGATCAGGGCGCTGAACGCTTCGCGGTCTTGGTCCAGGAGCTGCAACGCCTCCTCGGCGGTCTTGGCCGTGAGCGTCTTAAGACCAGCGGCCGAGCTGAAGGCGATCTCCAGCGCCGCCGCGCAAGTCTCGACATCTTCGACGATCAAGATCGTCTTCGTGGCTCCGCCTGTGCGCGCCTGCCCGTCAGCTTCCGGAGCGTGGTTGTGATCCTGCCTCTTTCCGCCGCTCATGGGAGGAACCGGTATCCCACGCCGTGCACGGTTAGAAAGTGCCGCGGGGCGTTCTGATCGGCCTCCAGCTTTTGGCGTAGCCGGACCACATGCGCATCCACGGTGCGCGTGTTGGGAAACGATTCATAGCCCCACACGGAATTGAGAATCATGTCGCGCGTGAGCGGGCGGTCGGGGTTCTGGAGAAAATAGCAGAGCAGGTTATATTCGGCCGGCGTCAGCTTCAGGGGCTCGCCTCGCTTGGTGACCACACGGCGCTCGAAATCCACAGCGACCGCGCCGAACTGCGCGATCTTCCGGGCTTCGGGCGAAGTCCGGCGCAGCACGGCCCGAATTCTGGCCAGCAGCTCGCGAGCGCCGAACGGTTTCACGATGTAGTCATCCGCGCCGATTTCGAGCAGCAGCACCTTGTCCACTTCTTCGCCTACCGCGCTGAGGACGATGATGGGGGTCTTCAGGTTGGCGGCCCGCATTTCCTTGCAGATATCGATGCCGCTCATGCCCGGAAGCCGCAGATCGACGATCATCAAGTCAGGCTTTACCGACATGGCACGCTCGAACCCGGCCTTGCCGTCGGCCACCAGCACCGGAGTGAACCCCTCCTGTTCGAGCATGATGCCGATGGTGTCGCGCAGGCTTTCGTCGTCGTCGATGACAAGAATACTGGACATGGGAAATGGAGCTTCTCTTCGAATGTAGCGCTTCTCGGCGCTTGAATCGCCAACATGGCGGAACTGCCCCCGGTCGGCAAGCCGGTTTTTACCAAAGATTTACAACTTGCTAACGACAGTGGGGCCGAGTCCGCCCCATGATGGACCTGTGGAAAAGGGAGCTTGCGTGAGCCCTTGTGCGCCTTCGCCAGGCAGTAGAAAACCAAAGATCCTGGAACGCTCAGGTGTGCAGGTCGCACCTTCCCGTTCTCCGTCGGAAGCCGCGGGCGAGGTTCTGAAGCTCCGCACCATCGGGCCGTTCACGCTTCGCGAGATGCTATGTCCGGCCGGGCTCGTGCTGCCCCACCACACGCATCGGGAAGCGTACATCACGTTCGTGATTGAGGGAAGCTTTCAGGAGATGTACAGTACCGGCGCCACGGTATGCCGTCCCGGCGCAGTGCGATTCCTACCGGCCGGGGAAACGCATGCCAACGAGGTCGAGTCTGAACTTCGGTGCCTGCACATCAGCGGCAGTCCGGAGGCGTTCGACCAGTTCGCCCGCCAGTCCGTGATTCCCAAAACGCCGGCGCAGATTAACGGCTTGACGGCAACCTGGCTGGCCAATCGTTTATTCGCGGAGTTTTCGAAGGACGATCCGGCGTCGGCCGTGGCCGTCGAAGGCCTGGTGCTGGCGATTCTGGCGGAGATCGCGCGCTCGGAATCCAGGCCGAACTCAACGCATGTTCCGGGCTGGCTCCGGCAGGCCACTGAAATCGTTGAATCGAGGTTTCTGGAGCGCCTTAGTCTGGCCGAGATCGCCGCCGAGGTTGGCGTGCACTATGTTCACCTTTCGCGCCAGTTTCACAAATACAATCGCTGCACCATCGGCGAGATGATTCGCAGACGGCGGGTGCAGTACGCCTCTCACCTGCTGGCGCACTCGCAGACTCCGCTGGCCGAGATCGCGCTGATCTGCGGCTTCTCCGATCAGAGCCACCTTTCCTTCCTGTTCAAGCGCTACATGGGGCTGAGCCCGTCCAAGTTTCGGAGCCTGGCCGGCAGTGACGAGGGGCCGCGATCCTTGTACGCGGTGGCCGGCGCAGAGACCGTCCCGTTGAGCGCCAACGCCTCCGTTCGGTAATTCCACAGTCTGGGAACGCGCGTTCAGCGCTCCACTTCGCCCGGCGCGATCTGATCCACGTAGCACCAGATCCAGCGCTCGCCCGGCTCGATAGAGCGGATCAGGGGGTGCCCGGCGTGATGGAAATGCTTGGTGGCGTGCTTGTTCTTGGAAGAATCGCAGCAACCCACGTGCCCACAGATCAGGCACAGACGCAAGTGCACCCACGTGTCACCCATGTGGACGCACTCCTCACACACTTGCTTGGCAGTTGTGGTGATCTTGATCTGATCGAGATGCGAGCATTGTTCAGCCACTCAACCTCCCACGTGTTTCGCGTCGCCGGGAACGCGTTCGAGCGCGCTGCGATCCCAGTGTGCCAGATTCGCGCCGGCCTCATAGGTGCTCTGGCAGAATTCCATCAGCTCGGCTTCGGGAGATGCGGCGGTACGGACATCGTCGTACATGAGCAGAAATTCCGAAAGGCCGGTGTGATAGAACGCGCGCGCCGGCCGGACCGGATGGGTCTTCAATCCCGGCGGTTCGGGCGCAGTGTAGGAATAAAACACCGGTCCTTGGATATCGCCGCCACCCGGCCAGAAGCCGTGGCTGATTACTTCATGTGAATAAGCTTCACGCTGCATGGCATCCGGACGCTCGGGGGCGCTCCGGCCGGAAAAGCGCGTGACGGCCAGATCGAAACTGCCCCAAAAGAAATGCACCGGGCTGCACTTTCCGATGAAGCGCGAGCGAAACGCCTTGAGCACTGTATCGGCCGAAACCAGGATGCGCCAGAATCGATGAGCGAACTCGAGGTCATAGGATTTGTGCACCTCGTCCTGGGCGAAGGGAATCGGGTTGGCGACTTCATCGGGAGAGGAGTGGATTGTTACGTCGATGCCGAGCGAGTGCAAGGCGCGCATGATCTCGTGGTAGAAGCCGGCCACCGAACGCGGCGCGAGATTCATGGTCTCGACGGCGCCCTCGCTGGTTTCGATGAACAGCTTGTGCGCGATGAAGTCGAAGCGGATTTCGAAGATGCCTTGCCGATACGGGATGGGCGAGGTGGTAAGGCCGCGGGCGGAGACGTACAGCGGCACGTTCCACCAGTGATTGACCAGCGGCGTGAGCACCATACGGATATGTCCCACGATCTGGGTCCACATGTGCAGCGTAGCGTAGGTGTCCTGCCAGGCCGCCAGCGGCAATTCGGGCCAGGCATCCACATTGATGGGCATGAGAGACTCCGTGCGGTTCCGATTCAATTCTACATGCCGAGCAGATTCGCTTCCAGCTTGGAGTAGCCGTGCTCCTCGGCCCAGATGTTGAGCGCGACCGTGGCGATCTCGTCGACCACCGGGACCGCGTGGCCGTCTTTCGTGAGATCGACCGATTTGAGATAAGTCTGACAAGTATCACAGGCGTCCACGCGCATCCACGCGAACTGCTGGGCGGTGTAGATGGGCAGCTTGTTTTGGTTCCCCTCGCCGCAGTTGGGGCACAACACGCGGCGGAAGGGCCATTCGGTGGAACACAGCGAACAAAGCAGCGAGCGCTTGGCGCCTTCGCCTTCGCCGCGCAGGACACCGGCGAGGGGGCGGGAGTTACAGAATGGGCAAGCCGATCCCGCGCCATCCGGGCGAACATCGCCGCGCGAGGCCAGATATTCGGCGTAGGGCTGCAGCACAACGCGGGCAAAGAAGCGGCCAGCGGGATTCGCGGCCAGATCGTTCGCCCGACCTTCCCAAGAAGAGACCAGCAGGTTCTGCTGCGCGGCGGGCTCAAGCAGATGCTCGACGCCGAAACTCGCGAGCTGCTCGGTTCCTTTGCGCTGCACGAGTTGGATGAGCGCGGGCAAGTAGCGCGCCAGCGAGCGCACATCCGTTTCGCCGTCGCGACGCAAGCTTTCGAGAACGGGCTTTTGAAAGCGAGCGAGTTCGATATAAAACTCCAGCAGTCCGGCAGCGGCAGGAGATCGGAGTGCGAGTTGGGACGCCCGGGCGATGCGGTCGTCCAGGCTATGCGTCATTTTCTCGCTGGGGCGTCGCCGGTCGCGCGCATGTACCACAAACGATGATGCGTCCTGGCCCAGGCCCTGGAGACGAAGCCCGTAGTGATGGCGGTCATGCTGCCGGGCACCATGAACACGCCCATGTACACGTGAATGATGAAGGCGCCGATGGTGGCGAGCGCCGCGATCTCGTGAATCAAAACCATCACGCCGCGAATCCAGGCCGCCTGCCTGGGAATGTATTCGGGCAGCCACAGGAAAAAGCCCGAGAGCAACAGCAGCAGCGCACCGTAAAACATCAGCCAGTAGAACAGCTTTTGCCCGGCGTTGAAGCGCTCCTGGAGCGGCAAGAGCTCATCGCGGTTGGCGATGTAATTTTCCACGCGATCCAGCCAGCGCCGGTCGGTTTCGGCGATCTCCATGTCTCGGCGCCAGAGGTTCTGCATCCACAGCGTACCCATCAGAAAGACCACGCCGAGGATGGGGTGCCAAAAACGCGAAGTCGGTCCGCTGCCGAGCATGGTCGCGAGCCAATAGAGATGCGGCGAGTAAAACGCCAGGCCGGTTGCCAGGCAATAGAGATAAGTGAGGCCGGTGATCCAATGCATGACACGTTCGCGGAAGGTGTAGCGCTCGATCGCGCCGGTCGGCGAGGATTGGGCTACGTTGCTTGCGGCGCTCACTGGGGCTCTCCTTTCTTGGCAGTCTCCGCGGTTTCGCCGGACTCCGGCTCGGTTATTTTCTTAGGTCCATAGCGGATGTAGTGTGCCGCCACGCCGGCGATTCCAACCGCGATCGCGATATCGCCCAGCCACTTCAGCGGGCCCTTCCAGAGGCGCACCGTCCAAGGCACGCGCGGGTTCTTGGGCAGACCGCCGTAGCGCTCGGGGTGATCGATGTCGTGGAGCACATAAATCACGTGCGTTCCGCCCACGCCCGCCGGATCGTACACCCCGGCGTTGTGGTGGGAAGTCTGCTCGCGTAGTTGCTTGGCGCGCGTTTCGGCCAGCGCCTTCATGTCGTCCTTGCTGCCGAAGTGCAGGCAGCCAGTCGGGCAGGCCTTGATGCAAGCTGGTTCGAGCCCCGCGCCCACGCGGTCCGAGCACAGCGTGCATTTGTGAACCTTCTTGGTCGCGGAGTTGAACTTGGGGATATTGAACGGACAGCCGGTGACGCAGTATTCGCAACCGATGCAGTGCTCTTGCTGGAAATCGACGATGCCGTTGGAGTATTGGACGATGGCTCCGTCGGCCGGACACGCAATCAGGCAGCCGGGTTCGGCGCAATGCATGCACTGATCCTTCCGCATCAGCCAGCTCACGGTGCCGTCGCCGTCGACGTGCTCGTTGAAGCGGATCAGGTTGTAGTAGTTCCAGGCCAGGTCCGGCATGGTCTGGTAAGTGTTGTCGAAAACGGTTTCGCGGAACGGATAGCCGTTCCATTCCAGGCACGCGACCTCGCACGCCTTGCAGCCGATACAGGTGGTGACATCGATCAGCTTGCAAACATCATAGGTGCGCGAAGTGTTGCGTCCCGGTACCGGCCCGGCATGCCCGGAGATGGCCTTGATGTCTAACGGTCCGTTGGACACCGCATGTCTCCTTTCAAGCCTTCTCCAGCTTCACCAGAAAGCCTTTGAACTCGGGCGTGTAGGCATTCGGATCGGTGACCACGGGTGAGAGCATATTGGCCACCGTTCGCGGCACTTTACCCGCGTCCTCCTGGATGCCGCGATAGCCTTGATGAATCGGAACGCCGATCTGATACACCTTCTTGCCGTCGATCGTCATGGGCCGGATGCGGCGCGTCACCATCGCCTTGGCGAGGTAGGTTCCGCGGGCGCTGGTGACCTTTACTTTCTCGCCGCCCGTGATCCCCATCTCGTTCGCCAGCTCGGCCGGGATTTCGACGAACATCTCCGGCACAAGCTGGACGTTCATGGGATTGTTCTTGGTCCAGTAGTGATAATGTTCCGTGAGCCGATAGGTGGTGCAAACCACGGTGAAGCCCTGCTCGGGCGTTCCGTACTTATCCATGTCGGACTTGTATTTCTTCACCACCGGATTATTGGACTGGTTGGGATGCAGAGGATTCGCGATTGGACTCTCGATGGGCTCGTAGTGTTCCGGGAACGGGCCGTCGGCCATGCCGGCCAGCGGAACGAACAGACGTCCGACGCCCTCCGGATTCATGATGAAGGGGCCCATATGGTCCTTGGGGGCCGAGTCCGCCTTGAAATCCGGCACATCGTTGCCGAGCCAGCGCTTTTGCGCTTCGTTCCACCAGACCTGGCGCCGGTCCGGATCCCAGGGCTGGCCGTTCACATCGCAGGAAGCGCGGTTGTACATCACGCGGCGGTTCATCGGCCAGGACCAGCCCCAGTTGGGATAGATGCCGAGTCCGGACGGATCTTCGGTGCCGCGCCGCTGCATCAGCGGGCCCGCTTCGGTCCAGGAGCCGCAATACAGCCAGTTGCCGGAGGATGTGGAACCGTCATCGCGCAGAAAGGCGAAGCCCGGCAGTTGCTGACCCGCTTTGATGGTCTGCTGCGTGGCTGGATCGGTGACGTCGGCCAGCGCGCGGCCATTGATCTCCCGGGCGACTTCGGCGAGCGAAGGGTTGTAAGGATCGGTGTAGTTCCAGGCGAGTTTCAGGATCGGATCCGGGAGCTTCCCGCCTTCCTTCTGATACAGCTCGCGGACTTTCAAGAAAATGCGCGCCAGGATCTCCTGGTCCACTTTGGCCTCGCCGGGAGGAGGCAGCGCGGCCCACTTCCATTGCAGCCAGCGCGCGGAGTTGACGAAGGTGCCGTCCTTTTCGGCGAAGCCCGCTCCGGGCAGACGATACACTTCGGTCTGGATGTTTTTCATCGCGTCGGGCGTGACACCCGGCGATTTCCAGAAGCTGCTGGTCTCGTCGGGATAGATTTCGCACACCACCAGCCACTCGGCTTTTTTCAAGGCGTCGATGTTCTTCTGTGAGTTGGGGCCGATGGCCACGCCGTTCATGCCGAAAGCGAGCAGGCCTTTGACTTGGCCCGCGTACATGTCGTCCCAGATGTGCGCCCAGGAGTATTCGCGGTCCACTTTGGGCAGATAGGAAAACGCCCAGTCGTTTTCCTTGCTGGCGGCGTCGCCAAACATCGCCTTGAGGAACGAGACCGCGAATTTCGGCGTGTTCGACCAATAGTTCCACGAATCCCATTCCTTGGGTTTGGACGAGGCCGGCGTGGTGCGTTTGATCCAGGTCGCATAATCCTGGTCGGTCGGAATCGGAACTTTCAGATAGCCCGGCAAGATGTCGAACACCCCGGCGATATCGGTTGCGCCTTGAATATTGGAGTGGCCGCGCAGCGCATTCACGCCGCCGCCCGCCCGCCCCACGTTGCCCAGCAGCAACTGAAGCATCGCGGCCGTGCGGATGATTTGCGATCCGGAGGTGTGTTGTGTCCAGCCGACCGCGTAGATGATGGTGCCGGCTTTCCTGGTGTCGCCGTCCTTGCGGATGGAAGTGAATAAGTCGGCGGCCTTCAGGAACTGATCTTTTGGTATCCCGGTGATCCGCTCCACCATCTCGGGCGTATAGCGTGAGTACTGTTTTTTCAGGAGCTGGAAGACGCAGCGCGGATGCTCGAGCGCGGCGTCGTAGGCGACATTGGGCGGCAGCGAGGGAGGAGCCGGGGTTTGGCCGGGCTGGGTGGTCGCCGTTGCCGCGGGAGGATCGGCCACCCGATTTTTGCCGGTAAGGTTGCCGCCCTCTTCGTAATTCCAGGTCGATTTGTCGTATACCTGCGCGGCCGGGTCAAAGCCCGAGTACAGCCCGTCCTCGGGAAGCTTGAATCCGTTCTTGATCAGGAACGCCGCGTTGGTGTAGTTGATCAGGTAATCCCTGGCGATGCGCTGATTCTCGATCGCGTAGCGAATCAGGCCGCCTAGAAAGGCGATGTCGGTGCCGGCACGGATCTGCAAGAAGAGGTCGGCCACGGCTGCGGTGCGGGTGAAGCGCGGGTCGACCACAATCATTTTCGCGTTGCGCTGGCGCTTGGCTTCCACCGGCCACTTGAAGCCGCAGGGGTGGTTTTCGGCTGGATTGCCACCCATGATCAGCATCATGTCGGTGTTCTTGATGTCGATCCAGCCATTCGTCATGGCTCCGCGTCCGAATGTGGGCCCCAAACTGGAGACCGTGGGGCCGTGTCAAACCCTAGCCTGGTTTTCCAGGTAGCAGACCCCCAGGCTGCGCATGGTTTTGACGACCAGATAGTTGAACTCGTTGGTATCGGTGCAGCCGCCGTTGAAGGCGATGCTTTCGACGCGGTTCACGGTGCGGCCTTGCGCATCGGTGGCGATGAACGTGTCGTCGCGCGTCTTCTTGATGTGCCGCGCGATTTCGCCGATGGCCTGGTCCCAGCCGATGTCCTCCCAATGATCCGATCCAGGCCGCCGCACCTGCGGCTTGAGCAGCCGCCGGTCGTTCAGGATATCCTGCATCAGCGACGAACCTTTCGGACACAGCGTGCCGCGATTGATCGGATGATCCGGATCACCCTCCACGTGCACCACTTGCGCCGTAACATTCTTGGCCTTGTCGCCGATGGTATGGATGATGATGCCGCAACTCACCGAGCAATACGGACATGTGGACCGGTTCTCAGTCGTCCGAGCGATTTTCAGTTCTTTGGCTTGGGCGTATGCGCTCTTGACATCGAAACCGAGGACGGAAGCGATCACCGCTCCGCTGCCCGCCTTAAGGAAGCTTCTGCGTGTAGGATTCACGAGCCCTCCCGAGGTGACGAGTCGCTCGGATCGAGTATAGCATCGGCTGCTTGCCACCATGGCGTTTGTTCCGGTCTGTTCCGGTCTCGTTGCCCCACGCCGCGCAACTCCGCAATGCGGCCACGTTAGAAGTCAGGTTTGTACAGGAGAATCCCCGAGTAAGTCTGACTCCGGTCCAAGTTACCTAACGCAATTCGAACGCTTCCGTCTGATCGATGCCATAGGCCAGATTGATCTGCCACCGCCGGTTGAGGTTGCATTGAGCCTGCGCAAATCCGCCGCGGCCGAAGGTGCCGTGTTCACTGGGTGTTCCCAGCGCGCCCAACCGACTCTCCGGCAGCGACGCTGAAGACGCCGGGCGCACGTCCCTCGGGCGCCTCGCCGGATGGGGTCAGTGTAACTGAAATTACTTTCGTTGGCAGCCATGGACCGTAATTCAAAGGTTTCAGTAAGTCTCGATTGACCCATTCCGGGAAAGGTGTTATAAATGTCAAATCCCTGTTCAGGGTCCAAGAAGGAGGGAGAATGTCCCCCGCTCCCGCCGCTGATTTCGACAAGCTGGCAGAACGCCGGCACGCTGAGCAACGATCCCACCAACGTTATCCGATCATCTTAGAGGTTGACTATAAGCTGCTGCATCGAGGTCGTGTCGACAGCCAGGGTTCCGGCCGGACACGCAACATGTGCAGCGGCGGCGTGCTGCTGGACACCGAGCACGCTTTGCCTAAAGGGAGCCTGATCGAATTGATGATCCATTGGCCATTTCTCCTGGAAGGCGTCTGTCCACTGAAGCTGGTCATGCAAGGCCGCATCGTCCGCAGCGACAATCGGGGCGTCGCCATCCAAGCCAGACATCATGAATTCCGCACCGCGGGCGCCCGCGTCTCGAAGAGCAGGCTGTCCGACCTCCGCGTGCGGAGCCTGACGCGGTGAACGAACCCCCCGGCGTTCCGAAGATCCTGATCGTGGACGACGACGTTGGACTGGTCTGGTGGCTGGGCGAACTGTTCCACGAGGCCGGCTACCAATCGCTCCCGGCGCTGGGTGGCAGGCAGGCTCTCGCGCTGGTGAGGCGGAACCGTGCAGACGTCGATTTGCTGATCGTGAATCCGGGCTTGTCGGGAGTTCCCGGTCTGATAGAGACTCTGAGCCGCAGGCGGTCTCCGAAGGTGGTGTTCATCGCGGGGCCGCGTGCGGGGGCTATTCCAGGGGTGCATCCGGTCGCGACGCTGGAGCGGCCGTCCGGATGGGAACCAATCTCGCGTTTCGAGTGGCGCCAGAAGTTGCAGGGAATTCTGAAGGCTGTTGGGTTTCGGGCCGCGAGTTGAAGCTCCCACGGTGAGAGCGAGAAGATCCGGGCACATCGACACCTCCAGCGGCCCTTGGTTAGAATCAGACATGACCAAAGAAGAGATCATACTCGCGAATCGCAACCACCTGTTTCCGTCCGTTTTCCACTACTACAAAGAGCCGCTGGTCGTTACGCGCGCCAAGGATCAATACGTTTGGGACGCCGATGGGAATCAATATCTGGATTTCTTCGGCGGCATCGTGACCATCAGCGTGGGCCATTGCAACGAGCAGGTGAACCGCCGCTTGCACGAGCAGATCGATCGGCTGCAGCACGTCTCGACGGTTTTCGCCAACGAGCCGCAAGCAGCGCTGGCCAAGAAACTGGCTGAAATCACGCCCGGCCGCAAGCTCACCAAGTCGTTCTTCACCAACAGCGGCACGGAAGCAAACGAGACCGCCATTCTGACCGCCCGCTGCTACACGGATTCCACGGAAATCGTAGCGCTGCGCTACGCTTACCACGGCCGTTCCTCGCTGGCCATGGGGCTGACGGCGCAATCGAGCTGGCGGCTCGGCCCGGTGACGCAGGCCGGGGTGGTGCACGCCGTGAACGCCTACTGTTACCGCTGTCCGTACGGGCTTTCTTATCCTTCCTGCGGCGTGAAATGCGCGCAGGACGTCGAGGAGGTGATTCGCACCACTACCTCGGGACGCATCGCGGGATTCATCGCCGAGCCGGTCCAGGGCGTCGGCGGATTCATCACGCCGCCCCAGGAGTATTTTCCGATTGTGGCGGACATTGTCAAGCGTTACGGCGGCGTGTTCATTAGCGATGAGGTCCAGACCGGATGGGGCCGTACCGGCGGCAAGTGGTTCGGCATCGAGCAGTGGGGCGTCCAGCCGGACATCATCACCAGCGCCAAGGGTCTCGGAAATGGCGCGCCGATCGGGCTGACCATCGCGCGGCCCGAGGTGGCGGACTCGCTCAAGGGGGCCACTATTTCCACTTTCGGCGGCAATCCGATCTCGGCCACGGCCGCCAAGGCGGTAATCGACTTCATCGAGGATCACAAGCTTTCAATCAACGCGGCAGAGGTAGGCGCGTACTTGCGCGGCAAACTGAATGAGCTTCAGGCCAAACACTCTTTGATCGGCGAGGTGCGCGGCATGGGTCTCATGCAGGCTCTGGAGCTGGTGGAGGACCGCGCCAGCAAAAAGCCGGCCACGGCGCAGACCGCGGCGCTCATGGAAGCGACCCGCGAAAACCGCATCCTGCTCGGCAAGGGCGGTTACTTCGGCAACGTGCTTCGCATATCGCCGCCTTTGAATATCAGCAAGGCAGACGTGGATGAGTTCGCGCGCCTGCTGGACGCGAGCCTGATGAAAGTGGAGGCGTTTGCCGCCGCCTAGCGGGGGAGTTTAAAACCGATGGACGAACGCGCTTTCTACAAAGAGTCTCAGACTACCAAACCGGCCACGCTGAATTGTCCGTTTTGCCGGGCCGCGGAGTCGTACGATTTGCGCTGGCTGGTCCGAACCAAGGTGGACCGGATGCCGGGCCATGCCGATGAGCGCGACCGCGCCAAATTCAAGAAGGCCGCCAGCTACATGGTCTTGCTGGACGATAAAGTGATGTGCAAAAACATGCGCTGCCGGAAGCGTTTTGACGTGTCGGGCATCAAGACCATGGCGTTCATCTGAATCGTGGAGCACGCACTCCTCTGCGTACTGCATTCACGCTCTCCAGAAAGCGCGCACAACGGAACGCCGCGGCGGCGCTTTTTTGTCAGCCACGAGGAGGCCGCGGCGTCCTGTGCGCTCGTGTGAACGCACGGCGGCGCGTTAGTCACTTGTCCCGCTTGTCCGGCGGCGCCGGCGCATCAAAGCTGATACTGGTGTCCGCCGCAAATTTCCGGTAGCCGTCGTAGCTGACGTCATTCTTGATCAGGTGCGTCCCCTCGCGCGAGCGAAGCTCGAACTCCAGCGGCAGAAGATAATCGGCATCGCCGATTCGCGTGTACTCGTAATCCAGCGCCAGGCTTACGTCCTGAACCGGATAGTCCGGCGGGATCGTATCCGCGTGCTGGGTGATCCGGTGGACGAAATGCCGGCGGTCGTCGATAAAGATGAGACCGTGGTAGCCGGATACCAGGTCCAGCTTCTTCAAGGGTACGCGAATATGATAGTCGGACTTGACGGCGGTCACGCGGTAAGAGTAAACATTCATCCGGCGCCCCCGCAGCGTGTAATATCGCTCCCAGGTGAACTCGGTGTCGCTCTCCGGCGCGAAAATGTTCTTCAGGACGGACCCGAATTCGCCGGATGAGATGGCGCCGCCAAGTTCGGTATGCGAGACGTTGGCTGCTTCCCCGTTCACCATGAACACCTTGTAGTCCTCGTGATGATCGAAGTACGTGAGACGTTCGACGATCAGGTCCAGCGGGCGGAATCCGCTCTTGCCGGTGAAATCCACGAAGCGCTGCGTGGTTTGCGTGCAGATAAAATTTGGCAGGTTCTGTTCTTGGTTGACGGCGTACTCCGCGGCGTCCGCGAGGATCTTCCGTTGCTGGACCGCATCCGGCGGCGAGGCATCCACTGCGCCGGTGGTTTGACCCGCCGCGGCGAGGGAGAGCGCGAGCAATGCGCCGGAAAACCGGAAACACATATGCAATAACAATGATGACACCTCATGGCGCCCGGATGGGAGGGACAGGCTAACGCGCGGCCGGAGCGGGCAGGCTACGCTAACCTGAAAATTGGATCTTGAAATTCGACCCTTGACGCCGCAAGACGCTAATGCGTTCTGGCAGCTTCGGCTGGAAGCGCTGGAGAAGGAGCCGCTCGCATTCGGCTCTTCGGCCGAGGAGCATCGCTCCATGCCCGTCGACGCCGTCGCAAAACGGCTCGGCGACGGTGGGTACAACTTTGTTCTGGGCGCGTTCGATTCCGGAAGACTGACGGGAACGATCGGCTTCGCGCGCAACGCCCATCAGAAGGATCAACACAAGGGCCGTGTGTGGGGCGTTTATGTGACCGGCGAGTATCGCGCTCGCGGAGTCGGGCACCAGTTGCTGTCCGAACTTCTAAAGCGAGCCGGTCGACAACCGGGCCTGGAGCAGATCATGCTGACCGTTGGCGTGGATCAGACCGCAGCCCGGCGCCTGTATGCTTCGGTCGGATTCGAAGTCTTCGGCCGCGAACGGCACGCGTTGAAAGTCGGCGAGCGGTACGTGGACGAAGATTACATGGCGTACGAAATCCGGCGCTGAGGGCCGGTCAGTACGCGCGCTCCAGGATGGCCCGAAAATCCACGCTGGCGGGAAGCGTTCCGAAAGTTCGGCCGCCCTCGTAGGCCAGGCGCGTGGCGCAAAATGCACTGGCGACGGCAGGGATGCTGTGGCGGATCAGCAACGAGCCTTCCAGCGCGCGCGCCAGCCGTTCGGCCAGCCGGCGAGCTTCCACCTCGCCGGCCGTCTGCCGCAGGTCGTTCTGGATGTGATCGGCGAGCGCATCGAAATGCCGGTTCGCGCCCCGCGCGAGTGAAATCTCATGCAGCACGCTTTCGACGGCCTCCGGCTCCTTCTTCATGGCGCGCAGGATATCCAGGCAGATGACGTTGCCGGAGCCTTCCCAGACGGAATTGACCGGCGCTTCGCGGTAGAGCCTCGGAAGAACCGATTCCTCCACGTAGCCGTTCCCGCCCAGGCACTCCAGCGCCTCGCTGATCTGCGCGGGCGCGCGCTTAGTCACCCAGAACTTGGACACGGCAGTCGCGAGACGCCCGAACGCGTGCTCGCCGGCGTCGGCTTCGCGAGCATCGAAAGCTCGCGCCAGCCGCAGCATCAACAGCGTGGCCGCTTCCGATTCGAGGGCGAGATCCGCCAGAACATTCTGCATCAGCGGTTGATCGATCAACAGCCGCCCGAACGCGCTGCGATGCCGCGCATGATGGATGGCCTGCACTAAAGCCTGCCGCATCAGGCTGGCCGACCCCATCAGGCAATCCAGGCGCGTGTGCTGCACCATGTCCATGATGGTGGCGACCCCGCGGCCTTCTTCGCCGATCCGACGGGCCCAGGCGCCCTCGAATTCGACTTCGCCGGAAGCATTCGAGCGGTTGCCTAACTTCTGCTTGAGGCGCTGGATATGAAACCGGTTGCGCTCGCCGTCGGGCGTCCAGCGCGGCAGCAGGAAACAGGTCAGCCCGCCGGGCGCCTGCGCCAGCACCAGGAAGGCGTCGCACATGGGGGCGGAACAAAACCATTTGTGGCCGGTCAAGATGTAGTCGCCGCTTCCGGCCGGTTCCGCGCTGCTGGTATTGGCGCGAACATCGGAACCGCCCTGCCGCTCGGTCATCGCCATTCCAATCAGCACGCCGCTTTTTTCCGCAGCCGGACGGTAGCGCGGATCATAGCGCGCGGCGGTAACGCGCGGCTCCCACTCCCGCGCGATCTCGGGTTGCTTGCGCAGCGCGGGGATTGAGGAGTACGTCATCGACACCGGACAGGTGTGGCCGGCCTCGTTCTGGGACGCCAGAAACATCAGAGCGGCGCGCGCCACGTGCGCACCCGGTTTGGGGTCGGCCCAGGGGAGGCTCGCCAGGCCGTGCTCGATGGACAGCCGCATGAGTTCGTCCCAGGCCGGATGGAACTCGATTTCATCGATGCGGTGGCCGAAGCGGTCGTGCGTGTGCAGCACGGGTGGATTCTCGTTGGCTTGGAATCCCCAGCGGATGCTCTCTTCCGACCCTTCCAGCCGGCCGAATTCAGTCAGCAGCGCGCGCGCCCAGGCGGCGCCTTCCCGGCTGACGCCTTCAGCGAGCACGCGGTCCGTGGTGAACAAATTGTAATCCTGCAGCGGCGGCGGTTGGTTCAAAACTTCGTCCGCGGCTCTGGCCGGAGCGGCGAGTGCGGTCTTCAAGATGTACCTCTGCCGCGATTCTAGCAAGGCGCGCGAGTCTAAAGGGAATTTAACCGCAGTCGATGTATCCAACAGGACCCCGGAAAAACTCTAAATAGTAGCGGCTTTTGTGAACGGCGATTCATTTATCTTCTATGACCCGAGCGGGCGGCGCTGGATCCGGTTCCGGCGCGCAGCCGGAGTGTGCGGCATCGTGCTCGCCGTCCTGGTCGTTTTGTTTCTCTTGAGCCTGGTGAGCAACCCCCAATTGCCGGGGCTCGGATTGCCCGCCGTGCAGCGCCTGGCGAACTTCAGCGAGGTTCCGATCATTACCCAAGGTGAAAAAGCCGCGCGCGCGATCCCGTTTCGCGTCCGCAGAGAAAACGTGAAGTACGTGCGCAACGGCGGCAGCCCGATGATGCATCCCAAAACCGCCGCGAGTCCGCGCGGGGATCAGCCCGTGGTGTTCGGCTTCTACGTGAACTGGGATCCCGCCAGCATGGTCTCGCTGCGCGCCAACCTCGGCCGCCTGACGCATCTGGTTCCGGAGTGGTTCACGCTAAAGAACGGCGCCGGCGATGTGGACGACAATTCCGACCCGCAGGTGATTCAGATCGCCCGTGACGCCAACCTCCCCATTCTGGCCGAGATCAACAATTTTCGAGACGGCTGGCAGGCTGGCGACTTGCATGGCGTCTTGAACATCACCGCCGCGCGCGAGAATCTGATCGACAACATCTACAGCAACCTGGTGGAACACAAGTTCGCCGGCGTGAACGTGGATCTCGAACAATTGAGCGTGCGCGATCGCGGGAAGATGGTCGCGTTCATGGAAGAGTTGCATGCCAAACTGAAGCCCGCCGGTTTGCTGCTTACGCAAAGCCTGCCGACCGACGACCGCGCGTACGACTTGAAGCGCCTGGCCGCGATTTGCGATTACGTGGTGCCCATGGTGTACGACGAGCACTACCAGTCCGGCCAGCCCGGCCCGGTGGCCTCCGAGAATTGGTTCGACGACCAGCTCGAAACCCTGGCCAAGGTCCTGCCGCCGTCGAAGACGGTCATCGGCTTCGGCAATTACGGCTACGATTGGATCATCGGATCGCGCCAGGGCGGCGTGGAAGTGAGCTATGGCGATGTGATCGCGGCGGCCGAGGCGAATGGCGCCAGCGTGGCCTGGGATCCCAACCTGGAGAATCCCGTGCTTCGATATCAGACCGGCGCGGACCGGCACGAAGTCTGGTTTCTGGATGCCGTGACCGGGCTCAACCAGGTGCAGGATGTGGCGGCCGACGGATTTCGCGGCGTGGCGATGTGGCGGCTGGGCGCTGAGGACCCCGGCCTGTGGACTGTCTTCCGGTCCCATTCCTGGCCTGACGAAAGCTTCAACGCATCCTGCCTTTTTGCATTGTCGGCGCAGAAATCGGTGCAGCAGTACGGCGGCGGGGAGGTGCTGCGGATCGTGGACACGCCTCACGACGGCAGCCGCAACGTCTGGAAGACCAAAGACGGGGCCTTCGTCGAGCAGTACCAAAAGTATCCCTCTTACTACGTCGTGGACGCGACCTCCGGAAGCAACCAGAAGCTGATTTCCATCACCTTCGACGACGGCCCATCGGAGTTCACGCCGAAAGTTCTGGACGTCTTGAGCGCCCAGCATGTGCCGGCGACGTTCTTCGTGGTCGGCGTGAACGCCGAGCAGTATCCGTCGTACATACAGCGCGAGTACCGCGAAGGCCACACCATCGGCAATCATAGCTACAGCCATCCCAACATCGCGCAGGACTCCGAGAAGATGACCGAACTGGAGCTGAACACGACGCTGCGGCTCATCGAGCACGAGATCGGCCGCGGCACTAAGCTGTTTAGGCCGCCCTACAACGCCGACAGCCAGCCGCAGACGCCGGCCGAGATCGTTCCCATCGAACGCGCGCAGCGCCTGGGCTACATCACGATTGCGGAAACCATCGATCCGCGAGATTGGGAGAAGGGAAGCACGGCGCAAAAGATTCTGCAGGAAGTGCTGGATCAAAAAGACGACGGCCACCTGATCCTGCTGCACGACGGCGGCGGCGACCGCAGTGCGACTCTCGAGGCGCTTCCCAAGATCATCGATACCCTGCGCGCTCAGGGTTACCAGTTCGTGCCGCTCGAGCAGTTGATGGGCAAGACACGCGACGAGCTGATGCCCGTTCCATCTCCCGATGAAAAGCGCTGGGCCGACATCGAGGGCGATACGCTCACCGCGAAAGGCAACGTGAAGAAGGCGGCCGGTCTGCTGTTCCTGATCGCGATTTTTCTGACGCTGCTGCGGTCGCTGGTGTACGGCGCGCTGGCCGTGAACCAGAAGCTGCGCGCCCGGCACCGGCTGAGGCCCGCGCGCGGGGATTTCCGGCCGCCGGTTTCGGTAGTTATCGCGGCGTTCAACGAAGAAAAGGTGATAGAGCGCACCGTTCGATCGGTGCTGGACAGCGGCTACGACAACCTGGAGGTCGTGGTCGTTGATGATGGGTCCAAGGACGCGACGCTGGCCGTTCTCAGCGAGGCCTTTGACGGCGACGGGCGGGTTCGCATTCGCACCCAGCCCAATCGCGGAAAGGCGCGCGCGCTGAACCATGCCATCCGGGAAGTGCAGCACAACATCCTGGTGGCGCTGGACGCCGATACGATTCTTCGCCGTGGCACTATCGAGAAGCTGGTTCAACATTTCCGCGACGAGAACGTGGGAGCCGTCTCGGGCAACGCGCGCGTCGGCAACCGCCGGCGCTGGATCACGCGCTTTCAATCCATCGAATACATCTGCGGGTTCAATCTGGACCGCCGCGCGCTGGATCTGCTGAACGCCATCACGGTGGTGCCGGGAGCGGTGGGCGCCTGGCGCAAGGACCTGATCGAGCAAGCCGGCGGATTCCGCGATGACACGCTGGCCGAAGACACCGATCTTACGCTGGCGATCCGGCGGCTTGGTTACCAGATCCGCTATGAGGAGACGGCGGTCGCCTACACGGAGGCTCCCGAGACGACGCGCGACTTGGCGCGGCAACGCTTCCGCTGGGCCTTCGGCACCTTGCAGGCCGCCTGGAAGCATCGCGACGCAACCTTCAATCCCAGCTACGGTTGCCTGGGCTGGATCGCCCTGCCGAGCATCTGGATCTTTCAGGTGCTGCTGGCCGCAGTTTCACCGTTCGCCGATGTCGCGATGCTGATCGCGCTGTTCGCCGGCAACTGGCGCATCGTGCTGCTGTACTACTTCGGCCTGTTTTTACTGGAGGCGCTCACGGCGCTGCTGGCCTACGCACTCGAAAAGGAGAAGCCTTGGGACCTGGCGCTGCTGTTCTTCCAGCGCATGTTCTACCGTCAGTTGATGTACTACGTGCTCGGCAAGTCGGTCATCTATGCGCTGCGCGGCCGCCTGGTGGGCTGGGGCAAGCTGGAGCGCAAGGCCAGCGTCGACGTCGCGGCTTGACTGCTCAACGGTCAAACGGCCGGCAAACGTAGCAGCGCCGGGGTTCCTTCGCCAGGGTAACTCAGGGCTGGGAAGTGTCTACGATGATCGTGTCGTTGTTGCCGTCTGCCACCCTGCGAGAAGGCGGTGGGTTTCCCAAGCCGCTTGAATAGCCGTAACTCCCCGGGCTTCCCGTGACAACGCATGCGGGAGAGGGCCGGGTCTGCCCCGCCGGGATGGTGATGGTGTCGCTGCACGCCTGAAAGCAGGCCGGCGGCGTCACCCAGGCCGCGCTGGTGCTGGGCGCCTGCCATTGCACTTTCTCCCCGTATTTTACATGAGTGGTTGGGCAGCCGCCGTTGCTGGCATTGATCGAAATCGTGATCGAATTCGGGTCCGCGGTGGCGCGTTTTGGTGCTGGCATTAATTGAATCCCCCCTTTAGCGGAATGGACTATCCAGACGGAGCAATTATACGGCTATTGGTTTATTTATGCACGCTGTTTTTCGATCGCGCGATAATTTCAGCAAAGCGTGCGTCCGTCGTAAGACTCTTCAATTCCGAGATACTGCTGATTGCGCCAGGCGGCGCGCCATGAGAGAGCGCAGCTTCAACGTTTCTGAGGGCGTCTGCTCTCATCCCGAGGCGTTCAAAAGTGCGAGCGGTTCGCAGCAAGATTTGAGCATCGCCCGGCGCCAGCAGATCGGCCTTTCTGGCGAGGTCCACAGCTTTGTTTTTGCGGTCCAGTTTGGTGTAGTAATAGGAGAGCTGGGAGAGGATGACCGGCGATTCGGGCGAGCGCGCCAGAGCAGTTTCCGCCATTTGGGTAGCATGCAGCAAGGTCGGCCGTGCCCTCGGATCGTGCAAGTCTTCGTATTCCGAAGCGAGAGAGGCCCACACGCGATAGTCTTTATCATTGAGCTTGAGCGCCTGTTCGTATTTTTGCGCCGCCTCAGCCGGCTTTCCTTGTGAATCGAGCAATGTGCCGAGGTTCGCCAGGGCAAAATAGGAGGGCGATAGGCTGATGGATTTCTCGTACATTTTTCGGGCTTCTTCGTTGCGCTCCATGCCGGCGAGAAGAGCGCCCAGATTACTGTACGCGCTGGCGCTGTCGGGCGCAATTTCAATGACGCGCCGGTACTCCGCTTCGGCTTCTTTCGGCCGCCCTTGCCTGGCTAGGAAAAGGGCGTAATCGTGATGAGCCTGCCGGTAATCGGGATGCAGGCTCACGGCTTGCCGGAACATGCGCTCAGCATCCGAAACGCGCCCCAGCCGTTCCCACACCCGCCCCAATTCCCGAAGTGCATCCACGTTGCGCGGATCAAGCTGCAACGCCCGCTGCAGCTCGTCGACCGCCAGTTCCGGATTCTGGGTGGCCTCGTGCGCCTGTGCCAGCTCGACGTAAGCCGGCGCAAGCTGCGAATCCAGTTGCAGAGCTTTCTTGGCGTTCTCGGCCACCTCGTCCAGCCATTTGGTATCGGTAGTGGCCACCCACTTGGCCCAGGATGCTTCGGCCAAACCGGAATAGGCCAGCGCGAACCGCGGATCTTGTTCGACCGCCTGATTGAGATCGCGCAATGCTGCGTTGACGTTTTCGGGGTTGTTGGAGCGGTGCAACTGGCCCTCGGCTCGCAAGTAGGCTTCGTAGGCGGCAGGTGTAGCGCTCGCGGCTGCGTGGGACTGGCTCGTCGCACCCGGATTCACGGTCACAGCCAGCAACTCGGCTATGCCTTTCACGGCGTCGTCTTCAATGGCAGCCAGATCGCCATCGGAGGACTTGAGGAGGCGCGATCCCAGCAATCGCAATGTTTTGGTGTCCACCAGATTCAGCGACAGTTGCACGCCACCGGCGCTCTTCTGCACGCTTCCTGAGATGGCCAGCGAGGCGTCCAGCTCGTTTCGGGCAGCTTCCAACGTCAAATTTTTGCCGCGGACCTCGCCGGAAGGAATAACCCACAGCGATGGCGAGCTGCCTTCCAATCCCGTCAGACGGCTGGTGAGCACCTCGGTCAAACCGTCGCACAACGCCTGGTTCGCGGGGTCATCTCCGATATTCCGGAATGGAAGCACGACAATGTGCCTGGGCGCTGTGACTGACGCAGCCGGCCGGAACAAGGCCGCCGCGCGGCTCCTCCAGCCTGGGACCAGGCCCAGCGCCGCGATGAAAGCGATGAGAAGCGTCACGACGCCCAGCACCCCCGGGCGGTATCGCGGCCGCGGCTTTACGGCCTGCAAAGCCACCGTGACCGTACGGGAGTCGACGCTCTGCCCGGCGCTGATCCGCTCAAGATCGGCCACCAGATCGCCGGCGTGCGCATACCTCGCCTCAACCTGCTTGGTCAGCGCACGCTGAATCACCTGGGCCAGAGGGCCGGAAACCTCGGGCATCGGAGCCGGCGGCTCGTGCACGATTTTGTACAGAATCGAATGCCGGCTGTCACCACGGAACGGCAGCGCTGCCACCAGCATTTCGTACAACACGACGCCCAGCGACCAGATGTCCGTCCGGCGGTCTACTTCGTCGCCGCGCACCTGCTCGGGAGACATGTAAGCGGCCGTTCCGACCGTGGCCCCGACTTCGGTGATATGCTCGGCGCCGCTGAACCGCGCCAGTCCGAAATCGACGATCTTGGCCAGGCCTTCGCGCGTGACGATCACATTGGAAGGCTTGATATCCCGATGCAGGATGCCCTGGCGGTGCGCCGCTTCGAGCCCGCGCCCGATTTGCCGGGCCAGATCCACCGCCTCGTTAGTCGCCGGCCGCCGCTGCTTCAGCAGTTCGCTCAGCGGATAACCCTCGTAGTAGGCCATCACGATGAAGATCTGGCCGTCGGCGCTCTCTTCGATGCCGTACAGCGTGCCTACGTTGACATGATCCAACGCGGCGGCGGCCCGGGCCTCTTGCAGGAATCTGGCCTTGCGCGCGGGATCGGCCGAGAAGTCCGGTGGCAGAAACTTCAGGGCGACCGTGCGGCCCAGCTTGGTATCGGCGGCGCGATAAACTACGCCCATGCCGCCGGCGCCCAGTTGGCCGAGGATTTCGTAGTGTGCGACTCGCCGCGTGGCTTCGCGTCCACCAGGCTCGCTCACGGGTCCTCCGCTGGCAAAGTGCAAGGGCTTGTGGTACGCAACATACAAAAAATGCGTGGCTGGGGACTCCGCTTTTGCGCCAGTCGCCGAGAGAATCCTTTAGGTCTCAGATTATAGACCAAAGCTCGAGCGCGCGATCTCGCCCCGCCCCCGGACCTGGGGATTTCCCTTAGGTGCAATCCTTTAGACTTGAACTTTTTGCAGCAGGCAGAAATTCTTGCCGGACTTGAGACGCACCGAACGCCCCCCTCCTGCCGGCGCATCCGCCCGCTTAACATTCCTTACTCGAACGTTACTCGTCACTTAGCTCCAGTACTATTGTCACCCGCCCCTCATGGAAAACGCATGGCCCAAAAACTGCCTTCCCTCGAACGGGGTTGAAACTGAGCAACTCCCCGAAGGAGAGGAAATGACACGGGAAGAATACGGAAGCGCGTACAAGAAGGGCTACAACCTGACGGTTCGCTTTCTCGTGTCCCGTGGCCTGTCCTACGACTCTGCACAAGAGACCGCCCAGGCGGCCTGGGTCAAAGGCTGGGAGCGGCTCGGCCAATTGCGGGACTCCAACATGGTCCTGACCTGGTTGAACAGCATCGCGCTCAATTTGCATCGCAGTTGCATGCGCCGCGAGCCGTTCTTGCAGCCGTTGCCCGAGTTGTCCACGATGCCGAAAATCAACCTGGCTGCCATCGATGTCCGGCGTATTTTGAAAACCTGCAAGACCAACGACCGCATGGTTCTGCAGCGGCATTATCTGGAAGGCTACAAAGTCCAGGAAATTGCGAATGCTCACGGATGGACCGAGACAGCCGTGCGGATTCGCTTGCTTCGCGCGCGCCGCGCAGTGGCAAAGCGGTTTGCGGCTTGAGTCCGGCATAGTTTTGCCAGGCTCTTCAGGCGGCGCCCCGGCTAAGCCGAGCGCCCGTAGATGGTAACACACCTTACACTAAAACCTGCCAAATAATATTTTTTGCAATTCTAGCGCAATTTGATTTACCATAGAACGTCATACAGGACTACTCTGGATGGCGCAGCTTTTCCACCGCAGCACCAACGCTCTGGCCAACCTCAGCATCGGCGCTACCGTACTAGGCGCAGGCTTGCTGATTGCGTTCGCTTACTCGATGGACCGCGGGTCCTACATCACCGACGTCAGGGTGGTCAAAGAGCAGCCCGTCCCTTTCAGCCATAAGCATCACGTCTCGGATGACGGCATCGATTGCCGCTACTGCCACACCACGGTGGAAACGTCGTCGTTCGCCGGTTTGCCGGCCACCGAAATCTGCATGAGCTGTCACTCGCAGATTTGGGCCAACGCTGCCATCCTGGAGCCGGTGCGTGAGAGCTTCCGCAGCGGCGAGTCGCTGGAGTGGACGCGCATCCACGACCTTCCCGATTTTGTATACTTCAACCACAGCATCCACATCAACAAAGGCGTCGGCTGCGCCACCTGCCATGGCCGCGTGGACCAGATGCCGCTGATGTACAAAGAAAACACGCTTTACATGAACTGGTGTGTCAACTGTCACCGCAATCCGGAGAAGTACGTGCGGCCGCGCGACCAGGTGTTCAACATGGCCTATGAGCCGCCTGCCAATCAGGAGGAGCTGGGACGCAAGCTCGTTGAGGAGAATCACATTCAAAGCTTGACCGACTGCTATACGTGCCACCGATGAACGACAAACCCGCTCTTGATCTGAACAAGATTCGGGCTCGGCTGGAATCAGCCCAAGGACCGCTGTACTGGAAGAGCCTGGAGGAACTCGCCCAAACCGAGGAGTTCCAGGCTTATGTCGAGGACGAATTCGCGGACCGCTCTCCGGACTGGTTGAATCCGGCGAACCGTCGCAATTTCCTGAAGCTGATGGGAGCTTCGCTCGCGTTTGCGGGCGTCACGGCTTGCACCAAGCAGCCCAAGGAGACCATCGTTCCCTACGTGCGCCAGCCGGAAGACTTCGTTCCCGGCGTGCCGCTCTACTATGCGACCGCCATGCAAATGGGTGGCGTTGGCACCGGGCTGCTGGTGACGAGTCACTTAGGCCGCCCCACCAAAGTAGACGGCAATCCCGATCACCCCGGGAGCTTGGGCGCGTCGGACTATTTCCAGCAGGCCTCCATACTGACGATGTACGATCCCGACCGTGGTCAGGCCGTCACCTACAAGGGCCAGATCAGCAGTTGGATCAGTTTTCAAGCCGCGCTGGCGGTGGCTCGCGAGCGCGCGATCCTCAAAAACGGCGAGGGCTTGCGAATCCTCACCGAAACGGTCACGTCGCCGACGCTCACTTCGCAGATCCAGAAAATCCTGAAAGAGATGCCTTCGGCCAAGTGGCATTCCTACGAGCCCTGCGGCCGGCACAATGCGTATCAGGGCGCGCTGCTTGCGTTCGGGCGTCCGGTCAACACGATTTATCGCTTCGATCAGGCCGACGTCATTGTCTCGCTGGATGCCGATTTTCTCTCCTGCGGACCGGGCAATCTGCTCTACGCGCGGCAATTCGCCGACAAGCGTCGCGTGCAAACCAACGTCACGCACACGCCACAACCCAAAGAGGACTGGCAGGAAGGATATCAGGAAGGGCCGATTCCTGCGCGTTCCAATCAATCTGCATCCTACGCTGACGAGAACCGCGGGCCGGTGATCTTGCCGCCGCAAGTGCAGGCGCAGGGCAAACCGCCGGCCGAGACCACCTTGAATCGGATGTATGTGTTCGAAGCCGCGCCCTCGCCAACCGGTGGCATGGCGGATCATCGATTCATCCTGCGCGCCAGCGAGGTCGAGGCGGCCGCCTGGGACCTGGCTGCCGCATTGGGAATCAGTGGTGCGACGTCCACTGGGAAGCTCAAGCAGGCCGCGGCCATCGCGCGCGACTTGCAGGCCCATAAGGGCGCCTGTGTTGTCATTGCCGGCGACCACCAGCCGCCGGCCGTCCACGCCCTGGCCCACGCGATGAACGCCGCGCTCGGCAATGCCGGCAAGACCGTGACCTACACCGATCCGATCGAGGGCAACCCGGTGGATCAGGGCGAATCCCTGCGGCAACTGGTCGCCGACATGAATGGCGGCAAAGTGGACACGCTGCTCATTCTGGCGGGGAATCCGGTCTACAGCGCGCCGGTCGACCTGGACTTTGCCGCGGCGCTGAAGAAAGTTGCCACCAGCGCTTATCTGGGTCTCTTCCCCGATGAGACGGCGGCGCTGGTGCAATGGTACGTGCCGGAGGCGCACTATCTGGAATCCTGGAGCGACGTGCGCGGATTCGACGGTACCGTCAGCTTCGTTCAGCCGCTCATCGCTCCCTTGTACGGCGGCAAGACCGCGCACGAGGTCATCTCCACTCTGGCCGGCGAGCCCGGCAAGTTTCCATACGATATCGTGCGCGACTATTGGCAGTCGCAAAATAAGACGGCCAACTTCGAAATCTTTTGGCAGAAGGCTCTCCATGACGGCGTGGTCCCGAACACGGCGGTGCCGGCAGTGACGGTGACTGCGAAGACGCCTCCTCCTTCATCGGCCCGCGCGGCGCAGGGGTTCGAGATCGCATTTCGTCCCGACCCCACCATCTGGGACGGCTCCTTCGCCAATAACGGCTGGTTGCAGGAACTGCCCAAGCCGCACAACAAAATGACCTGGGACAACGCCGTGTGGATCAGCCCCAGCACGGCCCAGCAACACGGCCTCAACAGCGAGGAAATGGTGGAGCTGAAATACCAGGGCCGCACAGTGACGGGTCCGGTGTGGATCATGCCCGGGCACGCCAACGACGCGGTGACCGTTCACCTCGGATACGGGCGAACGCGCGCCGGCCAGGTCGGCAACGAAGTTGGATTCAGCGCCTACCTGCTGCGCACCTCGGCGCAACCCAACCATGATTCGGGTCTCGAGATCCGAAGGCTGGGAGGGCGCCATCCGCTCGCCACCACGCAACATGCGCAGACCATGGAAGGAACCGATCCGGTCCGCGTGGCGACGCTCGACCAGTACAAGAAGAGTCCCCAATTCGTCGAGGAGACCGAACAAGACAAGCCGCTCCCGCCCAAGCTGACCCTCTATCCGGACTATCGCTATCAGGGCTACAAGTGGGGCATGACGCTCGACTTGAACGCCTGCGTGGGATGCAGCGCCTGCGTGGCCGCCTGCCAGGCGGAAAACAATATTTCCGTAGTTGGCAAAGAAGAAGTCGCGCGGGGCCGCCATATGCACTGGATCCGGGTGGACCGCTACTACAAGGGGAATTGGGACAATCCCGAACTTTACTACCAACCGGTGCCTTGCATGCAATGCGAGAACGCCCCGTGCGAGCTGGTTTGCCCGGTGGCCGCCACGGTGCACAGCGGGGACGGCCTCAACCAGATGGTCTACAACCGCTGCGTGGGCACGCGCTATTGCTCGAACAATTGCCCCTACAAGGTGCGGCGCTTCAATTTCCTGCTGTATTCGGATTGGAATACGCAGAGTCTGTACGGGCTTCGAAATCCCAACGTCTCGGTGCGCAGCCGCGGCGTCATGGAGAAGTGCACCTATTGCGTGCAGCGCATCAACGCGGCGAAAATCCAGTCCGAGAAAGAAAATCGCCGTATCGCGGACGGCGAGATTGTTCCGGCTTGCGTGCAGGTGTGCCCGACGCAAGCCATCGTGTTCGGAGATATCAACGACCCCAAGAGCCGCGTGGCGCAGCTCAAGGCCCAGGCACGAAACTACAGCTTGCTCGAGGATCTCAGCACGCGGCCTCGTACCACGTATTTGGGGCGTTTGAGGAATCCCAACCCGGAGATCGAGAAAGGCTAGTGTTGTGAAGATCGAAGAACTGGAACAAAAAGCGATCGACCCCGGCCCCGAAAAAATCATCGGGCCGGGGTTCAACTACGCCACCGTCACCGACAAGATCGCCAACACCGTTCTGATGCCGATCGAGAAAACGCCGCGGCAATGGTGGGTGGCGCTGCTGATCGCGTTTATGGCGCTGCAAGGCCTGGTGGTGGGCGCGTGCTGGCTGCTTTACAAGGGCGTCGGCGTCTGGGGCATCGTCATTCCAGTGGCGTGGGGCTATGCGATCGTCAACTTCGTGTGGTGGATCGGTATCGGCCACGCGGGCACGCTGATCTCCGCCATTCTGCTGCTGTTGAAACAAGACTGGCGCACCTCGATCAACCGCTTTGCGGAGGCCATGACGCTGTTCGCGGTCGCCCAGGCCGGAATGTTCCCCATCCTGCACATGGGCCGGCCCTGGTTGGGTTATTGGCTTATTCCTTACCCCAGCTCCATGTGGCTCTGGCCGCAGCCGCGCAGTCCGCTGATCTGGGATGTGTTCGCGGTGACAACTTACTTGACCGTGTCCTTTATCTTCTGGTTCATCGGTCTGATCCCGGATCTTGCCACCATGCGCGATCGCGCCAAGCAAAAATGGCAAGCGCTCACCTTCGGCATGCTGGCCATGGGGTGGCGCGGATCGGCCCGGCACTGGTCTCGCTACCAGATGGCTTATCTCCTCTTAGCGGGTCTGGCGACGCCGCTGGTGCTTTCGGTGCACACCGTCGTCAGCTTCGACTTCGCCATCAGCCTTCTGCCGGGCTGGCACACCACCATCTTTCCACCTTATTTCGTCGCGGGCGCCATTTATTCCGGATTCGCCATGGTGCTGACGCTGGCTATTCCGGCGCGCAAATGGTTTCACCTGGAAGATCTCATCACCATGCGGCACCTGGATGCCTGCGCGAAGCTGATGCTCGGCACCGGCCTGCTGGTGGCGTACGGCTACATGATGGAAGCTTTCATGTCCTGGTACAGCGGCAATCCGCACGAAATGTTCATGTACATGAACCGGGCCACCGGACCCTACTGGCCCTTCTTCTGGTCGCTGATCCTGTGCAATATCCTGATTCCGCAGTCGCTCTGGTCGCGCCGCGTGCGGCAGAACGTTCCGCGGTTGTTCTTCGTGGCCATCGTGGTGAACATCGGCATGTGGCTGGAGCGATTTATCATCGTCATCACGAGTCTGCACCGCGATTTCCTGCCCTCGTCCTGGGGCATGTACTATCCGACGCAATGGGACTGGGCCGTGCTTACCGGCACCATCGGTTTCTTCCTGGTGCTCATGATTCTGTTCGTTCGCGTCTTGCCGTCCATTTCCATCTTCGAAGTGCGCGAGGTGCTGCACCACCTGGCTCCGCACGTTTTGGATGACGGGGGAACAGAGCCCGCGCCGGCGCATGGGGATTGACGGGGTACTGCGATGAGTGAGACTTTTTGGGACAGACACGGTTTGCACGGCATCATGGCCCGTTTCGAGCAGCCGGAGCAGTTGGTCGACGCCGCGCAGCACGCCTACAGCGCGGGCTACCGAAAAATGGACGCCTACTCCCCCATGCCGGTGGAGGGTTTGGCGGAGGCGATCGGCTTTACCCGCCACTGGGTTTCGCTGGTGGTGCTCATGGGTGGTTTGGCAGGTTGCATCGGAGGCTTCGGCCTGCTGTGGTGGATCACGGTGATTGCATATCCCCACAACGTGGGCGGGCGCCCTTTCGACAGCTGGCCGATGTATATCCCGATCACGTTTGAATGCACCGTGCTGCTGGCCGCGCTGAGTTCTGTGGTCGGCATGCTGGCGATGAACGGACTGCCCATGCCGTATCATCCGGTCTTCAATTTGCGGTCCTTCGCCGAGCGCGGATCGGTGGACCGGTTTTTCCTCTGCATCGAGGCCGACGACCCGAAATTCGATCGCGTCCAGACTCGCGCGTTCCTCGAGCAGTTCAAGCCCGAAGAGGTGGCCGAAGTTGAGAAATAGGATTCTCATCTCGAGCGCCGCGCTGCTGCTGCTGGCTCTGACGGCTTGCCGCCGCGACATGCAAGATCAGCCGCGCTATAAACCGCTGGCAGCCAGCGAGTTTTTTGGCGATCGTCGCTCGGCGCGTCCGGAAGTGGAGGGAACCATCGCGCGCGGGCATCTGCGGATCGACGAAGCACGCTATACCGGAAAGATCAGCGGCGAAGACATCGATCAGTTTCCGATTCCCATCACCAAGGCCGACATCGAGCGGGGCCAGAGCCGGTTCAACGTCTACTGCACGCCCTGTCACGGGCGGCTGGGAGACGGCAACGGGATGGTGGTGCTGCGCGGGTTTCGCCAGCCGCCCTCCTATTACAGCGAGAAGCTGATGAACGCCCGCGTGGGCCACTTTTTCGACGTCATGACCAACGGTTTTGGAGCCATGCCGAGTTACGCCTCGCGGGTCGCCCCGGACGATCGCTGGCGCGTCGCGGCTTACATCCGCGCTCTGCAGTTGAGCGAGTCGGCCAAGCTGAGCGACGTTCCCACGGACCAACGCCAGAATCTTCCGGTTGAACCTCCGCTGCGCGGACTCGGCCGCGAAACGCCACCGCCCGGCAGCGCTGTGCCCCCTGCACCGCCGCCTGCGCCGGAAGCCCCTCGAACCAGTCCACAAGGAGCCAAGCAATGAGCCCCTCGGAAACGCTCCGGCCGCAGATGGATCGCGCGCAGCGCAACGCGCTCGTCATCGGCGTGATCGCCTTGGCTGCCAGCCTGCTGGGGCTGTTCCAGAACGCCACGCACTTCTGGCAGTCGTACTTGTTCGCCTACATTTTCTGGAGCGGCCTGGCGCTCGGATGTCTCGGCATCTTTTTCCTCCATAATGTGGTCGGCGGTAACTGGGGCGTCGCCATCCGGCGGCTGGTGGAATCCGGCCTGCAAACGCTGCCGCTGATCGCGCTGTTCGCTGTCCCGATTCTCTTTTCTTTGACTAAGCTTTATACCTGGACCAATCCGGAAGTACGAGCCCACGACTTTGCGGTGGGTCACAAGGCCCTGTACATGAGCATGCCCTTCTTCATCGGGCGAACCATTCTTTACTTCCTGCTCTGGTTCTTCTTCGGGTATCGCATTCTCCGAATGGCCAACGAGCACGACCGCACCGGCGATCCAGCCCTCTTCAAGCGCATCAAAGGCGTCAGCGCCCCGGCATTGCTCATCTTCATGCTGTCGACCACGTACGCCTTCATCGACTGGATCATGTCGCTGGAACCGGACTGGTACTCCACCATCTACGGGTGGATGTTCACCATCGGCCAGATGCTGTTGAGCTTCGCGTTCCTGATCGCAGTGCTGATCCTGCTTTCGAAGCGCGAGCCGTTCGCCAGCTTCCTCAAGACTAGCCACTACCACGATCTGGGAAATCTTCTGCTGACTTTCACCATGCTCTGGGCCTATCTGTCGTTTTCACAGTTGGTCATCATCTGGGCCGAAAACCTGCCGGACGAGATTCCCTGGTATGTCCGGCGCTTCAGCGGAGGATGGGGCTACGTCGCCTGGACCATCTCGATCTTTCACTTTTGCGCCCCGTTTTTCCTGCTGCTGATGCGCTTCATCAAGCGCAATCCGAACTTGCTGCGCGTGATCGCATGGTGGATGATCCTCATCCGCATTCTGGATGTATTCTGGGTTGTAGAGCCGGCGTTCCGGCAGAGAGGACTGGAAGTTTATTGGACCGACGCAGCCGCGCTGATCGGTCTGGGCGGTATTTGGATCGCTTTCTTCATCCGCAACCTGAAAGCCAGGCCATTGCTGGTTTTGAATGACCCGCGCAACACGTACGCGCGGGCGCATGCACACTGATATGGAACACGTCACCGCACACAATTCCAACGGCTCGGGGCACGAGCATAGGGAAGTGGATGTCCGTTTGATTTTGGCATCGCTGTTTGCGCTCCTGATCGGTGCGTTCCTGGTCTGCTTGCTGACGGTGGGCATCTTCCAGTTCTTCCACAACACCTACCAGCCGGATCGGGCGGCCAGCCTGCCCGCGGTTGTTCCACCCGAGCCGCGCGTGGAGGACAAACCCTTCCAACAATTGCAGAACCTGCATGCCTTCGAGGATCACGTGCTCACCTCCTATGCGGTGACCGACAAGAAGCAGGGTACGGTGCGCGTGCCCATCGATCGCGCCATCGACATGCTGGCTCAAAAGGGGCTGCCCTCGCACGACTATTTGAGCGACATCCTGTCAGGCCGGAAGTCGCCTGCCGCGCCAGCCGAGCCGAAGAAGGCGCAAGGAAGCAACAATGCGAAGTAGAAGTTTCATCGCTGTATTCATTCTGGCGGCTGCGTTTTCGGCGATCGCCGCGGGGCAGCAGTTCGGCTTGCCCGCCATGGTGCGCGGAGTCGGCATCGATCAGAATCTGAACGCTCAGATTCCCTTGGAATTGACTTTCATGGACGACACCGGCCAGACTGTTCGCCTGGGCCAGTACTTCCGTCAAAAGCCGGTGGTGCTCGCGCTGGTGTATTACGAATGCCCCATGCTCTGCGACATGGTGTTGAACGGTCTGACCCACAGCATGCAGCAGATCTCGCTGAACTTGGGCTCCGATTTCGACGTGGTTACCGTGAGCTTTAATCCGCACGAGACCTGGCAACTGGCGGCCGCCAAGAAAGCCAACTATATCGAAAAATTCCAGCGCAAGGGCGCGGCTGAAGGCTGGCATTTCTTGACGGGCACGGAGGACCAGATCAAAGCGCTGGCCGACACGGCTGGCTTTCACTACAAGTACGATCCGGTGACCAAGCAGTTCGCCCACGCCAGCGGCATCATGGTTGTGACGCCCGAGGGCCGCATCTCGCGTTACTTTTACGGGATCGAATACAAGCCCCGCGACCTGCGCCTGGGCCTGGTGGAAGCCTCCAACAACAAGATTGGCACGCTGGCCGACCAGGTCCTGCTGTTCTGCTTCCACTACGATCCCATGACCGGCAAGTATGGAACAGTGATTATGAACATCATGCGCCTGGCCGCTTCGGCCAGCGTGATTGCGCTCGGAACGCTGATCTTCGTTTACCTGCGTCGCGAGCGGCACGGCTCCGGGGCGGATGCGGGGAGGTCCGCGTAGCCATGAGTTTTCCCCTGTTTCCCGAAGCGGCTTCCTCGATGGCCCGCACCGTCGACTATCTGTATCTCTATCTGACGGCAGTCACGGTTGTCATGACCGGGCTGATCTTCGCCGCGGTTTTTTTCTTCGCCATCAAGTACCGGCGACGCTCCGAGCACGAGGTTCCCAAGCCTATTCATGGCTCCCTTATGCTGGAAATCACCTGGTCCATCATTCCGTTCATCGTGATGCTGACGTTCTTCTGGTGGGGCGCGCAAATCTTCTTCGAGAACGCCAGCCCGCCGGCCAACGCCATCGAGGTGTACGCCGTCGGCAAGCAATGGATGTGGAAGGTCCAGTATCCGGAAGGTCCGCGCGAGATCAACGAACTGCACGTGCCTATCGGCCGGCCGGTGAAGATCACGCTGGCGTCTGAGGACGTGATCCACAGCTTCTTCATCCCGGCGTTCCGTATCAAGCACGACGTCGTGCCCGGCCGCTATGACACCATGTGGTTCACCGCCACCAAGCCCGGCCGCTATCATCTGTTCTGCGCCGAATATTGCGGTACCGAGCACTCCGGCATGGTGGGATGGGTCACCGTCATGAATGAGGGCGATTACGAGAACTGGTTGAACGCAGGGGGTATAGAAGGGACCATGGCCCAGCAGGGCGAGAAGCTGTTCGAGCAACTAGGCTGCTCGACCTGCCATCTGCTTGATCAACAGGGAGGCCGCTGTCCCAACTTGCGCGGCGTTTACGGCTCGCACATCCAGTTGAGCGACGGAAAGAGCGTGGTTGTCGATGACGCTTACATTCGCGAGTCGATTTTGAATCCCAATGCGAAAATCGTGGCCGGCTACAAGCCGGACGTGATGCCCACCTTCCAGGGCCAGATCACCGAAGAGCAGCTCTTGCGCTTGATCGTCTACATCAAGTCTCTGGGGGCTCCCGGCGCGCCCGTTGCGTCGCAGAGCGGACCCGCTGCGCGGCCTTCTAGCGCCGTGGCCAACGCCTCCAGCCGAACCGCAAACACGGGTGGAAAACTATGAGTACCGCTTTACAAGACCCGCGGGTGGTTGAAAGCCCGAACTATTTGAATCAGGAGTACGGCTGGAGGTCCTGGCTGTTCACCAAGGACCATAAACGCATCGCCGTACTCTACATCATTTCCATCACGGTAATGTTCTTCATCGGCGGCCTGTTTGCCGGCTTGATCCGCCTGGAACTGTTGACGCCGCAAGGCGACCTGGTCAACTCGGACACGTACAACAAGTTCTTCACCATGCACGGCATCGTGATGGTGTTCTTTTTCCTCATCCCCTCGATTCCCGCGACACTCGGAAACTTTTTCGTACCCATGATGATCGGCGCGAAGGATCTCGCGTTCCCGCGCATCAATCTGCTGAGCTGGTACATTTACATTGCCGGCGCAATCTTTGCGCTGGCGGCCATCGTTCTGGGCGGCGTCGATACCGGTTGGACGTTCTACACGCCGTTCAGCAGCACCTATTCGAACACCTTCGTCATCACCGCCGCGGTGGGCGTGTTCATCGCCGGCTTCTCGTCCATTCTGACGGGCCTCAACTTCATCGTCACCGTGCACAAGATGCGCGCGCCCGGAATGACCTGGGGGCGTTTGCCGCTGTTCGTCTGGGCCAACTACGCGACCTCGCTCATCCAGGTGCTGGGCACCCCCGTGGTGGCTATCACGCTGGCGCTGGTGGGCTTGGAGCGCGCCTTCCATATCGGCATTTTCGATCCGGCCATCGGCGGCGACCCGATCCTGTTCCAGCACATGTTCTGGTTCTATTCACACCCGGCCGTGTACATCATGATCCTGCCCGGCATGGGCGTGATCAGCGAACTGGTGACGTGCTTTTCCCGCAAAGCCGTGTTCGGCTATCCGTTTATCGCCGCCTCCAGCCTGGGCATCGCGATCATCGGGTTTCTGGTGTGGGGCCATCACATGTTCGTCACCGGAATGTCGATGTACGCCAGCCTGTACTTCTCGCTGTTGACGATGCTGGTCGCCGTTCCCTCTGCGATCAAGGTCTTCAACTGGACCGCCACCATGTTCCGCGGCTCGATCAGCTTCGACACGCCCATGCTTTACGCCTTCGGTTTCATTGGCCTGTTCACCATCGGCGGGCTGACGGGCCTGTTCCTGGCCACGCTGGGCGTGGACGTTCACGTCACCGATACCTATTTTGTCGTAGCGCATTTCCACTACGTGATGGTCGGCGGCATGGTGCTCGCATATCTCGGCGGGATGCATTTCTGGTGGCCCAAGATCACCGGGCGCATGTATCCGGAAGGCTGGGGCCGGTTCGCCGCCCTGCTGGTGTTCGCGGGATTCAATCTCACGTTCTTCCCGCAGTTCATCACCGGCTACCTTGGCCAGCCACGCCGCTATCACGCCTACGCGCCCGAGTTTCAAGTGCTGAACGTGATGTCCAGCGCAGGCGCATCGGTTCTGGGCCTGGGCTACGTGATTCCACTCATTTATTTCCTCTGGTCGCTTAAATATGGACCCATTGCCGGAAATAACCCGTGGCGAGCGAAAGGGCTGGAATGGGAGACCACTTCTCCCCCGCCGACGTTCAATTTCGAGAAGACGCCAGTCGTCACCGAGGAGGCGTATGCTTATGCCGGGCAGAGCACCCATGAAAAGGTGGAGTTAACGTGACCGAACCGCACGCTGTTGTAGCCGAGCATTCACCGCATCTCCGTCATCATTTCGACGATATGGAGCAGCAGTTTGACTCCGCAACACTCGGAATGTGGGTTTTCCTGCTCACCGAAATCATGTTCTTCGGCGGCATGTTCTGCGCCTACATGATTTATCGTTCGATGTACTCGGAAGCCTTCGCCAGCACCAGCCAGTACATGAACCCCAAGTTCGGCGCTATGAACACAGCGGTCCTGATCGTCAGCAGCTTGACCATGGCTCTTGGGGTCCGCGCCGCTCGTATGGGACAGCAGAAAGCCCTGCAGATGTTTCTCATCTTCACCATGATCTTCGGGCTGGCGTTCCTGGTGATCAAGGGTTTCGAATATCACGAGCACTGGGTGGACATGAAAGTTCCCCTGTTCGGCGGCCACTGGGATTACAGCGAGGCTCCCCAGTTTGCGCGCCAGGCTCAGATCATGTTTTGCTTCTACTTTTTCATGACCGGCTTCCACGCGCTGCATATGGTCGTGGGAGTGGGCCTCATGACGACTATTTTAATAATGGCTCGCCGCGGCGTCTTCAGTAAAGCCTATTTCACTCCGGTCGAAATCAGCGGTCTTTATTGGCATTTTGTTGATATCGTCTGGATTTTCCTGTTTCCGCTTTTGTATCTGATAGGACGCACCAAACAACTTATATAAATATGCATTCCATTCCTTCTGTTCGAACCTACGTCATTGTCTGGGCGATTCTGACTATTATGACGTTCGTCACCTTCTATGTCGCCCAGATCAATCTGGGCCAGTGGAACGTCGTGATTGCGTTGCTCATCGCGTTCTTCAAGATGTCCCTGGTAATCTTCTTTTTCATGAACCTCAAGGCCGAAAGCCCGCTCACCAAATTGTTCGCCGCGGGCGGGTTCTTTTGGATGGCACTGCTGCTGGGGCAGACTTTCATCGACTACGTGTCGCGCAACTGGATGCCCCTCGGCAAGATGTGGTAGCGGGCGCTAAGGCCGCGCCTCGTAGACTAAGTTAAAGGGCGTTTCGGTTGCGCGCCGGAACTTCCCGAATCCCGCTTTCGTAACCACCTGACGCATCCGCGCCTCGCCCGCCTGCGCGCCTAAACACAATCCCACTTCCTGGGCCCGCGATGCCGGCGTGCAGATCATGGTGGAGGCCGCAAAGAAAACACGGCCCACAGGATTGAGATTCTTTTCGAGCTGGTCGTAGGCGAACGGCTCGACGATCATCCACGCGCCGTCCGGATTCAGCATCTCGAGCACGTGCTGCGCGGCGCCCTCGGGATCGCCCATGTCGTGCAGGCAGTCGAAAAACGCCACGAAGTCGTACTTGGCGCCGTGAAAATCCTTGGCGGTGGCGACTTCGAAACTGGCGTTCTTGACGCTCGCCCGCGCGGCCGCGCGCCGGGCCCAGCCGACGGACGGTCCATGGTAGTCGAAGCCGACGAACTGCGAATTCGGATAGGCCTGGGCCATCAGGATGGTCGAAGCTCCGTGCCCGCAGCCGACGTCGGCTACGCGCCCGCCCTTTTTGAGCTTTTGCTCCACGCCGTTCAAAGCCGGAATCCAGGAGCTGACCAGGTTGGCGGCATAATTCGGCCGGAAGAATTTTTCTGTTCCTTCAAACAGACAGGTATCGTGTTCGTCCCAACCCACGCCGTCGCCGGTCCGAAACGCCTCCACCAGCTTCGGCTCGTCCTTCAGGATGGCGCTCACGATGTGAAACGCGCCTGGCAGATAAGCCGGACTGTCTTCGACGGCCAGCGCCAGCGCCTGCTCATTCGGCAGCGTAAAGGTTCGCGTGGCCGGATCGTAGGTCACATAGCCGCCGGCGGCCTGCGCCGACAGCCATTCGCGCACATAACGTTCGTCGGTTTTGGTTTTCTGAGCGAGCTGCACGCTGGTGAGGGGCCCGGCGCCCGCCATGGCTTTATACAGGCCGAGCTTCTCGCCGATCAGCACCAGCGCGGCATTCATCGCCGCCCCCAGCTCGCCCACCACCTGACCCAGAAATTGATTGAGTTTGTCCTGATCGACTTGCATCCAACCCTCCCCAAAACAGATCAGTGTACAACGCCGGTCGTGTAAGGGGAAAGGGTCCAAGCCAGTGCGTTCACCGGTCCGGTGTCCAATGCCGCAGTCTGCTAGCGCTGGCGCCGCGTGTCCCCTCGGACTGGATGCACGGAATCCGCTCGAACGCGGTGTCGCGACCTACGACCCGGCGGCCGTTGGCTGAAAAATGCGATGCAGCAGCGGGACATCGACAAACAGCAGCACAGCCATCACGATCGCGCATGCCAGCACTGGAAGCACAATGGATGGCTCGCGAAACAGTCCTTCCGGATGCTGCACCGGGCTGTTCCGCCGGAACGCCAGCCGGAAATAGAGCGCCATGACCAGAACCACTAGCGGAAAGCTCAGGATCAGCTCCAGGCGGTAGCGCACGATGAACGCGCCCAGGAACAGCATGGTCAGCGCGCCATAGAACAGGATGCTGGTGAGCAGGTTCTTCTCCGAGTACCGACGGAACGTCTTGCGGTACCGCCGCAAGTCCTCGGCCGGCAATTCGCGAAATTCCGCGAATCTTTTGATTGCCATGAAATAGCAGCCCGCCATCCAGTAGCTGAGCAGAAGAAACGTGATAGGCACAGCGGCGGTCTTGGTCAGATGCCAGCCGGCCAGCAGGCGCAGCGGATTCATGAGCCCTTCGGAGAGCACGTCCAGGTAAGGCACATCCTTGGTGCGGATGGGCGGAACGTTGTAGAGACATCCGGCCAGCCACAGGCCGAGCAACGTCAGCGTGAACCGCGCCGATACCATCCAGCCCAGCGCCAGCGCGGCGGCGAACAAGAACAGCCATTCCGCATACGCGAGCCACGGACGCACTTGCCCGGTCACGGCCGGCCGGCCCGATTTATAGGGATGAAAGCTGTCCGATCGCGCGTCCAGAATTTCGTTCAGGACATAATTGCTGGATGTCACGATGCAGATGGCGAGCAATCCGGCCAAACATGTCGCCGCGTCCAGCCGCCGCCATTGTCCCGGATCGATCCAGAGCGCCACCAAAAAACCCGGAATCACGAAGACGTTCTTGGTCCAGTGATCGATACGCGCCATCTGGAGATAGGCTTTCACGGGAGTGAGTTTACCCGCGGCGCGAGCCGGCGTTGCCATAGGAGAGTTCCGCGTCGCCACAAGTTTAGCAGACCCCGTGAGGCGGCCCGCCCCGGTCAGAGCCGCAGCTCCATCACTACCGTGGCGTCGGCCGGATCTGTGTAGTAATTGGGCGAAACGCGCACCACTTGAAAGCCGAACTTCCTGTTTAGACGAATCATCCCGACATTGTGTTTGCGCGTGTTGGTGACGATTCGCGTAAAGCGGCGCCGCCGGGCGTAGGTAATCTGCCAGCATTTCAGCAAAGCGCCGAATCCCATCCTCTGAAAGCGCGGCAGAATGCCGGTGGAGCTGATGTAGAGCGAACCGTGCAGAGCAGGATTCACCCCGTCGGCTCGGATGTCTTCCTGAAAGTCAACGTGGTGCTGAAATGCGCAGCACCCAACCTTAATTTTGCCGACCATCATCCAGTAGGAGATGTACGTTTCCCAGTCTGCTTTCGAGAACCAGTCCCCCTTCGGAAAGACCCTGTGATCGAAGGCGATGAGACTCGGAATTTCCTGGGGTACCGTCGCTCTCCTGAACTCGGTGTGCATCTTGGGCCGGTGTAAGTTAGAGATATGGTATCGCTCCGAAAGCGGATTCCGGGGCCGGCGCGAAGCGTCTATTACGGATTGTTTCGCCTTCAATTGCGTCTGCGCTGCTGGTACGCGGACCGTTCCCGTCCGGACCATGAATCGGGACTCCCCGTGCCGCCCGCCCTGCTTCGATTTCGCGTCAGTGAACTCGTGTCCAGGGAAGAGTTCTTGAGAATCGGACTGGGAACCGCGATGCGAATCGAGCAGCATTTGGCCTCGATGGGAGTTGAGCTGGCCCAGGCTGGCCGCGTGCTGGACTTCGGTTGTGGGTGCGGGCGCACGCTGCGTTGGTTCCTTCGCGACTATCCGCAGCCCGAATTTCATGGCGCCGACGTCGATCGTGACGCCATCGCGTGGTGCCGCGAGCACCTCCAGGCCGCGCGATTCCTTGCCAACGGCCCACAACCGCCGCTGCCCTATCCGGATCGGCACTTCGACGTCATCTATTGTCTTTCCGTATTCACCCATCTCGACGAGGTCCTGCAGGACGCCTGGCTGGCCGAGCTCGGCCGTCTCCTGGCGACCGGCGGCGTGCTCCTGCTTACGGTGCACGGAGAGCGGGCCGCGAGCTTGCTGGACGACCAGGGCCGGCGGACTCTGACAAAGGCCGGCTTCCTTCACAGGCGATCTAAGAAGCTAACAGGCATCCTTCCGGACTGGTATCAGACCACCTGGCATTCGCGGGAATACATAGTGAATCGTCTCGCGGCGCACTTCGAGGACATTCGCTACCATCCGCTGGACGACAGCATGCAAGTTATCGTCACGGCCCGTGCTCGAGCGAAACCGTAACGCCTTCGCGCACCAGCCTGGCCGCCTCCGTTGCGCTTGGCCGGCGTGACCAGGTTCACGGCGCCCATCTGATCGTCCTTGCCCCAGCGTCCCGAATTGGAGAGTTCCTTCATTCAACGGCCGAGGTCGGATACTACTTCGCCGCAGCGTGCTTTCTGCTGAATTGATAGAATCGACCGTATGCGACGCTTTTTCATCGGCACCACGCTTTCGCTGATTCTCGCCGGGGGATTGCTTGTCCGCGCCCAGGACGCCGGACTGGCGCTGCGCACCTCGGTCGGCTACAACACGCAAAAGGCCAGCCTGCCATTGAGCGACGACCAACGCCGGGAGGCCGACCGGCTAGGGCAGGAGGCCCAACGCGCCGCGCAAGCCGGCAAATACGGCGACGCGATGAAGGACTACCAGCAAGGCCTGGCGGTCATGCACAAGGTCGCTTGGACTCCGGCCTACGAACTGGCGTCGTCCCTACAGGAGCGCCTCGATCACGGCCTCGCCGAGCCTGGCAAGGTAGTCAGCGTCACGCTGGCGCCATTGTACAGCGACGAGCGCACCCAGGCGATCAAACTGTTGGCCTCTATCCGGCTGGTGGCGGCCAAAGCGGGCAGCGCGGAGGAGAAGGAGCTGGCATCCGGCCTGAAGCTCGATCCGGCGGCGCTTCCATTCACGACGCGGGTTAGCTTGCCGGCGGCCGCGACGGGCGATTTCAACCTGGAGGTTCGCCTGGCCGCGGATGGGGATGCTCCCGCGGAAGCCGCTCGACCGGCGTTCGTCAAGAGTTCGCCGATCCACATCGAAGCCCTTGCAAGCGAAGCGCAACGCCTGAAGGAGAGGCTGGCAAGAGCCAAGATAAAGGACGCATCCGCGCTTACCACCGCCGAATATGCGCTGGCCCTTTACGAGCGAGCCGACAAGGGCGAAGTGAATCCGGCGCGCTACAACTTTCACGCTGAATTTTCGAATGCCACTGCCATTGTGGACGTTGTGGATCAAGGCCGCGATCCCTTCGCCGGCAAACGCGGCGACTTCCGCAAGGCCTATCGCTCCGCCGTCGACAACACGCTGCAGCCTTACCGGATGTTCATCCCCGCTTCTTACAGTGGCGCCAAGCCCGCGCCGCTGCTGGTGGCCCTGCACGGAATGGGCGGCGACGAAAACAGCATGTTCGACGGCTATGGCGGCACGCTCGAGCGCGAGGCGGAGCGGCTGGGCTTCATTGTGGCCTGCCCGAAGGGGCGCGACACGGCGTCCATGTATCGTGGCTCGGCCGAGCAGGACGTGCTGGATGTGATGGCGGACGTGGAGCGCGATTACAAGATCGATGCGAAGCGCGTCTATCTGATGGGCCACTCCATGGGCGGATACGGCACCTGGAGCGTCGCCATCGACCATCCGGATCTGTTCGCGGCGCTCGGGCCGATCTCGGGCGGCGGCGACGTCAACGGCATGCTGAAGATCCGCAACATTCCGGAATACGTGGTGCACGGGGACAACGACAAGACGGTCAACGTCAGCCAGTCGCGCCGTATGGTGGAGGCAGGCAGAAAGGCCGGCGCGAACATCGTTTACGTGGAAGTCCCGGGCGGGAGCCACGTGAGCGTGGCCGAGCCGAATTTCGCGCCCATGCTGGATTTCTTCGCCAAGCAGGAGCGGCGCGCCGGCTCCGAAATCACGACGCAGTAGCCTGCGTGGTGGCCGAGCGGATCACTCCGGCGGATTCGAGTTGATCGAGTTTCGCCGGAGCCAGGTCCAGCAATTCCGACAGAATCTCGCGCGTGTGCTCTCCAAGCAATGGGGAGCCGGCTCGCACTTGACCGGGAGTCGCCGAGAATTTCACCGGCAACCCCGTGGCCACCGATGGGCCCACGAAGTTCTCCACTTGCGGAAACAGTTCCCGGACCGCGGACTGCGGGTCCTTCACCACTTCTTCCATGGTGCGGACGGGCGAGCAGGGGACACCGGCGGCGATCAGCTTCTGGAACCAATTGCCGGCGGTGTCGGTGCGGAAAATCTCGGTCAGCATGGGTTCCAGAACGCCGCGATTCTTCACGCGCAGCGCGTTGTTGCAGTAGTCCGGGTGGTCAATCAACTCCGGATGACCCATGGCCTGGCAAAAAACCACCCAGATCTTTTCGCTTCCGACCGCGATCGCGAATTCCCGATCCTTGGTCGGAAAGGTGCGGTACGGCACGATGGTGGAGAAGGCCGTGCCCATCGGCCGCGGGAGAATGCCGGAGCCGAGATAATTCGAGTAGTTGGACGCCATGGCGGAGATCATGGAGTCGAACATGGAGACGTCCACGTACTGGCCGGCGCCGGACTGATCGCGGGCGCGCAGCGCCATCAGGATTCCGATCAGCGCGAACATGCCGGCCGTCACATCCGCCACGGAATGCCCGCAGCGCACTTGCTCCCCATCCATCGTGCCGGTGACGCTGATCAGGCCGCTGGAGGCTTGCAGAATCAGATCCATGGCCGAGTAGTCGCGCGCCGGCCCGTTCTGGCCGTAGCCGGAAATGGAGCAGTAGACCAAGCGGGGATTGCGCGCTCGCGCCTGCTCGTAGCTGAGTCCCAAGCGCTGCAGCGTGCCTGGGCGGAAATTCTCGAGCACCACGTCGACTTTCTCGATCATCCGCAGCACCAGCTCCAAGCCTTTTGGGTCCTTCAGATTCACCGCAGCGCTGCGCTTGCCGCAATTCAATCCCAGAAAAAAGGCGGCAGTTTCGCCCAGGAAGGGAGGGCCCCAGCCGCGGCCGATATCGCCACCGCCCGGCGTTTCAAGTTTGTAGACGCTCGCGCCGTAGCCGGCCAGCAGAAGAGTACAGTATGGGCCCGCGAGCGCATGGGAAAAATCCAAGACTCGCAACCCGCTGAGCGGTGGGTTCGCCAACTAATGATCATACCGCGAACGGCGAGTGCGCTCTGGGCTGCCGGCCTCCCCGTAATCCGTCCGTAAACATGGATCAGTTTGGGCGCACGCACTCTTGCGTGCCGCGTCGGTACTCGTGCCGACGCTTGGTCTGCGGTGAATGTCGCCTGGGCGTTCACACGAGTGTGAACGCGGCACGCACGAGTGCGTACGCCACGGGAACGTGCGCTTAGGGGCGAATGATATAGTCCGGCCAGCAGGTGTCGAGTTGCTCCGGCGGCGTCAGGAATGGATCGAGCTGGTCGCCAATCAAGCGAAAGACGCCGCCGGTGTTGCCGGACGATGGGGCGAATTTTGGATCCAGGATGCTGACGATTTGATCGCGAGCGCCTTCCAAATGCGCTCTGGTTTCGCGGTCCGCAGCTTTGGGCAGCGCGGCGGCGATGGCCGCGCTCAGCGCCTTCAATTCGGCCCGGTACAGCGGCTTCTCGTCGGCGCTGGCGGCGAAGAATCCCAGCCCGGCGAAACCGCCTGCTGCCGGCGCGTTCAATTTGCTGTTCAGCAGGTCGAGGTAAGCATGCTGCAGGTTGCGGCGGTAAGCGTCGATCTTGACCTGCGAGCTGTCCAGCTCTTTCCAGATGCCTTTGCGGACATCGTCGACGAACTCGGAAGCGCCGTAGGCGGTGGCGCCGTCGATGGCCTCCTGTTCGACCAGCCGGCCGAAACGGGAGCTGCTCATCAGATTGGTCAGCACGCTGGACTGAGCATTGCGAATGCGGCTGAGAGCGCCGACCGCTTCGATGCGCCGGAGAACTTGCGGGTCCAGGGCCCAGGCGGGTGTCGCGAATGCATTGTCATTCAGAAATCTCACGGCTTCGGCCTGGCGCGTCTTCGGTACCGGGGTGAACAGCACGCCTTCCTGGCCGACGTATTTCTCTTGCGTATTGAATCCGCCCACGATGGCTGCCACGTGATTCAATTCCACCGTCCACTGCCCCAGCATCCGGCCGTAAAGCTCGGCGAGGTCCTCGTAGGGCTCGCCGGTCCTGGCGGAAGTCGCCGGCAGCAGCATTTTGGCGACGCGCTGGAGATTCTTGATTCCCAGCGCGGTCGATTTCAAGGCATCCGCGTCGCCAACGGCTTCGGTGAGATCGCCCGGATCCGAGCCATTCGCGCCATTGGTCGAAAAGCGGAACCAGGGCGTCTTGTCCTGTTCGCGCGCCCACTGGTCCAGCATCGGCTTTTCTTCATCCGGCGTCGCGGCATCACGAATCGGCTTGTAGCCCCATCCAATGGCCCAAACATCGTAGGGGCCGATTTCCGGCACCAGGTCCGCGACGTCGATCTTGTCCTCCGGCTGCGCGACGTAGTTGAAGCGCGAATAGTCCATGATCGAGGGCGTATGGCCCATCTTCTTTACCCACTCCCGGTCGCGGATTTTCTCCTGCGGGTACTCGGAGCTGGCCTTCATGTTGTGCTGAAGGCCGAGCGTGTGGCCGACCTCATGCGCCACCACGAACTCCAGCAGCCGGCCCATCAGCTCGTCGGGCAGCGGCAGTTTTTGCGCGCGCGGATCGAGCGGACCCACTTGCAGGAAATACCAGTCGCGCTGCAGGTTCATGATGTTGTGATAGAACTGAATGTCCGCATTCAGAATCTCGCCTGTGCGCGGATCGCTGATGTGCGGGCCGACGGCGTTCTCGATGGTGGACGGCAGCCAGCGCACCACGGAATAGCGCACGTCCTCGGGACTGAAGTTAGGATCCTCGCCGGGCGCCGGCGCAACTTTCGCAATGATGGCATTCTTGAAGCCGGCGGCTTCAAACGCCGGCTGCCAATCTTCGATGCCGCGTTTCATCCAGGGAACCCACTTGGTGGGCGTCGCCGAATCGATCCAGTAGACGATCGGTTTCACCGGCTCGGAGAGCGCGGCGTTGGGATCCTTCTTTTCCAGGCGCCAGCGGGTGATGTAGCGGCGCTTGGGCGCGCGCTGCTCGTCCTGGCCGTAATCCATTTGAGTGACTGTGAAATAGCCGACCCGCTCATCGTAGGCGCGCGGCATCATCGGATTCTCCGGCAGCTTCACCATGCTGTAATGCAGGTCTACGGTGGCGCTGCCCGGATGCATGCCGGCTCCCCGAAATGGGTTCGCTGGCGCCGCCGGCGGCGCATTGGGCGACGGCGCGGATTTCGTATAGGTGTGGGACGCGATCACTTCGACATTTTCCGGATACGGAGAAATACGGTCGATATAGGAACGCGAGACGTCCATACCGTTGGCATTCAGTCTTTCTTTCGCGCTGAATTCGAAGACATCTGTGGTAAACAGCCGCGTGACGTCGATGACAACCGATTTATTTTCGGGACCGAATGCCGCCACGGGAAAGGTCATGATGATGGCGTCGTTATTGGCCGCCTGGACCGCTTGCGAGATGGGCGTTTTGGGATCGGCGACGACTTCGTAGTTGACGTCGCGCAGATTGACCTTGTGTTCATTCAGCTCCCAGCGCACCACGCGGCTGCCCAGCATCTGGCCGCCGTATCCGACGCCGATCGTGGTCTTAGCGATCTGCGACACCCACAGGAACTGCTTCCCAAATTCGTCCTTGGGAATTTCATAGAAGTATTTGTCCTTGACCTGGTGAACCGTGAAGACGCCTTTTTTCGATTTGGCGTCTTTAGTGATGACTTTCTCGTAGGGCTGCGGCTCCTGGGATGGCGGCGCGC
>DASQHQ010000030.1:0-4015 GCA_035632015.1 Bryobacteraceae bacterium
TGATGTAGACTGGGCGCAACGTTGACACAGGAGGGTGGTTATGTTTCGTGCTTCGTACCTCGCAGTAGTACTTTCCGTATTTTCTTGTGTTGCGGCGTTTGCGCAGTCCGACAACGCCGCCATTTCCGGCTCCGTGAGAGATCCGCAAAACGCGGTGGTTCCCAACGCCACGGTGGTGATCAAAAACGAGGCTAACGGCGTCGAGCATCGCACCGTCACCAACGAATCCGGCTATTACGTCGTCAGCAACATCCCGCCGGCCACTTATACCGTGCGCGTGGAGGCCAAGGGCTTCCGCACGTTTGAGCAATCCGGCAACAAGCTCAACCCGAACATCAACACCGCGGTGGACGTGGTGCTGGAGGTAGGCGCCGTGACCGAAACGGTGCAGGTGACTGCTTCGGTGGCTACCCTGCAATCGGAAAGCGCCGCCATCGGCAAGCTGGTGGACCGCACCCAGATCGACGCTCTCGAACTCAACGGGCGCAACCCGATCTTCATGGCACAGTTGGTGCCGGGCACTCGTGGTACGACGCTGGCAAACCTCAGCTTCAATTTCGCCCAGGGCCCCGCGAATTTCAACGGCTCCCGCAATCCGGAGAATCTCATCACGATCGACGGCGCGCCAGCCACCCGCACCCGCTCTAACGGTACCAGCCTCGGCGCGGCGGACGTGGATTCGGTGCAGGAAATCCAGATCCTCACAGCAAATTACGCGCCGGAATACGGCCGCTCGTCCGGCGGGCAGATCCGCGTCATTACCAAGGCCGGCGGGCAAACCTTCCACGGCTCCGCTTACGAGTACCTCCGCAACACGGCTCTGAACGCCAACACCTGGCAGCGCAACACCAACCCGACCACCGGCTTCACCGCCCCGATTCACTACAACCAGTTCGGGTACAACGTCGGCGGCCCGTTCTACATCCCCAACAAATTCAACACCGACAAGAGCAAATTCTTCTGGTACTGGGGCCAGGAATGGGTGAGATACCGCTTCACGGACTCCAACACGCTGACCGTACCCTCGCTGGCGATGCGAAGCGGCGACTTCAGCGAACTGCTGAGCCCCACCAACTTCTACTACGGCAAGACCGTGGTTCTCAAAGATCCGAGCACCGGCCAGCCGTTCCCCAATAACGTCATCCCGAAAAATCAGCAAAGCCCGAACGGCATCGGCATCCTGAATGCGTGGCCGCTACCCAATCTCGCCACTCCGATCAACGGCAACAGAAACTGGTATGCAGCGGCGATTCACCCGCAAAACCAGCGCAAGGACACCCTGGCCGCCGACATGAACCTGACAGAACGCCAGCGGCTCGCGTTCCGGCGCCTCAATTACGCCTTCGACGAGTACCAGCCGCTGGACGGCGGCACCGATCGCACGCCCAAATTCTTCAACCGTCCCAACCAGACCAACTCGCTCAACTGGGTTTGGACCATCAGCCCCACCCTGGTCAATGAAGCGCTGGCCACCGTGAGCCTGGACGACGTATACATTCCGGTCGACGCGGCGCACTTCTTCAACCGGACGCAGGCAGGTCTCAACTATCCCTACATATTTCCAGAAGGCAAGCTGATCCCGACCCGTATCCCCACGGTGAATATGTCCCCGTTCTCGCAATTGAGCGGCGGGCCGTATCCATCCCACTCCGCCGGGCCCATCTACGACGCGTCCGACAGCCTGACGTGGATCAAAGGCAGCCACACGCTGAAGTTCGGGTTCCTCTATGAGCGCTCCGGGGAAAATGACAACGACGAGATCAACGTGAGTGCTTGCCCGACCTGCACGAACAACCAGAACGGCCAGTTCCTGTTCACCGATACGCGATCCGGCTTCCCCTCGACCGGCGCCGGAATTGGAAACGCGGCCCTGGGTCTGTTTGACAGCTATTCGGAAATCGGTCAGCGCGCGTATACGATATTCCGCGGGAGCATGAATGAAGCCTTCGCGCAAGATTCCTGGAAGGCTACGCAGAAGCTTCACTTCGACTACGGCGTCCGTTACACGGTCATCGTTCCTTACCGCGCCCTGTGGGGAAACATGATCGTGTTCGACCCGTCGTTCTACGATCCCAGCAAGGCGGTAAAGGTCGATCCCAAGACCGGGTTTGTCATTCCCGGTTCGGGTGATCTTTACAACGGCATGGTGATCCCGGGCAGCGCCTTCCCCAGTTCCGCCAAGGGCCGCGTACCCGCTGCCGATTCCGGCCAGTACAACAACCTGTTTCGTGGCGTGAACTCGCATTACTCCGACATCCAGTGGAACGACATCCAGCCGCGCTTCGGCGTCGCCTACCAGCTCGACAGTAAGACCGTGGTGCGCGCCGGCGCGGGCCGCTTCATTACCCGGCTGGGCGTGAGCGACTCCATCTTCCTCGGCGGAAATCCGCCGTTCCAGCCGAACGCCAGCGTGACGTTCGGCAGCGTGGACAACCCTGGCGGCACCGGCGCCAACGCCGTTCCTTTGGTGGTCACTACGCAGAGCAAAGCCTTCAAGAACCCCGAGGCATGGAACTGGAACTTCACCGTTGAAAGGCAGATGCCCTGGAGCACCGTGCTGTCGGTGGCTTACGTCGGCCGCCGCGGTCTGCACCTGCAGCGGGAAGCCGACGTCAACCAGCCGCAAGCGGGCACGCTGCAGGCCAACCCCGGCGTGAACCTCGACGCCTTGCGGCCGTACAAAGGCTTCGGCTCCATTCGCCAAACGGACAACGTCGCCAGCTCCACTTACAACTCGTTCCAGTTGAACTGGACCCGCCGCTTCTCGAACGGCCTTTTGTTCGGGGTGGCGTATACGCTGTCGAAGAGTTGGGACGACGGCTCCAACCAGCGCGATATCATCCCGGACACCTACAACGCGCACATGCTCTGGGGACCGTCGGAGTTCGATACCCGGCATGTCGTGGCGATCAACTATCTTTACGACCTGCCGTTCTTTCGGGGGCAATCCAACCTCGCCAGCAAGTTGCTCGGCGGGTGGCAGATCAGTGGCATCACCCAGTTCCAGACCGGCTTGCCCTGCGGCGTGGCAAGCAGCACCGACTACGCCGGCACCGGCCAGGATGGCAACTTTGGGTGCGGCGTCAACGGGCAGTATTGGGTGGTCAACGGCAACCCCAGTGTCCTGGGTCAATTTGCAGCCGGCGGTTCGAAGGACCCGGCGCAGTGGTTCGCCGTAAAGAACTCAGATGGCTCGTCGATCTTCACGCCGCCCCCGGCCGGGACCTTCAACCTGCAGCGGGTTCGCGACCGGATCTATGGTCCAGGCTACCAGAACTGGAACCTCGGGCTGTTCAAGAAGTTCCCAATCAATGAGCGGACCGGGCTCCAGTTCCGCGCCGAGGCGTTCAATTTCATCAACCACCCGAACTGGGGCAACTCGAACAACGTGAACAGCGTGGACTACAACCCGACCAGCTCCACCTTCGGCAAGGTGACCAACAAGTTCAGCGAGCGCAACCTGCAGCTCTCGCTGCGCTACTACTTCTGAACACGCCGCGACAACAGCGGGGCGTGGGAAGCCGCGCCTCTATTTCTTGCTTTTCAGCAGCTCGGCGACCATTTCGGGATAGTCGGAGATCAGGCCGTCCACGCCCAGGTCGATCAGGCGTGAGGCTTCCTGGCGCTCGTTCACCGTCCAGGCGAAAACCTTCAAGCCTTCGGAGTGCGCGGCCTCGATCAGATCCCGCGAGGCCAGGCGAAACTGCGGCACCACCACCTCGATCGGGCAGTTGTGGCGCGTCTCTTCGTCCTGCGTCCGGTTGTAAATGAAGCCCAACGGCCAGTCCGGCGCGAGCTGGCGCACCTTGATGAGGGTCTGCGGGTGGAAGGACGTGATCACGGTCCGGGAGCGGTCGCAGTGCTTTTCAATCAGCGCGATCGCGGCTTGCTCGAAGCCGGGGGTCTTCAGCTCGATATCGAGATAAGCGCGGTGGCCGAAGGCGGCCAGGACGTCTTTGAGCAGCGGGATTTCGGGCTGGCCCGCTATGCTCCGGATGTCGGCGTATGTGCTGTT
>DASQHQ010000031.1:0-52470 GCA_035632015.1 Bryobacteraceae bacterium
TGCCCGATCCGGTCCAATGCGCCTCCATCGGATACGGACACAGCGGCCGGGTGCGATCCACGGTCCCGTTGGTCAGGTGCGACGCGATGATCTTGTCCGGCGCCACGCCGTGATCCACCCACTGGTCGAGCGCCTCCAGCATGTTGAAGCTGGACGGCCCCGGCCCGCCGCCGCAGTGCTGCATGCCGGGCACCATGAACAGCCGGTAGAACTCGCGCGTGTTGCGCAGGCCATGATTGCCGCCATGGCTCATGGCCTTGGCGACGCTCTCGTAATAGTTGATGCTGTTGAGCGGAGTGATGTCCGGATCGCTCCAGCCGTGATAGTGAATCAGCTTGCCGCCGTGCGCCTTGAACGCGCTGAGGTCCGGATTCATGGCATTGAGCATGGCCGCCAATTTCGCATCGGTGAAGTCCACGTCGTTGTCAAAGCCCGGCGGCGCTTCAAACTTGAACGTGTGGTAATCCCAGTTGGGGTCTTCGAACACCACGTACTTGAAAAACGGAATGCCCAGGTTGGCGTGGCCGCCCTTGCCCGGCTCGGTTCCAGTGATCCAGTTCGCCCACCCGCCCGGTCCCGCCTCGCCGCCCGGCAGCAGGCCCGGATAAAGCTGATCGCCGTCCGCGTTGCGCACGCCGGTCCACAGCTTCTTGACCGCCTCCACCTGCGCGCCGGTCAGGCAATTCGGCTCGTCGCCTTGCTTGCAGGCCAGCGTGGCCGGATCGAAATGACAGCGGCGCGGGTCGTTGAGCACGCCGTCCTTGATGCCGTCCAGGGCGTCGCACGCGTTGTTCACAGCGTCGGCGATCAGCGGCACTTTGCCGGCTGGAATGTAGCCGTCGCCGCTCATGGTCAGAGCCACCCACAGGTGCCCGCCGATGTAGTGGTGCGTCCAGTTGTTGGCCGGATCGCCCGCGATGATGCCGTCGAAATCGAGCGGGTAGCGCTGCGCCTCCTGGAGCGCCTGCTCGCCGCCGGCCGAGCATCCCTGGAAGTAGGAACGCGCGGGTGCGCCGGCGTAGAAGGCCTGCACGATGGCCTTGTCCGTTTCCGTCAGCGCATGGATGGCGCGATGCGCAAAATCCACCACGCGCTCGAAGTGTCCCAGCGCCCAGCTTCCGTCGTTGCCGCTGCCCTGATGTCCTGTGTCGGTGCTGCTGGTCGCATAGCCCTGCCGCAGGGGAGCCACCATCGGCGCGTAGCTGATCGATCCCGCCAGCCCACCGTTGCCCACCACCAGAAATTTCTTGTTCCATTGCGCCGGCAGCCAAAGCTCGAAACGAATCTCGGGTGCGATGACTCCAACTACGCGGCAGAACTCGGGGACCTCCACGCTGGTGTTCCGAGTCCCGGCCGCCGGCAATGTGAACGAACCGGCCGGAACCGCCGCGGCCGACCTGATCGTTACGCCGGGCAGCGACAGGCTCTTCAGACTCTCGCAGGGCCGCTGGGCCCACGAAGGAATCGCGGCCAGCGCCGCGAGCGCAAGCACAATGCGATGACTCACTGGGGACGTCCTCCTGTAGTGAATTACGGTTAATTATTTTCCCACGATTCAAGCCGGAGGCGAGCCCGCGCGGTCCCGAGATCCCGAAGAGGCTTACTGCAGCCGGGCGGTTCCTGAAGTCACGTGGTTCAGACCTCCGCCGTTACCCTCTGTTTGCAGCATCAGGACTCCAGCCCCACCTTCGGTAATCGCGATGGCGTATTTCGAGGTGGCCCCGATATCCAGGTTGAGCGTGAGGCTGCCCGTGCTGTCCGGATTTATGGAATAAGCTCCCGTGAATGTCCCACTGATCGGGGCTGGTCCGACGCCCGGTCCGGCCGCGGTATAAGACCCGGTTGCGTTGCCCGCTCCGTCCAAATTGACGACTCCGAAAATGCCTTGAGGTCCGTTGTTGGCATCCGGCCATCGATTCAGCAGGAGACCATATGATCCGGCCGGCATGCTTCCCTGCGCCGATTGAATCCGGCCGCTTCCGGTGACTACATGCCCGGGTTGAATTCCGGTTCCGCCCGTCGCCATGAATTGGAGCCCGGCGCCTCCATCTGTGAGCGTCACGACGGCCGTTACTGTTGCACCCAGGTCAAGGCTCAGGTTGGCAGTGTTCGAGCCATCCGGATTGCCGGAGTAGGTTCCCGTCAGCGTCCCAGTTAACACGTTGTAAGTCTGGCCCACCAGCGTGTATGTTCCCGTGATGTTTCCGGCTCCATCGAAATTCAGCACCGCTAGCAGTGCGGACGTTGTGCCGTTGGCATCGATCCACTGATTCAACAGAATGCCATAGGACCCGTTGGGCGAAGTGACCTGCGCCGAGGCCGACCACAGCTTGTTCGCCGGGGTGAAGAATGCAAAGCAGAGCGCCAATCCCAGGGCTAAAGCCGGGACGGACACTCCCAAACGCGCCAGTTTCCGTCGAGTTTTCATGAAAAAACCTCACAATGGAAATGTATACTGTGTATTCGCAAACCTCGAGAATTAGGTTCCAAAAGCTTTCTGGCTACTGTGCGCTGAACCAACGATTGTCTCCGATTCGAGGTGCGGGTTACTATGAGTGTTTTAAGGCCCGGATCGTGCAGCCTGTTTCCCTTGAAATCACGCCTCACGCACTAAGACAGCGCAGCGGCGCGGGCGAGAAATTCATCCTGATCGACGTGCGCGAGCCGGGCGAATTCCAGCTTGCGCGCCTGCCCGACGCCGAATTGATTCCCATGCGCAGCGTGCCCGCCGAATTGCAGCGCCTGGAAGCGCTGGCCGAGGAAGGCACGCTGGTGGTCTATTGTCACCACGGCGTCCGCAGCCTGAACGTCGTGAATTGGCTGCGCGAGCAAGGCGTCGCCGGCTGCCAGAGCCTGGCCGGCGGCATCGATCGCTGGAGCTGCGAGATCGATCCTTCTGTGCCGCGCTACTCCTGAGATTTCCACTCGCGCGCCACCACTACTTGTCTCAAAGAAGCCCAAAATGCGCTCGCTCCTCCTTCTCGCGCTGGCGCTCCGCTTGGCCCTACCGCTGTGGGGCGATGCGCCGGTCTATTCCGCCGATACCATCTTCAACGCCGCCAGCAACCAGCCCGGAGCGGTCGCCCCGAACACCATCGCCATCCTGACTGGTGAAAATCTCTCCCAAGCCACGGCGGTTTTTATGCTGGACAACAGCGGCCTGCTGCCCATCGTATTGCCGGGAACGGGCGTCGAAATAGTGATCGGAAGCCTTCCCGTCAACCCGTTGTACGTTTCTCCGACTCAGATCACTTTCCTGGTGCCTCCGAACCTGCCCGCCGGAACGTTCAACCTGGTCTTGACAATCGAAGGATTGGACGGCCCAACCATTCAAATCCAACTGGCCGAAACCGCTCCGGCGCTCTTCCAGATCGATTCGCAGAATGCCATGGCGGTTGGCGCCGACGGCTTGCTCATCACGCCCGATGCGCCGGCCATGCCTGGAGATTCCATTGTGCTGTACGCGACAGGCCTGGGCCCGACTGCGCCCCGGGTCGTGTATCGCCAGCTTCCCATGCAAGCCGCCACTCTCAGCGATATCGCGGACTTTACGGTCCTGCTGGACGGCGTCGCGGTGGATCTCAGCGCCATCGCCTACGCCGGCATCGCGCCTGGTTTCGCGGGCATGTACGAAGTCGACCTGACGCTGCCGTCCGCCACCGGCGCCAATCCGCAGATCCAGATCGGTTTTCCAGACTCGCTCAGCCCCGCGGGTGTCACTCTGCCGGTGCAGACCACCGCGCCTCAACCTCAGTCCGCGAAGCCCCGGCGTGCGACACCGCTGCCCGCCAAGCCCGTCGCCGCGAAGCAACTCCCCGCGCAGCCCGTCCCCGCGCAGCCCGTCCCCGCGCAGCAGCCCGTTCCCGCTCGGCCGTAATGCTACACTGGACAGCTTGGCACGCCATCAATTCGCCGTCATCTTGCTTCTGGCGGTCGCGCTGGCCTCCACCTTCTGGGTTCTGCTCGATATCGCCGGCGAGTTTTCCAAGAATTCAGCTTCGTTCGGAGTGCCGAGCTACGAAAACCGCTTCACCGAGCTGCGGAAGACCGTGACGCCGCGATCAGTTTTCGGCTACACTTCCGACAACCCTCCCAACGATCCGGTCGACCAGGCCGAGTTTTACCTCGCCCAGTACACGCTGGCGCCGGCCATCGTAACGACCTCCGTGCAGGAGCCGCTGGTGATCGCAAATTTCCACGCTGCCAATCCAGATCCGGCGTTGTTTCAAGCCCGCCGCCTGACCCCGGTTCAGAATTTCGGCAACGGCGTGGTGCTGTGCCGTCCTCAAAACCCGCGATGACGCTGCTGTTTCTCGCATTGGCATGGCTGGCAGGTTTTAGTCTGCTGCGGTTCCTGTTTCCGGTTCCGCTGCGGGTGTCGCTGCATAATCTTTGGCTGCTGTCTTTGGGCGCGGGCGTCGGAATAGGCATGGCGTCCAGCCTGTACTTCCTGACCATGGCGTTGGCCGGGCCCAACATCGTAGTGCTGGCCGCCGTGGAGGGGATCTTTTTGGTGGCCGCCGTTGTGCTTGCCCTCCGAGCCAAGCCGCGCGCCGCGGCGCTCGACTGGGCCAATGGTCCCGAATTTCCGTGGTATCTCACCGCGCTGTTTCTGGCGGGCGCGGCGCTGGCTGCGATTCTGTTCGTCACGCACTCGGCCGCAAAACCACACGGGGAGTGGGATGCCTGGTCCATCTGGAATCTGCGGGCGCGCTTTCTGTATCGCGGCGGGGAATTGTGGAAGAACGCTTTTTCCACCCAAATCGCCTGGTCGCATCCCGACTATCCGCTGCTGGTTCCGGGCATCATCGCTTTATGTTGGACCCTGGCGCATGGCGAATCGACCCTGGCGCCCATCGGCGTCGCGTTTCTCTTCACCTTCGGGGCGGCCGGAGTGCTGATCTCGGTGGTGGGCATCTTGCGAGGCAAGGCTCAGGGACTGATCGCCGGCGCGCTACTGCTCGGAACGGTAGGCTTTGTCGCCATCGGAGCCATGCAGTACGCCGACGTTCCGCTGGGTTTCGCCATTCTCGCCACGCTGGCGCTGCTGTGCCTCGAAGATCGATATCCCGGCGATCTGCGCTTCCCGATCCTGGCTGGACTCACAGCCGGATTTGCGGCCTGGACCAAGAACGAGGGCCTGATGTTCGTGCTGGCCATCCTGGTGGCGCGTGCGGTCGCGATTCTGCGTTACGGCAACCGCACGAATCTGCGGCGCCAGCTCGGCGCATTGGCAGGCGGCCTCGCGTTTCCGCTCGCCACGGTGGCGTTCTTCAAGCTGCGGTTCGCGCCGCCCAACGACCTCACGGCCACCGCGCCCCGTGAAATGCTCACCCATCTGGTCGATTTCGGCCGCTGGATCACGGTGCTGGAGGGATTCGTCAAGGCCGTCTTTGGCCTCGGAGACTTTCTGCTCCCCATTGCGGTGCTGCTGGCTCTGTACGCGTACCTGGTGCGGTTCCATTCAGCGGCGGAGGACCGCGTGCCGCTGGCTACGGTCCTGGCTGCGCTCGGCGTGATGGTCGCCGGCGACTTGGCCGTCTACGTTCTGCTCCCCAACGACGTCAACTGGCAGGTCACCACTTCGGTGGACCGTCTCGTGCTGCAAATCTGGCCAGCCGCGCTGCTGGCTTTCTTCCTGGCCGCCAACGCGCCGCAGCTTGCCGCCAAGCCGAAGGTCGCCGAGAAGTCCAAGCCCGCCCGGCATCCCGTGAAGTCGCATCGCCGCGCCGCGGGCTAGCAGCGGCTCGCGGACTGGGCATGCCCTCTAACACCGGAAACAGGTATTGCGCGAGCACGTCGCCCGCGACATGGCCGAAACCCGCCGAAGGCCGGCTGCGTTCTACACTAAAGGAAGAGGATTCGGAGAAGGAGATTTTCATGCGCCTTCGAATGGGTGGGTTTGCATTGCTTACGTTGACTGCCGCGGCGGCGATGGCCGCCCAGGATGCCGCGCCTCCGCCCCAAGCGCCCGCCGAAAAGGAGCTCGGGCAGAAGCCCGCCGCGCCAACGGACCAGTTTGTCGTGCCCGAGGGCACCAAGGTTCCCCTCAGCATGATCAACAGCGTCAGCACCAAGACGGCCGGCGAGGGCGACCGCATTTATTTGGAAACCGTGTTTCCGATTCTCGCTAACGGCAAGATCGCGATTCCGCCGGGCAGCTACGTCGCCGGTACCGTGACGGAAATCAAGCGCCCGGGCCGCGTGCATGGCCGGGGCGAACTGTATGTGCGCTTCGATTCGCTGACGCTGCCCAACGGCGTGACGCGCGATTTCCGCGCGCGCGTCGGCAGCCTGGACGGACGCGCCGCCGAGACGCTGGATAAGAATGAAGGCAAGATCAAGGGTGAAGGCAACAAGGCCGGCGACATCAAGACCATCGGCGAAGCCGCCGGAGTGGGTGCGGGCGGCGGCAGCCTGGGCGGCGCAGCCGCTGGTCATCCCGTCATGGGCGCAGGCATTGGCGCCGCCGCCGGAGCCGCCGCCGGGCTGATGTACGTGCTGCTCTCGCGAGGTCCCGACGCGGTGCTGGCCAAAGGCACTACCATGGACATGGTGCTGGACCGGCCGTTGCAGTTCACTCCGCAGGAACTCGATTTTTCGAACGCCGTCAGCCATCCGTCCTCGAGCGACGGCCCCGGCCCGCTTCCGAGCCGAAAATCGCAATCGACGCGACGCTGGCCCTACTGAGCGCGCCCGGCTGCTTCCACGGTCAGAGTGGGATCGGCGCCTGACCAGCTTACGTCGGCGGTGGGTCCGTAGGTCGGCGGCACGATCTTGTTAAGCAACCTCAAATAAGCCGTGAGCTGTGTCCGATGGTGAGCGCTGTGCAGAACGCGCCGCCAGAAGATCCAGATGCGCTCGCGTTCGACATCGAAGAACGGGACGCGCGCGAGCCAGGCGCTTTTCTCTTGCGCTGCGATCCAGGCCAGACGCGGGGCGGCCAGTTGAACGAGTCTTTCTACGAACGTGTCGACGGCGGCACGTTGCGGCAGGACTTCGGAAGCCGGAGGTTCCCTCGATCCGAGAAATTCCCCGAAAAAACGACGCTCCGACAGCAGTTGATGCCGCATGATCTCTTCCACCGTGCTGGAGCGCGGATGCGGCCGCCATGTGAGGTCGGTTGCGGCGAACATTCTCCACACCGAAGCCGTCTTGTTCGTCTCGCTGGCGTAGATGTCCACCAGATGTTGAAACTCCGGCGCCGCCGCCCGGGGCACGTCCCGATCCGGAATATCAATGCGATCGTATTGCATCGTTTTATGACTCCTGCTCTCCTACCTCGCTTGGAGTGCGGTCGATCCCGCAGGCTACTGCCTCTCACGCTCGCCAGGACCAGCGATCGCTCGATCTCGATCCAACATCCGCTGCGCGCGCGAGCTCAAGCCGAGGATCAGGCGAACAAAACCGCCAGGGCCAATCCGAAGTCCGGCAGCCAGAGCGACGTGAGAGTTTCGCCTTCGGTGAGCGCGCGATCTGGCAGCGTGGCTCTGGTCCAGATTTCGACTTCGCGGGAATCCGGATCGATCAACCATACTTCTCTGACGCCGGCGGCGAAGTATTGCTTGAGCTCGCGGTGAATCATCCGCGGCGTCTCGGAGGGCGAAAGGACCTCGACCGCGATATCCGGAATGATGGGGATCACCTTGGCGTTTCTCAGTTCTTGGTAGTGATCGCCCAGGATCACCGCCGCGTCGGGGGAGCGGCGAGTCTTAGCTGACAAAGCGTAGAGGTTCTCGGAGATCAGCGCTTCGCCCCGCCGAGTCTGGCGGCAGTAAAGACACAGTTCACCGACAAGCGTCCCAACGACGTGATTGTGCCAATAGGCCGGACGTTCGGTTTCGATCAACTCCCCCTCGTCGAGTTCGTAGCGCTTATCCTCCTCGAACGGGTAGTTGTCGAATTCCTCGGCTGTCAGCAGGGTCTTCGCCGCGCCCATAGCCTCAGTTTATACCCGCGGCGCGGCTTACTTCTGGGATAATTAGGAGTAGCGCGGGCCGGGGCCCGTTCTCCCTGTAACTCCCTTGGAAGAATCCATCCTCATCCGTGGCGCGCGAGTCCACAATCTCAAGAATGTCTCGCTCGCGATTCCGCACAACCAACTGACGGTCGTCACCGGCGTGTCCGGTTCGGGCAAATCGTCGCTGGTGTTCGACACGGTGTATGCCGAAGGCCAGCGGCGCTACGTCGAGTCGCTGTCCGCCTACGCGCGGCAATTCCTGGAGCGCATGGAAAAGCCGGACGTGGACGAAATCGACGGCATCGCGCCGCCGATTGCGATCCGGCAAAAGAACACCACGCGCAATCCGCGCTCGACGGTAGCCACCTCGACGGAAATCTACGATTATCTGCGCCTGTTGTACGCGCGCGTGGGCCGCAGCTACTGTCCCAAGTGCGGGCGCGAAGTGCGGCGTGACACGGTGGATCAGGTGGCGCAGGAGATGCTCCAGCAGCCGCCAGGCTCGCGCTGGTACGCGCTTTTTCCGGTGCGCCGCGCCGCAAGCACCGAAGCACTGCGCGATCACCTGTTCGAGCTGCGCAAGAAAGGCTTCAATCGCCTCTACCAGAACGGCCGCGTATTCGAATTCTCCACGCCGGAGTCTCTGCTGGACATCGACTTCAACCGGCCGGTCTTCGCGTTGGTCGATCGCTTCGTGATCTCGCCCGATCTGCACCAGCGCCTGGTCGACACCACCGAGATCTGCTACCGCGAGACCGGCGAGGTCATTTTCGAAGAGGCCACGCCCCAGAATCCGCCGCCCGCGACCCATCGGTTCAGTGAAAAATTCGCTTGCAAGCAGTGCGGCATCGAACTGGCCACGCCCGAGCCCGCGTTGTTCAGCTTCAACAATCCCATGGGCGCTTGCCCGCGCTGCCAGGGCTTCGGCAACACCATCGACTACGACCTGAACCTGGTGATTCCCGATCCCGGCCTTTCGCTCCAGCAAGGCGCCGTCGATCCCTGGACCAAGCCGCAGTACGAGTGGCACGCCACGCATCTTCGAAAATCCACGCGCGGCAAGCTTCGCTGGAACGTGCCGGTCGGCGACCTCACGGATGACGAAAAGGCGCTGCTCCAAGACAACGTCCGGCGCTTTTTCCAGGAAGTCGAAACCAAGAAATACAAGGTCCACGTGCGCGTGTTCCTCAGCCGCTATCGCGGTTACGCCGAATGTCCGGACTGCAAAGGGGCGCGGCTGCGCAAAGACGCGCTATACGTGCGCGTCGGCGGCAAAACCATCGCCGAGGTGGTCAAGCTGAACATCGCGCAAGCCTGCCAGTTCTTTCAGGCGCTCGATCTGACGCCGGAAGAATCCACCATCGCCGACAAGATCCTGGTGGAGATCCGCCAGCGGCTCAAATTCCTGAACGATGTCGGGCTCGACTATCTCACGCTGGACCGGCTCGCGTCCACGCTCTCGGGCGGTGAGGCCCAGCGCATCCAGCTTGCCACCTGTCTCGGCTCGCGGCTGGTGGGCGCGTGCTACGTTCTGGACGAGCCCTCCATCGGCCTGCACAGCCGCGACACCGGCCGGCTGATCCGCATCCTGGAAGAGCTGCGCGACCTGGGCAACACGATCGTGGTGGTGGAGCACGACGCCGACTTGATGCGCGCCGCCGATCACATCGTCGACCTCGGCCCCGGCGCCGGAGAATTGGGCGGCAAGATCGTCTTCGAGGGGTCGTACCGGAAGATTCTCGCCGATGGCAACGGTTCACTGACCTCGCGCTATCTTCGCGGCGACCTTCAGGCGGCCCGCATTACCGCGCGCCGTCCGGCCGATCCTCGGAAGATCTTGAAGTTTTTCGGCGCGCGCGCACACAATTTGAAAAGCATCGATGTCGCCATCCCGCTGCACATGATGGTCGCGATAACCGGCGTCTCCGGCTCGGGCAAATCGACGCTGGTGCATGACGTGATCTATCAGTCGCTCCAGCAGCGGCTGCGTTCGCCCGCGCCGGAGGGCTTGTGGGAGGAATTCCCGCAGAAGGCCGACAAGATCACTTGCCGCCGCGTCGAGAAAGCCGAGCTGCTGCGCGAAGTGATTCTGGTGGATCAGTCGCCCATCGGGCGGACGCCGCGCTCCAACCCGGTGACGTACATCAAAGTGTTCGACCTGATCCGCGAGATTTTCGCCTCCACGCCGGATGCCAGGAAACGCGGCTACAACTCCGGGCATTTCTCGTTCAACATTCCCGGCGGGCGCTGCGAGAATTGCCAGGGCGACGGCACGGTCACGGTCGAGATGCAGTTCCTGGCCGACGTCGAGCTGGTGTGCGAGGAATGCAAGGGGACGCGCTTCAAGAGCAGCATCCTGGACATCCGCTATAAGGGGCTCAACATCCACGAGGTGCTGCAACTGACGGTCAAGGAGGCATTGTCGTTTTTCTCCGAGTCCAAGCGCCTGGTGAACCGGCTCAAAATTCTAGCGGACGTCGGCCTCGGTTATTTGCGCCTCGGGCAGTCGGCGACCACTCTGAGCGGCGGCGAAGCGCAGCGCGTCAAGCTCGCGGCGCATTTGAGCCAGGCCACTTGCGACCGCGTCCTGTACATCTTCGACGAGCCCACCACCGGCCTGCATTTCGACGATATCGCCAAGCTGCTGGCCGCCTTCCAGCGGTTGATCGAGAACGGCGGCAGCATCCTGATCATTGAGCACAACCTGGACGTGATCCGCAGCGCCGACTGGATCATCGATCTCGGCCCCGAGGGCGGCGAGCGCGGCGGCCAGATCGTGGCCGAAGGCACGCCCGAGCATATAGCGGCCGCCCGGAATTCCTACACTGGGCGATACTTGAAAGAACATGCCGCAAACGCCGCTCGTTGAAACTGCGGCCGGACGGTCGTTTCTCAGCTACAACGCTGAAGGCGCTCGGCAGTGAAAGATGAGAAGGTCTTCAGCGTTGACTTCGTGAAGGTCACGACGAGCATGCATCCTTGAGGACACAGGCTCCAAGAGATGGCGATTTTATTTCGACTCAGAGCGATCTGATCCAGTGAAACGCGATTTCGATGCGATGCTTGGCGGGCTGGGCGTCGCGTAAATTACCCATCCACGAGCTAACCAGGCTGCGTGTGTCGGCGTGTAAGTCCTCTTGACTCTTCCGCTCGAAGGATTGGAAAATCAGTAGGTTTGCCATATTCAGGGAGGGCTTTGCAATGCGGTTACGCTTTTATGTTTTGCTAGGGCTGGCGCTGGTGTTCGCGCTCGCGTTGGCGGCTGGAGTCTTACGTCCACGCCACACAGCGACACAACGGACCTCGAGCGGCTGTTGCTCGGCGGCGCGCGATCTGCCGGCCACGCAGTTGGGCAGCCTGATCTTGAGCGGTGGAGCGATCAACGTGATTTTGAGCAGCGACGGCGTGACCGCCTACGCCTGCGGTCCAACTCAGATCTCGGTGATCGACATCTCGACCCCGGGCGCGCCACGTCTGGTTTCGACCTTTGGCTCCTTAGACCTTGGAGGCAACGCGATCTCGGGCTGCTTCCAAGTAGGCCAAAGCCTGGTAGTGCCGGTGAATGTGCAGTCCGCTTTTGTCTACGACATCAGCAACAGCCGCAACCTGCGGTCGCAGAGCCAGTTCACGCCGGCTTTTCCTTTCAATGGCTATGTCTCGTTTCTGGGCAATGTAGGGTGGTTCACCACGGACTGGTTTCGCTACAGCCAGAGCAACAACCTGATCTTCGAGCAGCACGGCGATTTCGCCGCCGTCGACTTCACCGATCCCACGCACCCGGCGGCAGTGGGCAACCTGTCGCCCGATTCGTCGCAACCCGACGCCTCGTCGAATCTCTCCCCGCGTTTCAGTTCGCTGACTATCGGTGGGGACACGGCCTACATCTTCAGCACGACCGCTACGGGAGGGGACACGAACGGCGGGCAGGGCGCGATGCAGATCATCAACATCAGCAATCCGGCCGCGCCGGTGGCGCAGGGCCAGATCCTTATTCCCCAGGCCACGACCATGACCGGGGGTGCGGTGCAAGACAACATTCTGCTCGCCACGGGCAACACCAAGAGCTGGCGCAACCCAGGCACAAATCCGAGAAATTCGCAACTGAATTTTCAGTTCACGGGCGTGCTGACGCTTTCCGCCATGGATGTCACCGACCCTCACAACCCCGTGCTGCTGTCGTCGCGCTGCAGCGACGTCGCGACCTGGCAGGCGAACGCCTCCGTTCTGGTGCCGCTCGGCAACGGATTCTTCGCTCTCAGCGCCGGGCCCCGTCGGACGACTGGATCGCCTTCGGGACCGACCCGCGCGGCCGATTGATGCTGGTGGATGCCCGCGATCCCACCAACCTGGGTTTGATCTCCATGGGATACGTGCCCAAGCTGGCAGGCATTACGGTCAGCGGCAACACGCTGTACGCCGCGACCGGTGACGGGCTCGCCGTGTTTCAATTACCGGATCTGAGCAGCCTGTAGGGGCCGATCGTCGCTAGGCAGTCTGTCCTATTTTCGCCATGCGCGGGTCGCGTGGTTTCATGGCGCGAGGTTGCTCAGCAGGCACGCCGGCTTCAAGCAAAGATGCGGCGGAGTGCGGTTGCGATTCAGCTTGTTGCTCGTCCGTGGCCCTCGGAAACGTGAGCGAGAAGGACGTGCCGGGGGCGCCCGCTTGCCGTTGCACGGTCCCATCCAACTGTCGTCTCAGGATGTCCACGATGCGCAGTCCAAGCGATTGCGAGGTCCTCGAATCCAGCTCGGCGGGCAGCCCCACGCCGTTGTCCGAGACCGTGAGTGTGACGAGTTCGTCCTCGCCACCACGAAGCGCGACCACAATCTCGCCTGCGCGCCCTTTGGGAAACGCGTATTTCAAGGCATTCGTCAACAGCTCGTTCAGGATCAGGCCGCAGGGGATGGCCTGGCTCATCCGGAGCCACACGGATTCGAGCTCGAAACGCAACTGGATGAGCTCGGGATCGGTTCTGCAGGAGTAAAGCAGGTCGCGCGCGAGACCCTCGGCGTACTCCCGAAAATCCAACTGGTCCGGCTGGGCGTCTTCGTTCAGCCGCTCGTGAATGAGAGCCATGCATTGCACGCGCTCCTTGCTTTCGTGGAGTGCCTGGGCGACGGCGGGATTCTGGAGCGATTCGGCCTGCAGGGCGAGGAGGCTCGAAATAATCTGTAAATTGTTTTTGACGCGATGGTGTACCTCGCGCAGAAGCACTTCCTTGGCCGCCAATGCCACCGACAGCGCTCGCTGCGCCCGCACTTGCTCGCTGATGTCGATCGAAACCCCGCCCAGCAGCCGGCGTCCGTCCGACTCGGTGAACGGGAACCGGAAAGACAACATCTGCCGTGCACGCCCGCCGCGCAGAAGAATCTCTTCCACCGCTCGCGAAGCCTCGCCGCTCTCCAGCACGGCCAGGTCGTTAGCGCACAGCCGATCGGCGACCTCGGCCGGCCACAGTTGCCGGTTTTGCTTTCCCAAGCACTCGGCCGGAGTCAGACCCCACATCTGCTCGCAAGTGTTGTTGATGTACAAGATGCGGCCGGCTTCGTCCTTGATGTATGCCAGCGCCGGGCTGTTGTTCATGAACGAATAGAACCGGATCTCGCTGGCGCGCAGAGCTTGCCCGGCTCTGAAGGTCTCTTCGCGCAACTGGCGATCATCGAGCACCCGCCGCACCGCCGCGCCCAAGCGGCTCAGCCGATCTTTCAGCAGGTAGTCGGCCGCGCCCCGCCGCATCATGGCCACCGCGACATCTTCGCCAATCGCTCCGGAAACAACGATGAACGGGATGTCCAGATCGAGTTCATGCAGCAAGTCCAGTGCGCGCGGCGCATCCAGCATGGGCATGTTGTAGTCCGCCAGAATGACGTCGGGCCGCCATCCCAGATGGGCATTGTATTCGGATTCGGTGTCGACGCGCCGCCATTCTGGATCGAACTGGCTTCGCCGCAGCTCATGCATCATTAGCTCCGCGTCTTCTGACCGGTCCTCGAGAATCAAGACTCGGATGTTGGTAAGCAAACTCACTTCCTTTCGCGATCTGCTTCGTTCCGCTCGGCGTTCACCAGCGCTTCCACTGTCTGGCCGTGGCGCTCGGACAAGTGGTCCAGCGGGCGGGACTCTGGCGCTTCGGCCAGGATGGCCGCCAGCGTGAAATAAAACGTCGCCCCTTGATTCAACGCGGCTTCGGCCCACACGCTTCCCCCATGACGGTTGACGATGCGGCGCACGGTTGCCAGACCTACACCGGTTCCCTCGTACTCTTCGGACCGGTGCAAGCGCTGGAAGACGCCGAACAGCTTGTCGGCGTAGCGCATATCGAAGCCCGCGCCGTTGTCTCGAACGTAGTACACGGGCGAATCTTCGGCGAGGTCGCGCGGCGCTCCGCTTCCGGATGCCTCGGCCGTCTGGCCGAGATCTGCAAAGCGGACAGCGCCGACCTCAATGCGGCCCAAGGGGCATTTGCGCGTGTACTTGAGGGCATTGGACACGAGATTGAAAAACACCTGCTTGAGCAGCAACGGGTCGCCTTGGCAGCGTGGCAGCTCGCCTACGGTGATTTCTACCTGCCGGCCCTCGCGTTCGGCGGCCAGGTCCTGCAGCGCTTGCCGGACCAGATCGCCGGGCGCGACAGTTTGCTTGCTGAGAGCCTGGCGCCCCAGCCGGGAAAAAGCCAGCAGCCCATCAATCAGATTTCCCATCTGCGCGGCGTTCTCTACCGCAATCCAGAGGTAGCGTTGTGCTTCCGCGGGGAATTGTGCCCCGTATTCCTCCAGCAGAATGCGGCAGAATCCATCCACCGCGCGCACGGGAGCGCGCAGGTCGTGCGAGACCGAATAGGCGAAGGCCTCCAGTTCTTTGTTGGCGGCCTGCAATTCCGCCGTGCGCTCGACCACGCGTTTTTCAAGCGTTTTCGTGAGCATGCGGACCTCCTCTTCGGCCAGCACGCGGCCGGTAATGTCGGCGCAGGTTCCCACCCACTCCCGGACCTGGCCACGCTCATCGAGCACCGGGACGCCGTGAACGGCCATCCAGCGATATTCGCCATCCAACCGCCGCAGACGGTACTCGGTGGCGTACGGAATCCCTTTCTGCAGCGCCTTCGACCAAACCTCCAAGGTTCGCTCCCGATCGTCGGGATGAAGGGCCAGCATGCGGCCCCATCCTTTGTTTTCCTCGCAGGTCTGGCCCGTGAACTCTCGCCAGGTGGGCTGATCTTCCAGTACCTCGCCTTGTGCGTTGGTGGTCCAAACGATCTGCGACACGGCGCGGACCAGCGAGCGGTAGCGCACCTCGCTCCGCTCCAGCGCTTTTTCGGCTCGCTTCGGCCCGGTGATGTCGTGGCTGATCACCGCCGCGCCCACAATGGCGCCCGCATCGTCGCGCAGCGGGGAAATGTTCAGCGCTACAAGAATGCGCCGGCCGTCTTTCCTGATCCGCTCCGTTTCCAGGTGCTCAATTCTTTGGCCCAGCCGCTCGTCTCGCATAATCTCCGGAAAGTCGTCGCCATGACCGCCAGGCACCAGGCGGGCGATGGATTGGCCCACCATCTCTTCAGCTGAATACCCATAGATCCGTTGCGCGCCCTGGTTCCAACTCAGAACAGTGCCATCCGGATTCTTGCTGATGATGGCATCGTCGGAGCACTCGACGATGGAAATGAGCAAGCGCGATTCCTCCGCGGCCCGTTTGCGGGCCGTGATGTCGCGGCAAGTCCATACGCAATGGGTGTAGCCGCCATCCGGATCCATCAGCGGCCTGCAACTGAACTCCGCCCAAAACTCCCCACCCTCTTTGCGGCGGACCTTCTGTTCCAGGTTGGCGAGACAACTGACCTGGCGGCCAGGTCGAGGACGCTCGATGAGCAAGTGGTTCAGACCAGGGCCGCACAGGCGCGCGAGTGCCCCTGTTTGCAAGTCCTCGAGCGAGTAGCCGGTCATCCGTTCGAAAGCGGAATTCACGAAGATCGGCTGGGGTTGGCAGTGCGCCTCTCCGCCGATCTTGACAAACAGAATGCCGTCGCTGGTTTGCAAGATCGCGGACCCCAGTAACCGCAACTGCTCCTGGGTGCGCCGCCGCTCGGTCGTATCGGAGAAGAACAGCGATAAGCCCTGCGGCGAGGGATGGCAGCGGACCTCGAACCAGAGATTCAGAGGCTCTCCATAAAAGGCTTCGACCTGGACGGGCGCATTTTCAGCCACAGCCTGGCGGAAGGCCGTGCCGAATGGCGAGTCCTCAGCCAGCGGCCAAAGCTCCCAGAAATTCTTGCCCAGCAACTCCTCGGGCGTCTTGCCCAACATCCGTGCAGCCGCTGGGTTGACGTAGTGATAGCGCCACTCACGGTCCAAGGTGATGAAACCGTCGTGGATGCTCTCCAGCATGGCGGTGGTCTTGCGGTGCGCGGTGGCGAGTTGCTTCGCGGACCGTCTCAACCTTCCCGACAAGACGCTCGCTACCAGACCGGCAAGAAAGAGGGCTCCGAGATGATCCCAATCTCTCGGGTTGGCCAGCCGGAAGGACCCGACCGGCTCCAGCGTGAAGTAGGCTGCCTCCAGCAGGCACAACATGCTGGTAAGCAGACCTGGCCCACAGCCCCCGGCCAAGGCGCTCACTACGATAAAGGGCGCGTACAGGATCAGGGGCAGGGAGGTCGGCGCAACGAACGGGATGCTGGCAAGGAGCGCCGCGATCGCCAGCGCGACGGCTGCCTGGTAGCGCGCCAAACGGCTTTCAAGTTTGAGACGTAGCGTGCCCATGCGCCTTTTCATTCAGCAGCAGCCAGTACAGGCTGAGCTGCCGTACGGCCTCGGTAAACCGCCCAAAGTCGACTGGTTTGACGATGTAGCTATTCGCGCCCAGTTCGTAACACAAGAAGAGATCTTGGTCTTCGCGCGATGAGGTGAGCACCACCACCGGAATCGACTTGGTGCGAGCGTCCGCCTTCAGTTTGGCCAGCACTTCCAAGCCATTCACCTTGGGCAGCTTCAAATCCAGCAGAATCAGCCGTGGCAGGGAGACGGGCCTGGCCGAGCGGCCCCGGCCATCGCCGAGGAGCAATTCCAGCGCTTCCGCCCCATCGCGCGCGATCTCGATACTATTCGCGAGGCCGTGTTTCTTCAGCACGTGGACGGTCAATTCCACGTCCGACAGGTTGTCTTCCACCAGGAGCAATTCCACGGGATTCTGCGTCATAGCTGCGCTTCCTGGGAGGCGGCCAGGGATTCTTTGGCCCATTCGAGAAGGTCCCATTTCGTCAGATGGCGCTCGGGTGCCGGTGGGAAGGCTGCGCCGGCTTTCGCCTGGCATGGTTCCGAGTAACCGCTCAACAATCGCACGCCGATGTCTGGCCGGAGGGCCACTAATCTCTCCGATAGCCAGCCGCGCGCCGCATCCCCGGCCGGCAGGTTGGCGATCGCCAGCGGAATCGAGCCTCGGTACAGGGCGGCCAGCAGCCAAGCTTCTTCGCATCCAGCCGTGGCCAGCAGTTTGTAACCGTTGCGCTCGAAGTGAGCGTAAAGCAGGCGCCGGACTTCCGCGTTCGCGTCGACCAGAAGGATAGCCGGCTCGTCGGTCTTGGGCGCCGTCACGCCCGCTGCCTCTGCTTCCACTCGAGGGAGATAGATATCGACGATTGCCTGGTCGCCGCGTTCCAGCCGCGCCGCCACCAGCCCGCCCATCTTCTTGACCAGCTTGTAGGCGACGTGCAGATCTTGCCACGGACCGGTCCAGGTGGGCTCGAAGATCCGTTCCATCGAGGCGGAATTCTCTTCCGCCGTCGTGTAAGAAACGCGAATGCGAACCGAGTGGATGATTTGTTCGGGCTCGGCGCTGGAGAGCTCGATAGACAGTGGTGTGTCACTCTTGCTCCGGCTCCGGGCGTGCAATAGAATGCTGATCAATACTCGGGTGAGTTGCCAGGAGTCGGCCTGCACAGATACTGGCTTCAAGTCCAACTCGAGGTGCAGCCGGGGTTCCACAAGCTTCCAGGCTTCCTCGATCCGCTGCAGCAAGGGGTGGATCTCCACGCGCTCCGGACTCACTTCCGCGACCTGGAGCAACGCACGCAGGCGGCTCGCCGTAGTGAATGCCTCCACGGCGACTCTCTCGATGACTTCCGATTCTGGCCGCATCGGCATGCGAGCAGCCAGGGTTTCCAGCAGCCGTGGGTTCTCCTCGGCCATCTGGCCCGACTCGGGAAGCTGGCGAACAATACCGCCGGCCAGACGCAGGAGCGCTTCGTGCTTTTCGTCCTGACGGGCTTGATCTTCGTCGAACACAGAGCGCGTCACGTCGGAGAGCGCCACCACGGTTCCCTCCACCCGCCCATCGCGCCAGCGGGGAGCGACGCTTCCCTCGACCGCGATGCTGCTCTTGGCGTCGCGTTTGTGACTGATGCCCTCCGGCAGTGGGATGGTCTCGCCCTGGAGCATGGCCACCGGAACCAAGTCCGGAACCGGGTTCCCGCTCAGGCGATAGTACAACCTCAGCAGTTCCCAACAGGACCGGCTTAACGCCTTGCCCACGGGCCAACCCGTCAGCTCCTCGGCCTGGGAGTTCACATAGGTGACCCGGCCCTGGCCGTCGGTAACCAGCACCGCATACGGCACCGCTCCGAAGCTGGCTATGGCCCAATCTCTTTGCGCGCGGAGGTCACGCTCGTAGCGATGTTTGGCGATGGCCATCTCGATCGACCCTTTCAAGCTGGCCGACGCGATGGGTTTCTTGATATAGCCAAACGCCTGGGTCCGGCCGGCGCGTTCCAGAGTTCCCCGGTCCTCGTAGGCGGTCAAAAACACCACTGGTATATCGAAGTGCTCGCGCAGTTGATCGGCAACGTCGATTCCGTCCGTCTTCCCCTTGAGACGGATATCCATGAGCACCAGGTCGGGCGAGGTCTGGCGAATCAACTGCAGCGCTTTGTTAGCCGAGTCTACGGTGCCGGGCACCACGTAACCGGCCATCTTCAGGCGCGCCTCCAGATCGGCGGCGATCAAGCCTTCATCTTCGACAATGACGATTTTGTGTTTGGCGCCCTCTGCTGCCATTCGTGCCTCCCGTTTGGGTCGGCGGCACGCCCGTCAGATCCGTCACACTTGGCAGAGATATTCGGAGTTGATTTGAGATTAGCACGCCACGGACCGAAATCTCATGCCGCCTGCGTCTCGTTAGCAGAGCTGCAGCGGCTTTGCGTGCGCTGATCTGAGACTAAGCGCTACATATTGCGGGTTTTGCCGATCCGAGCGCTTCCTTGGCCAGGCCCAGGAGGTCCCACTTCGTCAGGTGCCATAAGGGCGGTGAATCGCCGATCGCGTGAGCCGGCTCGCGGGGCTCACTATAGTTTTCCAGCAGCCGCAGCCGCATGGCCGGATCGATCGCCGCCAGGCGCTCCGCGAGTCTGGCGCGAGCTGGATCGTTGCTGGCCGGATTGGCAATCACAAGCGGAATCGGACCCTGATACAGTTCCGCCAGCAAGAGCGCTTCCTCGCAGCCGTGTGTCTCCAGCAGGTTATGGCCATGCTTCTCGAAATGAACGTGAAGAATGCGCGAGATCTCCGGGTCGGGCTCGATCAGTAGGATGGCCGGCTTATCCAAGGTAGGCACGGGCTGTGCACCCGCGACCGCTTCCACACGCGGAAGATAGATCTCGAAACGAACCGTATCGCCTCGCTCCAGCCTGGCGCTCACCAGTCCGCCCATTCTCTTTAAAAGGCCATGCGTGATGTGGAGGTCCTCGGATGGCCCGGACCAGGAGGGTTCGAAAATGCTCTCCAGCGCTGCCGCGTTTTCGTCCGCCGTGACGTAGGTGATCCCGAGGCGAGCCCAGTGCCCGATCAGTTCGGGCTCGGCGCTGGATAAATCCATCACCAGGCCGGTACCCGGCTGCCTCCGGCTGCGAGCATGCAGCAGAACATTCAACACCGCTCGGATGAGGTGCCATTCATCCACCTGAACCGGCATCGGCTCCGGATCCGCCAGCACGGCGAAGCCCGGCTCCATGATCTGAAATGCTTCTTGGAAACGCGCCACCACATCGTTTAACAGGATAGGCTCGAGGTGCAAATCGGGCGGCTCCAGGAAAGCCCGCAAATGACAAGCGGTGGCGAAGGCATCCATGGCAGCCTTCTCGATCTTTTGGGCGCGCGCCCGCAGCGGGCTGTCGACGGGCAGACCCTCCAGCAGCCGCGAGCTCTCTTCGGCCAGCGCGCCCAGATCCGGTAAGTGCCGCACCACTCCAGCCGCCATCCGTGCCAGCGCTTCTTGCTTGGACTCTTGACGCGACTGATCCTCTCCGAACCGGCACAGCGTCACATCGGTCAGCGCCAGGACGGCGCCTTCCAGGCGGCCATCGCGCCAGCGCGGCGCAACGTTTCCTTCAATCGCGTAGATTCGTTCCCCGCGTCCTTTGAGACAGACACCATCGGGCAAAGGAACCGGCTCGCCATTGAGCATCGCGACGCGCACGACATCGTGAACCGGCCGTCCGGCCTCGCGCGAAAAGAGGCGCAGCACCTGGTCCGAGGGACGTCCCAGCGCCTGGTCCGCGCTCCAGCCGGTCAGTTGCTCGGCCTGTGAATTCAGATACGTGATTCGTCCGAATCCGTCGGTGACCAGCACGGCGTAAGGCACCGCCGCGAAGCTGGCGAGCGCCCAGTCCCGCTGCTCGCGCAGTTCCCCTTCGTGACGGTGCTTGGAAATGGCGATCTCGATGGCGCCCTTCAGGCTGGCTGAAGCGATCGGCTTCTTGATGTAGCCATAGGCTTGCGTTGCGCTAGCGCGTTCCAAAGTTCCGGGGTCCTCATACGCGGTGAGATAGATGACCGGTACGTCCAGTTTCTTCCGCACCAGGCCGGCAGCCTCTATTCCGTCTTCGGCCCCTTTGAGCCGGATGTCCATGAGTACCAGGTCCGGCGCGGTCTTTTCGATCACTTCGAGCGCCGTGTGCGCTGAGTCCGCGATACCCGGCACCGAGTAACCGCCTGCTTTCAACCGTGATTCCAGGTCGGCGGCGATGAGGCCTTCATCCTCGACGATCACGATCTTGGGTTGATGGGTGTGTGGCATCCCTGTCTCCTAGCCAGATTCTGGGAACGTTTCCGACGAAGCTTAGGTGCTCAAAGATCGGCAATGTTCTCAACGGAAATCAGCCGGCATGCGGGCGGTTTCTGACGCGCTCATGCTTAAATAGGTAAATGACAACCGCCGCCGGTGTAGACCGGCCCGGCCTTCACAACCTGACGCGGCGCCAACTCGCTGGGACCCTCACCGGGCTGGTGCTGACACTTCTGCTGGCGGCCCTCGATCAAACCATCGTAGGGACCTCGGAGCCCCGTATCATCGCTTCCCTGAACGGCTTCGACCGCTATCCCTGGGTGACCACCGCCTATCTGCTCACCTCGACCATCGCGGTTCCCATTTTCGCCAAGCTATCCGATATCTACGGGCGAAAATGGTTTTTCCTCACGGGCAACATCCTGTTCGTTACGGCGTCCGCATTTTGCGGCGCTGCGGGAGAAGTTCCCTTTGTGCCCGGCGATGGCATGTCGCAGCTCATCGCTTTTCGTGGAATACAAGGACTCGGCGCGGGCATTGCGATGGGCCTGCTGTTCACCATCATCGGCGACATCTTCCCGCCCGCTCAACGCGCCCGGTACCAGGGGCTGTTCGCCAGCGTGTTCGGTCTGGCGTCCATCTTCGGTCCCACCTTGGGCGGCTGGATCACCGATCAATTCTCCTGGCGCTGGACGTTCTACGTAAACCTTCCGGTCGGAGTGATCGCCGCCGCGGCCATACTGATCGAGTTTCCCTACTTCCGGCCGCACGGCGTCCAGCGCCGGATCGATTGGTGGGGCGTGCTCACACTGGCCGGTTGCCTGATTCCGCTGCTGCTGGCGCTCACCTGGGTGACGGACTACGGATGGGGATCCGAGCGCGTCGTCTCCTTGCTGGTTGTCTCCGGTGTCATGCTGCTGGCGTTTCTGCTGGCCGAATCGCGCGCCATCGAACCGGTGCTTCCTCTGTCGCTCTATCAGAACCGAATCATTTCGGTTGCCACGGTGGCCGTCTTTCTTCTTGGGATCGCCATGTTCGGCGCCATTATATACATTCCGCTCTTCATGCAAGGGGTCCTGGGCGTCACCGCAACGCGATCCGGCTCGCTGTTGACGCCCATGATGCTCGGATTTGTCGTCGCCAGCATCACGTCCGGCAATATCATCGGCCGCACTGGACGCTATCGGATCGTCGTACTATCCGGCGTGTGTGTTATGGCTGCCGGAATTTTCCTGATGGCGTCTATGAACGGAAACACGGCCCAGTGGGAAGTGATTCGCAACATGATCATCGCCGGCCTGGGCATGGGATCGGTCATGCCGGTCTATACCCTGGCGGTGCAGAACGTCGCTCCGCCCACCAACATGGGTTCGGCAACGGCGTCCGTTCAGTTCTTCCGGTCGATAGGCGGTACGGTCGGGGTGGCCATGTACGGATCGATTCTACTGCGGAACTATCACCATAGCCTGGCTCACAACATCCCGGCGGGAACGCCTCCGCGCGTATTGGCGCTTTTGAATAATCCGCTGCAACTACGCCAAGCCTCGGCAGGCACATTGCATCTGCAGCCGGCTGACCTGCTTCTGGTACGGCAGTTGGCCGGGAGTGTCAAGCAAGCGCTGCTCCAGGGATTGCATCAGATTTTCGTGATCGGCTCCGTTCTGATTGTGTTTGCGGTTGCGGTGAACTTTTTCTTGCAGGAGGTCCCGCTGCGAAAAGTGCACCACAAGCACGTCTCCGCTGAGCCGTAGTCTTGCCGGACTGAGCGTGCCGGGCAAAGTTTCGCGCCGGCACGCACCGGATACGCGTTTAGACGTACTGGATGGTCACGGTGGCCGTCGCCTGCGCTCCGGTCGCATCCGTTACGGTCAACAGAAGCTGGTACGTCCCCGGAGAAAGCAATTGGAGTATCGGCGTCGAGGTATTTCCGCCGTTGATGCCCGGGATCGGGTACCCCTGCACGGGGGTCCAGGCAAAGCTGAGCGCTCCCGCGTTGGACGAAGTCGACTGGGACGCGCTCAAGGTGATCTGGCTGTTGGTGACCACGAAGCTGTTGGTACCGGCCGTGAGACCGTTCAACGCCGTCACGACGATCGTGATCGCGCTCGCGCCGCCGCCCGGAGGCGGAGGAACCACGGGGCTCGGAAGCTGTGTGCTATTGAACGGAGCAGTCAGCCACGCGCTGGTGGTGACGTTCGCTCCGGTAGCCAGGCCGCATCCACCGGTGTTCGCCCCGGTGGCGCAGCCCCACCAGTTTTGCGTCGCATTGATCGCGCCGCCGCCCAGATTCACGACCCCCGAGGGCGCCATGAAGTTATTCAGAGACGCTTGCACCTGCCCGTGCCCGTTGAACACCAATCCGTCAGATTCCTGGCTGATCACATTCTGAGAAACGACGATGCCGTTGATGGGCCCCACGCTGGCGATGTTGATTCCCGCCGACCCCGGCGTGGCGGTGTCTTCTGTATCCGCGCCGTTGCTGGAAATGATATTGCCCACGATGACGTTGTCGTCCAGATCGATGGGGGGCGCGCTCGCAAAGGCGGCGTGGTTGTGGATGGCCACGCCGGGCAGTCCGTTGCCTTTCAGCGTGTTGTTGACGACCACGTTGCCATATGCTTTCGATCCCGGCCCAGGAGCAAAGATGCCCACCCCCGCGCCGGCGCCCGGCAGCTTATTGCCATTGTTCATGGCGGTGTTGCCCGTAATCGTGTTGTGATAGACGCCCTTGCCGCTGTGAGAAGCGATCGTGATCCCGCAATCATACGGATTGTTGCTGACCACGTTCGCGATAATGACGTTGTCGTGCGTGGCGCCCATGTCGTCGCTGATGAGAATCCCGCCGGCGTTGTTTTGAATGACATTGTTGGATACCACTGAGTGATCCACGCCGGTCAGATGGACTCCTTCGCCGCAGTCGAAACCCTCTCCGGCCTGAAGAGCCGCCGGCAGGCCCGGGCAGGAAGGCGGGTTGGTTGTGATATTCAAGCTCTTGTTGTTGTTGAGCACCTGATTGTTCCAGATGGTCACCGCCGACGCATTTTCCACCACGATGCCCTGGAAGTTGGCGTTCTGCACCGTGAATCCCGTGATGACGACGCCGCTGATCGCGCCGGCCGAGTTATTCACAACAATCCCATTAGGCAGGTTTGTGGCGTCGATGATCGTGGTGGAGCTGCCTGCGCCGATCAGCGACTGCGATTGCGTGATGGTGACCGTCTCCTTGTAGGTTCCTGCGCCTACCTGAATTGTGTCGCCCGGCGCGGCGCTTGCGACGGCCGCGCTAATGGTCGTTTGACAGCCTGATGCTCCAGTCTGGCTCACGCACAGAATCGCGGCTCGCGCCGATTGCCATCCTCCGGCAGCCAGTACCGCGCAGGCTGCCACTAAGGTCTTGTTCCGACACACGTACGCCCTCGAAGTTTGAAACATTCTAAGCTCTCCTCATTTAGGTTTCTTCAGCCCGATTCAGGTTGAAGTCGATGTGGTCCGTCCGCCAGTTGGCGCGGTGAACACTCCGATCACGTCCTTGTAAAGTATATCGAAAACAGAGGTGCCCCGGCGGCACACGCCGCTAAGCGGCGCCGATCCGCCGCGCGGCTTCCTGAGCGTCCACCACCGCGATGGCCGCCACATTCACGATTTCATTTACCTCGGCGCCGCGCTGCAGCACGTGCACGGGTTTGGAGAGCCCCATCAGAATCGGTCCCACGGCTTCGGCTCCGCCCAATCGCGCCAGCAGCTTGTACGCGACGTTGCCGGCCTCCAGGTTCGGGAAGATCAGTACGTTCGCGCCGCCCTTGAGCGAGCTGAACGGGTAGGTCTGCTCGATGATCTCGGGGGCGATCGCGGTGTCGGCTTGCATTTCGCCATCCACCATAAGCGACGGCGCGTGTTGCTTCACCAATTCCACGGCCCGGCGCACTTTGTCGGCCAGCGGGTGGCGCGTGCTCCCGAAATTGGAGAACGAGAGCAGCGCCACGCGCGGCTTGACGTTGAAACGCTCCGCCGCTTGCGCCGCCGAGATGGCGATTTCCGCCAGGTCTTCGGCGCTCGGCTCGATGTTCACCGTGGCATCGGCGAAGAAATAGATGCCTTGCTGGGTAATCATCAAGTACAGGCCGGACACGCGGCGCAGTCCGGCGCGCAGCGGGATCACCTCCAGGCCGGGCCGTATCGTATCGGGGTAATGCATGCTGATGCCGCCCACCAGCGCATCGGCGTCGCCTGTGGACACCATGATCGAACCGAAGTAATTGCGGTCCAGCACCAATTCACCCGCCTCGCTGCGCGTGACGCCTTTGCGCCGGCGGAGGCGATACAGCTCGTCGGCGTAGCGGCCCAGCTCGGGAGAATGCCAGGGATCGACCAGCACGGCCGTCTCCAGCGTCAGGCGGAGATTCGCCGCTTGTCCCCGTATCACGGCTTCGCGGCCCAGCAGAATCGGCAGCGCGATCTTTTCGTCGATCAGAATCTGGGCCGCCCGCAGGATCTTTGGCTCCTCGCCTTCCGGGAACACGACGCGCTTGGGTTCCTGCTGCGCCTTGTTGATCATGATGCGCATTACGCCGTGCACCTTGCTCAGCCGCCGCTCCAGTTGCTCGCGATACTCGTCCAGATCCACCTGCTCCTGCGCGGCGCCGCTGTCCATGGCGGCCTTCGCCACGGCGGAGGCTTCGCGAATCAGCACGCGCGGATCGAACGGCTTGGGGATGATGTATTGGGGCCCGAACTCGAGACGCTGCAGGCCGTAGGAACGGCTGACCGAGTCGGGAACATCTTCGCGCGCCAGTTCCGCGAGCGCCTGCGTGGCCGCCAGCTTCATCTCCTCGTTGATGGTGGTGGCGCGAACATCCAGCGCGCCGCGAAAAATGAACGGAAAGCCCAGCAGATTGTTCACCTGGTTCGGATAATCCGAGCGTCCCGTGGCGACGATGGCGTCGGGCCGCGTTTTCACCACCACGTCATAGGGAATCTCGGGTTCCGGATTCGCGAGGGCGAACACGATGGGGCGATTGGCCATGGACAGCACCATTTCCGCCGTCACGCAGTTGCCCACCGAAAGCCCGATGAACACGTCCGCGCCGCGCATGGCTTCGGCCAGCGTCCGCAGCTCCGTTTTGCGGGCAAAGCGCGCCTTGTAGGGATTCATTTCTTCGGTACGGCCTTCGTATACGACGCCGGCGAGGTCGCACATGATGATGTTCTCGCGCTTCATCCCCAGCCGGATGGCGTGCTCGGCGCAGGCCAGCGATGCGGCCCCCGCGCCATTGCACACCGCGATCGCGTTTTCGATTTTCTTGCCCACCAGCAGCAGCGCGTTCAGCAGCGCCGCGCCGACGATGATCGCGGTGCCGTGCTGATCGTCGTGAAACACCGGAATCCGCAAGGTGCGCCGCAGCTCTTCTTCGATCACGAAACAATCCGGCGCCTTGATGTCCTCCAGATTGATGGCGCCGAAGGTGGGCTCCAGCATCTGGCAGGCGCGGATGACATCCCAGGGATCGCTGGCCGCCAGCTCCAGGTCGAAGGCGTCGATATCGGCGAATCGCTTGAACAGCACCGCCTTGCCTTCCATCACCGGCTTGCCCGCCAGCGCGCCGATGTTTCCCAGGCCCAGCACCGACGTGCCGTTGGTCACCACTCCCACCAGATTTCCCTTGGCCGTGTAGCGATAGGCGAGCGACGGCTGGCGTTCGATTTCCAGGCACGGGATCGCGACGCCGGGCGTATAAGCCAGGCTCAGGTCTCGCTGGGTATGACAGGGCTTGGTGGGCGTGGTCGAAATTTTTCCGGGCGGTGGTGAAGAGTGGTACTCCAGTACGTCTTCTTTTCGAATGTGCATTTGATTCTCTTGTAGCAGGTTTCGAACCGAATCCCGTGAGCGCGGAAGAGAATCAGCTAATATTGGGAATTCTCCTCAGGCCACGGCATGCGAGTTGTCCTTCAGCGCGTTAGTAAGGCTCACGTCGACGTCGGAGGCCGGACGGTCGGTGCGATCGGTCCTGGCTTGGCGATTCTGTTAGGCGTCACTCACACCGACAGCCGCGAAGACGCGGACTATCTCGCCGGCAAGATTGTTCAGCTTCGAATTTTTCCTGATGCCGAAGGCAGAATGAATCGATCGGTTCTCGAAACCGGAGGGTCGCTCCTGGTGGTTTCGCAATTCACTCTGTACGGAAGCTGCCAGAAAGGCCGGCGGCCTAGCTTCGACGAAGCGGCCCCGCCCGAGCAAGCCAGGGAACTGTATGAGTATTTCGTCGAGCGCCTGCGATTGAGTAATACGGCCGTCGAAACTGGTGTATTTCAGGCCGAGATGCAAGTCTATCTTGTAAATGATGGGCCGGTCACCTTTATCCTCGATTCGGTGCGGAATTCGGGGTCTTAAAGGCGGTTCACTGTAACTGCGAGTAACACTATCATCAACGACCAATAGTCGAGTATGATTTGAATAGGAGGGCCAATGCCTCGGCCCAGGAAAACTATCGAAAATCGCTCGTTGCTGTCAGCGGCTTTGGAAGGGCTGGAGCTACAAAAGCAGCGAATCGAGGAACAAATTCGGGATGTGCGCGGCCTCTTGGGAAAGGGCCCTCGAGGGCGGCCGCCCGGCGCCAACAACCGAGTGAAGCGCGGTCCCAGCCGTCTCAGCGCAGCAGCGCGCCGTCGTATCGGTGCCGCTCAGAAACGCCGCTGGGCGGAATATCGCAAATCCGCATCCGGGAAAGGTGAATAAGCCCAGTCGAAGCGCTGAGCGATTTCCTCGATCGGTCCGTCGGCCACTAACCTGCCGCGCTCGAAAAAGACCGCCCGCTGGGCGAGCGCCGCGGCGAAGCGCGTATTATGGGTTACAATCAGCTTGGCCTGTGGCAGCTCCCGAAGTAAGTGGAGTAAGTTACGTTGCCCGGGCGGGTCTAAGAACGTAGTAGGCTCATCCAAGACCAAAATCTCGGGCTCCATAGCCAAAACCCCAGCCAGCGCCACCTTTCTTTTCTCTCCAGCGCTCAGATGATACGGCGCCTTGCCGAGAGCGAGTTCCATCCCGGTTTGCTGGAGCGCCAATTTGGCCTTTTCGATGGCTTGCTCGGGAGACAACCCCTGGTTCAGCGGACCAAAAGCCACGTCCTCCAGCACGGTCGGCATGAAAAGTTGTTCCTCCGAGTCTTGAAACACCATTCCGATCTTGGAGCGAATGGCCGCAAGGTTTTCCTTAGTCACCGGGAGACCGCATACCGTGACGCTCCCCTGGCCGCGGAGAATCCCGTTGAGTTGCAGCACGAAGGTGGTCTTACCTGAACCGTTGGCGCCTAACAAGGCCACCGTCTCGCCGGCATGCAGCGTGAAGTCGATTCCCGCCAGCGCCTGGGTGCCATCCTCGTACTGAAAATGCAGATCGCGAACTTCGATGAACGGCGTCATGGGAGGCGGGCTAGAATCAACAACACCGCCAGGGCCGCAGTAAAGAGACCATCGGTGGCGCGGAAGCGCAAAGGGTTGAGCGTCGCAAAACGCCCGGCGAAGGCGCGCGCCAGCATGGCCTGATGAATCCCTTCGGCCCGATAGTAAGAGCGAGCAAACAACACCGCGAGGGCGCCCGCGGCCGCGCGGAATTTCGAGCGGCGATTCTTCCGGGCGCGGCCCTCCCGGCACGCGGCAGCCAGCCGCAGGTGTTGGGCCTGCTCCGATATCACGAAAAGGTAGCGATACAGGAATTGAGCGAGCAGCACCAGCAATCGCGGGCAGCCCATCGACTCCAGCCCGCTGAGCAGCCGCGGCAGCGGCGTGGTTCCCACCAGCAGCAGCACCGCGGCGGTGGAAAGATAGCTTTTCTCCGCCAGGCCGATGGCCCGCAGCCGGTCGCCAGCCAGCCAACTGATCAATCCGAAGGTGAGCGAAAACGGGAGAATCGCCATGGCGCGCAGCAGCAGTCCACCGGGCGGAAGTCCGGCGATCAGAATGCCGGCCACGAGCAGCGCTGCATCGATGGTCAGCGTTACGGCTGCGTCCGGCGCGGTGGTCGCCAACGCGACCAGAAAAATCAGCAGCACCATAACCTTGGCTCGCGGATCGCGCGCGTGCAACGGGCTTGCGCCCTGGCTCCACTGGTCAACCAGTACGTGGTGCACTCAGGCGCTCCTTCGCCGGCCGATCATTCGGGCTCCCGCGGTGCATATCGCATAGATCAGCAAGAGTCCCGCCAGCCCCGCGGCCGCTCTCCGCAGCCACGCCGATTCAAAATGTCCCAAAGTGTAATTCGCCAGCGGCGTGTCAAAGCCCGGTTTGGTTGAAATTCCCAAGCGCTGGCCCAGGCGCTGAATTCCATCCGGTGCGCTGGACGCGAGCAGGAATCCGGTGATTCCCAGCAGCACGCCGGCGCCGCTCAATGCCGCCAGCGCGCGGCCGCTGGACCGCTTGGCCTGCTGCACGAATCCCGGGTTCACCTTTTCGAGAGCTTGAATCACCGAAATAGTGATGGCGCCTTCGATGATCGCGTTGACCGCAAACAGCCCGAGCGAGGTGAAGACCCAGGCCTGCGGCATCGCGACTCCGGAGATCAAAAGCTCGGCCAGCGCCAGCGATCCGCTGGCCATGACGGAAAGAAATCCACCCATGAAAATCGCCGTCCTGCGCCGGCTCGCGCCCCAAAGCTGGAAGGGCCAATAACCCACCAACACGCCTGCCACAGCCATATTGAAAACGTTCGCGCCCAGCGCCAGAACGCCGCCATCCTGAAATACGATGGCCTGAATGGCGATGATCGTGGTCATCACCAGAACCGCGGGCGCGGGGCCCAGCGTACAGGCCAGCAGTGCACCGCCCACCAGGTGTCCGCTTGTTCCGGCCCCAACGGGGAAATTGATCATCTGTGCGGCGAAGACGAACGCACCCATCACCCCCAGCAACGGAACCCGGGTCTCCTCCAGCTCGCGGCTGGCGCGCTTCACCATCAGGCCCACCGCGGAAATGCTGACTGCATCCAGCGCGGCCCACACGGGCGTGGACAGGAAATTGTCGGGAATATGCATGCCGGCTGACGGCTCCACAGTAGCACGATTTTTTAAACCGTGTCACGCTTGGCGGGCGGGCGGTTCTGGACGCTATGCCGCGTCCTCTGCGGAACCATCGCAGTGCCCGCCTGCGACCTGCCGCGCACCGTCGGGCCGCGCCGGCCGCAGCGCCACCCCGAGCCGCGAGGGCCCCGCGCGGGCCGTCATCCGGCTTGCTACGCTCTATACAAATGAGCGAGCTGAGCCGCATTGGCGTGGCCATCGATTCCGAGCTGCTGAAGAAGTTCGACCACTTGATCGCTTCGCGCGGATATACCAACCGTTCCGAGGCCTTCCGCGACTTGATCCGCGAAGAGCTGGTGCAGCGGACCTGGGAACGGCCCGACAGCACCGTGGTGGGGACCGTCACGCTGGTGTACGATCATCACGTCCGCCTGCTCAACGAGAAGCTCACGGACCTGCAGCACTCCCACTTCCACCACATTCTTTCCACGCTGCACGTGCACCTGGACCACGATCACTGCCTGGAAGTCCTGGTGGTCCGGGGAAAGGCGGCGGCGGTCAAAAAGATTGCCGACGCCCTGATCAGCACCAAGGGCGTCAAGCATGGGCGGCTGACGCTGACCTCGACGGGCGTGGAGTTGTGATCGTCGGGGTCGGCATCGATGTCTCGGAGGTCGAGCGCATTCGCGAGGTGGTGGAACGGCACGGCCAGCGGTTTCTCGAACGCGTCTTTTGCGCCGGCGAGATCGCTTACGTGGAGAGCAAGGCCAACCGCTACGAGCGCTACGCGGCCCGCTTTGCGGCCAAAGAGGCCGCCATGAAGGCCATCGGCACGGGTTGGAAGCGCGGCGTGCGCTGGCAGGATTTCGAAGTCGTCAATCTCCCGACGGGACGCCCCACGCTGCAGTTCCACGGCGCGGCGGCGGGCATCGCGCAAAGTCTCGGCGTGCGCCACACGGCCCTGTCGCTTACGCACACCGCGCAGCAGGGCGTGGCGATTGTAATTCTTGAAACATAGCCATACCGAAACTCCGGGCGCGACTGGAGCATCTATGGAATATGCGCTCCTTCAGGCACCTCACCACGGGTCTGATATTGACCTGTACTGCTGCGTTCGCACAGAATGTGTTCTTTGGCGTAAAAAGCGGCCTACCGCTGACCGACGCTTTCCAGGACCAAACCACGCACGGCGTGGACGTGATCACCCATGCCTTCTCCGAAAGCAAGAACTACGTCATCGGCCCGGTGGTTGAATTGGGCTTGCCGCTGGGATTCTCGGTCGAGGCCGACGCCTTGTATCGGCCGCTCAATCTGACGACCGACATCACGGTGGTTCCCCAGCCGGTCCGGCACTCGGTTACCGACATCAGTTCCTGGGAATTCCCCATCCTCGGCAAATACCATTTCCTTCACCTGCCCATCATTCGCCCTTACGTCGAGGCGGGTCCTATCTTCCGGGCAGTCGGAAGCCGGGGGTCGAATTTGTCGAACGCCGGGGCGGCGTTGGGCGGCGGCGTCGACATCAAGATTCTGCGCCTGCGCGTGATGCCGGAGATACGCTATTCGCGCTGGGGTTCGGATGCAACGGTGGCCGGCTTCACGACCTTTCCCTCCAACTTGAACCAGGCTGAATTTCTGATCGCCATCGGTTTCTAACGATTTCGCACAGTAACTCGCGTTGGTTGATTCGATTTGTATCCTTTTCAGGCAGTTGCTTGTCTGGGCCGGTTGCCCCTGGAGCGTGCGTCTCTAGAATCCGGTTAGAAAGGAAAACCCATGAAACATCCCGAAGAGGACCAACCCGTGAGGCAACAACATCCTGAAACGTCCCCGGCTGAAAAGGCCCAGCCGGAGAGCCAGAAAGGCATCGTGCAACCGATGATCGATGAGCTCAGGCAGCCCAAGGATGCGCCCGAGACTTCCCAGGGTCCGCCGCGCGGTCCGCTGCATCCGCCGGAGCCGGCCGAGCAGGATCAGGACCCAGGCGGCGGCTACAACCCGGATCACACCATTCCGCAACCCTGACCCAAGGCCGGCCGGCGCGGCAGCTCGGCTCCCACGCGCCTAAAATCTGGATCATAATGAAAGCAGCACTTCGGTGTTCCGCAGCAATTAAAGGAAGGTCCAATGAAGTTTGCCGCACTCGCTGTGGCGCTGGCATGCTCGTCTCTCCTGCCCGCTCAGGAGCCAGCGCCCGTCCGGCCCAAAGCCGGAAAGGTCCAGATTTTCAAGGAAGCCGATCTCAAGCCTGGAATGAAAGGCTACGCCTGGACGGTTCTTTCCGGCGCCGAGCCGGAACCCATCCCGGTGGAGATCATGGGCATCCTCAAAAACCAGTGGGGACCCAATCAGGACATCATTCTCGCCAAGCTGGGCGGCAAAGCCACCCGGACCAACGTGGCGGGTGGAATGAGCGGCAGCCCGGTCTACATCGATGGTAAGCTGCTGGGCGCGGTGGCGCTGCGCTTCAGCGTTTTCTCTCCCGATGCGATCTGCGGAATCACGCCCATCGAGCTGATGCTCGAAGTGAACGAGTTTGAAAACTCCCGCCCGCTGGATGCCCGCACGCCGGACAAGGCGGTAGCGCAGGAGCCGGTTCCGGTACCTTCCGGAATGCTGGCGCAAGTGCTTTCGGCCGGAACGATGGCGAGCGCCCAGCTCTCGACCATGATCCCGATCGAGACGCCACTGAGCTTCGCCGGTTTCCACGACAACGTTCTGCGCGAATTCTCGCCCCTGTTCCAGCAGCTCGGGATGACGGTCGCGGGCGGCGGCGCATCGAGCACCACGCTCAGCGGTAAACCCGCCGCAGGCTGGCAGCATTCGCTCCAGCCGGGCGATGCCGTCACCGGCGTCCTGGTGACCGGAGACATGAGCGTCACCGGCATGTGCACGGTGACCTACAACGACGGCAAACACGTACTGGCCTGCGGGCACTCCTTCTTCAATCTCGGGCCGGTGGACATGCCGATGGCCAAGGCCGACGTCCTGATGACGCTGGCCTCGCAGTACCAGCCCAACAAATTTGGAAACGCTACGGAAATTGTCGGCGCGCTGAAGCAGGATCGCCACAGCGCCATCATGGGGGAACTGGGAGCGACGGCCGCCATGGTGCCGGTCAGCGTGAAGGTGCGCTCCTTCGGCGACAACAACACGGTCCGCAATGAGAAAGATCTGCATTTCAGCATCTTCGTCAACCAGAAGTGGACCCCGTATTTGATGATGCTGACTCTGTTCAATACCCTCTCGGGCTTGAACGATTTCGCGGACGAAACCACCTACCGGCTGAGCGGAAAAGTGGAGCTGGACGGGCAGCAGGCGCTGTCGCTCAGCACCATGCTGGCCTCGAGCGAGAATCCCGCCCCCGCGCCCATGCAACTGGCGGGCTGGTGGGGCGACAAATTCAACCGGCTGTTCCTGAATCCGGTGCACACCCCCAAGCTCAAGACGGTGGACGCCACCATCGACATCTTTCCGGAGCGGCGCGTAGCCACCATCGAAAACGCCTGGGTGCCTTCCAGCGAGGTGGAAGCCGGTTCGGAAGTCCCGGTGAAAGTTTTCCTGCGGCCTTATCGCGGCGAGCGGATCGAACGCGAGTTCCTGCTCAAGATTCCCGCGGCCCTGGCCAAAGGCGAGCACCGGATCCTGTTGAGCGACGCCGAGACGCTGAACCGCATTCAGACCGTGGCCGGCCTCTCGGAACGGTTCATGGACATCCCGCAAACTGTTTCGCTGATCAACCAGGAGCGCAGCAACAACAAGCTGTACATCTCGCTGGTCGAGCCGCGCCCCACGGTCTTTTACGAAGATAAAACGCTTCCCAGTCTTCCGGCCTCGATCATGAACGTGATGCAGACCGGCCGCACGGCGAGCCGGCGCTTCGTGAGTTCAGCGGAAAGCGCGGTCGAGCAGGGCAGCGTTCCGTTCGACTTGATGATCGACGGAAGCTATTCCTTGCGCATCCTTGTGAAGTAATCCATATTCAGTAATTCATCCATGCGAATTCTAAGATTCCTGGCGGTGGGCGCCGCTGCCGTGGCCGCCTGCTTGGCGGTCGAAACGCGCTTCTGGCAGCAGGGCGACCGCACGGACTTCGAAAAAGGAACGTTGACGCATCTTTCGTTGCGCAGCGATGGCCGGCTGTACCTCGCTCCTCAATTTCCGGAGCTCTTCGATTCCTCGACGCCCTATCTGTGGGCCATCGCGGCCGACTCGAAAGGCAACCTGTACACGGCGGGCGGCGGCTCGGGCAGCGGATCGGCCAAGCTTTTCCGCATCGACACCTCCGGCAAGAGCAAAACGTTCGCCGAATTAGAGGGCCTGGAGATCCACGCCATCGCGCTGGACAGCAAAGATCAGGTGTACGCCGCCACCGATCCGGACGGAAAGATCTATAAGATCTCTTCCGACGGAAAAGCGCGGGTCTTCTTCGATCCGAAGCAGAAATATATCTGGGCGATGGCGTTTTCGAGCCAAGGCGATCTGTTCGTCGCCACCGGCGAGCAAGGCGAGATTTATCGCGTGACGCCGGAGGGGGCGGGCCGCCTGTTCTTCAAGACCGAAGAGACGCACGCGCGTTCGCTGGCCCTCGACGCGCATGACAATCTCATCGTGGGCACCGAACCCAGCGGGCTGATTCTCCGGGTGTCGCCTTCGGGCCAGGGGTTTGTGCTCTACCAGGCTCCCAAGCGCGAGATCACCGCGGTGGCGGTGGCGAAAAGCGGCGCCATCTACGCTGCTGGCACGGGCAACAAGACCGGCGCAGTTCCATTGACACCGGCTCCGGCGCAGGTTCCGTCGCCCTCCCCAGTTCCGGCGACCGCTGGAAATGTGGTGGTGCTGGCCCCGGCTGCTCCGCGCACTGCACCGCCCAGCCCGCTGGTTCCCGCCAGCTTGGGCGGATCCGATGTCTACCGCATCAATCCCGACGGCTCTCCGCGCAAAGCCTGGTCGAACCCGCAGGACATCGTGTACGCCATCACGTTCGATCGCGACGGCAAGCCGATCCTGGGAACCGGAAATCGCGGGAAAATCTACCGGCTCGATACCGATGCCATCAGCACCTTGCTGCTGGACGCTTCGCCGACTCAGGTCACCGGTTTCGGAACCGGGGCGCGCGGAGAAATCTTCGCGGTCACAGGAAACATCGGCAAGGTCTATCGCGTGGGCCCGGGGCTGGAGTCGAGCGGCTCGTTTGAGAGCGAAGTCCTGGACGCCGGAAGTTTCGCCGCTTGGGGCCGGATCAGCTATCGCGGCACGGGTACTATTTCCGTCTCGACGCGCGCCGGCAACCTGAACCATCCGGAGAGCAACTGGAGTCCCTGGGCCGCGCTCCAGCCGGACCCCAATGCCGGCGCGATCTGCGATTCCTGCGGGGGCGGCCGTACGGTCTCGCCCGCAGCGCGCTTCCTGCAATACAAGATAGAATTATCTGCCTCGCGGAGCGCTCAGGCGGCCGAAGTTTCTTACGTCGAGATCGCTTACCTTCCCAAGAATGTCGCGCCGGTGGTGGAGGAGATCGAGATGACTCCGCCCAATTACCGTTTCCCTGCCGCTTCACTTTCCCTGACACCGTCCAACAACATCACGCTACCGCCGCTCGGACAGCCTCGCAGGAGCTCAGCGCTCTCCTCGGCCGAGCTGGGGACATCCGTGACGCTCAATTACGCCAAGGGGCACCAGGGCGCGCGCTGGTTGGCTAACGACGAGGACGGCGACAGCCTGGTCTTCAAGGTGGAAATCCGCGGCGTCAAGGAATCCGACTGGAAGCTTCTCAAAGATGGCGTCAAGGACAAATATCTGAGCTGGGACACCGCCGCTTTTCCGGATGGCGAATATGAACTGCGCATCACGGCGTCCGACGCGCCCGGCAATCCGCGCGACCAGGCCCTGGAAGCCGTGCTGGTCAGCGACCCGTTCCTGATCGACAACACCCCGCCGCAGATTCTCAACCTGAAGGGTGCGGTCGCCGGCAACAAGGTGGAGCTCACCTGGAAGGCGCGCGACGCGCGCAGCAACATCGACAAAGCGGAGTATTCGGTGAATGGCGGAGATTGGCTGCTGGTGGAACCAGTGACCAAGCTGTCGGACTCTCCGGAGGAAGACTACCATCTGGTGATCGATCGCAGGCCCGGCGAACAAGTGATCGCGGTGCGCGTGACCGACGAGTTCGACAATCAGGCCGTCGACAAAGTCGTCGTCAGATAACCCGAGTGCGGCGCTCAGCGCGCGGGCGGCGGACTCGGCAGACGAAACGGAACATTGCGCTCGCGGTTCAAGCGTTCGCTCAACGCTCGATCCACGGAAGCCAGCGGCGCCTGCTTTTGCTCGTGGTCCATGCTCACGTAGTGGAGCGTCGAGCTTTCCGTCCAGTACGCGAGCACGGCTCGAATCGAGGCGTCCTGGAAGGCGATCAGATACAGCGGAGGTTCGTAGCTGGTTTGCGATGGCTCGGGAGACACATACTCCCGCACGACCGGCGTGGCCGGCTCAGGTTGCACGTAGGAATAAGCGTTCGGGGTTTGCTGGACGATTATGACCTGCGGCTGACCAGATTGGTATCCGCCGTATGGTGGATACCCAGAGTAGTTGTAAGGATACGAGTAGTCCAGCGGCCAATCGTCAAAACCGAAACCTCCAAGAAATAACGGGGCTCCGAATCCGAACGGTGAGAAGAAGCCAAAGCGATTGAAGTTGCGGAAGCCGAAGTTGCCGCGAAAGCCGCCACGGAAACCGCCGAAGCCTCGCCCGAATCCTCCGCCACCCCGGAAACCGCCACCGCCGAAGCCGCCGCGCATTCCGCCCATGCCGCCGCCACGCATCCCGCCGCCCCCACCGCCGCGCATTCCGCCGCCACCGTGGCCTCCGCCGCGCTGCGCAAGCACTGGGAGCCCAGCTAGAAGTCCGATGCTGAGGACCAACACGACCCGACGCATAATAAGCGCCTTTCTACCAACGAGCTTAGCTCCGATTGGCGGCGGGCGCAAACGACGCAGGAACGGGAGGAGCCTAAGCCCCGATGTACCTGGCGTACAGGCTGCGCGCCAGGCCTACATCGGTGGTGCCCTTGATGATCGCGCGCCCGTCCGGAAAAACCGTGAGCAGATACGGCGGCGTCTCGAACCGCAGCGCGAATTCATTCGAGCGGACGGCGCCGAGCGGCGCCAGGCGTGAAGCCAAGTCGCGCAAATCCAGCGGACGATTGCGCTCGTGAATCTGGACTGCGTTGTGGCCGCACAGACTCACGGGGGCGCGCGCGGCGCCGCTCAGGTAGGGAAATTCGCGGCGGCCGCACGCCGGGCATTGCTCCAGCGGACCCGGCTGCGCCACTTGCCGGATCTCGCAGCTCCACACGTCCACGGTGGTGATTTTCCGCGACGGCTCGAGGCCGCACAGCATCCGCAGCGCTTCGCTCACCTGCAGGCTCGCAATTACAGCCGTCACCGGACCCAGCACGCCGGCGGTTTCGCAGGTCGGCTGCGCGCCGCCCGGCGGGTCGGGATACAGGCAGCGCAGGCAAGCCGTGCGCGCAGGCGCCACCGGCATCGTGATCCCGTAGCTTCCTACCGCAGCGCCGTAGATCCACGGACGCCCCCGCGACACCGCGTAGTCGTTGATCAGGTAGCGAGTCTCGAAGTTATCCGTGCCGTCCAGGATCAAATCTACATCGCCGAGAAGATCGTCGAGGTTGGCAGCGGTCAGGTCCGCGACGGCCGGTTCGGCGTGGATGTCACGGTTGATCAGGCCGATCTTGCGGGCAGCAGCGATGGCCTTCGGCAGTCCTTGCTCGGCGTCGCATTCGTCGAACAGCCACTGCCGCTGCAGATTGCTCAACTCCACGTAGTCGCGGTCGATGATCCGCAGGAAGCCAACCCCGGCGCGAGCCAGGGCGCCTGCCTGGAAGCTGCCCAAGGCGCCGCAACCGAGCACGGCGACGCGCGCGTCCAATAAGCGTTGCTGCCCCGCGTGGCCGATCCCGGGAAACAGAATCTGGCGCGAGTAACGCTCTTCAACTCGCGGCATCATACAACCAAGATGGTACCAGCCGATGCGCTAAGATGGTCGCTTGTGTCAATCCGGCTGGGCTGGTGGGTAAGTGTCCCCATGCTCCTGGCGCTGTGCGGGATGCCCCTCAGCGCGCTCCCCGAACAATATGAGGGCCGGCCCATCGCGAGCGTTCGATTCGATCCCGCCAAGCAGCCGCTCACCTACGAGCAGCTGATGGCCATGCTTCCGCTACGGCCCGGACAGCCGTTGCGCGGCTCCGACGTGCGCGATGCCATCCAGCGCCTGTTTCAGACCGGCGAGTACGCCGACATCGCGGTGGATGCGACCCTGGGTGCCTCCGGAGTGATCCTGACGGTGGTGACCAAACCGAACCACTTCGTGGGACACGTGGCGGTGAACGGCGTTTCCGAACCGCCCAACGAAGGCGAGCTGGTGCTGGCCACCAAGCTGCAACTGGGAACCGACTATTCGGCGGAGCAAACCAAGACCGCCGTGGACCGCCTGGTGGACCTCCTCAAGAGAAACGGCTTCTATCATGCCACCGTCCAGTCCAACTCCTCCATCGATGCCAGCACGCAGCAGGTGAACGTCGATTTCAAAATCGACTCCGGCAAGCGCGCCAGGTTCGATGGGCTCTCCGCCACCGGCCAGACCGAGCGGTCCACCGAGAGCCTGATTTCCTCTACCGGATGGAAGCGCTTCCGAGGCCTGCTTGGCTGGCACTCCTTAACGGAAAGCCGCCTCCGCAATGGGCTCGACAACATCCGCAACTGGTATCCCAAGCACGATCATCTGCTGGCGCAGGTGAAACTCGTGGATATCGATTATCACGCCGGCACGAACACAGTGACGCCGGGGATCGAAATCGAAAGCGGCCCGGAGGTCGGCGTGCGAGTGCGCGGCGCAAGCATGTCAGCCGGGAAAATTCGAAGCCTGCTGCCGATTTATGAAGAGCGGACAGTGGACCGGGATCTGCTGGAAGAGGGCACCCGCGATCTGGCCGAGTACTTCCAATCGCAGGGTTATTTTGATGTCATGGTGCGCTACACCACCACCACGCCGCCCGGCCGGGAGTACATCGACTACATCGTCGAGCGGGGCTCGCGCCACAAGATCGGCCGGCTGGAGATCCTCGGCAATCACTATTTTGACGAGAAGACCCTGCGGGAGCGAATATCGGTAATTCCAGCCAGCTTTCCGCGCTACCGTTGGGGCCGTTACAGCCGCAGCGACATGGAGCGTGACGTGGATGGAATTCGCGACTTGTATCGCGCCAACGGCTTCCGCGACGTGGAGATCACCTGGCGCGAAGTCGACGACTACCGGGGCATACCGGCGAATATCGCTATTCTGGTCGATATCAAGGAGGGCCAGCAATGGTTCGTTTCCAACCTGGATCTGGAGGGAGTGCCGTCGCCGGATCGGGCCGCGCTGCTGCCCCTGCTCCACTCCACGCCAGGACAACCGTTCAGCGACCTGAACGTGGCCAGCGATCGCGACAGCATCCTGGACTACTACTACAACCAAGGTTATCCGCAGGCGGCTTTCGAATACACTTCCACGCCGGCCGCCGAACCTCAGCACATGGATCTCAAGTTCGTGGTGACGCCCGGCGCGCGCGAGTACGTGCGGGATGTCGTGGTGAGCGGGCTGCTCAGAACTCGCGCCGACCTGGTGCGCAGTCGAATCGATCTTCAGGCCCACGATCCGCTCTCTCAAAGCAAAATCACGGGAAGCCAGCGGCGTCTGTACGATCTGGGGATTTTCGCACGAGTGGACGCGGCTCTGCAGAATCCCGACGGCCAGGAACCGGACAAGTACGTGCTCTATTCGGTCGAAGAGGCGGGCCGCTACTCGCTGAACTATGGCTTCGGCGCCGAGATTGGACGCATCGGGGGCGGCACCGCCTCGCTGGAGTCTCCGGCTGGCACCACCGGTTTCAGCCCTCGCGTTTCCTTCGGCATCAGCCGCTTGAACTTTTTGGGGTTGGGCCACACGGTCGGCGTCCAAACCAGTGTCTCGACTCTGGAGCAGCGCGCGCTGCTGAACTATCTAGCGCCGCAGTTTAAAGGCAATCCCAACCTGAACCTGCAATTCACCGGACTATTCGACATTTCGCACGACGTTCGCACCTTTTCGTCGCGGCGCGAGGAAGGATCGGTTCAACTGGGACAGAAGCTCTCGAAAGCCAACTCGATCCAGTACCGGTTGACATTTCGGAAGGTCAACATTCTCGGGCAACCGCTGATCACGCCCGAGCTGATTCCGTTGCTCTCGCAACCGGTGCGCGTCGGATTTGTTTCCACGACCCTGATCCAGGACCGTCGCGACGACCCCATCGACGCGCACCGCGGGATCTACAGTAGCCTGGACATGGCGCTGGCTTCCAACTGGCTGGGATCGCAAACCGGATTCGGCCGCCTGGTGGCGCGCAATTCCACCTATCATCCGCTGAGCCGGAACGTGATCTTCGCGCGAACCACGACCTTCGGATTGATCGAGCGCTATTCCGGCCTCCCCGAGATTCCGCTGGCCGAGAGGTTTTTCGGCGGCGGCGCTTTTTCGAATCGAGCCTTCCCCGATTTCCAGGCTGGCCCGCGCGACCTCGAGACCGGCTTCCCGATCGGGGGCAACGCGCTGTTTATCAATACGGTCGAGCTCAGATTCCCGCTGCTGGGAGAAAATCTCGGCGGCGTGCTGTTCAACGATTTTGGAAACGTCTATTCCGCGGTGAACCGGATCAGCCTTCGATTCAGCCAGCGCAATCTTCAGGATTTCGACTACGCCGTGCAAGCCTTCGGCTTGGGCGTCCGCTACCGCACTCCCATCGGACCCGTCCGGGTGGACTTCTCGCTGAGTCCCAACTCCCCGCGCTTTTTCGGGTTCCAGGGCACGCCGGACCAGTTGCTGTTCGGAGGCGGCCAGCAGGTGGTGCAGCGGATCAACGTGTTCCAGTTCCATTTTTCGCTGGGGCAAACGTTCTGATGAAGAAGCCGATGCAGCATTGGTTCCCGCTCTGGCTTTTCATTTGCGCCGGCTGGATGCTGCGCGGCGACGTCATCGACCGGATCGCCATCTCGGTGGGCATGCAGGTGATTACCGAGGCGCAGATCGAACAGGAAGTACGGATTACTGCAGTTCTCAATGACGCAAAAATCGATCTCTCCACGGCGGAGAGAAAGAAAGCGGCCGGCCGCCTCATCGAACAGGCCCTGGTGAAGCGCGAAATGGAATTCAGCCGCTACCCGCAGCCCGCGCCCAGCGAGACCGACGCGACGCTGAGGGAGGCAAAAGCTCGCTACGCCAGCGAGGCCGCGTATCAGGACGCGTTGCGTCAATATGGAATCAGTGAGGACGATTTGAAGCAGCGTCTGCTGTGGCAGTTGACCCTTTTGCGCTTCATTGATTTCCGCTTCAGGCCCGGAATCCAGATTTCGGATTCGGAGGTGCAAGCCTACTATCAGCAGCAACGCATCAAGTGGCAACAGCAGGGCGTCCAGCCCGTTCCCAGCCTGGCGGACGCGCGCCCGCAGATTGAAGAGATTCTGACCCAGCAACGAATCGACCAGAGTTTGGACCAGTGGCTCGCCGAGGCGCGAGGCCAGGTTCCCATCCGGTATCACGACGAGGCGCTGCAATGAGCCGGCCTGCCAAGATCGCCGTGATCAGCGTCCTGAGCCTGGCCGGCTTGCTGCTTGTAGCCGCGGCTGCGTTTCTGGTGGTGGTGCAGACCGCCTGGTTCAAGAACAAGGTGCGGGAACGGGTCGTATCCGTAGCCGAGCAGGCCTCCGGCGGGCGGGTCGAAATCGGCCAGTTCAACTACGACTGGCGGGCGCTGACCGCGGAAGTGTCGCCGTTCGTTTTGCATGGCTCCGAGCCGCCGTCCGCGCCGCCGTTTTTCAGGGCCGGCAGCATCCGAATCGGCTTGAAGATCATCTCGGCGTTCGAGAGGCGCGTAGATATCGCCTCGCTGCGAATCGAGCAGCCGCAAGTGTACGTGACGGTGGCGCCGGATGGCTCAACTAATGTTCCCCAGCCGAAAATCCGCCGCACGAACAGGACTCCGATCGAGCAACTGCTGGACCTCAAAGTCCAGCACTTCGAGCTGCACGACGGCTTGGCCGACTACAACTCGAGCCGCATCCCGCTCGAGATGCAGGGCGAAAATCTGCAGGCCTCTCTGGTCTATGATGCGACCGGCCCGCGCTACGTAGGCGGCCTATCCTCACGGCGGCTGCGAATCTCCGGGCCGCAATTCACCGGGCCGCTGGTTTTCGATCTGGACAGCAAGATCGGGCTCGAATCGAATTCGATCCAAGTGCTCGACACGACGCTCGCGGACGCGGGCTGGAAGATCCAATTGAAGGGCCGGATCGAGGATCTTTCGTCGCCTGAGGCCAGTCTCGAAGTGAAGGCTGCGGCGCCCGTTGCCGCGTTGAAGAAAGCATTCTCGCTGCCGGTTGAGCCGCGCGGCGCAGTGTCCTTTGAGGGACAGGGGAGCATTCAGAGCAGTCCCTTCCACTACCAGCTCAATGGCAAGCTGGTGGCGCGCGCACTCGGGGTGGTTTACAACAATGTCGCGATCAGAAACATTCGAGTCGCCTCCCGCGTGGATTTGACGCCCGAAAAACTTCGCCTGCCGGACGTCGACCTGGCGGCTCTCGGTGGCCGCTTCCAGGGTTCAGTAGAGCTGATCGATTTCAAGAAGCTGGTTCTCGCCGGTACGGCTCGGGATTTTTCGCTGAGCCGGCTGGCTGAATTGAATGGGCAGCCTACCGGCGAACTGAACGGCGTCCTGAGCGGCCCCGTGCATCTGACTGGCATCTTGACGCGCTCTGCTCTGACGGACGCCATCGCCGGCGGCAAGTTCGATATCGTGCCGGGCGCCGGCGGCGTTGGCGTGCAAGGTTCGGTGGCAGTCGATTACGATCAGCGCGCCGGCAAAATTCAATTCGGCGAATCTCAGGTCAGCATCGGATCCACGCACGCCGCGGTCGCGGGCGTCCTGGGCCAAAGCTTGCAGCTACACGTGGTCTCGAAGGATCTGAACGATGCGCGGCCCTTGTTTCCGCTCTTCGGGGAAACCGCGCCGGAACAGCTTCCGGTCGCGCTGGACGGGGGCCAGGCGAGTTTCGACGGCACCGTTTCCGGCCCGCTCGCTGACCCGCGCATCTCCGGCAAAGCTGCCCTAGATGGCTTTGTCCTGGGCCAGCGCAAATTCGATCGCGTTGCCGCCAGCTTCGATCTGGACCGCTCCTCGATCACTTTTGGTTCGCTGACCGTGGAGCAGGGAAAGATGCGCGTGGAAGGGCAGGGGCGCGTGAGCCTGCGCGATTGGAAACCGGGGGATGCCAGTACCATCTCGGCGTTGCTGGCCGTGTCCGGCGCGGACCTCCACAATCTGGCCGAACAATACGCGACCCAGTTGACCGGTGCGACCCAATTGCCGGTTAGCGGTTCTCTCTCCGGAACCGTGCACGTTTCGGGCTCGTTCGAATCGCCGCTGGCTTCGGCCGATCTCGCCGCCGACAACGTCACCGCCTACGGCGAGCATTTTGACAGCATTCGCGGCAACGTCACATTCTCGGCTTCGGCACTGGAAGTTTCCAACAGCTTGATTCGCAGCGGGCCGGCCCGGATTACGGTCAGCGGCGCTTACAATCATCCGGCCAACGACTGGAAAGACGGCTCGCTGCGTTTTGATCTAAGCGCCGCGCGGCTGTCGCTCTCTCAGATCAAACACGTTCAGGATCTTCGGCCGGACCTTGGTGGTGATGTGGACCTGAAGGCCAGCGGCGCGGCCAAAATGGTCAAGGGCGTTATCGACCTCACGTCTCTGAATGGCCAGCTTTCGTTGCGCAACGCGACGGTGGATGGCCATCCCTATGGCAATCTCGAGCTCACTGCCAGCACCAGGTTGCCGATGCTCGCACTGAAAGCTTCCGTGAACCTTGGCTCGATTCCGATTCAGGCCAGCGGCGAATGGCGCATGGAGGGCGACTATTCCGGTCAAGCCCGCGTTCAAATTCCGCGCGTTCCTTTCTCCACGCTGCACGACCTTGTGCCGGGCCCGCATTTGCGGCAGGAGCTGCCCTTCGAAGGCTTCCTCCAGGGGGAAGCGACCGTCGCGGGCGCCTTGAACCATCCCACAGCCATGCAGGCTGACATCGTGCTTTCGGATGTGCAGATCAGCGCCCGGCAGGCTCCGGCCACACGAGGCGGCGCCGCAGCGCCGGACCTGGTGCTGCGGAACTCTCAGCCCGTGCGCCTGGAAGCGACCACCAGCGCGATCGAGATTCGAAGCGCGAGCTTCACCGCCAAGGACACCTCGTTGACTGCGTCCGGGCGTCTCGCGCTGGATTCCAAAACCCCCTGGGATCTGGGCGTGCAGGGCCGCATTAATCTTACGATCCTCCAGATCTTCAATCCCAACTTGCTGGCTGCGGGCGCCTCGGTGGTCAATCTGACGGTGCGGGGACCGCTGACGGAGCCTCAAGTGGACGGCAGGCTGGAGTTGCAGAACGCGTCTTTGTTCTTAAAGGACTTTCCGAACGGCGTGGACCAGGCCAATGGGCTGATTCTCTTTGATCGCAACCGCGCCACCGTTCAGACGCTGACCGCCGTCACCGGAGGGGGCAGCGTCACCTTCGAGAGCGGCAGTTTTGTGGGATTTCGGGGCCCGGCGCTGGTCTACCGCGTCCAGGCTTCGGCGCGCAACGTGCGGTACCGCTCCCAGGACGGAATCAGCATCACGGTGAATGCGGCTCTGGCACTGGTGGGCACTTCCGAGAACAGCGTGCTGTCCGGCAGCGTAACCGTGAACCGCGCGGCAGTGAGTCCGCGCACCGACATCGGCGCGATGCTCGCGGCCACGGCGAAACCAGTTTCAGCGCAGGCCGAGCCGAACGCATATCTGCGGGGCCTCCAGTTCGACGTGCGCGTGGAGAGCGCGGGCGGCTTGGAAGTGGAAACCACCCTCACCCGAAATATCCAGGCGGATGTGAGCCTGCGTCTGCGCGGCACTCCGGAGCGGCCGGTGATCGTCGGCAGCATCAGTGTCAATTCCGGCCAGATCGAGTTCTTCGGCAACAAGTACAGCATCAATCGAGGCGAAATCAATTTCTACAACGCGGCCAGAATCGAGCCTGTGATCGATATGGACCTGGAAACCGAGGTGCGCGGCATCACGGTGGACATCACCTTTTCCGGATCGCTGAACAAGCTGAACTTTTCGTACCGATCCGACCCGCCGCTGGAGGCCAACGAGATCATCGCATTGCTGGCCGTGGGACGGACGCCTTCGGGCACCAGCCCGCTGGCTGCAGCGCAGAACACCACCAACACCAGCTACCTGGCGACGGGCAGCAATGCACTGCTGGGACAGGCCATTGCCCCGGTGTCCGGACGCCTGGAGAAATTCTTCGGCGTCGGTCGTATCAAGATTGATCCGCAACTCACGGACGTGACCACCATTCCCCAGGCGCGGCTCACGTTCGAGCAGCAAGTCTCGTCCGATATCACGCTCACCTACATCACCAACCTGGCCGTCACCAACCAGCAGATCGTGCGCCTGGAGTGGGATCTCAACCGGCGCTGGTCGGTGGTCGCGCTGCGGGACGAGAACGGCGCGTTTACCGTCGATTTTCAGTACAAAAAGCGAATCAAATGAGATTGCGCAAGGTGCACGGCAAGTTGAAAGTGGAGCACAGCATTCTGGATGGCGTGCGGAGTTTTCTGGAGCGGCTGCTGGCGCAGAATCCCCAGATTCGCTCCGTGATTCCCGGCGTGATCCGGCCGGTGCGGGATGCCAAAGGAGCGGCGAAGATTCGAGTCACGGTGCCGACCACGAACGGATGGAAGGCCATCGCGCTGAGCTCGGGCGCACGGCAGGAGCTGTTCATCAGCACCGCTTTTTCGAAGGACCAACTGGAAGAAGCCATTCGCGGCGCCGCGGAGTCGCTGCGGTGAACCCGGAGCTGGAGTTTTCGCCCGAGCGAATGCGCGAGATCGGCTATCGCGTCGTGGATCGCCTGGTGGCGCACCTGAGCACGCTGGCAACGCAACCAGTGGGAGCCAAAGGCGATCCGGCCGCTCTGATTTCCGCGTTCAACGAGCCGGCGCCCGAGTACGGCACCGACTTTGAAACCGTGCTGGCCCAAGTGGAGCAGCAGATCCTGCCGAACACCATGCACGTGAATCATCCGCGCTTCCTGGCCTACGTTCCCGGCCCGGGCAACTTCGTGGGCGCTATGGCCGACGCCCTGATTTCGGGCTACAACGTCTTCGCAGGAACGTGGATCAGCGGCTCCGGAGCCGCCGCGGTGGAGTTGGCGGTTCTCAACTGGCTGCGCCAGGCTTGCGGCCTGCCGGAATCCACCGGCGGACTGTTTGTGAGCGGCGGCACCATGGCCAACCTTACGGCGCTCGCGGTGGCGCGCCGCGTCATGCTGCAAGACCGCGTGGACGCTGCCACCGTGTATTTCTCCGACCAGGCGCATTCGTCGCTCGAAAAGGCCCTGCGTCTGCTTGGATTCGCGCCATCCAGCTTTCGGCGCGTGCCCTCGGACCCGGACTATCGGCTGCCTGTAGCAAGGCTGGCGCAATGGATCGAGGAGGACCGCGCCATTGGAATGCGGCCGTTCTGCGTCATTGCCAGCGCGGGCACCACCAACACCGGCGCGATCGATCCGCTCCCGGAACTCTCCCGGCTGTGCCGCGAGCAGAATCTGTGGCTGCATGTCGACGGCGCCTACGGTGCGGCCGCCGTGTTTTCACCGCGCGCCCGCGATCTGCTGGCCGGCCTCGAACTGGCTGACTCGCTCTCGCTCGATCCGCATAAGTGGCTGTTTCAACCCTTCGAGATCGGCTGCGTACTGGTGCGCGACCTGGCCCACCTGCGGGATACCTTCCGGATTCTGCCGGAGTACCTGAAGGACACGCATCAGCTTTCCGAGCAGTTCAACTTCACCGACTACGGCCTCCAGCTTACCCGTAGCTTCCGGGCGCTCAAGCTCTGGATGTCGATCAAAGTCTTTGGAATGGCGTCCTTCCGCGCCGCGATCGAGCGGGGTTTTTCGCTGGCCGAATTTGCCGAGGCGCACCTCCGCCGGATGCCTGGATGGGAGATCGTGACGCCGGCCCAAATGGCGGTGGTTTGCTTTCGCTACCAGGCGGCAAACGATGCGGCTCACCTGAGGCTGGTTCAGGCGATCCTGGAAGAAGGCTTTGCCCTCGTAACTTCCACGGTCCTGCGAGGGAGAACCGTGCTGCGAGTCTGTACCATCAATCCACGAACCACCGAAGCTGACATTCGCGCCAGCCTGGAAAAGCTCCAGACGCTGCTTCAGCGTATCGGTGTATGCCGGCCGTAGTACCAAGCCGGCCATCGGCCTATGCCATTCAATCCATTAGCACTAACGGTCGCGAGGTTCTCTGCCGATTACAAATCTCAGTGGCGAAGGCTTCGGACCTACGTTGCACTGAACTACACCACTGACAGCACTCTTGGGGATCCGTTGAAAATTCTTATCGCAGATGACAGCATCGTGTCGCGCCACCTGCTCGAGGCCACGCTTCAGAAGTGGGGTTACGACGTGGTGGTGGCTTGCGATGGGATAGAGGCGCTGGAGTTGCTGGACGCCGAAGATGCCCCGGCGCTGGCAATCCTGGATTGGATGATGCCTGGCTTGACGGGCCCGGAGGTGTGCCGCAGAATCAGGCAACGATCTCGCGAGCCTTACACCTACATTCTTCTGCTCACCTCCAAGAGCCAGAAAGAGGACCTCATCGAGGGCATGGAGGCCGGCTCGGACGACTACATCACCAAACCCTTCGACCAGCATGAGCTGAAGGTTCGGCTTCGGGCCGGCAGGCGCCTGGTCGATCTGCAGGCCGAGCTGCTGGCGGCGCGCGAAGCCTTGCGCGAGCAAGCCACGCGCGATTCTCTGACCCACGCCTGGAACCGCAACTCGATCCTCGAAATCATGGACCGCGAGCTGGCGCGCATCAGCCGCGAGTGCACCTGCTTGGGCGTGGTCATGGTGGACCTGGATCACTTCAAGGACGTGAACGATCACCATGGTCATCTGGCTGGAGATGCGGTCTTGCGCGAGGCGGCGCGCCGTCTGCAGAACTCCATCCGCCCCTACGACTCGATCGGCCGCTACGGCGGCGAGGAGTTTCTCATTCTGCTGCCGGGCTGCGATTCGGCCTCCAGCCTCAAGCAGGCCGAGCGCTTGCGCAAGCAACTCGCCCAGCACGAGATGTCCCTGAATGAGATGTCCTTACGAGTGACTGCCAGTTTCGGCGTCACCACGGCCGGCCCGGGCAAAGACTGCACGGCCGAGAGCTTGATCCGAGCCGCCGATCAAGCCCTGTATCTGGCCAAAAACCTGGGGCGCGATCGCGTCCAGTCTCTGGCCTGCGACTCGCCGGCTGCGCTCGCCGTAAGCCGGACGGAGACCGAAACGGTGGCCCGCTGAGCCCAGGCCCGGCCCCAGGCTGGAATAGTCAAAAAATCTCATAACATTAAGAAAAGACACGACTAATTAAGTAATTTGTGCCGTCGTTGCTTCCCTTTTCTCAATGCCGCGTGCGATACTGAGGGCAGAAAGAACTGGATTCGAGATGACGCAGTTGGGCGAGGCCATCACTCGCTACCACAAAATTCTGGAGGGCGGCCAATACCAGGATCTTTCCTGGGCACACCAACTCCAGGAACGCATGAAGGCGAACAATCTGGCCGTCAGCGGGAGACCTGTGTCTCCGGTCCTGCGTCCGCATTTTATCACGCGCCGGCAGTACGCCGGGCTGAGCAAGGCGGTGGAATCCTTTTCGGGCGCGATGGAACGCATCGAGAAGATGGCCATCGCGAGTCCGGCCTTGCTGTCGAGGATGGAACTGCTGCCGGCCGAGAAAATGCTCGCGTCGGTGGATGTGGGATATCCGTTTCTCTCGGTCACTTCCTTAATCGATACGCATCTCAACAACGGCACAGTTAGATTCGCGCGCTACGTTCCCGACACGCCCGTGGGCGTGGCATACGGTGAAGCGTTGTCCGATTTGTTTTACGATGCGCCGCCGGTCCGGTCGTTCCGCAAGCGGTATCACCTCGAAAAGCTGCCCGGGACCAAGTATCTGCTGCAAGCCATTCTCAAGGCGTACAAAGAATGGGACGGCAAAAGCAAGAAACCGAACATCGCGATTCTGGAATTCCGCCAGCCATTTCAAACCGCCGAATCCGGCGAGAGCGCGCTGATCGCCCAGCTTTTCCGGCGCGAAGGCCATCAGGTGGAAGTTGTCTCGCCCGACCAGCTCGAATACCGCAACGGCGTTCTGCGCCGCGGAGAATTCCCCATTGAGCTGATCTTCCGCCGGATCAAAGTGCAGGAGTTTCTGGTCCGCTTCGACCTGACGCATCCGCTGCTTCGCGCCTACCAGGACCGCGCCGTGTGCCTGGTGAACTCTTTCCGGTCCGAGTTGGCGCAAAAGAAAGCAATTTTCGATTTACTCACCGACGAGGAAATCACGGGGAGCTTCCCGGCGGCCGAACGCAGAGCCATTCAGGAGCTGATCCCGTGGACGCGAGTAGTCCGGGAAACCAAGACACGTTACCACAAGAAGCTGGTGGATCTGCCCGGGTTCATCCTGCGCAATCGCCAGAAGCTGGTGCTGCGGCCCAACGATGAAGGGACCGACCAGCATTCCTTCCGCGGCTCGGAAGTGGATGACGCGGTCTGGGAAAAGGCGCTGAGGACTGCGCTGCGCAACCCGTACGTGGTGCAGGAAGTGGTGGAGCCGGTGATCGATCTGTTTCCGGTTCTGCAAGACGGGCAGCTGGAAATGCAGCGGATGCGCGTCGAAGTGCATCCGCATTCCTACATGGGCAAGGTGCAGGGCTGCTCGAGCTGGCTGACGGCTGTCGGTCCCTCGGGGTTCTCCACCCTGTCGGGCGTCGCGCCCACCTTCATTCTGGAACCCAAGTAACCTTCCGCGAGACGTCGTTCTGTGCCGTCCGATACTGGACCGCCGCCATTGCCCTAGGAGCGCCACTCCCGTAACATGCTGCACCGTATATAGATAAAAGCCTTGACGCCCTACTATATATTGGGGCATGATTACAGACAGCCGCAAAAGAGAGACAATGAAACTAGAAGCTCCCACCCCCGCGGCCAACAGAGGAGAATAGAAATGGGCCAGTTAGGAGTAGCCTTGGCGAGGATCCCTGACGAACAGACCGGCAGCAAGAAATTCCTTCCCGTCGCCGAACGGAAAGGCGTCAGCTTCCCGCGGTTTTTTACCGACAAGCTGGAGGCGGGGAAGACGCCCTACGACGAGATTGTCTGGGAGCTGCGGACCGCGGCTATCGCCAACGATAAAGGCGCCATCATCTTCGAGCAGAACGACGTCGAGGTGCCGGCCGACTGGTCCCAAACCGCCACCAACATCGTTGTCAGCAAGTATTTCCATGGCCGGATGGGCTCTCCCGAGCGCGAGCAGAGCGTGCGCCAGTTGGTGCACCGCGTCGTGGACACCATCGCCGGCTGGGGCAAGAGCGGCCGTTATTTCCAGACTGCGGAAGACGCCGAGAATTTCCGCGACGAACTCGCGCACCTGATGCTCACCCAGAAGGCTTGCTTCAACTCGCCGGTGTGGTTCAACGTCGGCGTGGCGGAAGCGCGAGGTTACGGCTTCTATTACGATGAGGCGGCCGACGGCGTCGTCAGGCTGAAGAAGGGCGAATCGCGGCCGCAGTGCTCGGCTTGCTTCATCAATTCGGTGAAGGATTCGCTGGAATCGATCCTGGATCTGGCCAAGACCGAGGGCATGCTGTTCAAGTGGGGCTCGGGAACTGGCACCAATCTTTCGCCGCTGCGCGAAGAAAACGCGGGCTTGGCGGGAGGCGGTTGTGCCTCCGGCCCGCTCAGCTTCATGAAGGGCTTCGACGCTTTCGCCGGGGTGATCAAGTCCGGCGGCAAGACGCGGCGCGCCGCCAAGATGGTGATCCTGAACATCGATCATCCCGACATCGAATCGTTCATCTGGTGCAAGGCCAAAGAAGAGAAGAAGGCGCACACCCTGATCGACGCGGGCTACGATGCATCCATCGACGGCGACGCCTACGGTTCCATCTTTTTCCAGAACGCCAACAATTCGGTGCGCGTCACCGATCAGTTCATGGAGGCGGTGGCGGCGGACGGCGACTGGTGGACGCGCTCGGTGGCCGACGGCCAGCCCAAGAAGCGCTGCAGCGCCAAGCAACTGCTGCGTGAGATCGCCGAAGCGACCCACCAATGCGGCGATCCCGGCATGCAGTTCGACACCACCATCAACCGCTGGCACACCTCTAAGACGACGGCGCGCATCAACGCCTCCAATCCTTGCTCCGAGTACATGTTCCTGGACGACTCCGCCTGCAACCTGGCGTCGCTGAACCTGATGAAGTTCGTCGGGCCGGGCGGCGAGTTCGATGTGGAAGCGTTCCGCCACGCCTGCGACACCGTGATTATGGCGCAGTAGATCATCGTGGACAACGCCAGCTATCCGACCGAAAAAATCGCGCGCAACTCGCACGACTTCCGGCCGCTGGGCCTGGGCTATGCCAATCTCGGCGCGCTGCTGATGTCCATGGGCATTCCTTATGACAGCCCGCAAGGCCGCGACTGGGCCGGCGCGATCACCGCCGTAATGTGCGGCCAGGCCTATCTGACCAGCGCACGCATTGCCGAGGGCGTGGGTCCGTGTCCGGGCTACGCGGAAAACGAAGAGTCGTTCCTGGACGTGATCCTGATGCACGGCAAAGCGGTCAGCGCCATCGACAGCAAGCGCGTTCCGGTCGATTTGCACCAAGCCGCCGCGGATTGCTGGAGCGACGCCTATAAGCTGGGCGAGCGCGCCGGCTTCCGCAACGCGCAGACCACGGTGATCGCGCCCACCGGCACCATCGGCTTCATGATGGATTGCGACACCACCGGCGTCGAGCCCGACCTGGCGCTGGTGAAATACAAGAAGCTGGTGGGCGGCGGAATCATCAAGATCGTCAACAACACGGTTCCGCAGGCGCTCATCAAGCTGGGCTACAGTCCCGAGCAGGTGGAGCTGATTGTCAGCCACATCGACGCCACCGGAACCATCGAAGGCGCGCCGGGTTTGAAAGAGGAGCACCTGCCGGTCTTCGATTGCAGCTTCCGGCCGCAGAATGGCAAGCGCTTCATCCATCACATGGGCCACGTGCGCATGATGGCTGCGGTGCAGCCGTTCATTTCCGGCGCGATTTCGAAGACCATCAACATGCCCGAGGAGTCCACGGTGGAAGACATCATGGAAGCCTACATGGAGAGCTGGCGGTTGGGGCTGAAGGCGGTGGCCATCTATCGGGATGGATCGAAGCGCGCGCAGCCGCTAAGTTCGGGCACCGGCAAGGGCGAGAAAAAGGCCGTGACGCCG
>DASQHQ010000032.1:0-17009 GCA_035632015.1 Bryobacteraceae bacterium
TGCGACAAGGCCCGCGAAAGCTGCCCGGTGTTTCCCGCCGCAACAATCCGGCTCCATCACGGCTTCGAGAATCCGGCTGCTCTGGAGGGATCTGAAGCCGAACGGCTGGTGTTGTTCCGGCGGGTGCGCGATGAGATCCGGGAGTATTTGAAGCGCTTCCCGGACGCGGGTGGAATTTAAAGCGCATCCCGGTCACCCTTTCAACTTCCTGGCGACTTGCGTGGTGCGCCGGCCCTGAAACCGCGCGGCTGCAAGGTCGTCCTGGTTGGGCGGAGAAGCCGGATAGCCCGTGACGTGGGATGCCCCGTACGGTGTGCCGGCCTTGAAAATTATGGGGTCGGCGTAACCGGTCGGCACGATGATGAAGCCGAGGTGCGCCAGCGGGTTGTAGAGCGAGAGAATGGTGCTCTCGTTTCCACCGTGCGGCGACGCGGTGGAAGTGAAAGCCCCACCGGCCTTGCCGTTCAGCTTGCCCTGCAACCAGACGCCGCCCAGCGAATCAATGAAGGCCTTCACTTCCGCCGATGCGTTTCCAAACCGGGTGGGGGTGCCGAACAGGATGGCGTCGGCCCATTCGGCGTCCTGCTCGGAAGGCGCCGAATACTGAGTCTGCATGCGCGCGCTGTTTTCCGCCCAGCCGGGCGCCTTGGCCATCACGTCCGGTCCCACGATGTCTCGAACGCGTCGCAGCCGCACTTCCGCGCCCTCGGCCTTCGCGCCGTCAGCCACGGCGTTCGCCATTTTCTCGACCGAGCCGTCGCGCGAATAAAAGACGATTAACACGTTGACAGAAGCCATACGCGTTAGACTACGCGGGGGGCGGCCGCAAAACAACTTTTCTTGTGAACGAAGCTACGCCTTGGGCAGGAATCGCCGGATTCCGGCGTCGTAGACCAGCCCGCCAATCACGCCGCCCGCGATCGGGCCGACAATGGGAACCCAGAACACCAGCCGCCCGTCGCTCAGGCCGTTGTTCTTGAAGCCCGCCACCACGGTGAAGAGCCGCGGGCCGAAATCGCGCGCCGGGTTGATGGCGTAGCCGTGCATCCCGCCGAACGACATCCCGATCACGACCACCACCAGGCCAACCAGAAGCGGTTGCAAGTTAGCCGGCGGCTGGTTCCGTTCGTCGGTGATGGCGAAAATCATCATCAGCAGCAGCGCCGTGCCGATGGTTTGATCCAGCAGCCCGGCCGACATAATTTCGGGAAACGCCGGAAAGGTGGTGAAGACGCCGGCGGTGTGATCCAGGTTGGGATCTGTGACCAGGAACGCCGGATGATAATTCCAGAACACCAGCGCGGCAGCGACAAAAGCGCCCGCGGTCTGGGCGATAGAATAGGGAAGCACTTTGCGCCAGGGGAAACCGCGGAAAGCGGCGAGCGCGATAGTGACGGCGGGGTTGAGGTGCGCGCCCGAGATCCTTCCCGCAATGTAGATGCCCATGGTGACACCCAGTCCCCAGGCCAGGGTGATGTTGGTGTAGCCGCCCTTGACGATTTCGCCGGGAATGCTGTGCCCGAACAGATTCACCATCGCGACCACGCCATCGCCAAACAGGATCAGGACCATGGTTCCGAGAAATTCCGCGAGCAGTTCAGCAAGCAGGTTCATGTGAAGGGTGGATTGTATCATTAACGCGAATGCGAGTTCCCGGTTCGGCGGATTGTGGCGGCATCCGGATTTTCTGAAGCTGTGGACCGGGCAGACCATTTCGGAGCTGGGCTCCAGGATCACGCGGGATGGCTTACCGATGGCCGCGGTGTTGGTGCTCGGCGCGGGGCCCCCGCAAATGGGATTCTTGACCGCCGTGGGCGCTGGTTCGGTGCTGGTCTTCGGTTTGGTGGCGGGCGTGTGGGCGGACCGGATTCGGCGGCGGCCGATTCTGATTGCCGCTGACCTGGCGCGTGCCGTGCTGCTGGGTTCGATTCCGCTGGCCGCTTTCGCGCATCGGCTCTCGATGATCCAACTCTACCTGGTGATCGCACTGGCTGGATTCTGCACCGTGTTCTTCGACGTGGCCTATCAGAGCTATCTGCCGTCGTTGGTGGAGCGCGAACGCTTGCTCGAAGGCAACAGCAAGCTGGCGCTGAGCAATGCGATCGCAGAGATCGCCGGACCGGGCCTGACCGGAGTGCTGGTGCAGCTCATCACCGCGCCCATCGCGATCCTGTTCGACGCACTTTCGTTTCTGTGCTCAGCCCTTTCGATTTGGCTCATCCGCAAACCGGAGGCGCTTCTTACGGCGCCGCCGGCTTTCCACTGGAAGCATGAAACCGCCGCCGGGCTGCGCTTCGTCTTCGGGCATCCACTGCTGCGGTCGCTGGCGTGTTTTTCGGTGACGGGATTCTTTTCGTTCGGATTCATAGGGCCGCTGTACGTGCTCTATGCCATCCGCGAGCTGAGGCTCCCGCCGTCCGCGCTCGGTGCGGCCATCGCTGTCGGTGGAGTTGGCTCGATGCTGGGCGCGAGTTTAGCGTCGAGGGCCGCCGGCCGGTTCGGCCTGGGACGCACGTTGATTGGATCCATCGCGATCCTGGTGATTGCGGACGCTCTGATTCCGCTCGCGCATGGTTCGATCGCCAGGGCGTTGTCGTTTCTGCTTGCCCAACAACTCGCGGGCGACGCAGCGATCGCGGTTTTCAATGTCAACGAGCTCACGCTGCGCCAGTCGGTCGCGCCAGATCGGGTACTGGGGCGAGTGAATGCGGCGATGCAATTGCTTACACTGGGCATCTATCCGATCGGCGCGCTGTTTTGCGGAGTCGTGGCCCAAGCCATGGGAGTCCGGGCGACACTGGCCCTGGGAGTCGCCGGACTCGCGCTTTCCAGCCTGTGGCTCATCGCGTCGCCGTTGCGGAAACTGCACGCCGTTCCCGTCGCCGAAGTGACACCTGAGCTATAGTAGGTTTGCCATGCGCTTGCATTCTGTTCGGCTGTGGCTTGTGGCCGTACTCGGGGGGATGGTGATGGCTCAGACGCGCCCGGTGAGCGATGCGGAGGTCAAGCGCGTCCACAATTCGGCGATCCTGATCGACACCCACAACGACATCACCAGCCGGACGGTGGAAGGCTACGACATCGGCAAAGCCAGGAACGACGGCCATACTAACGTCGCAGCGCTGAAAGAGGGCGGCGTGGGCGCACAATTTTTCGCGGTCTATGTCGCGGCCGATTACGTCAAGGGCAATCACTCCGCTCACCGGACGCTCGAAATGATCGACACCGTGCGACACGACATCGTCGAGCGCTACCCCAACGACTTCGTGCTGGCCACTACGGCCGACGGCATCGAGCGCATCCACCGTGAGGGCAAGATCGCCGCGCTGATGGGCATCGAGGGCGGGCACGCCATCGAAGACAGCTTGCGCCTGCTGCGCGACTACTACGCGCTGGGCATCCGCTACATGACCCTGACGCACTCGAACACCAACGACTGGGCGGATTCGTCGGGCGACATCGGCAAGACCGGCGTCGAACATCACAACGGCCTCACGGATTTCGGCAAGCAGGTGGTGCGAGAGATGAACCGGTTGGGCATCATGGTGGACATTTCGCACGTGGCGGACAAGACGTTTTGGGATGCGCTCAATGCGAGCACCGCGCCGATGATCGCGTCGCACTCCTCCTGCCGGGCGCTGTGCAATGTGCCCCGCAACATGACCGACGAAATGATCGTGGCGCTGGCCAAGAAGGGTGGCGTGATCCAGATCAACTTCAACTGCGGTTTTCTTTCCGAGAAATCAGCCCAGGCGGCCAAGGCGGTGCGGCCCAGCACGCTGCCGGGATCGCGCGGCGAGGACGCGACCATTGCGGAGTACCGCCAGCGAGTCCCGCCGGCCACGCTGGCTGATGTGGTGGCGCACATCGACCACGCGGTGAAGATCGGCGGGATCGACGCGGTCGGCATCGGCAGCGATTTCGACGGCGTGTTCTGCACCCCGGCCGGCCTCGAAGATGTTTCGAAATTCCCAAGCCTGACGCGGGCGCTGCTCGAAAAAGGCTATTCGGCTGAAGATATCCACAAGATTTACGGTGGCAACACGCTGCGCGTTATGCGGGCCGTAGAAGCAGAAGCCAGAAGGCTGCAAGCTCGAGCGGGCCACTGAGACACAGAACCCGTCCGGCGCGGCGGTACAGGGCTGGAGGCAGCCGCTCGCGCTACCATGGAGAATCACCTTCGGATGGCCCTGCGTTTTTACAACACTCTGACGCAGCAGGTGGAACCCTTCACGCCGCTGCACGACAACATTGTCCGCATGTATACCTGTGGTCCCACGGTCTACAATTACGTGCACATCGGCAACCTGCGAACCTTCACCTTCCAGGACATCCTGCGGCGCTGGCTGCGGGCGTGCGGCTACCAGCTGGACCACGTCATGAACATCACCGACGTGGAGGATAAGATCATCCGCAATGCGCTGGCCGAGCACAAAACCATCGCTGAGTACACCGAGAAGTACACGCAGGCATTCCTCGAGGACACTGCGACGCTGCGCCTGGAGCGCCCCGAGCGGCTGGTGAAAGCCACCGACCACATCGCGGAGATGGTGAGCGCGATTCAGGAGCTGGAGCGGAAGGGCTACACCTATCCGAGCGACGGCTCGGTCTATTACCGCATTTCGAAGTTTCCCGAGTACGGCAAGCTGTCGCACAACGACTTCAGCGGCATCCGCGCCGGCGCCCGCGTCGACGTGGACGAGTACGACAAGGCCAACGCGCGCGATTTCGTGCTGTGGAAAGCGCCCAAGAACGGCGAGCCTTTCTGGGAAAGCGCCATCGGGCCGGGCCGGCCGGGCTGGCACATCGAGTGCTCGGTCATGGCGATGAAGTACCTCGGCGAGACGCTGGACATTCACGCCGGCGGCGTGGATCTGGTGTTTCCACATCATGAGAACGAAATCGCGCAATCGGAAGCGCTTACTTCCAAACAGTTCGCGCGTTTCTGGCTGCACTCGGAGTTTTTGAATGTCGAGTCGCAGAAGATGTCCAAGTCGGCCGGAAACTTTTATACTTTGCGCGATCTAAGCGAGATGGGATACGCGCCGGAGGCAATCCGGTATCTGCTGGCCTCGGTGCCGTATCGCAAGAAGCTGAATTTCACATTCGATGGACTGAAAGCGGCGGCAACGGCCATCGACCGCCTCCGCAACTTCAAGATGCGGCTGGAGACGGAGAAATTTCCGGCGGGCGCGAGCCAGGCGCTGCTGGATCGAACGGAGGCCGCCGCGCGGCGCTACCAAGAAAGTCTGGACGACGACCTGAACACCGCCGAAGCGCTGGCCGCGCTGTTCGAGTTCGTGCGCGACGCCAACACCGCCATGGATTCGGGCGAATTTCGCGCCGGCAACTTGCCGCCGGCGCTGGAGCTGCTGGACGAATTCGACAAAATCTTCGCGGTGCTGGAGCCGGCGGAAGCCAAAAGCGGCATGTCGGACTCCGAGGCCGAGCAACTGGTGGCCGAGCGCGGGCAGGCCAAGAAGAACCGCGATTTCGCGCGCGCCGACCATATCCGGCAGCACCTGCTGGAAGCCGGCATTGTCCTCGAAGACACCAAGGAAGGAACACGCTGGAAGAGGAAGTGAGGCAGCCATGAAAATTGAAACCAAAGCCGTACACGCGGGCGATCGCAAACGAAACCAAAAAGCGCCCGGCGCATTCGTTCCGGTCACGACGCCGATCTACACCTCCGCCAGCTACATCTACGAGAGCACCGCACAGCTCGACCGGGTTTTGGGCAAGGAAGAGGAAGGCTTCTGTTATTCGCGCTACGACAATCCGACCAATACGGCGCTGGAAGAATTGATGAGCGCGCTGGAAGGCGGCCATGGCGCGCTGGCCTGCTCGTCCGGCATGATGGCCATGCACGTGGGGGTGCTGGCCGCGCTCACCGACCGGCGGAAGTCGATCCTCGCCGCCAGCGCGCTCTACGGCGCCACCACCAGCCTGCTGACGAAAATCCTGGAGCCGCTCGGCGTTGCGATCAATTTCATGGATGTCTGCAATCTGGACGAAGTGCGCCAGAAGATCGCCGATTCGAAGCCGGGCTGCGTGCTCATGGAAACTATTTCGAATCCGCTGCTGCGTGTAGGCGCGATGGATCGCATCGCCGAGCTGGCGCGGGCTGCCGGAGCCGCCTTGCTGGTGGACAACACGTTCGCTACGCCGCTGCTGGTGCGTCCGCTGGAGCTGGGCGCGCACCTGTCGGTCCACAGCGCCACCAAATTTCTCTCCGGGCACGGGGATGTGCTGGGCGGGGTCATCATCGCGGATCAGGAACATGCGGAGCGAGTCCGCACGCTCTCGCGCACCCTGGGGCCGGTGCTGGGCCCGTTCGAGAGCTACCTGACCATGCGCGGCATAAAGACCTTCCCACTGCGAATGGAGCGGCAATGCTCGAACGCGTGCCGCATCGCCGGCTGGCTCAGCTCGCATCCACGCGTCGCGCGCGTCCACTATCTGGCCGATCCGGCGCACCCGGACGCGGCGGTGATCCGGCGCCTGCTGCCGGAAAATCTTTACGGCGCGGTGATCAGCTTGGAACTAAAAGATGCGGGTAAACAAGACGTCTTCCGGTTCATGGACCGGCTGAAGCTGGTGGTGCCGGGGACGTCGCTTGGCGACGTGCACAGCCTCATCCTATATCCGGCGATCTCCTCGCACCGCGATGTAGCTCCGAAGCAGCGCGAGCGCATGGGCATCCATGACGGGCTGGTGCGGCTGTGCGCCGGAATCGAAGCAGCGGAAGACATTATTGCCGACCTGGAACAAGCGCTGGCCTGACTGCACCGACGCGCTGCGCGGTTACTGGCCGCTGGTCTGAATCTGAACCAACGGCTCGGAATCCGTGGCGGGAGCCGTGCTCGGGATGGTCTGCGGATCGCGCCAGAAATCCATGTAGGAAATCTGGTGCACACACGATACCGTACACAGCGGCGCGCAGCCTTTCTGGGTCAGGTATTCGCGCCGGATGTCGTCGCGCGTGTATTCGGCCAGCGGCTTGGCAGGAAATCCGCGCTGCTGCGAGCAGTAATGGACCAGGCCGTCTTCGCACACGTACAAGTAGCGCGCGCCGGCCCGGCAACGCCAGTCGCTGGGCCGCCCGTTGGCGATGTCATCCTGAAAGCCGTTGATCTGGGAGAAATTCTTCTTCTCGAAATCCTTCATCGCCAGGAACACCGCCCGCTCGCGCTCGCTGATGGGGCGGAGCTGGCCGGCGTGATCGTGAATGATGCCCACTGTGGAGGTGAAGCCCAGATCCAACGCCCGCCTCCCCACCGTCAGCGCGTCTTCCGGATTGTGGATGCCACCCCCGAGCACCGAGTTGATGTTGACGTGAAACAGCGCGTGCTCGGCCAGAATCTCGAGCTTCTTGTCCAGCACCTTCAGGCTTTTCTTCGACACATCGTCCGGCATCGCGTTGTCGATGCTGATCTGCATGTGATCCAGGCCGGCATCGTTCAATTGCTTCACGCGTTGCGCCGTGAGCAGATAACCGTTGGTGATCATGCCGGCGATGATGCCGTGGCTGCGCACGTGAGAAATCAGCCGGTCCAGTTCGGGATGCAGCAACGGTTCGCCGCCGCTGAAGGTGATGATGGTGGTTCCTAGTCCGGCCAGTTGATCCAGGCGCCCCATCATGGTGTCAGCCGGGATCGGTTTCGAGAAGTCGTCGTACTCGTTACAGTACGTGCAGGACAGGTTACAGCGGCGGATGGGAATGATGTGCGCCATCACCGGATGGCTGGTGGATGCGAGTCCGGCGACAATCATCCGCAGTTCGCGAACCCGGCGGTTCAGGGCGCGGGCATCCCGGCGGAGTTTGAATCGCAACGTCACTGTTTTCCCGTAGGAGTTATTTTCTATTGAATCATACTCTTGCAGGAAACGCACCGGTTCGAAACCGAATGGCACCCTGTAAGATCCGAACAGCGCCCGATCGCGCCTGACGGGCGACACTCGTTTTCGGGCACGAATGCGGGAGCCTCCGGGCGAGCGCCGCGCGCCGGCGCATGCTGTTCACGGGCTTCTGGCTTAGGGGAGAGCTTCGGCGGCGACGATGGATTCGACACGCCTATGCCGATGCCCTACTCCAAGCTGGTCGTCCTTTTCTGCGTTCGTCCCGCCGGGTAGCGAAAGAAATGGGACCGCCGACGAAGAGGCTCGGGCGCTGATCGCCAGTGGCCGGCTGCGTATCCGCCAGCCTGGGCGTCCCGTGCACTGATTCTAAGACGATGCAACGTTGCCTGCCTGGAGTTGCTTGTCTTTGACCGACCTCTCAGGGCACAATGATGAGGAGTTTGCGACACATAATGAAATGGCTTATTTGGGTATGTTTGACGTGGGGGGCCGCGGCGGCCGAACTGCCGCAGTTGTCCCTGGAAGAACTGGCCGCGCAGTCGGACGCTATCGTCGCGGGCCGCGTCGTCCGAACCTGGGCGGCCAAGGACTCCGAGAACCGGTTCATCTGGACACACCATGAGGTGCAGGTGGCGGCTACTCTGAAGGGTCAGGCTCGAAGCACAATCGACATCTGCGAGCCCGGCGGGACGCTGAACGGAATGTCTTTTCAAATCGCCGGCAGTACCGAGTTTGCGGTGGGAGAGGAGGTCGCCGTGTTTGTCTACCGGACACCGATCGGCTACCTCCGGACAACCAACTATGGGCAGGGCAAGTTCGTCTTAACCGCCGACCAGCGCGTCCATGTCAACCGCTCTATCAATCTGGCGGGCGCGGTGCTCATCGGCGGCGCACGGTCGCAGGCGTCGGGAACGCGCGTGCAAGCTCTCGACGGTCTGAGTTGGAGCGAATTCCGGACGCGCGTAACGCGCATCGTGGCGCAGCAGGGGGCGCGGAGATGATTCGCCGGACGCTCCTCCTTTTGGCCGGAGCCTGCCTCATGGCGCCGGGTGCGCTACCGTACATCCGCGTAAAGAATCGCGCCGGAGTGGCCACATCGCGCACCGATTACGCCAACATCCAGTTCCTTCTGAATCAGAACTTCGTGGCCGGATTCACGAACAACGATGGTACCGTCAACCTCACGCCGGACACCGACGTCATGGGAGCGCTGAACGGGGCGCTCGCGGCCTGGAGCAGTATTCCGACGGGCGCGGTGCAATTCCTGCCGGTACAGCCCACGTCCCTGCTGAACGACCCGAGCGACGGCCAGGACGTAATCGTGATGGCGGACACCCCCGCCATACGCAGCGCGCTAGGCCCCGTCCTCGCCGCCACGACCGCCGTAAATTCCTTCAGGGCCACTGGAATCATCTTCGATACGGACATCATCTTTAACCCCGTGCTCACCTTTTCCAGCACCAGCGTCCCGAACACATTCGATCTTCAGTCGGTGTTCACGGCGACGCTGGGGTTTGCGCTCGGCGAGCAAAACAGTGCGGTGATCGCGTCGTCGGTGTCGAATTTCATCAGGCCGGGCGAGACGTTTCGCCAGATTCTCAGCCCTGACGATATTGCGTTCGTAAGCGGTTTGTATCCGGCACCCGGATCGACTGGCTACGGAACTCTGGGCGGAAGCCTGACATTGAACGGCTCGCCGCTTCGCAACGCGCTGATTACCGCGGTGGACGCATCCGGGAGCGGAACCGTGATTTCGACGCTCACCAGCGAACAGGATGGCACGTGGTCTGTTGCGGTGCCCGCGGGCAACTACCTGGTTTACACGCAGCCGGTGGTGGCCGCTCAGGACCTGCCGCTGGGGCTGCCTAGCGACGCCATCCTGCCCAGTTACATCGGGCTCCAGCTCGGGGTGAACGTCATCGACACCAATTTTGATCCCAGCTTTCTGGGTGGCAACGGCAGCAGTGCCACGGTCACTGTGATAGGCGGCGCGGCGAGCGATGCGAGCTTCTCTCCGGCGCCTGCGGGCAGCACGCAGGTGGTGACGCTCCTCGACATCGCGGCAGTGCCGGTGGGCGGCACAGGCAACATAACCATCGGCCGGCCCGTGGCCACGCAGTTGGTCTCCGGGCAATCCTACGACTTCGTGATCCAGGGCCTGGCAATCGATTCTACACTGGCTGAATCCGGTATCCAGTTCCTCGGTCCGGTAAACCTGCGTCCGGGGACCCTGACCGTCTTCGGACCGCCATTGAACGTGAATGGCAACTCGTTTGCGTTCGTGCGGTTTACTGTGGACGTGCCGGCCGTCAGTGCGCAGACCGTGGCAACGCTGATCCTATCGAACAACGGCGGCTTCACCACTTACACCGGCGGCATCGTGGTGCTGCCGCCGCAGTAGCGATTGATCGCCGCGCTTGTTTTGGCGATGAAAAAGGATTGAAAATACGATCGTTGCCGACCGCGAGAAAATTCCTGTAACCACAAGCCTCCGGTGCGGCACCTAACGTTGCAGCGTGCTATTCTGAGGGCTGTCTGGGAATTTTCATGCGTGGCCGGACGTATCTGATCGCCGCCTCCGTGGCGTTCTTCTTGCGGACTGGGGTCTTTCGATTCCTTATACGCTCGAACAGCCACTTCTCGGCTGTCATCAGCCATCTGACTCTAAGTGGCCGCAATTTACGTCATCTCTCCGATAACTCGCTAAGGAGCCCGGCACTCACTTCCGATGTTTGAGTTCTTATTTAAATATCCGCCCACGGTCTTCACCCGCGGGACGTTTGTGTTGCTGGGCCAGTGGCCGCTTTGGTCTCTGATCCTTACGCTGGTGCTGGCCGCCGCGGGTTTGGGCTTCGTGATTTGGAGCCGGCGCAACACCGTGGCTCCCTCCATGCGCGGCGTGCGCACGGGCGTAGTTTGGCTGCTCGAAACAATGCTGGTTTGCCTGCTGCTGTTTCTGTTGTGGCAGCCGGCGCTGAGCATCGCCACGTTGCGGCCGCAGCAGAACATCGTAGCCGTGGTGATCGACGATAGCCGCAGCATGTCCGCGCAGGAAGACGGCATGTCCCGCAGGGACCAGGTTCTGAAGACGTTGAACAGCGGATTAATCAGCAGCTTGCAGTCCAAATTTCAAGTGCGACTTTACCGCTTTGGCGATCATCTGGAGCGCATCGACAAACCCGACAAGCTGACCGCCGACGCGCCCGCCACGCGCATCGGCGACAGCTTGAAAGAGGTGCTGGCGGACGCCGCCATGTTGCCCATCGGCGCAGTGGTCTTGCTGAGCGATGGGGCCGATAACTCCGGCGGAATTGGTCTCGAGACGATCTCGGATATCAAGCGCCAGCGGATTCCGGTCCACACCATTGGATTTGGGCGCGAAAAGATGGACCATGATATCGAGCTGACCGACGTTCAGCTTCCGGTGCGCTCGCTGGCCAAGTCGAGGCTGGAGGCGCAAGTCAGTTTCCGCCAGGCCGGTTTCCGGGGTGACAAGGCGCGATTGGTGGTGCGGGATTCTGGAAAGATTCTGGCCAGTCGCGACATTGTTCTCAAAGGAGACGGCGCGGCGCAGACCGAAACCGTCTTGTTTAATGCGGGAGACCCCGGAGTGAAGAACCTGCAATTCTCGATCGAACCGCTCCAGGACGAGACCAACAGGAACAACAACTCCCAGATGCGCGTGCTGAATGTCGATTCCGCCAAGCCGGGCGTCTTGTACATGGAGGGCGAGCCACGCTGGGATTACAAGTTCCTGCGGCGCGCGGTGGAGGACGACAAGAACATCGCGCTGTACAGTATCGTGCGCACCACCCAAAACAAGACTTACGCGCAGGTGCCCGACGACAAGCACCCGGAATTGAAAACCACTGGATTCCCGGTCAAAGTGGAGGATCTGTTCGACTTTCGAGGGCTGATTCTCGGAAGCGTGGAGGCAAACTACTTCACCCCGCAACAGCAGGATCTGATTCAGCAGTTCGTAGACCGGCGGGGCGGGGGACTGCTGTTCCTGGGAGGCCCCTCGGCGCTGGCCGATGGCGGCTACGAGAAGCCGCCCTTCGACGATCTGCTGCCGGTGCACTTGCCGAATCACAAGAACACCTTCCATCGCGACCCCGCCACGGTTGAGCTGACGCCGTCGGGCCGCGACAGCTTGATCACACGCATTGACGAGAGCCCGGACGCAAACGTCGCCCGCTGGAAGAAGCTGCCCTACCTGATGAATTATCAAGAGGCCGGCACGCCCAAACCGGGTGCGACAGTGTTAGCGAACATGAACGCAGCGGGCCACACTCTTCCGTTGCTCATCACGCAGAAATATGGGCGCGGGCGCACGGCCGTGTTTGCAACCGGCGGCGACTGGCGCTGGCAGATGCTGCAGCCGCTGGAAGACATGAGCCACGAGATGTTCTGGCGGCAGATGCTGCGCTGGCTGGTGAGCGACACGCCGACCCGCGTGGCGGCGTCCACGCCTCGGCCTGTGCTGGAAGACGACGGGCGGGTTCAGTTGCGCGCCGAAGTCCGCGATACGACCTATCTGCCCACCAGCGACGCCGAGGTCCAGGCCCGCGTGATGGGTCCGGACGGCGCCGCGCAAACCGTGGACCTGCATCCCGACCCGCTGGAACAAGGCCTGTACACAGCCGACTGGGACGCCGCCAGCGCCGGCTCTTACGTCACCGAAATCACCGCCCGGCGCGGCACGCAGGAGCTGGGGCGCGGCGTAGTCACGTTCCGGCGCGAAAACGGGGTGGCAGAAAATTTCCATCTGGAGCAAAATCGCGAATTGCTCGAAAAGCTTTCCTCGCAGACTGGCGGCCGATACTATAGTCCTGACCAGGTCAGCCGGCTCGGTGAGGACATCTCCTATTCGGAAGCGGGTATCAGCATTCGTGAAACCAAGGATCTGTGGGACATGCCCGCGGTTTTCTTTTTCGCGTTGCTGCTATGTTGCGCCGAATGGCTGCTGCGGAGAAGGTGGGGTGTAGTATGAGATCGCGGAGCAGCGTCGCGCGCGCACTCCTCGGTGCCGTGTTGGCACTCGTGCCAACGCTAGTTCTGAGTTCAACGCTGAACGCCGCGACATTTTACGTAACCGTCGCCGGCCTGGGCGGCGAACCCGATTACGAGCAGCGCTTCGCCTCGCTGGCGCAGGAAATCGACAAGCTGGTGCGCTCCGGCCCGGACGCCAAAGTCACCACGCTTTCTGGGCCGCAGGCGAACAAGGCGCAAATTCAAACCGCCTTCGCGCAAATCGCGAAAGAAGCCAAGCCGGCCGACGCGCTGGTCCTGATGTTGATCGGCCACGGGAGCTTCGACGGATTCGAATATAAGATCAACCTCCCGGGTCCGGACTTGTCGGGCGTCGAAATTGCGACGCTGCTCGATCGCGTCCCGGCCACCCGGCAACTGGTGGTCAACATGACCAGCGCCAGCGGCGGCTCGCGCGCGGCGCTCGAGAAACAGGGGCGGGTGGTGATTACGGCGACTAAGAGCGGAACCGAGAAAAACGCCACCGTGTTCGCGCGTTACTGGGTGGAAGCGCTGCGCGATCCGGCCGCCGACACCGACAAAAACGAAACCGTTTCGGCGCTGGAAGCCTTCATCTACGCCGACCAGAAGACCGCGCAATTCTACGAAACCCAGAAGCGCCTGGCCACCGAACACCCCATGCTCGAAGACACCGGCCAGGGCGATGGCGCGCGGAAGCCGTCGCCCGAGAACGGCCAAGGCCTGCTGGCGTCCCACTTCACTATGCTGCGCCTGGGCGCGACTCAGATGGCGGCCACGACACCTGAGAAGAAGGCGTTGCTCGAAAAGCGCGAGCAACTGGAACAGCAGATCGACAAGCTGAAGTACGAAAAGGCGGCGATGCCGGCCGAAGCCTACAAGCAGCAATTGCAAGCCCTGCTGCTCGATCTGGCGAAAACGCAGGCGGAGTTGGACAAATGAGAACCTGGCCTGCATCCGCGTTGTTGATCGGCCTGCTCGCGCTCCCGCTCACGTCTCAAACACTCGACCAGTGCCGCACGCTCCAACACCACGGCCGGCTGGCGGAAGCCAGCGCCTGCTTTGGCCGCCTGGCGGCCGGCTCGGATCCGTATTTGCGCGCAGAGGGACTGTGGGGCGTCGAGCGCTACCAGGAGGCTAATGACGAATTCCGCGCCCTGCTCAAGCAGTCTCCCAAGAACGCGCTGTATCGCGTGCGCTGGGGCCGCCTTTTCCTGGAGCGTTTCGTTCCCGCCGAGGCCCACGGGCTCTTCGATGAAGCGCTCGAGATTGACCACAACAATGCCGCTGCGTACCTGGGCGAAGCGCTGGTCGCCGCGCAGGATTTCGGCAGCAAGGCGGTCGATTTCGCCGAGAAAGCCGCCCAGCTCGATCCGAAACTGGCGGAGGCGCGCGAGCTGCTGGCCTACCTGGCGCTGGAAGACAACGACGAAGCCCGGGCCGCCAAGGAAGCCGACCAAGCGCTGGCCATCTCCTCAGAGGCTCTGGACGCCATGGCGATCCACGCCACGCTGGACTGGCTGCACGACAAGACCGAATCGCCCTGGATGGATCGCATCCTCAAGATCAATCCGGTGTACGGGGAAGCGTACTCGACCGCCGGGCATTTTTTCGTGATCAATCGCCGCTACCCCGAGGGCATCCGGTCCTACCGCAAAGCGCTGGAACTGAACCCGAGGCTGTGGGAAGCGCGCGCGCAGTTGGGCATCAATCTCATGCGATTGGGCGAAGAGGGCGAAGCCCGCGCCCAGCTCGAGCAATGCTACAACGCCAAGTACACGAGCAACGAGACCGTGAACTCGCTGCGACTTCTCGACAGCTACAAAAACTATAAGATTTTCGAAACCAGCAACACCATCCTCAAGTTGCATAGCAAGGAAGCCGAGCTGCTGCGTCCGTATTTTGAATCCGAGCTGAAGCGCGCTATCGCTACCTATGAGAAGAAGTACCAGATGAAGCTGAAGGGACCGGTGCAGCTCGAAGTCTATCCGGACCACGAAGACTTCGCGGTCCGCACCATGGGCATGCCGGGCCTGGGCGCATTGGGCGTGACCTTTGGTTCGGTGGTTGCGATGGACAGCCCGTCCGGGCGCCCGCCCGGAAGTTTCCATTGGGCCAGCACGATGTGGCACGAGCTGAGCCACGTTTTCGTCCTGCAAGCTACCAATAGCCGCGTCCCGCGCTGGTTCACCGAAGGGCTGGCCGTCTACGAAGAGACCGCCGCGGCGCCCGACTGGGGCGACCGTCTGGATCCGGAAGCCATCCAGGCCATCCAAACCAAGAAGCTGCTTCCCATCGCGGAACTGGATCGCGGGTTCATTCGCCCTACCTACCCGGCGCAAGTGGTGGTTTCGTATTTTCAGGGGGGCAGGATTTGCAGTTTCATCGCCGAGAAGTGGGGCTACTCGAAGCTGCTTGAAATGATCCAGTCGTTCGCCAAGCTCGAATCCACACCCGAAGTGATTCGCAAGGATCTCGGCCTGTCGCCTGAAGATTTTGACAAACAGTTCTTCGCCTGGCTGGATGCGCAAACCAAGACCACCGTGGAACATTTCGCCGAGTGGCGAAAACAAGTCAAGATCATGGTGGACGATCTGCGCGCCAAAAAGTACGACGACGTGATCCGCGAGGGCACGGCCATCGAGGGTTTCTATACCGACTATGTCGAACCCGGCAGCGTCTATGAACTAATGTCGGACGCGTACCTGGCCAAAAACGACAAGGCATCGGCTCGGAAGGAACTGGAGAAATACAACCAGGTTGGCGGCCGTAGCCCGCTGTTGATCAAACGCCTGGCGACTCTTCAGGAAGAAGCCGGCGAACCGGCGAAAGCGGCCGCCACACTCGATCGTCTAAACTACATTTATCCGGAAGACCAGGAACTGCACAAGCGGTTGGGCGACCTGTGGCTCGCTCAGAACAAGGTGCCGGGAGCGATTCGGGAGTATCAGGCCGTGGTCGCTCTGAACCCGTTGGACCAGGCCACCGCTCATTTTCAACTGGCGGAGGCGTATCGGAAGGCCAACCGGATAGAAGAGGCTCGCGACCAGGTGTTGCTTTCTTTAGAAGCCGCTCCCGGCTATAAGCCGGCGCAGAGACTGCTGTTGGAAATTTCAAAATAAAAACCATGTCCACCACATTAAGCACAGCTATTGCCGACTCGGCGGAATTGAAGGAACGCATCGATCGCTTCCAGGACGTTCATCGCAGCATTGTGCGCGAAGTGCGCAAGGTGATCGTCGGGCAGGAGGAAGTGATCGAGCAGGTCCTCATCTCGCTTTTTGTGGGCGGCCATTGCCTGATCACCGGCTTGCCCGGCACCGCCAAAACGCTGCTCGTCCGCACGCTGGCGCAAACGCTCGGCCTGGCCTTCAAGCGCATCCAGTTCACCCCCGACCTGATGCCTTCCGACATCACCGGCACCGACATCATCGAAGAGGATTCCGCCACCGGCCACCGCACCTGGACCTTCGTCAAAGGCCCCATCTTCGCCAACGTCCTGCTGGCTGACGAAATCAACCGCACCCCTCCCAAGACGCAATCCGCGCTGCTCGAAGCCATGCAGGAGCTCGCCTGTACCGTGCGCGGCAACAACTACAAGCTGCCCGCGCCCTTCTTTGTGCTGGCCACCCAGAACCCCATCGAGCTCGAAGGCACCTACCCGCTGCCCGAAGCGCAGCTCGACCGCTTCCTGTTCAACACAGTCCTGGATTACCTCTCGGCCGACGACGAAGTGAAGGTGGTGGATCTCACCACCACTACGCGCACCGCGCAGGTGGATACCGTGACCAACGCCGACGAGATCCTGGAATTCCAGCAGCTCGTGCGCATGGTTCCCATCGGCGAATCGGTGTCGCGTTATGCCATTGAGCTGGTGCGCGCCACGCGCAGCAGTGACGAAACCGCTCCCGATTTCGTCCAAAAATACGTGAACTATGGCGCCAGCGTGCGAGCCGCGCAATTCCTGGTGCTCGGCGGAAAGGCCCGCGCGCTCATGAAAGGCCGCTACCACGTGTCCTACGAAGACATCCGCGCGCTCTTCACCCCCATCCTGCGCCACCGCATCCTCCTCAACTTCCACGCCGAATCCGACCGCCTGAGGCAGGACGACATCCTGAGAAAGATCCTGGACTTCAAAC
>DASQHQ010000033.1:0-58783 GCA_035632015.1 Bryobacteraceae bacterium
CATTTCATCTCTGGAAAGGAGAAACGCGCGTTATGGCGACGCCAGCAAAACCAAAAGCTCCGGGCAAAGATCCCGTTAAGGTAGACCCGAAACATTACAGCGTAGAGTTGGAGAACGATAAGGTGCGTGTGCTGCGGATCAAGTATGGTCCGCATGAGAAGTCAGTGATGCATGGCCATCCTCCGACCGTCGGTGTGTTTCTCGGGCCGGCCCAATTCCGATTCACATTTCCGGGCAACAAGACGGAAGAGGGTACCGTCAAAGCCGGCCAGGTCATGTTCTTTGAGGCCATGGAACACCTCCCGGAGAACACGGGGGATAAGCCGTTTGAAGTGATCGCAATTGAGCTGAAGGGCTAGTTTTTCTTCTCTTGGTTGGGTGCCGGCAGGCTGCTGGCGCCCGCCTTCCTTTTTCGCCTGGAGCGTTGCGATGGGTGTCTGCTGGCGGAGAGGGGGGGATTCGAACCCCCGGTAGAGCTTTATGGCCCTACGACGGTTTAGCAAACCGCTGCTTTCGACCACTCAGCCACCTCTCCGGCGGTGTGCGGATCTGAACAGGATAATAACACGGCGGCCGGCCGCTCCACGGACTGCAGGGCCTCAGCGCAACAGATCGGCTAACGCCGCGACGTTGCGGTTGAGATCGTAGCACTCCAGAATGCGCCGACGCGCCCACCGGCCGAGGCGAAGGCGCAGGTCGGCATCATCTATGAGGCGCGCCAGTGCGGAGGCAAGTTCTTCCTCGCTCGCGGGCGCCACCAGCAAGCCGTCCAGTTCATCGCGGATCAGCTCGGGTATGCCGGTGATCCGCGTCGCGACGCAGGGAATCTCCATCGCCATGGCCTCCATCAGGACGACTGGGATTCCTTCGTCGAAGCTGGCCAGCGCGAACGCATCGGCTTGTGCATACAAATCGCGCAGGCGCTCAGCCGACTGCCAGCCTTCGAAGATCACTTGTCCGGCGAGCCGCCGCTGCGCGACTTCCTCCTCCAGAGCGGCGCGCTCGGGGCCATCGCCCACCAGATGCAGGCGGGCCGTCCGGTTGGTGGCGATCAGGCGGGCTACCGCGCCGATCAGCACCCGGTGGCCCTTTACAGGCGCCAGCCGTCCGGCGCACAGGATCTCGAACGGCGATGGATTGTAGCGGAATGGCCGCGGCGCGTATATCTCCGCATCGACGCCCAGGCGCACCACGCGCAGCTTGCTCCAATCCCGCGATTCGGAGACGCGCATCAACTGGCCGCGGCCGTACTCGCTGATGGCGCAGACCAGATCGAAGGCGCGTACTTTTTCGCGCAGATGGAAGCGCGCTGGATCGCGAAACTCGTCCGAGCCGTGGATGGTGACGGAAGTTCGCATCGGCCCCAGGCGGCTGGCAAACAGACCGACGGTCGAGGTGAAATGCATGTGCACGCGCGAAAGCCCTTCGCGCCGCATCCAGTCCGCGAACACTCCTGCTTCGGCGAAGTAGAGGATGTTCGACAAGCCCAATCGCAGAGCGTAAAGAAGCGCGCCGAGATAGGACCGCGGGCGGGCCAACAACATTCGAAGATTCGCTGCCATCAACGCCGCCGGCCCCGCCGGCTTGATGTAAAACGTCGCGCGCTGTTCTTCCTGTTCCTCCGCGCTGAGTTGCTCGAACGGCCGGTCAGCGGCGCGCACCGACGCCACCCGAACATCCAAGCCCAGGGCGCGCAGCCCGCGGATCTCACGCAGGATGAAAGTGTGACTGACGGCCGGATATTGGCTGACCAGATAGGCGATCTGGACCGGCTCGCGCCTCAGGGCAATCCGGCCTTCTTCCAAAGCTGCGCGACGCGCTGCTTTACATCCTCTGACATACGGATCACATCCGGCCAGGGACGAGTAAATCCTTCTTCCTTCCACTTTCGCGTAGCGTCGATGCCCATCTTGGAGCCGTAGTTCGCGAGGCGGCTCGAATGGTCGAGAGAATCCACCGGCCCCAGGACAAACTGGATGTCGCGCTCCGGGTCGATGTTGTTCAGCGCCTTCCAGGCCACTTCGCTTACGTTCTGCACATCCACGTCCTCGTCCACCACCACGATGCATTTGCTGAACATCGCCTGGCCGAGGCCCCAGATGGCGTGCATCACCTTGCGCGCGTGCAGCGGATACGACTTGCGGATCGAAACCAGAATCAAATTGTGGAAGATGCCTTCCGCGGGCATCGAGATGTCGCGAATCTCGGGCAATTGCAGGCGCATCAGCGGCAGAAAAATGCGCTCGACGGCCTTGCCCATGTAGAAATCTTCCATGGGCGGCGGGCCGACGATGGTGGTGGCGTAGATGGGATGTTTTCGTTGCGTGACGCAGGTGATGTGAAACACCGGGTAGTCGTCGGCCAGCGAATAGAAACCGGTGTGATCGCCGAAGGGCCCTTCCGTCCGCCGCTCGCCCAGCTCGACATAGCCCTCCAGCACGATTTCGGCGTTGGCCGGAACCTCCAGGTCCGAAGTCTCGCATTTCACCATCTCGACCGGCTTGCCGCGGATGAATCCGGCGATCATCATCTCGTCGAGATCGGGCGGAAGCGGCAGGATGGCGGAAAACATGCTGGCGGGGTCGGATCCGATCGCCACGGCGACGTCCATGCGCGTTTGCTTGCCTTCCTTCAGTAGTCGGCGATGATGCTCGGCGCCCTGCTTGTGCGTCTGCCAGTGCATGCCGGTGGTGCGCCCGTCGTAGACTTGCAGCCGGTAACAGCCGCAGTTGCGCTTGCCGCTGTCGGGGTTCTTCGAAAACACCATCGGCAGCGTGATAAAACGGCCGGCGTCCTGGGGCCAGCATCGCAGGATCGGATACTCGTCCAGTGAAAAATTGTCGCGGCGGATCACTTCTTTGCATGGGCCGCCCGAGACCGTCTTCGGAAAAAACGCGCCCACTTCGGCCAGCTTGGGCAGCATCTTTAATTTTCCGATCAGCCCCTCCGGCATGCGCATTTCCAGGTACTCCGAGATCCGCCGCGCGATCTCTTCGACCGAATCCACCTCCAGCGCAATCTCCATCTTGCGCCGGCTGGCGAAACTATTGATGAGCACCGGCACGCTGCTGCCTTTGGGCTTCTCGAACAGCATCGCCGGACCGCCGGTCTTGACGGCGCGGTCGGCGAATTCTGTGATTTCGAGCGCCGGGTCCACCTCGAACGGGATGCGGCGCAGTTCTTTGTGTTTTTCGAGCGCGGCGATGAAGTCACGCAGGTCGCTATAGGCCATAGGAGACGAGGAATGCCCAGGTTTTACTATGATGGAATTTCAGCCTCATGACAAATCGAACGGCTTTCATCACCGGCGCCAGCCGAGGGATTGGACGCGCGTGCGCGGTCGCGCTGTCGGATGCGGGGGCGCGAGTGGCGGTGGCGGCGCGAAATCTTACCCAACTGGAAGAGCTGGCGCGCGAGTTGCGCTCGAAGAAGCGCGAGGTGTTCGTCGCCCCAATCGACATGACCAGCGCCGACTCGATCAAGGAAGCCATCGGGAAAACAGCCAAAGATTTCGGGCACATCGCCATCCTCGTCAACAATGCCGGCATCACCCGGGACGGCCTGGCCATGCGCATGAAGAAAGAAGATTGGGACGCGGTGCTGGCAACCAATCTCACCGGCGCCTTTCTTGCGATCCAGCAGGTTCTGCCCGCGATGTTGCGCGAGCGCTGGGGCCGGATCATCAATATTTCGTCGCTGGTCGGCGAGATGGGCAACCCCGGCCAAGCCAACTATGTGGCGTCCAAGGCCGGACTGATCGGGCTCACCAAGGCGATCGCGCAGGAGATGGGCAGCCGCAACATCACCGTGAATGCGGTGGCCCCGGGATACATCGAGACCGCGATGACGCAGAATCTGTCGCAAGAGCTGAGAGAGAGCATGCTGGGACACATTCCGCTGAAGCGGATCGGCTCGCCCGAGGAGGTCGCGGCCGCGGTGCGCTTCCTGGCCAGCGACGAGGCGAGCTACATCACCGGCCACGTGCTGGACGTCAACGGCGGCCTCTATATGTAAGGTTGTAAGCGGCCGGTGGCGCCACGGCCGCTGCTTCACTGGCGGCGTTTCATCCTTCACCGTCGACGGCTATCGGCTCGCCCGTTCTTGCTCTTGCTCGCGCGCGGCGCCCGCCCGCTTCGGGGATATAATGACCCTAGCTATATGAAGCGCAAAATCGGCGTTCTTCTTTTTGGCCTGATCGCGGCCGCCTCGGCTCAGCGCAAGGATTTTGAGCAGCCCACCCTGCATGCGGCGCGCGGCACTCACGGCGCGGTCGCGGCGGGCAGCGAATACGCTACCGAAGCCGGCATGCGCGCGTTCTTCCACGGCGGCAATGCTGTCGACGCCGGTGTAGCCGCGATGTACGCCGCCTCCGTCTCCGAGTTCTCCCACTTCGGCTTCGGCGGCGAGGCGCCTATCTTGATCCGCACCAAAACCGGCAAGGTCTACGCGATCGCCGGCGTCGGCACCATGCCCAAACTCGCCACCGCCCAGTTCTTCCGCGACCGCCGCCCGCGGCCCGGCGAAATTCTCACGCTCGATCCCGGCGGGCTCAAGGGCATCATCCCGGTCGCAGGCATCATGCCCGCGCTGGTGCCGAGCATGGTGGACGCAGGCCTGGTCGCGCTGCGCGATTTCGGAACCAAGTCCTTCAACGAAGTCATCGAACCTGCCATCGAGCTGGCCGACGGCCTCGCCATCGACGAAATGCGCTCCGGTTCCATCGCGCGCTCGCGCCGCTTCTTCGATCTGTGGCCGGATTCCAAGAAAACCTTCCTGCCTAACGGCCAGGTACCCATGCCGGGCGACATCTTCCGCCAGCCGAATCTCGCGCGCACGCTGCGCTCCATGGCCGCCGCCGAAAAGAAAGCGCTGGCCGCCGGAGCCAGCCGCACCGCAGCCATCGACGCGGTCCGCGATTTCTTCTATCGCGGCGAAATCGCGCATCGCATCGACGCCTTCATGAAGGAAAACGAGGGCCTGCTGCGCTACGAAGACATGGCCGCCTTCAAGCTGCAGCCCGAGGAACCGGTCTCCACCGACTTTCACAACGTCAAAGTCTACAAGCCGGGCTTCTGGAGCCAGGGACCCGCCATGATCCAGGCGCTCAATATCCTGGAAGGCTTCGATCTCCGCGCTCTGGGATATAACTCGGCCGAGTACATCCACAAATCCGTCGAAGCCCTCAAGCTGGCCTATGCCGATCGCGACGCCTACTACGGCGATCCGAAATTCAATCCCAATCTTCCGGCCGACGTTCTGCTCTCGAAAACCTACGCCGCCGAGCGCCGTAAACTGATCGGCCGCATGGCCTCGCTCGATTTCATTCCCGGCACCATCAACGGGAAACAGGCCAAGCACCCCGTCGAGATGGACATTGCGCGCACCAAAATCGACGACGAGCTGATGGCCAGCGACACCACTTGCGTGGACACCATCGACAAGGACGGCGTCGTGTTTTCCGCTACGCCCTCCGGCGCCTGGGAGCCGTCCGTGATCGCCGGCGATACCGGTATCCCGCTCACCGAGCGCGCCCAGCAGTTCATTCTGGTGCCCGGCTCGCCCAACGAACTGGCCGGCGGCAAACGCCCGCGCGTCACCCTCAGCCCCACCATCGTCACCGAAGAAGGCAAGCCGCTGCTCGCGCTGTCCACGCCCGGCGGCGACAATCAGGAGCAGAGCTTGATCCAGTTGCTCCTCAACGTGGTGGACTTTCACATGAACGCGCAAGCGGCCGTCGAGGCGCCCCGCTACCAGACCCGGCATCTGGTGTCGAGCTTCGACAATCACGCCTGGAATCGCGGCGACTTGATTCTCGACGAACGCATTCCGCAGGGCGTCGCCGCCGAGCTCGCCGCGCGCGGCCATAAAGTCAGCTTCCACTCCAAGTGGGCCAGCGGCGCCGCGCCGGTCATGGTCCGCGTCACTCCGGACGGCGTGATCGAAGCGGGCGCCGATCCGTACGGCTATCGCGTCGCGCACGCCTATTGAAGCCGCGTCATTGGACACTCTTCCGCTCTTTGAGGAGCCCTCGGATTTCGACCGCGCAGGTTTGCGCTCCAAGCTCGCCGCGCTCGCGTCCCAGAAAATCTTGATCGGAACCAGCTCCTGGAAATACGAGGGCTGGATCGGGCAAATCTATTCCCGCAATCGCTATTTGGTGCGCGGCCGGTTCTCCGAGAAGCGCTTCCAGGCCGAGTGCCTGAGCGAATACGCGCAAACATTCCCCATCGTCTGCGGAGATTTTTCCTTTTACCAGTTCCCGGCCGAGAGCTACTGGCAGCGCCTGTTCAGCTCCGCCCCGGCGTCGCTCCAGTACGCGTTCAAGGCGCCCGAGGAAATCACGGTGAAGCTTTTCCCCACGCATCCGCGTTACGGCGCGCGGGCGGGCGAAGCGAATTCATCTTTTCTGGACGCGCCGCTGTTCCAGAATGCGTTCCTGGATCTGCTCGAGCCCTATCGCGATCGCATTGCGGTGCTGATCTTCGAATTCGGCTCGTTCCCGCGCCAGACCTACCGCAGCGTAGCTGAATTTCTGGAAGAGCTGGACCCGTTTCTCGCTTCCCTGCCCCCGCAATTCCGCTACGCGGTCGAGATCCGCAACCAGGAATTTCTCAGCCGCGAATATTTCGAGTGCCTGCGCCGCCGCGGCGTCGCGCACGTCTTCAACGCCTGGACGCGAATGCCCTCCATCAGCGAGCAGATGGCGCTACCGGACATTTTCACTGCCGATTTTACGGTCGCCCGAGCGTTGCTGCGCAAAGCCCGGCCCTACGAGCAAGCCGTCGCCATGTTCACGCCGTATAAGCAGGTGCAGGACCCGAATCCCGAGACGCGGCAGGCGCTGCGAGCCCTGATTTCTCGCGCCCGGGAGCGCCACGAACCCTCCTACATTTTCGTCAACAACCGTCTGGAGGGAAACGCCCCGCAAACCATCGAAGCCGTCGTGGATTGAAGGTCCGGCGCCAGGCGACATCCCGAAACCGCGCGCCGCCGCGGGCCACTACGCCAACTGCGACGTGCAATTCGGGCAACGCGTCGCCTTGACGGGAATGGCGGTGAAACAGAACGTGCAATCCTTGCTCGCGGGCGCTGCAGCCGCCGGCGCCGGACGCTTCAGTCTGTTGGCTTGCCGAACCACCAGGAAAATGATGAACGAAACAATCACGAAATCGATGATGGTGTTGAGGAATGTGCCGTAGTTGATAGTCGCCGCTCCCGCCGCCTTGGCCGCGGCCAGCGTGGGATGATTGGCGCCGGAAAGATCGACAAACAAATTGCTGAAGTCGACTTTTCCGAGCACCAGGCCGACCGGCGGCATCACGACATCGTTGACCAGCGACGTCACGATCTTGCCGAACGCGGCTCCGATGACCACGGCCACGGCGAGATCCAGCACGTTCCCGCGCATGATGAATTCTTTGAAGTCCTTGAACATATTCTTCTCCCGGAGCGCCCATCATAGCACCGGGCCGCGGCGGCAGCTCACCTAACCAACCGATACACTTGGAGATTGAAAACCTGGAAGCTTACCCTCGAGTACGACGGCACCAAGTACAGCGGATGGCAGGAACAGAAGAACGCTCGCACCGTCCAGGGCCAGTTGCGCAAGGCCGCCGAAGACTTCCTGGGCGTCGAAGTAGACCTGCAAGGAGCCGGGCGCACCGATGCCGGCGTGCACGCCCGCGCGCAAGTAGCGCATCTTCGAGCGCGTCCCAAGCCAGGATCGACGCGCCGTTTCCCGCCGGCCGATCAGATTTTGCGAGCCCTTAACGAGCGGCTGCCGTCGGACGTCTGCGTCCTCGACGTGGCCGACGCCGAGCATACGTTTCACGCCCGCACGGGTGCCGCGGAGCGAACTTACGTCTACCAGATTTCCAAGCGCCGCACGGCCTTTTTCAAGAAGTATGTGTGGTGGGTCAGGGAGCCGTTGGATGTGGCGGCGATGGCGCAGGCCGCGCGAATGTTGATCGGCCGCCACGATTTCGCAGCGTTCCGGGCGCTCGATCCCTCGCGTCCGGATGAATCGACCATCGTGGTGGTGAGCGATGCCGGCGTCGAGCTCGAAGGCGATCTGATTCTTTTCCGCATCACCGCCTCGCATTTTTTGTGGCGCATGGTAAGGCGAATCGTGGGTGTGCTGGTTCGCCTGGGTAAAGGCGAACTTACTCGCGAGCAATTTGGACGGTTGCTCGAAGGCCAGGACCCGTCGCTGGACGTCGCCGCGTGGACGGCGCCGGCATCGGGGCTGTTCCTCGAACGGGTCGAATATCCAAAGCGCCCGCGCCGCGCGCGCCGATGAGTTCCCAACGCGATATACTCGACTGAAATGTCCACCAACAAAACGCTCGCAATCCGTCTCACTGGAATCGCGCTCGGCCTGGCGGGACTGCGCCTCATGTGGTCGCAGGCGCAGCAGCAGCGGCAGCCGCTGACCATGGAGAAGGTCTCGGAAAACCTCTACGTCATCATCGGAAACGGCGGCAACGTCGCGGTGATGCCGACCAACGAGGGCATCCTGCTGGTGGACGACAAGTTCGCGCAAGACGCGCCCGAAATCGTCGCCAAAGTGAAAACCGTCAGCGATAAGCCGATTCGCTATGTGCTCAACACGCACCAGCATGGCGACCACACCGGCGGAAATGACGCGATGATGGCCGCGGGAGCGCAGACCATTATTCACAAGAACGCGCGCGAGAACATGCTGGCGGGCAAGCAGCCCGGCCTGCCGCAAGTCACGTTCGCCGATGAGGCGCAGGTTTTCTTAGGAGGCAAGGAGGTGCAGGCTCGGCATCTCGGCCGCGGCCACACCAATGGCGACTCGGTGATCTACTTCCCCTCCGAGCGCGTGCTGCACACCGGCGACCTTTTCGTGAATGGCCAGGCGCCCTTCATCGATTACAGCGCGCACGGCAGCATCGTCGAATGGGACCAGACCATCCAGAAGGCTCTCCAATACGACGTCGACACGGTGATTCCGGGCCACGGCCCGGTGGCGAAAAAAGCCGAGCTCGCGAAGTGGCGCCAGACGCTTGTGACATTGCGCACCCGCGCCAAAGCTGCCTGCGCGGGCGGTGCCGCGGACGCCGGAAAGCGCATCGACGCCAAGGACCTTGGCATGGGCCCGAATCCCAACTTCGATCGCAGCATCGCCGGCATGTGCGCCGAGCTGTCGAAATAGTGGGGCAGGAAAGAAAAAGCCCGCCCCGAAGGGCGGGCCCGAATTTTGTTGAACGAAGCCGGAACGCCACTGCGGCGGAGCCGCCCTGGCCGCCTCGCTAAGGCCTAGTAGTCCATGTCGGGGCCGTGCGGGCCGCCTGGCCCTGGGGCCGGCTTCTTCTCGGGGATCTCGGCCACCATCGCTTCGGTGGTCAGCATGAGAGCCGCGATCGAAGAAGCGTTCTGCAGCGCCGACCGTGTCACCTTGGTCGGATCGATCACGCCCGATTTCACCAGGTCTTCGTACTGCGCGGTGGCCGCGTTGAAGCCGAAGTTGTGGTCGGTCGCGGCCCGGATCTTCTCGATCACGATCGCGCCCTCGTAACCGGCGTTGCCGACGATCTGGCGCACTGGCTCCTCGGACGAACGGCGTACGATGTTCACGCCGATCTGCTCGTCGCCCGAGACTTTCAGGCCTTCCAGCGACTTCACGGCGCGCAGCAGCGCCACGCCGCCGCCCGGCACGATGCCTTCCTCGACCGCCGCGCGCGTCGCGTGCAGCGCATCCTCGACGCGAGCCTTCTTCTCTTTCATCTCGGTCTCGGTGGCTGCGCCGACCTTGATCACCGCCACGCCGCCGGCCAGCTTCGCCAACCGCTCCTGCAGCTTCTCGCGGTCGTAGTCGCTGGTGGTCTCGTCGATCTGTGCGCGCAACTGCTTGATGCGGCCTTCGATGGTCTTCTGCGTACCGGCGCCATCCACGATGGTGGTGTTGTCCTTGTCCACGGTGACGCGCTTGGCGCGGCCCAGATCATCCAGACGCACGCCTTCCAGCTTGATGCCGGTCTCTTCCATGATGGCCTTGCCGCCCGTCAGGATCCCGATGTCCTCCAGCATGGCCTTGCGGCGATCGCCGAAGCCCGGAGCCTTCACCGCGCAAGCATTCAAAGTGCCGCGCAGCTTATTGACCACCAACGTGGCCAGCGCCTCGCCTTCCACTTCCTCGGCGATCACCAGCAAGGGCTTGCCGGAACGCGCGATCTGTTCGAGCAGCGGCAGCAGGTCCTTCATGTTGCTGATCTTCTTCTCGTGAATCAGGATGTAGGGATCTTCGAGCACACACTCCATGCGGTCCGGATCGCTGATGAAATAGGGCGACAGATAACCGCGGTCGAACTGCATGCCGTCCACGGTTTGCAGTTCAGTCACCATCGTCTTGGATTCTTCGACCGTGATGACGCCGTCCTTGCCGACTTTTTTCATCGCATCGGCGATGATGTTGCCGATGGTGGTGTCGCCGTTGGCGGAAATCGTTCCCACCTGCGCGATCATGTCACCGGAAACCGGCTTGGAAAGCTTCTTGACGTCTTCGACGATCAGTTCGACGGCTTTTTCGATGCCGCGCTTCAGCGCCATGGGATTTGCGCCCGCCGCCACGGCCTTGACTCCCTCGCGGAAAATTGCCTGGGCCAGAATGGTCGCCGTGGTGGTGCCATCGCCGGCCGTGTCGGATGTCTTGGAGGCCACCTCGCGCACCATCTGCGCGCCCATGTTCTCCAGCGGATCCTTTAACTCGATTTCCTTGGCGACCGTCACGCCGTCCTTGGTGATGGTGGGGCCGCCGAATTTCTTCTCCAGAACCACGTTGCGGCCGCGGGGACCAAGCGTGACTTTCACTGCGTCAGCCAACTGGTTTACGCCCCGCAGAATCGCCTGGCGGGAATTCTCGCTGTATACGATTTGTTTTGCTGCCATCTCATTTTCTCCTTTAGTGAAAATTTCGCGCTAGGCGACCTGCTTGGCTTTCTTGGACGCACCCTCGAGAACTCCGAGGACTTCGTCCTCGCGCATGATCAACAGCTCTTCGCCGTCGATCCTGATCTCGCTGCCCGAGTACTTGCCGAACAGGATGCGGTCGCCCTTCTGGACATCCAGGGCCACCACTTTGCCGTCCTCCAGGCGCTTGCCCTTGCCCACGGCCACCACTTCTCCTTCCTGCGGCTTCTCCTTGGCGGAGTCCGGAATGAACAGACCACCGACTTTGGTTTCCTGCTCTTCGATCCGTTTCACAACGATCCGGTCATAGAGCGGTCGAATATTCATGGATTGAACCTCCTCATGTTTTGTAGTTAAGTTTGCGGCGCTGAGCGGGAACGCGCTCAACGCAGGATATTTTAGCAGACTGGACTCACGAGTGACAAGATTATCTTGCAAGTCGTTGTAGTAGAAGGCTATGTGTGGCAGCGGACTCGACACGTCCTTGCCGGAGCGGCGACGCGCAGGTGTCACGGGCCGAGAAATTCTGTTGGATCAGGAATTGGAACTACGGACTCGAATCAGGCCTGACACGGTCCCCTTGGAGGATTTGCGAGCAGACAGATATACCCCATCTAGAAGTATAATTATCTTGTGAAGGTCAAGACATCTGTCACACTCGCGCGCGAGCTTCTGGACGAAATCGATCGCGCCGATTCCAACCGCTCGAGCTTTCTCGAACGGGCCGCACGGCAATATCTGGATCAGATCCATAAGAGGCGGCGCGCTGCTCGGGATACCGCGATCCTCAACGCACACGCCAAGCGTCTTAATGCGGAAGCTTTGGATGTGATGGAATACCAAAACCTGGATTGAGCCCGGATACTCAACGTGCGCCGGGGTGAGCTTTACTTAGTCAGCAAACCGGGATCCCGCAACCCGAAGAAGCAACGCGTATTCGTAGTGATAAGCCGCCAGTTGCTGATCGATTCCAAGTTCTCCACTGTGATTTGCGCTCCCGTTTACTCGCGCCACGATGGGCTCAGCACACAGGTCAAGATCGGGACTCAAGAAGGCCTGAAGCACGAGTCCAGCATTCACTGCGATGAACTGGTCAGCTTGCCAAAAACCGCGCTCACCCGGTACGTGGGAGGTCTGGCCGCGGCCAAACTGCGAAACCTGGATGCGGCCCTGGCGATCGCGCTGGAGCTGGACCAAGCGTTCTGAGCGCCGATTGCACTGGCGAACGGGTCGCGCGTCGCCGCTGAGTTACTGCTTTCTCGCCGTCCCTGTTAGCAAATTGTTGCCGAACCCGCCGGTTGGGAGGAGCATCAGGCCGGAGCCGCCGTCCGTGATTACGAACGCCACCGTCGTCGGCGCGCCGCCGTTCCCTGGAAACGTCATAGTGCCGGTGCCGTCTGCATTCACGGTGTACGTCCCGCTGTTCTGCCCCCCGGTTTGAACCTGCAGCGTAGTTGCGCTCGGGTTCGGGTCATTTTGGGCGATCGTGAAGCTGGCGGTCGCATTTCCTGCGCCGTCAAACGTAACCACACCCAAAAAGGAGGCCGCCCCACCCGCAACAGGCACCACGGTCAAGTTGAACCCGTACGAGCCCGTCAGGCCGGCGCTTTGAGCCGCGACTCGCTGCGACCGCAACCCGGGAAGCCACAGCATTACCCCAATCAACAGGATGGCCGTCATAATAATCACTCGACTACGATTCTTCATTCCACAACCTCACACAGAGACAGTTTTGACCAGGATTTCCGTTTGGCTCCTGGATTTGGCAAGCATATCACAGGCCCCAGGTCTGGCAGTCCTCTTTTGGCTCGGCGAACTGGAGCGCACCGGACGCCGCGGCCTCCTCGTGGCGGACCAGAGCCCTGCCGCGGCGTTCCGTTGTGCGCACTTTCTGGAGCGTGCTGGCTCGTTTCTAGTTCTGATTTCTTGGCTCTGACGCGCAGCCACTCTGGATCACTCGGATGGAGCCGCCGCGCGGGGCTCGCTGTACGCCCGCCTGCATCCGCTATGCTGAAGATACAGATGCGCTACGCCCGGCCTTTGTTCCTTCTGGCCCTGCTGGTGATCCTGGCCGCGGTCGGCGCCACTTACTATGCGCGTCTGAAACAGCAGTTCGCAAACGCTCCCGCCAAGCCCAAGCCGCTCGCTCCCGGTACCGCGGCCAGCTATCACAGCTGGACCTACACGCACACCTCGAACCAGAAAACAGTCATCAAGGTTTCCGCCCAAGACACCGTGGAGGTGGAAGGCAAGCAGCAGCTCACGGGCGTCGAATTGGAAATCTATCACAAGGACGGCAACCAATACGACTACGTGAAGAGCGCCAAGGCGGAGTTCGACATGCGCCAGGGGATTCTCTATTCCGACGGCGAGGTCGAGATCACGATGGGCGTCCAGGTGGACGAGCCGCCCAGCGGCCGTCTGATGACGATCAAGTCCTCCGGCGTGCGCGTGGAGAGCAAGACCGGCAAAGCCTCCACCGACCGGCTGGCGACCTTTCGGTTCGATCGCGGCCAGGGGCAGGCGCTCGGAGCGGATTATGATCCGGACGCGCGCGAGCTGAGGATGCATAGCCAGGTCGAGTTGATCTGGCGCGGAACCGATCCCGGCACGACGCCCATGAAAGTCGAAGCCGGAGAAGCCGAGTACAAGGAGCGGGAGCGGAAAGTCTATCTGTCACCGTGGTCGAAGCTGACGCGCGACGCGCTGACGCTCAACGCCGGTCCGGCGGTCGCGTCGCTGGCCAGCGGCTCGCCCAAAGGCAGCGGCACATTGCAGCGGGTGGAGACCACGCAGGCCCGGGGCGTGGACCAGCGGCCGGACCGCAACCTGGAGTACAGCGCCAACCAGCTCAGCCTGGAATTCAACGGCAACAATCAGATTCAGAAAATCACCGGGATGGATCAGGCGCGCCTGGTGTCGACGGCTGACACGGCCATTACCACCGTAACGGCCGATCGCGTCGCGATGGATTTCGACACCACCGGCGGCGGCAGCCTTCTCGAGACCGCGGTGGCGACGGGCCACAGCCAGATGGAATCGAAGCCGGTGCTGAGGCCGGGCGTCGATCCAGCCGACACGCGGATCCTGAAGAGCGACACCATCCGCACCAAGATGCGGCCGGGCGGCCAGGAGCTGGAGTCGGTGGAAACCGATTCGCCTGGAGCGATCGAATTCATTCCCAACCGCCCCGGCCAGCCACACCGCTGGATGAACGGCGAGCGGATTTCGATCGCGTACGGCGAGAAGAATCAGATTCAATCCTTCCGCTCCAGCGCCGCTTCGACGCGCACCGAGAAGCCCAAGCTGAAAGACGCTAAGGACGCTCCCGCGCCGGTGCTGACCTCGAGCAAGGAGCTGGTGGCGACGTTCCAGCCCAATTCATCGCAGCTCGCCAAGCTCGAACAGTCCAACGATTTCCGCTACCAGGAAGGCGACCGCCGCGCCAAGGCCGATCGCGCCGTGCTCGACCAGGCCAACAATCGGATCGATCTGAGGGGCGCGGCGCGCGTGTGGGATTCCACCGGCTCGGCCGACGCCGACAAGATCGTGCTGGATCAGAAATCGGGCGACTTCAGCGCCGAGGGTAACGTGAGTTCCACCCGCCTGCCCGACCAGACCAACAAGCCTTCCGATAGCGGAGGGATGCTGTCGGAGAGTGAGCCGCTGCACGCGCGCGCCGCGAAAATGAGCTCCACCGAAAACAATCTTCAGATCCGCTATGAAGGGCATGCGGTGCTCTGGCAAGGCCCCAACCGGCTGGAAGGCGACGTGGTGGAAATCGACCGCGACAACGGTGTGCTGAACGTGCACGGGCACGTGGTGAGCCAGTTGCTCGACAAGAGCAAGAGCGGCGATCCGCCCAAGGACGGCGCGAAACCCAAGACGGCGTCCAAGCAGGCAGCTTCCGGCGGGGCCGCAACTAACCCGGGGCCTCCGGTGTTTACCGTCGTCAGGGCTCCGGAACTCCAATACAACGACGAGCAGCGAATCGCGCACTACAAAGAAGGAGCTCTGCTGGAGCGTCCGAACATGCAGGTCAAGGCGCGGGAGATCCGCGCGTTCCTGCGCAACGACAGCAAGGATTCGTCCCTCGACCATGCTTTCGCCGATGGAAACGTGGTGATCGCGCAAACCGCCCCGGGGCGTCTGCGGAGCGGTGCGTCGGAGCATGTCGAATATTATGTGGACGAAGACAAAGTTATCCTGGAAGGTGGGAAGCCGCAATTCGTGGACAGCATCCGCGGAAAGACGCAAGGCGAAAAATTGACCTGGTTCTCCAGGGATGATAGGCTGCTGGTGAACGGAGTGCCAGCCAAAAGCGTGCTTCGCCGCAAGAAGTAAGCCCGATCGATGCGAACGCTCCAGACCTCGGAAATCTCGAAAAGCTATAGCGGCCGCAAGGTAGTGGACAACGTCTCGCTGTGGGTCCAGCAGGGCGAAGTGGTCGGGCTGCTGGGGCCGAACGGCGCGGGCAAGACCACGTCGTTCTATATGATCGTGGGCCTGATCAGCCCGGATTCCGGGCGCGTGCTGGTCAGCAACGGCGAAGGCTCAGAAGACATCACCGGCATGCCGATGTACCAGCGCGCGCGGCGCGGCATCAGCTATTTGCCGCAAGAGGCGTCGGTGTTCCGCAAGTTGACCGTGGAAGACAACCTGATGGCGATCCTGCAGACCCTGCGAATGAGCCGGCGCGAGCGGCGCGAACGCATGAATCGCTTGATCGAGCAACTGGGCCTGGAGACGGTGCGGCACAACAAGGGCTATACGCTTTCGGGCGGCGAGCGCCGGCGCGTCGAGATCGCGCGCTCGCTGGTAATCGAGCCCAGCTTCCTGCTCCTGGATGAACCGTTTTCGGGAATCGATCCGATCCAGGTGCTGGAGCTGCAACGCATCATTTTCGACTTGAAGCATGCCGGCATCGGAGTCCTGGTGACCGATCACAACGCGGGGGGAACGCTGGCCGTGACGGACCGGGCTTACATCATCAACAACGGGAAGATTTTCCGCACCGGAACGCCCCAGGCGCTGGGAAGCGATCCGGAAGTGCGGCGCGTGTATCTGGGCGAGAATTTCAATCTCGAATCCGAGACCGGCCGCTGGCGGATCGTTGCGGGAAAGTAGCCCCTCGGGACCGCGGTTCACGCCTCGGCATCCGTATAATTGAATTTGGATCTCGAAAAAATCCTTCTGCGCAAAGTGGGCGAGGCGGTAGGCCGATTCAAGATGATCCGCGACGGCGACCGCGTCGCAGTGGCCTTATCGGGCGGTAAAGACTCGCTTACCCTGCTGGAGGCTCTCGTGCGGCTCGCCCAGCGCGCGCCGGTCGAATTCTCGGTGTGCGCGTTCACCGTCGAGCAGGGGAAATTCATGCGTCCTATCGAGCCGCTGGGCGAATACTTGAAACAGCGCGGCATTGCCTGGACCTATTACCAGGACCGGCCCTCGCTGCGTCTGCTCCAGGAACAGCCCGCGCATGGTTGCGATCTGTGCAGCCGCTACCGGCGGCGCGCGGTGTACGAGATCGCTCGGGGGTTGGGCGCCAACGTGATCGCCTTCGGCCACACCGCGGACGATTTTTGCGAATCTTTTTTGCGCAATGCGCTGTTCACCGGGCGCGTCAGCTCGCTGCCGCCCGTCACGCACTCGCGGGATAAGGAATTTCGTCTCATTCGGCCGCTGGTGTTCGTCACCGAGGACATTACCAGCCGCTTTGCCGAGTCGTTGGGAGCGCCCATCGTGCCTTGTGAATGTTCGCTGCGGACCGGGACCGTGCGGAAGTCGATTCGCGGCCTGTTTAGCGAGATTGAGAAGGAATATCCGCATCTCAAGGAGACGCTGCTTTCCGCCATGGGGAATCTGGAACCGGATCGGTTGCTGGATCTGCGATATTTGGATTTGGGGGAAACACCCAAGCCTTCTGAAAAGGCGCTGCCGCCGATCTTTACCGAATAACGCGCACGGAGGAGTGGAGTGCGTGCACCACAAAGCTCAATGAAGATTTTTGTTTATTATGTCGGCAAAATGCGCGACGCGCATGCCAACCACCTGGCTGTGGATTACATGCAGCGCGCCGGCCGGTACGTGCGCTGTGCGATGCGCGAGATCCAGCCTGAACGATTCGATCCCTGGGTCAAGCATCCGTCCGCCACGAAACTCCTGCTTGATCCCTGTGGCCGGAGTTTCGATTCGGAGCAGTTCGCGAAACTGGTCGCCAAGGCCGAGCAGGAGTCGCGCGACCTGGTGTTTCTGGTCGGCGGGGCTAGCGGTCTGCCAACGGTTTGGCACGATCGCGGCGGCATTCTCCTTTCGCTGTCGGCGATGACCTACCCGCATGAACTCGCGCGCGTGATGCTGGCCGAGCAGATCTATCGCGCGCTCGCGACGCTGCGCGGACACCCGTATCCGAAATGATCAGGGCTTGATGGCCAGCACGCCCGCGATGCCCGGTGGAAAACGGAAGCGGCCATATCTGGCCAATTTCCGGGCCCGGAAGCCGCACTGCTGGAGCTCCTGGACGAGATCGTCTGCTCGATACAAGCGCAACCTGTGGATTTCTTCGGCGCGGCGGTAGCGGGCGCCTGTCCGCCGGAACGTCACGATTCGCCGGATGAGGGTGTGGCGCCGGCGGTCGCCCTGGATGCTGACCAGGATCGCCCAGTCGCGGCCCTCGCTCCACTTTCTTTCCGGCGTCTTCGGGATGCGCGCGGGTTCCGCGAAGTCGAAGACAAAGACGCCGCCGGGGCCCAGCGCGTCGAACACGCGGCGGAAGAACTGGCCTAGCGAGCGAGTGCTGTTTCGCTGGTCGAAGGTGTAGTTCACGCATTCGCCGATGCACGTGACGGCATTGCAGGCAGGCAACGCGATGCGAAGCAGCGATCCGGTTTTGAACTCGGAACGCGGCGCCATCCGGCGCGCGAGCTGGATCATGGCGGCGGACTGATCCACACCCCAGACCTCGTAGCCGGCGCGATTCAGTTCGCGAGCCCAGCGGCCGCTGCCGCACCCCAGGTCGGCGACGCGCCCGCGCTTCACTCCGTTGCGGCGCAGAATTTCCAGCAGGCCGGGAGCCGCATTGCGAGCGTAATCGGTGAACCCGGCGTCGTGGATGTAGGCCAGGTCTTGGCGGTAGCCTCGCATCTCCACATGATGGCAGACGAACGTGGAAGCGGTGGGCGTGGTGATTCGAAGGCCGCGACTGAGATGGTGCGAACGGGGAGGGTCGAACTCCCATGGCCTTTCGGCCGCCAGATCCTAAGTCTGGTGCGTCTGCCAGTTCCGCCACGTTCGCGCAGCCAGCGTGGGCTTCAAACTCAGCATAGCAAGCGCGCTTGCCGCGGAGCAGCCTGCGCCGACACGGATGCGCTATTCGTAATCGAACGGCTTGCGCGGCGGCGGCGCGTCGGGATTCTCCTTGGCCTGTTTGAGCAGTTCGTCGAACTTCCGTTCCAGCACCTTGTGGTGGCTCTTGTGTTGTTCAAACGATCTCTCGAATACCTCGGAGCGGCGCGCTTCCTCGCCCTTGAGCTTTTGCACCGCGGCGCCAATGTCTTCAATCGACCGCGGCTTGACGTGCTCCTCATAGCGGATGATGGCCTTGAGCTCGGGATCGATTTGCAGCGTGGCTTCGCAACACGGGCAGCGCACCTCGATCAGCTCGCGCTTGCCTGTCGCCATACCAGAATGGTAGCGCAACGCGCGCAGGCGGCGTTTACTGATCCTTGTATGGAATCTCGCGCGGGCCCGAATCCAGACCTTCGATGCGGATGACTTTCTTCTCCGCGGGCTGCGGGGCGGGCGATTGCTTGATTACGGGCCGGATATCGGCCACGCCGGCGGGCGCCTGCTTGCGCGACGCGGCGAAGATTTGGGCGTTTTTCTCCAGTTCTTGCGGAGTCAGGCGCAGTGTGAGCTTCGCCTGTGTGCCTTCCGAGGTGAACTTCAGCTTCTTCTCCAGATCCAGCAGCGCGGGTTCGCCGAGCTTGTCCTTGACGGCCAGCTTCATGATTTTAGAAAGCTCGCCGGCCATTTTTTTCGCCGCGGCCTCGGTTTCAAAGCCGAGCGCGACATCGGCCGCGAGTCCGTTACGCATCGAGAGGCCAAGCTCGAAGCCTTGGACGCGCTCATCCAGGTCCGCGCCGCTGAGCAGCGCCGTCAGCCGGTCGCTCGCCAGCGCACCGGGCGCGTTCAGGATGGCCCAGGCGTCGTAGCTGCTTTCCATTTGCGCGGCGCGCGCGAGCAGCGAATTCGCATCCGGCGGCGGCGCGGGAAAGGCGCTGCGTTCCAGGCCCGCGAAGACCGAGCGCGAATCGCCAATCAAGATGGTTTGAGGATCGAAAAGCACGAAGGCCAGATCCCTGGCGTCTTTGCCTTGCGGCCGGTAGACCTGGAAGGAATTGAACTGCTGCGGCTTGGCTCCCTGGCGGGCCAGGAGGCTGCGCATCTTAGCCAGATCGAAATGCCCGCCGATCGCGATCAGCATGGGCGCATCCGGCGATGGATCGTCCGGGTTGCGGCCGGGCGAGGACAACAGGAACCGGTCTATATCTTTCAGGAACTCGATGCCTGGAATGGGCGGCGCCGTGGGCGAGTCGACGAATTTCTCGCGGATCATGGCGCCGATATGCGACTGCTGCATGCGGCTCCAGTTGACGCTGATGACGGCCTTGGCGTTAGGGTGAACGAAGCGCCACAGGCCGGGGTCGGATTGGGCGCGGCCGATGGCCGGCGCGAGGATCAGGGCCGCGAGCGCGAGCTGGAAAACAGGGCGTGACATAGGCTACTCGTCTATCGGCAGCTCGCGGCCCGCGCTGCAGTTGGCGTCGGCGAAAATGCGGCCGGCCAACAGGATCAAGATGTTATATTGAAGAAGTTCCTGCGCCTTCGCGGGCCCGTAGCTCAGTTGGTTAGAGCGCTACCTTGACACGGTAGAGGTCAGAGATTCGAGTTCTCTCGGGCCCACCACTCGAATACATCATCGCTCCGGGAGCGGGCAAAACTCGCCCTTCGAGAATCCCTCGGCTTCGATGGCGAAGGTCCGATTGAATCGCGACCGGTAGTTTTCCCACGCGATAGCGGCGTTCAACTCCACCAGCTCGCGCTCGGAGAACTGGCGGCGCAGCGCTTCGAACAGCTCGTCCGAGACGTCCGCGGGCATCCGAGTCAGGGCGACCGTCAGGCGCAGCACCAGTTTTTCCTGCTGGTTGAAATGCTCGCTGGATTCAAATCGAGCAAGCTCGTGCAATTGGTCTTCTGTGACGCCCGCTTTTCTGCCCACGGCAGAATGAATGTCGATTCAAAACGGACAACCTACCAGCATGGCAACTTTGATCTGTGCGAGTTCCTTCAACTGTGGCGAGACCACGCCGGCCGATGCCACATGGAGGTCCATCCGGCCCGCCAGTTCCAGCAGCTTCGGATCCCGCGCCCGGATTCGCGTACCGAGCGGAACGCGGCCCAAGCGGCGTTTGATCAGCCAATAGATGAAGCGCGTGCGCAGTCCGGCTTCGCGATCCTGCACTCCGGTAGCGCGATTCGCTCTTTTCTCGGAAGCGAGCATTTTTCATTCCTCCTTCGGCTTTTCGGGCGCACGGCCGAACCGGCGCAATCGAGCGATGTCAAACGCCGCGACGCCGTCCAGGGTGCGGCCGTCGGAAAGCGGTTCACCGGCCAGGCCCAGCAGCGGGACCACACCCGCCCAGACCGGCAGCCGGTAGTCTTCTTCGTCGTCGACTGGCGGACCGGTTCGCACCTTGGCCGAAACTTCTTCGAGCTCCAGCGCCAGCACACTGGTGGCCTTCAGTTCCCGTTCATGCGGCGGCCTGACTTCTTCCCAACGGCCGGCCACGATGTGATTCGTGATGGTTCGCAGCGCTTCGAGTTTTTCCTGCGGGTCGTCCACCAGCCGAGCCGTGCCGAATACCACGACGGAGCGATAGTTCACCGAATGATGAAAGGCCGACCGCGCCAGCACCAGCCCGTCCACAAGCGTCACGGTCAAGCAGACGTCGACGCCGCGATCGAGCGCGCGCAGCGTGCGGCTCGCGGCGGATCCGTGAATGAATATCCGTTCGCCGGCGCGTCCGTAGCCGGTCGGGATCACGTACGGCTGGCCTTCCACGGCAAAGCCCAGGTGGCAAAAGAAACCTTCGTCCAGGATGGCATGCACCTGTTGCCGGTCATAGGCTGCCCGTTGGGGCAGGCGACGCACCTGAGTTCGTTCGGTGGGCGGATAGGCCGGCATCCTGTCCTCCACTCTAGACGAAAAAGTGGTTGCCGGACAGAGCCACTTTTGTTATGTTGGAACAGTCCACTATGCGGCCCGCCATGGTTGTAAATCCGGATGCCGGGGTCACACTGCACCGCCAGATTTATCAGGAGTGGCGGAACGGCATCCTCACCGGCCGTTTTCGCCGCGGCGATCGTGTGCCTTCCTCGCGCGAACTCGCGGCCACGCTGGGCGTCTCGCGCAGCACCGTCACGGAGGCCTACGATCAGCTGGTGGCGGAGGGATACCTGGAATCGGTGCACGGCTCGGGCACCTACGTCTGCCGTCACATCCCGGACGAACTGTCGGGGGCTCGCCGCGCGCCGGCGAACGGCCTGGCAACGGGAGTGTCCATACGCATCTCGCGCTACGGCGAGCGGCTGCGCGACGACCTTCGCAGCACGCCGGTGGGACCGGGCGTGATCCGCTTTTCGAGCGGAAGGCCGGACCTGGAGCAATTCCCCTTTCGCCTTTGGCGGAAGCTGCTGGCGCGGCATTTGCGGCAGGCCAGGCCGGAAATGTTCGACTATGCGGAAGAATCGGCGGGTTACGAACCGCTGCGTCGGGAAGTAGCTGCCTCGCTGGCGCGATCGCGCGCGGTGCGATGTACCTTCGAGCAAGTCATTATCGTGAATGGATCGCAGCAAAGCCTGGACCTGTGCGCCCGGCTGCTGCTGGAGCCCGGCGAAGTGGTGGCGATGGAGGATCCCGGCTATCCGGGCGCGCAGCGCGTTTTCAGAGCGTACGGCACGAAGATCCGGCCCGTGCGGGTGGACCAGGAAGGAATCGTGGTCCGCGATCTGGGCCATCGAGCGCGACTGGTCTACATCACCCCCTCGCATCAGTTTCCGACGGGCGTTTCCATGTCGCTGGCGCGCCGCCTGGAGCTGATCGAGTGGGCGCAGCGCTCCGGCGCCCTGCTCATCGAAGACGATTACGCCAGCGAATACCGCTACAGCGGGCCTCCGCTGCCGGCCTTGCAGAGCCTGGCGCGGGATGTTCCGGTGATCTACGTCGGAACATTTTCGAAAATCATGTTTCCCGGGCTGCGGATCGGTTACGCCGTCGTTCCGGCGCAACTGGCACAGCAATTCATACGCGCCAAATGGATGTCGGACCGGCAGACCCCGGTGCTCGAACAGGCGGCGCTCGCTGACTTCATCCGCGAAGGGCACCTGGAGCGGCACATCCGCCGGATGCGACGCCTGTACGGGCGGCGGCGGGAAGCATTGGTCGACGCCCTGGCACGGCATTTCGGCGATCGCGCGAAAATCGCGGGCGATGCGGCCGGCATGCACGTCCTGGTGCGATTCGATGATCCTGAGGTGGTGAGACGCGTCGGGAAGAATCGGATTCAAGCCATCAACGCCGGTTTGTTCTACTTGCACAACCCCGCGAAGAACGAACTCGTGCTGGGGTTTGCCGGCCTCGGCGAGCGGAGCATCCGCGAGGGAATCCGAAGGCTGGCCAGTTAGGCGCGTGCGACGCTCCGTTCGCGGACCTGCTCGGACGTCAATCCGTACAGCGGCGGGCTCGAAACTCCCAGCAGTGCGAGATAGGTGAAGATCTGGCCGCGATGGTGGATCTCGTGCTCGATCATCGCCCGCAGCCACTTCCAGGTGGTAATGGAAGCTCCGTCGGGCGTGGTGCACTTGCGGTTCAAATCGTCCGGAGTGAATCCGGAAATTATTTCGACGCATTCCTGATGCATGCGCTCGATGAACTGAACGATTTCGTCGTAGCTTGCGCCGAGCTCCTGGCCGCAGCCGGAGTAGGCGCTGGGCTTGCCGCTGGCCACTTCGACAAAGATGTAGCGATTCGCGGCGGCAATGTGGCGGACGAGATCTCCAAGAGTGAACTTGCCGGGGCGAAACTCCCAGTCGACTCTGTCTGGAGGAATGGAGCGCACCACGTTCATGGTGCGCTGATGGACTTTGTTGAAGTAGTTGAGAAACTCGCCCAGGTCGCGGATTTCCATTCCTAGGATTCCTCCTGTTGCGGTTAGATGTTGCACTCGGGTTGCGGGATTCAGTGGAGTTGTGTGGGGGAGGGGGTGCTCGTCGTGCGGGGTGTTGCGGTGCGAAATCGCAAGAACGAAGCCAATGGCCGAAGCCGGCGGCGTGAATCGAAAATCGAGGACGCGAATTGCCTGAAGCTTGACGGGAAGGCAGGGAATGGTGACGCAAGATGGGGGGCTTGTGCGCGGGCGTTCGATTTTTTTAATGAATTTGCTTCCGGCGTGCGTCACCCGGAGCAGCGCAGAGGCAGAGGCAGCGGGTGGGTTTTGAGGCGTCGCCAGACGGTTGGAGCACTTGCGGATCAAGACCAGCTTAAGGTGTGCGGAACGAGATCGACGGAGCGCGGGCGTGCAAGTCGTTGTTGGAGAACGAAATCAATGTAGACCAATCAACGTGATCGGCCTTCCGCTGGGAGCAGCGTCGCATGCTCGTCCTTTTCGCTGTATCGTTTAAAGGGTGGGGGGCGAGAACAATCACGGAGATCAGGAACCGACATCTGACGCCGCAATCGTACTGCTCATAGTGGCGGTGGCGTTCGTAGCACTCTGCTTGTTCGTGATCTGGTTAATAAGGATTTTCTCCTCCGCTGCTCCCGGAGCATCCTTCTAACCGGTACCGCTTCGCTGCCTTTTTCTTGCCCCAATTGCTCGCCACCTCTCTTCGCGCTTGTCAATGTCGGCCTTGAGGACGGCGATGACGGCGCGAAAGGTGAACGGCAGAACGGTGGATTTTTTATTGCCGTCAATGTCTGCAAATCGCTGTCACTCGTGCGGGAGTGCTACCGCGCCTTGGACATCACGGCGCGCAGGATGGTGTTGATGCGGGTCGAATAACGGCCCAATTGTGCTGTAAGGCTTTACGCGGTAGTTTCCACCGGCGGGAGTGGCCGCTTGTATTTGCACTCGGCGTTGGGGCATTGCGCCACCGGGCCTTGGATTGGTTAAGGTGCGGAGTTATCGCGCGGGCCCTGCGCCGCGGTGCTGGCCTTCGACCTAGCCGATCAGGCCATTGAGCTTGTCGGTGATCTCGGCGAGGTTCTGCTCGGTGCGGCGGCTGAACTGGGCGGATTCTTCCTGGAGACGCAGCACAGACTGCTCGACGCGAGCTCGTGACAGAGCCAGTTCCTCGATTTCCTTTTCCTCACGCAGGAGTCTTTCGGTTTGGCGCGCTTCCATGTGGGCCATCACGACCATGGCGTCCTGTAGCTCCTTCATGGCGGCCTGCATCTGTTCGTTATTCATGAACGTTCAAGGGCCATTTTAGCAAGGAGCGTCATTCAGGACATCGCCAGAGACTTGCATTCGAGAAACGGAGGCGAGATTCTGAAGCAGAGCCTGCTCATGCTGGTGAAGTTATCTGTTCTCCCTTTAGCGCTCATTGCGCTCGGGACGGTCAGTGGCCAATCGTTCGGACCCATCAAGTATCTCGGCGAAATCGGCCATCTCGGTACGCGGTTTGACCAGCGCGAGCTTGCTGATTTTGGGCTTGCGAAGGTATATCCGGCTGCCAGCGCTCCAGAGGTTCGATTTGAGGGGAAGGATGACAGCGGCAAGCCGTGGAGGGCCACCGTAGCGGCGGCGGGAGGCATAGGCTGGACTGATGTCTGGCGGGCAGATTTCGATTTCAATTCCCGGCCAGATCTGATGATTGCAGCAACTTTTCCAGCAAACGGAAGGTGTATTTCTCCGGTGACCATTACGTTCTTGATGTTCGATTCACGAGGCCGGCCCGTGCCGTGGACGATCGAGACTTTTTTGTTGAATATTGCCGGCGAGGGCAAGATGCCGGCGCTGCTAAAAGACCTCAACCACAACCGGCGAGCGGAGCTTATCGCAACCGGATGCGGCTACTCCGATCCGCCACGCTCCGGCGAGGACCGAGGGATCGAAGGCATCTACGAGGCTGAGGATGCGCACTGGAAGCTGATCAAGCCGAGCGATTTGAAGCCATATTTGGACGCGGTGCGAGCCAACCATTCCCGAGGTGATTCTGTCCACTTCGTGCCGCCCGAACCAGCGACATGGCAGGATCACGGAAATTCGAACGCCGCGGCCGGGACGTTCACGATCGATGCTGTTCTGCGAGCGGACCCAAACTGTCGCGGCGTTGGCTTGCAAGTACGAGACGGCACCGTGCAGAGACTAGCCCACGATTCGTGCGAAATTGCCGGCAAAGACCGTTTCCAGATGGCTGGTGAGATGTGTTTCGGATGGCCAACGGTTGTGGTCGACGGCTCGGGAGGCCGCGAGATCCTGTCCGCTGGATCCTCAATCATCGAATCCAAACTGAAAGACATCCTGGCCAGACGCGTGCCGGTCGCGCTGATTGGCCAGTCTGATCCGGCGGGATGCAGTCCGACGCTTCTATGGATTGATCAGTGAAGTGAGTTACGCGGTGGCTTCCACCGGCGGGAGCGGGCGCTTGTACTTGCACTCGGCGTTGGGGCATTGGGCGACCGGGCCGGCCTTCAGCCATTTTTCGACCAGGTAGCTGGATCCGCACTCAGGACACTTTTCCGCCATCGGTTTGCCCCACGCCACGAAGTCGCAATCCGGATAGCGGCTGCAGCCGTAGAAGGTCTTGCCGCGCTTGGAGCGCCGCTCCACCACTTGGCCCTGCGAGCAGTTCGGGCACGGCACCCCAATGGTCTTCTGCTTGACGAATTTGCACTTGGGATAATTGCTGCAAGCGGTGAATTCGCCGAAGCGCCCTTGCTTCAGCACCAAATTGCTGCCGCACTGCGGGCATTTCTCTTCGAGCGGCACATCGCTTTTCTTTTGCTCGCCGCCGATCTGCTTGGTGGTCTTGCAGTCCGGATAGCCGGAACACGCGTAGAACTGGCCGAAGCGGCCCTTCTTGAGGACCATGGGGCGGCCGCAATTTTCGCAGTACTCTTCGGCGTCCTGCTCGGTGACGCCCACTTTGTCGACATCCGGCAGATCCACCGCCAGCTCGCGCGTGTTGGTGCACTCCGGGTACCCAGTGCAGGCGATGAAGCTGCCGTGGCGGCCCCACTTGATCACCATGGGCTTGCCGCATTTGTCGCAGATCAGATCAGTCGGCTTCTCCATGCGCTTGATGTCGGTCATGTGCCGTTCCGCGTGCGCCAGATCCTTCTCGAAGCGCTCGTAGAACTCCGACATGGCTTCGCGCCAGTCCATCTTGCCTTCTTCGATTTCGTCCAGCTCCTCTTCCATGCGCGCGGTGTACTTCACATCGAAGAGGTTCTCGAAGCTTTCGAGCAGCAGATCCGTCACCACCATGCCGAGTTCGGTGGGGATGAACTTGCCGCCTTCTTTCTTGACGTATTCGCGTTCCTGAATGGTGGACAGGATGGACGCGTAGGTGGAAGGACGGCCCACGCCATCGGCTTCCAGCTCCTTCACCAGCGTCGCTTCGTTGAAGCGCGGAGGCGGCTCGGTGAAATGCTGCTCGGGCTGGATGGCCTTGAATTTGAGTTCTTCGCCCTGGTGCACAACCGGCAGGCGGTGCTTCAACTCCTCGTCGTCTTCGTCCCTCTGGTCCTTGCCTTCTTCGTAGACTTCCAGGAAGCCTTTGAACTTGGGCACACTGCCGGTGGCGCGGAACATATATGTCGCGCCGTCTTTTCCCTGGGCCGCGACGTCGATGGTGGTCTGATCGAACACGGCCGGCATCATCTGCGAGGCCACGAAGCGCATCCAGATCAGCCGGTAAAGCTTCAGCTCGTCCTCCTGCAAGAACTTCGCGACCTCTTCCGGCGCGCGGCGTGGGGAGCTCGGGCGCACTGCTTCGTGCGCATCCTGAATATCCTTTTTGCTTTTGTAAACGTTCGGCGATTCGGGACGGAACTCGGGGCCGAAGCGCTCCACGATCATTCCGCGCACCTCGTCCAGCGCATCGTTGGAAACGCGCGTGGAATCGGTTCGCATGTAGGTGATCAGGCCGACCGAGCCTTCCTCGCCCAGCTCGACGCCTTCGTACAGCCGCTGCGCCAGCGCCATGGTCCGCTTCACGCTGAAGCGCAGCTTGCGCGCGGCCTCCTGCTGCAGCGTGGAAGTGATGAAGGGCGGGACGGGGTTGCGCTTCTTTTCCTTGGTGGTGACGGAATGAACGAGGTACCTGGCGTTGTCGACCTGGTCCACCAGCGATTTGGCCGTGGCTTCGTCGCCGATCTCGATGGCCTGATCATCTTTCTTGGTGAAGCGCGCCACCAGCACGGGCGGCTTCCTGGCGTTCAGGTGAACGTCGACGGTCCAGTACTCGCGCTTCTGGAAAGCACGGATTTCGCGCTCGCGCTCGACGATCAGGCGCAGGGCGACGGTTTGGACGCGTCCGGCCGAGAGCCCGCGCCGCACCTTGTCCCAGAGCAGCGGCGAGATCTTGTAGCCAACCAGGCGATCCAGGACGCGGCGCGCCTGCTGGGCATCCACCAGATTCAGGTTCACCGAACCCGGCCGCTCGAAGGCTTTGCGGATGGCGTTGGAGGTGATCTCGTTGAACATGACGCGATAGATCTTGGGACCCGCCGCCGATTTCTTGCCGCGGCGCGGCGAACCCGCACCCGCCCGGCCCGCAGGCGTTCCGTCCAATTCCTCTTGCAGGTGATAGCAGATCGCTTCGCCTTCGCGATCCGGGTCGGCCGCCAGATACACGGAGTCCATTCCCTTGGCGGCCTGCTTCAGCTCCGCGATCAGCTTCTTCTTGCCCTCGATCACTTCGTAGTGGGGTTCGAAGCCTTTGTCGACATCCACCGCGAGATCTTTTTTCGGAAGATCCTTGACGTGCCCGAGCGAAGCTTTCACCACGTACTGCTTGCCGAGATACTTGCCGATCGTTTTCGCCTTGGTGGGCGACTCGACGATCACGAGAGAGTTAGGCATGGTTATAAAGTCCGTAGGAGTGCTTACAATGTATTCGGTTCAGAATCTACCACACTTTAACAAAGTTCTTCCCGGGGAGTTGCTTGATCAGGCCGAGCAGCTCGAGATCGAAGAGTGCGGCAATTATCTCTGATGACGTGAGGGTATCAAAAGTTTCGTGCAGTTCGTCAACCTGAGTGGGGACATCGGGCTTCAGGCGGGCCAGCAGGGCGCGGTGTGCGGGGCCGATTTCGCCTTCGAGCGGAAGCTGCTCATCATTTGTTTCCAATGACATCCCGCGGGTTCGTGCGTGCGCCTTGGCGATCAGGGCGCGCCGCACGTCGGCCGGAAGCTCGACCACCACGTCGTTCCATTCCTGAACCAGCTTGGCGCCCTGCTTGATCAGAAGGTTGGGGCCCCAGCTCATCTTGGAGGTGATGTTGCCGGGTACGGCGAAGACTTCGCGCTGCTGCTCTAAGGCCGTTTTCGCCGTGATCGAGGATCCGCTGTATTGCGCGCCTTCCACCACCAGCACACCCACACTCATTCCGCTGATGATGCGGTTGCGCGTGGGAAAATTCTGCGGGTAGGCGGGACCGGACATCGGATACTCCGAAATCAGGAGTCCTTTTTCGGCGATCTCAGAGGCGAGTTTGCGATTCTCGGCCGGATACACCAGATCCACGCCGCAGCCGAAGACGGCCACGGTGTCGCCGGCCACGTTCAGAGCCGCGCGGTGCGCCGTGGTGTCGATGCCGCGCGCCATGCCGCTCACGATGGTGAGCCCGGCCTGTGCCAGATCGGCCGCCAGGCGCTCGCAGGCCGCGGTTCCGTAGGATGAGGCGCGGCGCGTGCCGACCACACCCAGCATCACCGATTGCAGCAGTTCGATCCGGCCCCGCACGAAGAGCGCCAGCGGCGGATCGTAGATTTCTTTGAGCCGCGGCGGGTAGGCAGGGTCGGCCAGTGGAACCAGGGTGGTTCCGGTCTCGAGCATCTTCTGCTGCTGATCGACGGCGTCGTCGAAGGTGCAGCCGCTGGCGATGGTTTGCGCCAGGCTGCCGGAAAGGCCGCCGGCCTCCAATTCGTCGCGCGAGGCTCGGAAGATGGCCTGGGGAGTTCGAAACTGCGCTACGAGTTGACCGGATTTTCGCGCGCCGAGGCCTGGGATCAGGCGCAGCGCGAGCCAGTGCAGCTCGTCATCCTTGGTCAGGGCCGGGGCCGGCATTCCAGGAGATTGGTGCGGCGAGGGCGGCCAAGTTCTCCGGCTGCGACTGACGGGCGGGTCGGGCCTGGTGAATCTCTCGATTGCTAAAGTGAAATCACTATATTCGTGCGAACCGCGAATGACCAATGAGTCCTTGAAACCGGTGATCTGGATGGGATCGAGCCGCCAAGACTTGCGGAAGTTCCCGGAGCCGGTACAGGATCACATGGGTTACGCCCTGTAAGTCGCGCAACGCGGCGGCACGCACGACGACGCGAAGGTGTTGAGCGGCCTTGGCGGGGCCGGAGTCGTGGGTGAGCGGTCTGCGTTGCCGATCCAAGTCGCACAACTTCTCGTGGCAACTTGACGAAGCAGGTCGATGATTACTGCGCACATCAGGTCCCGGGCTTGTCTCCGGCGCCGCGCGTCACCGCGTCTTCAGCTTGCGCCCTTGCTTCCGCCGGCTGCTTGGCTATGGCGTCGCACGCTGGCAACACGGCCCACCGACGCGTCTCACCCTTCCCGGACGCGATAAGATTGAAGCAAAATGCGCCGCGAAGCCGACTTTTTCAAGGATCGTGAAATGGACCTGATCTATGTTGCCAAGCGCCTGAACGAGGCTTTGCGGCTGGAGTCGGCCCTGACCGAATCCGGCGTGGAGTACGCAGTGGAGACCGACCTCTACGCCGGCGGGGTAATTTTCCGGCGCGAACGCGTGGGCGCGTTCTTTTATGTCCTGCCGGAAGCGCTAGAGTCGGTGCAGGAGGTGATGCGCCGGCACGGATTTCGGTTCGTCGAATTCCAGGCGCATTGACCGGCGGTGGAGCGGTCATCGGCCGCGACCCGCGCCCCGGCGCCCGGGGACCCCATGGCATTACCACCGTACCGTTACGGTCCAGGCCATCTCCGCCACCACCTGTCCCGCGCGGCGGCTGTTATGCTGTTCCTTTATGCTTCGACGAGCGTCGGTGTGGATAGCGGTCGCGGTGCTCGCGCTCTCGCTGGCTGCTCAGCCGCCGGGCACGCTGGCAGAACAATACCGTGATGTCGCGGCCCGTTTGATCGATGCCGCGCTGGCCGACCAAGCCGGAATGGACAAGCTGTCCTTCCTGTGCGACCGCATCGGCCACCGGCTGAGCGGATCACCGGGGCTGGAAAAGGCCATCGCCTGGTCGGCCGCGCAAATGCGCGAAGACGGCCTGGTCAACGTAGTGACGCCGCGCGTCCGGGTTCCGCACTGGGTGCGCGGCAATGAAAGCGCGTCGCTGGTGGAACCGGTGAACAAGCCGATGATCATACTGGGGCTCGGCGGCAGCGTCGCCACGCCCAAAAAAGGCATCACGGCCGAAGTGGTTCCGGTCTCGACCTTCGAGGAGTTGGAGCGCAAGGGACGAGCCGGCGTCGAAGGCAAGATCGTATTGTTCAACGTGCCGTATGAGGGCTACGGCCGCTCGGTGGTGTATCGGACCGGCGGCGCTTCGCGGGCGGCGCGTCTGGGAGCAGTGGCGGCGCTGGTGCGATCCATCACGCCGGCCAGCCTGCAATCGCCACACACCGGTGCGGTGGAATACTCGGACGGATCGCCCAAAATCCCCGCGGCGGCCGTCACGCTCGAAGATGCACTGCAGATCCAGCGCCTCGTGGACGCCGGCAACACCGTCAGCGTTCATTTGGAGATGGAAGCTCACATGCTGCCCGATGCGGACTCGGCCAACGTGATCGGCGAAATTCCGGGCCGCGAGAAGCCGGACGAAGTGGTGGTGATCGGCGGGCACATCGATTCCTGGGACGTGGGCGCGGGCGCACAAGATGACGGCACCGGCATCATCACCGCGCTGGAAGCGGCGCACCTCATCCACAGGCTGGGGCTGCGGCCGCGCCGCACCTTACGCGTGGTGTTCTGGACCAATGAGGAGAATGGCGGCGCCGGCGGCCAGGCCTACCGCGAGTGGGTCGGGAACGCCGTCCGCAACCACGTCGCCGCCATTGAAATGGATGGCGGTGCGGAGAAACCGTTGGGCTTCGGGCTGAGCACGCCGGGCGATTCGATGGCGGCCATGAGCCGGGCGCGCGAGATCGGCCGGCTGCTGGATCGCATCGATGCCGGGTCCATTCAACCGGGCGGCGGCGGGGCCGACATCGCGCCCCTGCTGCACGAAGGCGTCCCGGGCTTCGCGGTTCGAACCATCGGCTCGCGCTACTTCGACTGGCATCACAGCCGCGCCGACACTGTCGACAAAGTGAAAATCGAGGACCTGCGCGCCAACATCGCCGCCATGGCTGTGATGGCCTACGTGCTGGCCGACATGCCGGAGACTTTGCACCAGGTCTCAACCGGAACCAGGTAACAGCCGGTTCGCCGCTGTTTATCTCTGCTCGGAAACAGACTTCTCGGCCAGCTCGCCCAAGATCGGCAGCTTGAAGAGTTCATCCTGCGCGGTCTTGACGATCATGAGCACCCAGGCGCCCAGGATAGCGGCCTTCATCAGAGCCGGAAAGACGCGGTAGAAGGGGAGCCCCCACATACGCGGAAAGCTGAACAGCGGACTGAGCACCCAGTCCACGATGAGCCAGGCGACGAACAGGTACAGCCCCTGGAACGCGTTGAACCGCACGCGCGTGTCGCTGCGAAAGCGCGCCGACGCCAGCACCACGATGGCCACAATCCAGCCGACGATCGGGATGTAGCACAGCAGCGACGCGGCGCGCGGGCTGATGCCCTGCAGGTAATCGGAGACCGGCGAGCACTGCGGCTGCCGGGCGCCGCACTTGGCGCAGAAAACATCCTTGTTTCCGACCCCCTGTCCGCATTGGCAGCAAAATGGCATGCTAAGCTTCTATCTCTACTTACGTTACGCCGGGAGGCCCTGTTCCGGCAATATTACCGAGCTGTGATAGGATGCTTTAGAATGAGCTTAGGGTCGTCGCGTCCAGCATCCTGCCTGCGTGTGGCGGTCTTTTGGCTCGTTTGTGCGGCTTCGAGCCCGGCGTTTCTCGCTGCCAAACCGCTGCAAATCTTCTTCATCGACGTAGAAGGCGGCCAATCCACTTTGATCGTCAGCCCGTCCGGCCAGGCGATGCTGATCGACGCCGGATGGCGCGGCTTCGATGGCCGTGACGCCGAGCGCATCGTGCAAGCGGCCAAGGCCGCCAAGGTCAAGCAGCTCGACTACCTGCTGATCACGCATTACCATCGCGACCATGTGGGCGGCGTGCCGCAACTGGCCGACCGGCTGAAGATCGCGACCTTTGTCGATCACGGCCCCAACATGGAAGATTCCCGCGTGGTCAAGGAAGACTACACCGACTACGTGAAGACCATCCAGCGCGGCGAGCATCTGGTGGTGAAGCCCGGCGATACGATTCCGGTGAAAGACCTCAAGGTCCAGGTGCTGTCGGCGGCGGGCGAGGTGCTCAAGTCCCCGCTGCCGGGGGCGGGCCAGCCCAATCCTTTCTGCGCCGCCTCGCCCAAGCGCGCCGACGATCCCACCGAAAACGCGCGGTCGCTCGGGGTGCTGGTGACGTTCGGAAAGTTCCGCCTCCTGGACCTCGGCGATCTGACCTGGAACAAAGAGCTGGACCTGATGTGCCCCAACAACCCGATCGGCGCCGTGGACGTCTACCTCACTTCGCATCACGGGCTGAATCAATCCGGTTCGCCGGCGCTGGTGCGGGCGGTGCATCCGCGCGTGGCCATCATGAACAATGGCGCGCGCAAAGGCGGCAACCCCGACGCCTGGCAGATCGTGAAGGATTCGCCGGGGCTCGAAGATCTCTGGCAGCTGCACTACGCCATGGAAGGCGGCAAAGAGCACAATGTGCCGGATTCTTTTATCGCCAACGTGGACGAGCACTGCCAGGGCAGCCACCTCGAGCTGACGGCTGAATCCAACGGCTCTTTCACGATCATCAATTCGCGCAACAAATTCGCAAAGACTTACAAGGCCACGAAATGAGATGGAAGCTTCCGCTATCCGCGGTGCTGGCCGTGGCGAGCGCATCCGCGCAGTTTAAGACCATCAATCCGACGGTGAAAGAGATCGTGGACGCCGTTTCCCAGGAGCGCATCGCCGCAATCATGAAGAAGCTCGAGAGCTTCGAGACGCGCAATCTGTTTTCCGAGGACGACAACCCCAGGCGAGGCATCGGCGCGGCGCGGCGCTGGATCTTCGACCAGTTCACCAGCTACAGCCCGCGCCTCGAAGTCCGCTTCGACAGCTACAAAGTAAAAAAGAAGGGGCGCATCGTGCGCGACGTCGAGATTCACAACGTGGTCGCGGTGCTGCCGGGGAAATTGAACCCGGAGCGGCAATTCATCCTCAGCGGCCACTACGATTCGCTGGCCTTGCTGCGCCCGCTCCAGAGCAATCCGGACGGCAGCGGGCAGCCGGCGCCCGACAGCCAGTTCGATCTGTCGAATCTCGCGCCCACCGCGCCGGGGGTGAGCGACGACGGCAGCGGGACGGCGGCGGTGTTGGAGCTGGCGCGCGTGATGAGCCGCTATGAATTCGAGAAGACTATCGTGTTCGTGGCCTTCACGGGCGAAGAAGAAGGTTTAGTCGGGAGCACGCTCTACGCGCGCAAGGCTCGACAGGAAAACCAGATCATCGACGGCGTGTTGAACAACGACATCATCGGCACCGAGGTTTCCGGCAACGGGCGCATCGACAACGGGAGCGTGTGGGTGTTTTCCGAAGAGCCGGACGATTCGAGCTCGCGCGAGCTGGCGCGCTACGTCCAGGACATGGGCGAGCGATACCTGCCCTCTTTCCGTGTGGATCTGATCTTCCGCCCCGACCGGTTGGGCCGCGGCGGCGATCACACGGCTTTCAATCTGGAAGGCTATCCGGGCGTCCGGTTCACGACGCCCAATGAGACCTACGCCAATCAGCACACGGTCACCGATACTTTCGCCAACGCATCTCCGGCTTACGCCACGCGAGTCGTGCAAGCCAACGCGGCGGCGCTGGCGAGCCTGGCCCTGGCTCCCAAGGCTCCGGTCACCAGCGAGCCGATCAAGAGCGGGCCGCGCAAAGGCCAGCCGACGCCCATGCTCGGACGCGGCAAGTCCCGCTACGACGCGGCGCTGCGCTGGAAGAACGACAACCCGGAGCCGGACCTGCTCGGCTATGTGGTGGTGATGCGCAAGACCACGTCGCCCTATTGGGAGCGGGAAATTTTCGTCGGCAACGTGACGGAGTTCACCCTCAAGGACGTTTCGATCGACGATGTCATCTTCGGCGTGAAGGCGGTGGACCGCAACGGCAACGAGAGCCTGGTCTCGCCGTACGTCCCGTCGCCGCGTCGAAAAAACGAGATCGAAACTTACTAAGTGAGCCCTGGCTAAGTGAGCCCTGGCGCACTCGCACGTGCGCTACGCTTCAGTCGCGGCCCAACCGCCGCATCTGCCGCACCGCGACCGAACGCAACACGACACGCGGCAAATGTTTCATGAGAAACACGAAGCCCTTGTACGGCCATCCGGGCACCACGAACGTCCGGCCACGGTCGAGCCCGCGGAGCGATTCGGCGACTACTTGATCGACCGTCATCCACAGGCTTTTGGGAATGCCCTCCATGCGCAGGCCCGCGCTCTCGTGAAAGTGCGAACGTGTGTAGCCGGGACAAAGCGCCTGCACCTTTACGGGCGAACCGGCGCCGGCCAATTCGAGAGCCAACCCTTCCGTGAAGCTGTTGATCCAGCACTTGGTGGCGCAATAACTGACGCTTCCGGGCGACTGCCAGAAGGCCGCCACCGAAGAAACGTTGATGACGCCGCCCCGGCGCCGCTCCACCATCCCGGCCAGCGCGGCGTGCGTCAGCCGCATGGTGGCCAGCACATGCAGACGATGCATCTGGTCCTGGCCGCGCATATCCGCTCGAAAGAATTTGCCGCGCGTGCCGAACCCGGCGTTATTCACCAGCAGTTCCAGATCGGATGCGGCGGCGATGCGCTGCTCGACACGCGCGAGATCCTGGTCCGAAGTGAGATCAGCGGGGCAGACTTCGACCCGGATGCCGCGCGATTGCCGCAGCGATTGGGCCTGGAGCTCCAGCGCTTCGCGCCGCCGCGCCACCAACACCAGATCGTACCCGCGGCCCGCCAGCGCCGCTGCAAAGGCCGCGCCGATTCCGCTGGAAGCGCCCGTGATCAATGCCAGTCTGCTCATCACGTCCAGCATCGCATTCCTGTCGCTGGACGGTCCAAACACTGTCACCAAGAAGAAACGTTGTGATGCTGCTATCACCGGACAGAATTAGCTGTTATCATCGGCCAGAGGGGCTCGATTATGAAAAGCATCGCCAGAGTTGTTGGGCTCGTTTTTTGTCTGCTCGCTTCCACTGCGTTGTTCGCGCAGTTTGAGACCTCCGAAGTCCTGGGCACGGTGCGAGACGCATCCGGCTCGGCCGTGCCGAAGGCCAGCGTCACGCTGACCAACCAGGGCACTGGAATTCAGGTGAAGGCATCCACCAATGACAACGGGGCATATGACTTTTTCGAGGTCAAGGCCGGCCGCTACACCGTCACCGTGGAGGCCAGCGGCTTCTCCAAGGCGACGGCCTCCGACATTGTTGTCGCAGTGGGATCCCGCCAGCGCGTGGACATGAGCTTGCAGGTTGGCGTGGTCACCGAGGCGGTGACCGTGTCCGGAGTCGCGTCCGCATTGGAAACCGACTCCAGCGAGCGCAGCCAGGCGATTACGCCGGTGGCCGTCACCGAACTCCCGCTCAACGGCCGCAACTATGCGGACCTGGCGTTGCTATCCGCCGACGCAGTGAAGTCTCCGATGGCGGATGCGTTTACGCCGGGTGGCACGCCGCGCGAAGGCGCCTTCAACGTGAACGGCATGCGGAGCACCTATAACAATTTCCTGCTGGACGGTCTGGATAACAACGCCTATGGCACCAGCAACCAAGGCTTTTCCGCACAGGCCGTGCAGCCGTCGCCGGACGCGATCGCGGAGTTCAAACTGATCACCAGCAACTACAGCGCTGAATACGGGCGCGTGGGCGGCGCGATTGTAAACGCCGTCATGCGATCGGGAACCAACGCATTTCACGGCAGCGCCTATGAGTTTCTGCGGAACACCGACTTAAACGCCGGAGGGTTTGAATTCGCCCAACCGTACTTCAAGCCACCGTTGCAACGCAACCAGTTCGGGGCGAGCATTGGCGGACCGTTCATCAAGAACAAGCTGTTTTTCTTTGGCGACTACGAGGGTTTCCGCCAACTGCAGCGCACGCCGAATCTGGCCTCGATTCCGAATGCGAACGATCGCAATGGCATTCTGCCGGTGACGGTGGCGAATCCGCTCTCAGGCACGATCTACCCGGCCAACACTCCGATTCCCGTCTCCACCTTGAATCCGTTCGCCGCCGCGGTGCTGGGTGCGCTGCCGTCTGCCGATGCCGGCGCTCCGGGGGCGCGCTCCAACAACTACCAGACGCTGCTGCTGTTTCGCGACTACAGCGACAAGTACGACGCCAAGGTCGACGCCCAGATCAACGACCGCATGACTACGTTCCTGCGGTGGAGCCAGCGCAAGGACATTCTTTTCCAGCAGTCCAGCATGCCCGGGTTTGCGGGAGGCGACGGCAATGGGTTCATTCATTCCATCCAGCAGAACGCCGCGTTCGGCTACACCTGGACCATCACGCCGCGGTCCATTCTCGAAGCCGGCCTGGGCTTTACTCACGTGCTCGCCGGAAAAACGCCGCCCAACCTGGGAGGACCGAGCCTTCAGGAGCTGTTCGGTATTCAAGGCCTGCCCACGACGCCCAACATCGCGGGCGGATTGAACACGCAGACCGTGAGCGGCTTCACCTCATTTGGCCGCCAAACCAGCAATCCGCAGTTTCAAAACCCCACCTCTTGGGACCCGAAAGTCAATTTCTCAAGGGCCATCGGCAGCCATTCGCTCAAGATGGGCTACGAGTATGTGCTCATCCACACAGAGGTTCTGGACACCAATCCGCTGTACGGTCAAGATACGTACAATGGCCAATTCAGCAAGCCCACCTGCGCTCAATTGAACCAGCCGTCCGGTTGTTCCCTCCCCAACGATGCGACCAGCTACAACCTCGCGGACTTCATGTTTGGCACGCCCGCCATCATCTCCCAGGGCAGCTATCTGGTGATCAATCTCCGGCAGCACCTGCACTCCTTTTACGTTCAGGATGACTGGCGCGTGACGCCCAAGCTGACGGTGAACATGGGCCTGCGCTGGGATTTCGCGACGCCGCTGTACGAGCGCGACAATCACTATTCGAACTTCGACCCGACCACGAATTCAATGAAACTCGCGGCCAGCGGAGATTTGTACCAGCGCAGCCTGGTGCATCCCGATTACAAGAACTTCGGTCCGAGAATCGGACTGGCGTACAGTTTGGATCCCAAGACCGTGATCCGCAGCGGATACGGGATCAGCTATTCCTACTTCAACCGGCCCGGCAGCGCCATGGAAGGCATCAACGCGCCGTTCGCTCTGTTTGGAACCTTCACCCAGACCATCCCTCCGGGCGGCCCGCCACCGCCTGGTTTTCTCACCACCAAGAACAGCTTTACAACCGGCATCGCCAATCCTGCGGCTTTCAACCCGGCTACTCAAAACGTGGCGTACATCCCGGCGGATTTCAAGTGGCCGTACATACAGAGCTGGTTCTTCTCGGTGCAGCGCGAATTTCCGAAGAATACCGTAGTGGAGCTGTCCTATAACGGAAACCACAGCCTTCGTCTGCCGATTCTGGGCGACTACAACCAGGCCGTGCCGAGCCCTCCTGGACAAACGCTGCCGCTGGCGGCCCGGCGCCCGATCCAGGGGTGGGGTCCCATCACTTGGGTGGATCCGGCCGGCAACAACAACTACGAAGGAATGTCCATTCGAGTCGAGCACCGTTTCGCGCAAGGCTTGTACTTCCTCAACTCCTTCACCTGGGGCAGGGCGATGGGCGATTCCGAACAGGCGCTCGAATACTTCCCCAGCCCGGGCTTCGGGGCGAACCCGCAAAACATTCACGATTTGCGCAACGAGTTCGGCCCCACCAGCTTCGACGTAAAGTTGAACAACGTGACCAGCGTTGTGTATCAACTGCCGTTCGGCAAGGGTCGCCAGTTCGGATCGAGTTGGAATCCCGTGCTGAATGCCGTGGCGGGCGGATGGGAGCTCAACAGCATCAATACAGCCCGTACCGGGCAGCCGATCGACATAGCGTACTTCACCACCCCTGCCGCTATCGATGTCACGGGGCTGCAAAACGATTACCGGGGCCAGGCGGAAATCCGGCCCAACGTTTCCGGGACAGCGGCCAGCCAGAGCAGCTCGGCGATGATCAGAAACTACTTCGCGGGCTACACCTTTACCTCGCCCACACCCCAGAATCCCTTTGGCAATTTAGGCCGCAATGCGTTCCGCGCCCCGAGCTTCGAGCAGTGGGATTTAGCGGTGGACAAGAACTTCCGGATCCGCGAGAGCATCAACTTGCAGTTTCGGTCCGAGTTCTTCAACATCCTGAATCACACGAACTTCCTGATCCCAGACCCGCGGGTGAACGATACCGCGTTCGGAACGATTGCCTCGACGTTTCCCCCGAGGCAGATCCAGTTCGCGCTGAAGCTGATCTTCTGAGCCGCCTCGCGCGGGCGTTGCGAGGCCGTTTGAGTGGAACCCCACGCCCCCGTGGAGCGTCAGTGGCTTGACCGCTTTTCTATAAGGGCCTAGAATAGGATAGACTGGAATGAGACTAGGGCGGTGAATTGCATGAAAACAAAGCTCTTTGTTGTTTGCGTTTCCGTGGCGGCCCTGTGCGGGACCGCTGTCCTCATCCAAGCGGCGCCTCAAGACAGCAAACCCGGCAAAAAAGCGGTTGACTCCTCGCAGCGCGACACGGTCGCCAAGCCCATGACCGAGAAGCAGCGCAAGAAGCAGGAAGAGAAGCTGCGCAAAGAGCTGGAAACGCCCTACAAGAAATGGCTCAACGAGGACGTCGTTTACATCATCACCGACGAAGAGAAGAAGGCTTTCAAGGGCCTGAATACCGATGAGGAGCGGCAGCAGTTCATCGAACAGTTCTGGCTGCGGCGCGACCCCACTCCCGACACGGAAGAAAACGAGTTCAAGGAAGAGCACTATCGCCGCATTGCATACGCCAACGAACACTTCCCTTCCGGCATTCCAGGATGGAAGACCGACCGCGGCCGCATCTATATTACATTCGGCCCTCCCGACGAGATTGAGTCCCACCCCTCGGGCGGCACCTACGAGCGGCCGTTTGAAGAAGGCGGCGGAACGACGTCGACCTACCCGTTTGAGCAGTGGCGATACCGCTACATCGACGGCATCGGCAACAACATCGTGATCGAATTCGTCGACACCACTATGAGCGGCGAGTATCACATGACCATGGACCCGTCGGAAAAGGACGCGTTGCTGTACGTTCCGGGCGCCGGCCTGACCATGATGGAGCAGATGGGATTGGCCGACAAGACGCAGCGCTTCAATCGAACCGATGGCACCCACCTGGGCGTCGGCGATTCGCCCTTGCCGGTCAGCATGAACGAGTTCGAGCGGATCGAGCAGTTCGCCAAGCTGCAAGCGGCGCCGAAGGTGAAATTCAAGGACCTGGAAGAAGCGGTCAGTTCGAGCATCCGCTACAACACGCTGCCTTTTAGGGTAAAGGCCGATTACATCAAGATCACCGATTCCACCGTGCTCACCACGGTGACCATTCAGTTTGAAATGAAGGATCTGCAGTTCCAGCAAAAGGACGGCGTTGCGAAAGCGACCATCAATGTTTTCGGCCGCGTTACCTCCATCGCCGGCCGCACGGTGAATACGTTTGAAGATCCCATCACGGTGGAAGTGCCCAGCGACCTTCTATCGAGGTCGATCGACGGTGCGCGGGTCTATCAGAAAGCCATCCCGCTGGCTCCCGGCATGTACCGCCTGAACGTGGTTTGCAAGGACATCGTCGGCGGAAACATGACCACCTACCCGATGGCGCTTACCGTGCCCCACTTCGATGAGGAAAAGCTGGGGTCGAGCAGCCTGATTCTGGCCGATCTCATCGAAAAGGTTCCGACCAACAGCATCGGAGCGGGCCAGTTCGTCATCGGCGACACCAAGGTCCGGCCGCGCCTGAACGACACGTTCCAGCGCAACGAGCGGCTCGGCATTTACACGCAATTCTACAATTTCGCCCCGGATGAGAAGACCAAGAAGCCCAATGCTTCGATCGAATACGAGATCATGAAGAATGGCTCGGACAAGCCGGTTCTGAACTACACCGAAGATGTGACCACCATACCGGGTGCTTCGGCGCAGCAGGTAACGGTGGAGAAGTTGCTGTCGCTGCAATCGCTTGAGCCGGGCCAATACACGTTGAAGATGAAGGTGGTGGACAAGAACCGGAACCAGGTCCTAACCCCCACCGCGAGCTTTACGGTAAAGTAAGTAGATGAGATCGGACGCAGCCCAGCGCGGGTCCGAGATTGACCGTAGGGGATGATAGCCGGTCGAGCCAAACTCGCTGGTAGTTTGATGGCGGCGCTGATGCTGTCGGCGCCCAGCGCCTTCCCAGGCACTGCCGCCAAACTCTCCGGCAGCATCGCCGGTTATGTGCGCGACGGCACCGGAGTGCCCCAAATGGGCGCCACGGTGCTGCTGTTCAACACCTCCGAACGTTTGCTGGGGCAAGCCCTCACCAACGACCACGGCGTATTTGGATTCGATTCGCTGATGCCCGGCCTGTACTCGGTCCGCGTTTCCCTCGCTAGCTTCATGCCGGCCCTCAAGCAGAGGATCGCCGTGCAGCCGGGCATGCAGAGTTTGCTCTATGTGGACATGGCCAGTGTCCTGAGTTCCATCGAACTGGTGTATGCGGCACCCGGCCAGGGCGCGCTGATGAGCGACGATTGGAAGTGGACGCTGAAAGGATCGGCTTCTACGCGTTCCGTTCTGCGCCTGCTTCCCGGTTATAGTGCGTCCAACCCCAACCAGCGCGATCACGTCTCGGGCGGGATCTTCTCCGATACGCGCGGGCTCCTGAATGTTTCCGCCGGCGATGCCGGATCGCTGGCCGGTACGAATTCGCAGGCCGATCTCGGCACCGCCTTCGCGGTGGCCACTTCCGTGTTTGGCCACAATCAGATCGAAGTGAGCGGGAACGTCGGCTACAGCGCGCATGCCGGAATGCCCGCTGCCGGTTTTCGCACCAGCTACAAGCGGGATGAGTCCGGTCCGGAAGTGGCCGTCACCATGCAACAGATCTATTTGCCGTCGCGCGCCAGCCTGGCGGGCCTGCCTGGGCAGACGGACGGAGCGCCGGCGCTGCGGGCCATGTCGCTTTCGGTGCACGACAGCCTGGAGATCACCGACGATCTTCGCCTGGACTACGGAGCGTCCATCGATTCCGTCAATCTTCTGGACCACGTGAACTACGTGAGCAAGTTCGCCCGCCTCACCTACAGCCTGGGGGACAAGGGTCGCCTGCGTGCGGCCTTCAGTTCAGGCGCCCCGCCGGCCGAACTGCTGGCCCGAGGTTCGGGCAACAATGGCCATGTCACGGCCGATTCCATGGGCCTCAACGAGGATCTGGCGGCTTTGTCGCTGTTGCCGCGCGTCTCGCTGCTCAATGGCGCGCTGGCGGTGCAGCAGTCCCAGGATCTCGAGGTTGGCTACGAGAAGAAGGTGAGCTCGACCACCTTCAACCTGACCGCCTACCGCGAAACCGTGTCCAATGCAGCCATGACGGCCATCGGCGCCGACAGCGCCTTCGCCATCGGCGACGCACTACCGGATATTTCATCCAACAGCAATGTTCTCGACGCCGGCAGCTATCAACGTTCGGGCTTTGCGGCCTCGGTGACGCAAGCACTGGGCGAGAAGGTTGAGATCGGCTCGTCGTTCGGACGCGGCGGAGCGCTGGCCATCCAGAACCGGGAAGTCGCGACTCCCACCGCGGACGCACTGCGATCCGGACTCCAGGGTACGCAGCGCTTCTGGGCCTCCGCGCGCGCGGCCGCCAAGGTCCCGGTCACGGGGACGCAGATCAGCGGCAGCTACCAGTGGATGGATTACACCACCATCATGCCGGTTCACTTCTACCTGACCCAGGACGCCACGCCCGAAACAGGCTTGAACGTCCGGGTGCGGCAGCCCATCCCGGCCCTTCCCGGCATGCCCGGGCGGCTGGAGGCCAGCGCGGAACTCCTCAACGGGCTGGCTCAGGGCTATCTGCCGGTGTCACTCAACGGCCAGCGAGTGCTGCTGATCCAGACGCCGCGCGCGGTGCGTGGGGGTTTGAGTTTTATCTTCTAGAGCCAACGCACGGCCCAAGCCGGCCATTACTCCGGAACGCTCGCAATTGCTGTTCGCCCAGCCGTCTCGCCGGATGCGAAACCGCTAGCCGGCGGGAAGCGAGCTACTTCCGGGCGCCGCGGCGCGGCTTCTTCAATCTGGACTGGCGAAGCTTGCCGGATTTGCGCTTGGGCTTGCTGATGATGAAGGTCCCGCTGCCGTGGTACTCGGCTGAATAGGTTTTCTCGTTTACCATGGAAGTTCTATTGTTGCATGAAACGCTTGCTTGCATGTCTCCTCGTATTCACCCTGGCGCGGGCCGCCGCGCAGTCTCCGGCGGACAGCCGGGTAGCCCTGTTTTCCGAGATCAACGCCATGGAGAAAGGCCTGTCGGAGATCACCGGGCTCCAGTTCAAGCGCGTGGTGCCGTACGCGGTGATCACCAAGGACGAGCTTCGCCGATATCTCGAGCAGCGCGTCAAAGAAACCATGAAGCCGGACGAATTGCGGGCCGAAGAGCTCACGCTCAAACTGCTTGGACTGGTGCCGGCCGATTTCGACCTGCGTAGGAACACGGTTGATCTGCTGACCGAGCAGGCTGCCGCCTTTTACGACTACAACAAGAAAAAGCTGTTCATCCTGGAGGACGGTAATGGCGCCGACGAAGAGATCGCGCTGGTTCACGAGCTGGCGCACGCGCTGGCCGACCAGCACTTCCGTCTCGGCAAATACATTCGCGAAGGCCTGCGCAGCGATGATGCCACCACGGCGCGCCAGGCGGTGATGGAAGGGCAGGCATCCTGGCTCATGACGGCCTACCTCTCGAAAAAATCCGGCGGGCCCGGGGAGGTATCCGACAGCGTGCTGGACCTGATGGCGCACGCCGCCGAAAACACACCCGAGCAGTATCCGGTGCTGTCCAGCGCGCCGCCCTACATTCGCGAGTCGCTGGTGTTTCCCTACTCGGACGGCATACTGTTCCAGAACGCGATTTTTCGGAAGCTCGGCCGGGAGTCGTTCTCGGAAGTTTTCCTTCATCCGCCCGACAGCTCGCAGCAGATACTTCATCCCGACCGGTATCTCGACCACCATGCCCCACGGGTCCCGGAAGCCCCGGCGGTGCCCGCGCGGCGTGAATTCCGCGAACTCGCCGAAGGCACGCTGGGCGAATTGGACTATCGGATTCTGCTGTCTCAATACCTCGGCGAGACCCCAGGCGGGTCCATCGCGCAGCATCTGCAGGGCAGCTCCTATCAGCTTTGGGAACACAAGCGCGACAATTCTCCGGTTCTCGCCTACGCGTCGTCGTGGGACACGCCGCAGTCGGCGCAAAGGTATTTCGAGCAATATCTGGACGTGCTGCGCCGGAAATGGAAGACGCTCGAAATTCAATCCCAGACCGCATCGGAAGTGGCCGGCAGGGGCGACAGCGGCTACTTCCGCTTCTGGATCGACGGCGACGTGGTCAGCCACCTCGAAGGATGGAAAACTCCGCTACACTAGAATACAAGGAGTTTTCGATGCGATTGATTCGAGGCGCCGCGTTATTGTTGGCAGTTGCGTTGGCCGTGACGGCGCAGGCTCCGCCGGTCCTCCGGCCATCCCCCGAGTTCAAAATCCGTTTCACCGACGGCACGCAGGTGCCGCTCAGCAGCTTTCGGGGAAAGGTAGTGGCATTGCTTTTTGTGCACACCACCTGTCCACATTGCCAGCATGCATCCGAGGTGTTCAACCGGCTCTACACCGAGTACGGGTCGCGGGGGTTTCAGCCCATCGACGTGGCCTTCAATCCCATGTCGAACATTTACGTCCGCGAGTTCGTACGGGACCACGGCCTGACCTTCCCGGTGGGATTCGGCACGCCCGAAGACGTGCTCAACTACCTGGGCTTCTCGCTGATGGAGCGCTACGTGGTGCCGCAGATTGTGTGGATCGACCGCAAGGGGAACATCCGCTCGCAAACCCCGCCGTTAGGCGACGACAAATTGCTCAACGAGGCGTACTGGCGGAGCATGATCGACACGCTGACCAAAGAGACCAGCAGCGGGCCGGTTCACAAGACCACGGCGCACCCGGCCACCTCCGCGAAGAAATCTTCGTAGTTGGCGCGGCTGGGCGAGGGTGCGAGACTTCAAACTGACTTCGCCATAGGCTCACCGCAGTAGCGATGCCGTCACAGTTTGCGATTCGCTGAAGGGCGCCCGAAGGCGCCCTCCGCCATACTCAAGCCTGCCCGCTTTGCCGTGGCGGGCTTACAGAGAGCGCAGGAAATTGAGAATATCCTGCTGTTGCGACGACGTCAGGGCGGTGAAGTTCGAGATCACGGCGCTCGCCTCAGAACCGGTGCTGGAATGAGCCAGGATGGCCTGCAGCAGATCGGAGGTCCTTCCATCGTGCAGGAAGAAGATCCGCTGGCCCAAACCCCACAAAGGAGCTGTCCGGAACTCATCCGGTCCCGCCGCGCCCTGGCTGATCCCGTCGGCCAGAGTTCCCATGTGGTGGACCAGCAAGTCTGAAAAGAGGTTCGCCGTTTGGTTGCTGAGCCCTCCGTACGCCGACGGACCGGTCGGCAAAGAAGGCGTGTGACAGAGCGCGCAGCCAATCGCGCTGAACAGACCGGATCCGTTGACAATTGAGGTGGAGGTTACGCTCCCAAACGAGCTCACTGGTGTGGGAGGCGCCAGAAAACGCATGAAGTGGGAAAACATCACCACGTCGCTGGAGAGTTTTTGCGGTTGTGTTAGCTTGAAATTGGTTTGATCTTCGGGCGTCGGATTGAACTGGCAACCTGGGGTCTGGTCCCGCTCGTCTCGAAAATCTTCATTGGTGACGCCCATCTCGACGTTATAAGCTTCGCCGGAAAAAATTTGCAGCGACTTATTCTGGGCCTTCCAGCCGAAGCGCGTAATGGTTCCGTCATTGCCCGAGCGGTTGGGGTGTCCCGTAATTCCCAGGGCCGCCTTTTGGACGGCGTTGGCCGCCTGGTTGGCAAGGATGGCCGCGTCCGGTATGGCTTCTATCAGCCCTGTACCGAAGGTGGGTGTTGGGATACGAAAGATCAGATTGTTGCTGGCGGCCGCGGTTGCGAAGTCCGGCTGCGCGATGGTGCATCCCGGCGCATCCGTTCGACCCGTGACGGTGTACAAAGCGTGCACTCCCCCGTCGGACTTGAAACGCGCCTCCCGAACCGGGCCGTTCGCAGTGATAAAGGCCGGCACCGTGTTGGTCGCTCCGGCCTTGCTTGCCACCGCAACCTGGGGATTCACGGCCGGGCTGGTGCCGCCCACCGCAGGCTGGGCGTGGCATCCCGAGCAACTGTCCATGTTGAAGGTTGGGCCCAGTCCGCTTCCGGTGCCCGAGATTGTTCCACTCACCGATTCCGTTTGCTGGAATCTTGTCAGGCCATTGTCAAAGAACTTTGCTTCCTGGACGCTCGTTCCAGCGATGATGCCGCCGGCTCCGGCTGCCCCGCCCCGCACGCCCGGGTCGCTTTGAGCCGTCACGATCATCGCTGCTAGAACCGTACCGGCGATCACACCGATACACCTCGCCATCCCCTTTCGAATCCACTTGCGGCTGACACTCCCGCCCTTGCCGCCCCAATTTTGCATATAAGTAGGCCTCCAGTCTTGTGCCTATGGCTAGTTACAAAAGTTTTTCAAAGTGGGGAGACCAGCGACTTGAATTCAGCTTATAATTGGCATGTGCACTGGGTGCCAAGCGAAAGCTGGGTATCCAAGGGACGGCCCTCGCCCACTACGGGGGCCGTACCACTGTTGCACGCTACTGCTAACAATCAATTACAGTTAAGAAACGCCAACTCTTCCCGCGGACGAGCTATTATTGCCTAAAGTCGCCATCGATTTCAAGAGGAAGTAAGCCTCAGAGATCCTACTGTTCCAGCCGTACTACCAGCAGCGGCGTTCTCTCGTCTTGCGCCACGCACCGGTTGGCCGACAGCGTCCACCACGTCTGCACAATGCTCGAGTCACCGCCCTCGGTACCTCTTGAACAAGTGGCGAGCGCAGCGAGTGCCCGGAGCATTAAAGCCCGACCTATTACCGGACATTCTACGACTGAAGACCGCGACATACGCAGAAGTTACTATGTGATGACGCCGAGATTACTTACACTTAGTAACGCCGAACACACGTTGTCCGTCCGGTTTGGACTAGATTCCGTCTGGCCAAGTGGTGGTGGGTGATTCGTACACGGCATCTCCCTGGTCGCCTTCTTTAGCGCCGGCCGCAGCTTCGCCAATCTCGGAAAGCTCGGCGGCGCGCACAGCTCGGCCACGGGAATCAACCACGGCGGTTTGATCCTCGGAACCGGCACGATCGGTGCGTTTAGCATGCACACTCCTCCGGCAGCGAACACGACTGAGACCGAGCGCACGGAAGGGTTCGCGTCGCCCGCGCGAGGCATCGAGGAGTCGCCGTACGGGAAGCTTCTCCAATGACCCATGACGCTATAATGACCACAGGGCGCCCGTAGCTCAGTCTGGATAGAGCGTTTGCCTCCGGAGCAAAAGGCCGTAGGTTCGAATCCTACCGGGCGTACCATTGCTTGCTTCCGCCCGTTTGAAAATCAGGTTGAGCGGCTCTGTCGGCGGGCATCCGGACCGATCACCCCCAATCGGTGTGGCTTGCCGGACTCACGCTTTCAATCCAGCCTGCCAGTTGTGTAGATTTCTGAAAGTATTTTCTCTGCCTCCTCATTTAGCTCCAGCAGGCTGTCTTGGACCGAAGCAATAGGATCGGCAGGCGGCTCACAACGATCTTCGGGACACAAGGAGGCAGTGTGCATTTGACGAGGAATACTGTGGGGTTGTTTCTTGGCATGGCTTTGGTCCTGCCATCCTGGTCCCAGGTGATCGGCACCGTGGGCGGCAGCAACGCCTGGGGTGGCCCGCTGGGCGTCAAGCTCGACCCCCAGGGGAACATTTATGTGGCCGACTGGGCGGGGCATGCCGTATACAAGATCGATTCCCACGCGAACATCACAACGGTCGCCGGAAAGCCCGGGTTTGGTGGAAACTCGGGCGACGGCAACCAGGCGACCAGCGCTTTGCTGGTGGGGCCGGCCGCCGCGGTGGTCGATAAATCCGGGAACGTGTATATCGCCGACTACAGCGACTCGCGAATACGCAAGGTGAGCCCAAGCGGAATCATCACCACGCTGGTCGGAAGCCACGCCGGCTTCGCAGACGGGCCATCCGGGTCCGCCTTAGTGAACGGCCCGCTGGACCTCGCGCTGGACAGCGCCGGGAATTTGTACGTGGTCGATTCCTTTAACTACCGCATCCGGAAGATTACGCCGAACGGCACCGTCAGCACTTTTGCCGGCACAGGAAGAAAGAACTCCGGCGGAGACGGAGGCCAGGCCCTGGCGACGGATATGATCCCGACCGCCATCGCATTCGGACCCGACGGCAGCCTTTATTACACTGACGCCGGTTTTCGCACCGACCCGGTAGCGCCGAAGGTGCGCAGGATCGCTCCCAACGGCGTGATTACCACGGTGGCCGGAAACGGCAAGATCGCGTTTGCGGGAGATGGCCAAGCGGCTACCTCGGCGAGTTTTGTATCGGTGGATGGCGTGGCGGTGGACCCGTCCGGCAACGTGTTCGTGGCCGAGTACAACGGCAACCGCGTGCGCAAGGTGGATGCCAGCACGGGAATCATCACCACCTACGCTGGAACGGGAGTCCCCGGTCTCGCCGGTGACGGAGGCGCAGCCAACCAGGCCCTGCTTTGGGGCCCAGTGGGACTCCAGGCGGATGCGCAGGGCAGCCTGTACATCTGCGAGTACATCAATAAACGCGTACGCAAGGTCTCCCTGCCCAACATTCCCACGATTCCGGCGGCGAATTCCGGCGTGCCATCGTTCTCAGGGCAGACTGGTTTTTCGTCGAACATGTACATGGATATCACCGGCACAAACCTGGCCCAGACGACGCGCACCTGGACAGCCGCCGACTTCAACGGTTCGCTGGCGCCCACATCTCTGGACGGGGTGAGCGTCACGGTGAATGGAAATCCGGCCTTCATTCGCTATGTCAGCCCCGGGCAAATCGGCATCATCGCACCCGACGACACTGCGACCGGTCCGGTTACCATTCAGGTCCAGGGACCGACGGGTCTCAGCAACGTCGGGTCAGTGACCCGGGCCGCGCTTTCGCCGACGCTCCAAACGAATCCGCAAGCCGCGTTCGGAGGAAACCAATACGTGCTGGCACAGACGCCGGATTTCAAGTACTTCGCCGGCAGCCCCAGCATCATCGCCGGACTGCCATTCAGCGCCCCACGGCCCGGCGACACGGTGGTGATTTATGCGCTGGGATGCGGTCCGATCGATCCCCCGACACCGGCGGGGACGATCACTTCACAGGATTCGGCGCTGACGCTGCAATTCACGCTGAACATCGGCGGAGTGCCGGCCGGAATCGTCTCCGCCATCGCACCCGCGAACACCATCGGCCTGTACCAGTTCACCATTACAATCCCGGCGGTGCCGCCGGGCGACCAGCCGATCGAGTTGATCGTGAACGGCGTGAGCAATGCCCAGGGGCTGCTGATTACGGTGGGCCAATAAAATTATAGGAGCATGCTCGGGAGACTGGCGGCAGCGCCGATCCGGCATGCGATGAGAACCGGACGACGCGAAACATTCTCAGGACGAGGCTCGCGCGGTTCTCGGCTCCAGGATGACGCGCGCATGCGTTCGCGCCTCTCCGAGGGCCCAGGCGGTGTTGGCGGCGAGTTGCAAAGGCGCGGTCCAGAAGAAGGCCTGCGTCCAGCCAGACCCGATCGCGCGCCGTCCTACACGAGCCAGCTCGAGCAACGGAATCGCCGGTAACGCGAGCAGGTGCAGGGCGGCCCAGAACTTCGACCGTTTTTCTTCCGCAACGCGCAGGCGCGCAAAGTCCTCACCCCGCGAGTGCCGCTCCCGCAGGAAGGAGCGCATGCTTCCGTCATGCCGGTGGACGACGACAGCTCGCGGTTCGAACCAGGGATGAAAACCCTTGGCGGCGGCGTGCCAGCTATGCAGCGTATCGCTCGAGAACGAGTCACCTCGGAAGGGTCCGACCGCCTCCCAGGCCTCGCGCGTGTACAGCGCATTGGCGGTCGGCGCGATTGTCCGCCATCCTTCGGAGCTGCCGGGCAGCCACGCCGCGAACTTGCAGAGATGCACGGCGCGCTGGTAGGCGCTGTCTCCGGCCAGGCCCATAGCTCCAACGACTACGCCGTGGCCACGCCGGCCCGCGTCGACGAGGGCGTTCAACCAGCCGGTCTCCGGCACGCAGTCCGGGTCGGTGAACGCGAGCCAGCGGCCGCAGGCGAGATCTACGCCACGGTTGCGGGCAGCGTGCGGCAGCAGCCGGCGCGGCGACTGTTCGAAGTGCACGTCCGGAAAGCGCTGCGCGACCAGCCTGGCGGTCTGGTCTTCCGGCGAGCTGTTCACCACGATCGTCTCAAAGTCTTGGAATGTTTGCTGCCGCAGCCCTTCGAGGCACGCTTCGAGGGTCGAGTAAGAGTAGTAAGCCGGCGCGATCACCGACACGAGCGGCGGCGCGCGATCAGGTGACCGGGGCACGTTCGACATCCAGCTCCCAGCGTTTCAGTTGGGCCTCCGCGTTCCCGGCGCCCATGAGATACCCAGCCGCTTCGCCAACTCCGGCGCATAGACTAACAGCCAGGAGCACCGGCAATGATGCCGCGACCTGCGGCCAGAGCGCACGCCGGCCACGCAGCGTTCTGGCGAGACGTGCCACGCGGTATAGGGGTGCGGTCGCCGGGGTCACGAGCGCCTGCGCGACCCGGCGAACCGGTGACCAGCCAGTCGCAGCGGCGCGCCGCGCAGCCATGGCCCGGCACCAGACGTAGTTCGTGAAAGCGGTCTCATGCACCGTCGTGAAGTTCATGTGCTTTGCAAGCGCGCCTGGCTCGACGAACATCGGCAGTCCACGCTCGCGAAACGTCTGGTGTGCGATGAAGTCGGTCGCGAGCGCGCTCTCCAGCCGGTCGCCCAGCGAAAGGAACGCCTCACGTTTGTACGAGACGTTGTTACCAGCCAGCCATGTGACGCGCCCCCGCGGCACCGGATCGAGCCACAGACCGTAATCCGTGATCATGGCCGCGCGGCTGACGTAGCTCTCCGGATTGGCGTTCCGGAAGGCGTAGCCGACGCTCGCCCACGGTCCCTGGTGTGCTTCGATGAGCGCGGCGGCCCACCCGGGCTCGGTGAAACAGTGCTCTTCGACGAACGCCACGACCGGTGCGGATGTCCGCTCCAAACCCAGGCGCCTCGCCTCGCCCCAGTGCTCCAGCCCGCTCGCCGGCACGATGGTCACCGCAGCCCCCGATGGGATCGAAAGCGCCGCGAAGCCCGCGGGCGCAAGATCGACCACAACGATTTCCAGAGCGTCGCTTGGAGTCTGTGCGCACAGCCGCTCGAGCGCGTGCTGGGCCCGTTCGCGGCAGGCCCCGACCACCATTACAACGCTCAGGCGAGGAACCGAGTCCGGTTTCACTTGACGCTGCTTACGGCGCTCCTCGCCGCCTCCCACGCGAATCCGGCGATGTTCGCTGCCTGCCAGAGAGCCAGCGCGCCGACCAGACCAGCGCGTCGCGCTCTCCCACCGCCGTGGTTGTTTCCGAGTGCGGACACCAGCCGGGGTATCGACGCGTAAAAGCCCCGAACGACTCGAAGCTGACGCCGGCCGGCGCTTCCGAGGAGGAACCGAAATGCGCCCCGCCCATAGCCGAAGTGCTGCCGCCAGAAGCCTGCGATGGTCAGCTCATGCTCATGAAAGACCAGCGCCTCTGGCACGTAGTTCATCGCATGTCCGCTGGCGATCCAGCGCCGGCAGAAGTCCCGGTCTTCGGCGGTGCGGTAGCGCTCATCGAAGCCGCCAACGTCGCGGAATGCCTCCTTAGTGACTGCAAGATTGTTGGTGGTCAGGAACGCGGCGCGCGCCGGATTGGCGTTGTAGTACGCGTAGACCAGGTCGACAATCTGCTGGCTTGCCGCCGACCATCGGTTGTCGCGAAGCCCGTTCAGGGTCTGCCCGCCCGCTGCCATTCGGGCCGAGGTTCCGATGGTGGCGCACAGCGTTCGGATCCAGGCGGAATCGACCCGGCAGTCGTCGTCAGTGAAAGCAAGCACTTCGCCGGCCGCCTCCTTCGCGCCCACGTTACGCGCCCCGGCGGGCCCAACACCCGGAGTTTTTTGGACGTGGACCTCCAATCGGCCGCGCAGTTGGCGGACCGTGTCCTCCAGCGCGGAGCCGCCGCAGCCGCCGTCGTCGACGACGATGACCTCGATGCGGTGGGTCGGATAGTCGGACGCCGCAACCGCCTGTAGACAGCCGCGCAGCGACCGCAAGCGCTGGCGCGTGGGGATCACGACACTGCACGCCGGCAGTTGTTGATCGCTGGTGGTTCCTTTGTCCATAGAAAGGCTATTCGTCAAAGGCCCAACGGGCCGTTCGCAAACGGGACCGAGCAGGATCGTCTCACTAGAAGATCATGAACACCGAAACCTGGCTAAAGTCGCAACCGACACGCCCTCTCCTAGTTCAGCAGCGCCCCGCGACACAGTCCGCGGCCCCACTCACATGGGGAAACATCAAATAGATCCCATCTGGCGCGTACAGCGCTGCACATAACTTCGAAGATTGCTCACGCTCCTATCGCATACTATAACCTGCTATCCGTAGTCGAGACGACAAATCCGACCGCAGGCGGGCATGTTGGTGGAGAACGCGTCAATCGGGAGGGCAAAACGGAAATCCGGGCTGATCGCAAATGCGGCGGCCGTTCTTGATAATATAGACGTGAAATCGCCGGTACGTTCCGGAAGGAGGTTTCATGGTCACGGTCAACGTCAATGGAATCCGCCGTGAAATTGAGGCGCCCAGCGACACCCCTCTGCTATACGTCCTGCGAAACGATCTCGAACTGTCGGGACCGCAGTTTGGCTGTGGACTGGCGCAGTGCGGGTCGTGTTCGGTCCTGCTCGACGGCAAGGAAATCCGTTCCTGCGTAACACCCCTGTCGGCCGCGGCCGGCAAGGAAGTGACGACCCTGGAAGGGCTCCCCGCAAGGTGGGCCCAGCAAAAAGGCCTGTCCAAGGCTGAGGCTGAGAAGACGCTTCACCCCATTCAACAGGCGTGGATCGAGGAACAGACGCCCTTGTGCGGCTTCTGCCAGAACGGCATGATGATCAAGGCGGCCGAACTGCTGGAGCGCAACGTCACGCCGACCGTCGCGGAAATCAAAGAGGCGTTCACGACGTCGGGGCCGTCGGCGCACCTGTGCCGCTGCGGAAGCTACACCGCCATCATCGACGCCGTGCAGCACGCTGCCAGGCTTATGGCGAAAGCGAGGTAAGAGATGGCAACTCCAAACGAAAAATCAGTCAACGTTTTCGGCGCCACTCTGACGCGCCGTCAGGTAGTCACAGCAGGCGGCGCGCTGTTGGTCGGCTTCGGCCTGGTTGGCGCGGGAGTTCTGAAGAAAACCGTCAAGGCCGCCGGCGCCAGGAACTCGCTCGATCCCTCGCTCCCCGGTTCGTGGATCGAGATTCACCCCGACAACACGATCCTGGTTCGCACCGGCAAGAGCGATTTCGGCCAGGGCACTACGTTCACCGCATACCGGCAGATCGTGGCTGAAGAGCTGAGCGCCCGCTTCGAGGACATCACCACGGTGGTGATGGGCGACACGGACCGCACGCCCGACGGCAGCGGCGCCTTCGATTTTCTCGGCCGCGGAACGCCCAACGTCCGCAAAGCGGCGGCCTATACCTATCAGGCCCTGCTCGATCTGGCCTCGCGGCGGCTTGGCGTTCCTAAGAGCCAGCTTTCCGTGAAGGACGGCATCGTTTCGGGCGGCGGCAAGAGCATGTCGTACGGCGACCTCGTCAAGGGGCAGCAGTTGAAGCTGACCATCCCGGTGAGCGGCAGTTTGACGAGCCTCGGCGGATTGACGGTCACGGGCAACCCGCCCATGAAACCAGTCAGCCAATACAGCATCATCGGCAAGCCTTACAAGAACAGCGTCATCACCTCCAAAGTCAGCGCTCGCGAGACCTGGGCAACCGATGTGCGGCTGCCCAACATGCTGCACGCGCGGATGGTGCATCCCAAAACGCTTGGCTCTACGCTCGTGTCCGCCGGCGAATTGGACAAGACGCGTTTTCCCAATGCGCAAGTCGTGGTCAAGGGCAATCTGGTCGGAGTGGTTGCGCCAACGGAGTGGGAAGCCATCCGCGCTGCGCAACAAGTGGCGGGCGCCACGAAGTGGACTGACTGGAAAGGGCTGCCTGGCAATGCGAACCTGCATAAGTACCTGAGAGAAAGCGCCGACTGGAAGACCACTCCCGTCACCAAGAGCGATAAGACCAGAGGCGAGGTTGCGCCCGCAATGGCGGGGGCTGCGAAGAAGCTCTCGGCCACGTACGAATTCTCCTTCATGAAACACGCCCCTATCGGACCGACCATGGCGATGGCCGATGCTCGATCGGACGGGACGGTGTACATCTACACGCACAACCAAAATCCACAGGCGCTTCGCGGCGAAATCGCGCAGATGCTTGGCACCACGATCGACAACGTCGTCGTGCGTTCGTTCGCCGGCCCCGGCCACTACGGAAGGTCGAACGGCGGGAACGCGGGCGCCGAAGACGAAGCGGTGATCCTATCGAAGGCCGTTGGCAAGCCAGTGCGCGTGCAGTGGATGCGGCCCGAGGATTTCCAGTGGTCCACGCAGTCGCCCGCCGCGTTCTCGGACGTCGAGATCGGCCTGGATGCGAACGGCAAGATGGTCGCGTATCAGGTGGACCACTACATGCCCGCGATGCAGGACGACCGGCCAGTGGGCGCGGTGCTGGCAGGGTTGCCGACCATGGCGGCTCCCAACGAGAAAGCCGAGTTCATCGGCTCGACCACCAATGGCATCTCCGATCCCTGGGTGTACGACGGCGTCGCGGTTCTGGCGGAACGCGGCCATGGCACCTTCCAGGTCGGACAGAAGGCCTCGCCGCTCGCCATCGGGCTGCGCGATCACAGCATGCGAACTCCGGGGCAATTCCAGCAGAATTTCCCGCGCGAACTGGCGATCAGCGAGGCGGCGGCGCTGGCCAAGGCCGACGCTATCCAGTTCCGTATCGATCACGCCCGGGAAGATCGCGTGATCGGCGTGCTCAAGGCGGTCCGCGAAGCGTCTGGATGGGAGACGCGCCCGTCGCCGCGTTCCAATCCGGTTTCGACCGGCACGGCGCCGGTGCGGGGCCGCGGCATGTCGCTGATGTTTCGCTCGGGAACCTATTGGGCCTGCGTTTGCGAGATTGCCGTTACTCCCAGCACGGGCGCGATCGCAGTCGAGAAGTACACGATCGCGGTAGACCCGGGCATCGTCGTCAACCCGCTGCAGTTGAAGCGGCAGGTGGAAGGCGGGGCGGTGATGGGGATCAGCCACGCGCTGCTGGAGGAAGCCACGTTCGACGAGAGCGGCATCACGAACCGCGATTGGCTCACCTACCCGATCCTCAAGATGGCCGATATTCCGGAGATCAAAGTCGTGCTCCTGAACCGGCCGGAGGTTGGCGCTTACGGCGGCGGATCGGAGGCAGCCAATGCGCTGGCTGCACCCGCGATCGCCGCAGCGCTTTTCGATGCAACCGGGAAAATTGCCCGGCGCCTTCCGCTGAAGCCGGCGTACGTGCAGACGTTACTCAAGGCCTGAGGATTGGTATCTGGTGGCGTGGTAACCGGCGCGCCACTGGCTGGCGAGCATCCGGTCAATCGGAAATGTCTTTGTTCGTATTGTCCTTTAGCATGGCTGTCGCGAGCAGGCTGATGATGGCGCAGCCGAAAATGAACACGGCGATGGGCGTAGCAGAGCGATAGCGGCTCAGCAGCGAGGAAGCGATCAGCGGCGCCGGACCGCCCGCAATCACCGACGATAGCTGATAACCCAGCGACGCGCCGCTATACCGGAGACGTCCCGTGAAGGACTCCGCAATCAGCGCCGCTTGTGGGCCGTACATCATATCGTGCGGCACCAGCGACAGCACAATCGCCAGCGCCACCAACAGCGGTATTCGGGTGTCGAGCATCGCGAAATACGCGAAGCCGTAGAGGCCGGTGAGAGCCGCTCCCAGCATGTACACCCGCTTGCGGCCAACGCGATCGGACAAATGGCCAAAAAACGGAGTGGAAACGAACGAGAGCACCGCGGCGGCGAGCACCATCAACAGGAGAAAGTCGCGATTCAGCTGCAACACTTCGGTGCCGTAGGCGAACACGAACGCGGTGAACAGATAGAAGGGCGCTTGCTCGGCCATCCGGCACAAAGCAGTTAGGACGATTTCGAGTGGCTGGTGACGGATCACTTCCAGGACCGGCGCGCGCGAAATCCGGCGCTGCGCGACCAGCCGGACAAATACCGGGGTTTCGTGAATGCCCAAGCGGATGTACAAGCCCAGCGCGACCAGAAGGATGCTCAGCAGGAAGGGCACGCGCCAGCCCCAAGTCAAGAACTGCTCGCCCGAAAGCGCGCTCAACGCGAGGACCGCGAGATTCGCGAGAAACAACCCAGCCGGTACGCCGAACTGCGGCCAGGAAGCGATGAAGCCTCGATGGCGGTTGGACTGCGCCCACTCCATCGAGAGCAGCACCGAACCGCCCCACTCGCCGCCCACGCCGATCCCCTGAATGAAGCGCAACACGGTCAGGATGATTCCGCCCCAAATTCCGATGCGCTGGTAGCCGGGGACCAATGCCACCAGAAACGTGGCAAGGCCCATCATCAGCAGTGTCGCAACCAAGGCCGCCTTGCGCCCCAGACGGTCGCCGTAGTGGCCGAAGATCGCCGCGCCGATCGGCCTCGCCAGAAAACCCACCGCATACACGACGAAAGCCTCCAGCGTGCCGACCAACGGATCGGCATGCGGAAAATAGAGCCGGGCAAACACCAGCCCGGTGACGGTGCTGTATAGGAAGAAGTCGTACCATTCGATCGCCGTCCCGATGGTGCTGGCCAGGACGGCGCGGCGAAGCTGCCGGCGATGCTGTACCTCGCTGACGGGACCGACGTCATGACTGGTGGACACCTTGTCAGTTTAAGCCGAAATCAGCAGCGGCGACAGGACCGTTTGCAAGTAACCCGTCAGCCTAAGGTCGAGCGCGAGAAATCTTCGGCCGACGCATCGACAAACGAGAATCCAATCGGATGAAGCGTGTGGACGCGTGACGAAAGCTCCCGCAGTAGTTTTGCGCACAGTTCCAGTGAATAACGCGTGACCGGGTTGGACAAATGCTCGGATTTGTTAGAGGATCTACTTATGAGTACTGAGCAGGATCGTGCCACGTTATTGAATCGCCGCCGGGCTTTGCGCACACTCGCGTTCGGTGTGGGGGCCGGGGTTACCATGGGGCTGCCGGAAAAATTGGGCCTGTTGGCTCAGGCGGCCGCGAAGGTAACCTTTCCGAAAGGCGCCATCATTCGAACCATCCTGAAGGATGTCACGCCCGAGAGCCTGGGAGGGGGCGCCGTACTGTTTCACGAACATATCTCGATTAGCGATCCGCCGCCGCCGTGGCTTCCGCCGCGCAAGAATGCACCGCCGCCGGCGTACGGATCCAAGATCGATCTCATGGTCGAGGAGGTGAAGGCGCTGGCCAAAGACGGCGTGAGCTGCATCGTAAACGGGAGCACGGTAGATCTCGGCAACAACTTCGACCATCTCAAGGAAATTGCCACGCGCTCCGGTTTTCCCATCGTGGCCGCCGGCGGCTATTACCTGCACGCGACATATCCGCCCGAGATTGCCGGCAAGACGGACGATCAAATTGCGGAGTACCTGATGCGCGATGCCGCGGCGCAGCGCTGGGGCGCCATGGGCGAAATTGGAGTATCGCAGCACCCGATGTTTCCGGACGAACAAACGGTTCTGCGCGCCGTCTGCAAAACGAATTTACGGACGGGGCTGCCTATTTTCACGCACAATCCACACACCGGATGCGGGCCATGCGGCCTGGAGCAGATGGACGTGATCGAGTCCATGGGCGTGAATCCGGCCCACGTCTGCATTGGCCACCTCGCCGACATTACCGACGACCCGAAGGCCGAGACTCACAAGGCCATCGCCAAGCGCGGGGCATTTCTGGGGTTCGACACCGTGGGGCGGCGTTTGACGCAACCGGACTCGAAGAAGCTGGAGATGCTGCTCGCGGTGCTGGAGGCCGGCTATGAGGATCGCGTGCTGCTGGGGTCTGACTTTGCGACCGAGGACGAACTGAAGGCCAATCACGGAGCAGGGTTCGATTCCGCGATGATCGTGTTCGTGCCGAAGATGCGTGCCGCCGGCGTGAAAGAGGAGACCATCCACAAAATCCTGGTGGACAATCCGCGGCGCTTCCTCGCGTTCGTGCCGAAGAGCGCCAAGTAATCGGAAACTGCGCAGATTGCCGGCTTGCTGGAAAACTTTCGAACCCGGCGGCTACTTCTTCTTGGCCGCTTCCTCGGCTCGCGCACCCTTGAGGATGCCGTACATCCCGTAGTTGCCCTCGTGGCAAGCGTACTCGTAGATGTAGCCATCGGCTTTGGTCATGGGAATCTGGGCGGTCCAGGGCCGCGTCCAGACGGTGGGATCGTCGATCGTGAATTGATACAGCAGGGTGTCAGCGTCCTTGCGGCGGAAGCGTTCGGTCAACCGCAGGTTTTCATCCAGCGGTGCGCGCAGGCCCGCGGTGCCGGTGCCTTCGTGCATGAAATTGATGCTCTCGACCACCAGCGTGTCGCCTTCCCAATGCCCGCGCGAGTCGCCCACCCATTGCCGTTCGGTTCCGTGCGGGCGCCCGTCCAGCGGGATGATGCGAACGTTGTGGACCATCTCATTGAGCAGCGCGACGGTATCGGGCGTCTGGAGAATTTGCACGTTGTTGTTGTAGGCGCTCGGCAGCATGGGCGGGCCGGAGTTGAATCCCAGCACACAGCGCTCCCACAGCGGGCGATCTTCCGGGCCTGCGGGCGTGCTGTTGGTCATCATCGCGATATAGGCGGCCGCTCGCTTCTGCCCCTCGGGCGTCATGGGCGGCAGCTTGCCGTCGGCCGGGTCGACGACCAGCGAGGTCTGGTTCGAAGCCCGGTTGCCGAAATCCCACCAGGCGTCGTTGTAGGCGCGCGCCACGTCGGCCGCGGCGCCTCCGTCCC
>DASQHQ010000034.1:0-4439 GCA_035632015.1 Bryobacteraceae bacterium
GCGGCCAGTTCCGCCAGGCTGGGCGAGCGCAGGTACGAGTCTTCCAGCGCCTCTCGCACGCGCCGCAGCCAACTGGGTGCGTTCGGGCCGGCGCCCTCCCCGATGGAGCGCGCGCTCTCTGCCAGAATCTCCAGCAGCACGCCTTCGATGGCCAGCGGAGCCGTATCGTCGTGCGCCATGAATTCGCGAACCAGCCGGTTCGCCAGCCACGAGGACGCCAGTCCCGGAACCTCGCCCGGCTTCGACAGCACTCGCGCATTCTCGCCCAGGCGGTCGAGCATCTGGGCCTCTATTTTCACCAGCAAACATCGCACCTTGGTACTGTACTCGTTTTCGTGCAGCTCGCCCGGCGGCAAGAACCGCAACGTTCCCTCTGCGCACACGCAGGCCCGATCCCGGTATTTCTCCAGGTAGTTGCCGGACAGCACGAAGCTGAGATACGCGTTGGAGTGACAGTGCGGTGACAGCGTAAATCCGGCCGGATAGTTTGTCTCGGTCAAACAGAAGCCGGCGACATCGCGCCGCCGGGTAACTGTGCCCGACGCATCCGTGATGGGACCTGCCGCAAACTGTTTCTGTAGTGTTACACCAAGCGCGTTCATGGTTGTCGAAACCTGGCCCTCCTCATTCGAGCATCGCCGCTGCCGTTCGGTAGCCCCGCCATTCGGCTTCTCGCCGCTCATAGTTCCTATACGCATCACATCCTGGTTTTGTTTGATCAATTGATTCGAACGTCGCCACAAAAGTTCCAGAAATCTTGCAGCCGATTCGAATGTCCCACCAGCGGACAACGTTTCCCACGAGCGAACACACGCACTCAGAAATGTTTTGTATTGGTTAGCCATTCGATAGGAATATTCGAGTTCGGCAAGACTCCGCGGCCCGTCCGCCCTTACTCTGATCCTGAACAATTTGGATCGGAGGCCTGCATGCGGATTCGAGCGGCGCCGGCCCTCTTCGTGACCGCGCTAACAATCACGTCATGCAGTGCGCTTGCCAGCGATGAAAATGGACGTGCCCAGTCGGCCGCCGGCAGGAGCGCGTTCGAGCAAGGACGCTACCAAGAAGCCGAGCAGCTTGATCGCCAGGCTTTGGAGATCGCCAAGCGTTCGTTTTCGGACACCAGCGCCGAAGTCGCGGAGTGCCTCAACAACCTGGCCGCTGTTTATGCGGCCGAAGGACGGTACTCTGAGGCCGAACATCTCTACCGGCAAGCGCTAGGCGTCTGGGAAGAAGTTTCACCGGACGGGACAGAGGCTGCGATCGCTCTTAGCAACCTGGGTGGAGCTTTGCGTTCTCAGGGCCGATACCGGGAGGCCGAACGCATGCACAAGCGGTCACTCGATATTTTCGAGAAGTCAGTCGGCTTGGAAGACCAACGAACCGCGACGGCCCTCACCAACCTAGGCGCGCTGTACAACGCCGAAGGCAGATTTTCGGAAGCAGAGAACCTCTTCCGTCAATCCATCGCGATTCGCGAAAAGTTGTTTGGGCAGGACGCGCCGGATACGGCCTTCGCCTGGAGCGGCTTGGCAGAGATCTATAGGAGCCAAACCAACTACGAAGCTGCCGCGCATGCACTGGAGCACGCCTGCGCCCTCCAGGAGCGGCGCTGGGGGCCTGCGCATCCTCGCTTGGTCCCTTTGTTGAACAACCTTGCGAGTATTTACTCCGCTCAGAAAAAATACCGGGAAGCGCGCAAGCTCCTGGAGCGCGCGGCCGCCATACTGGAAAAATCAGGCGGGCCAGACCATCCGGACCTGGCCACGGCCCTGTCGAACCTGGCCGCCGTCGAGCTGGCGCAACACAAGTACAAAGAGGCGGTGAAAGACGACCGCCGCGCGCTGGCGATCGACGAGTCCTCGCTCCGGCCGGATCATCCAGCCCTGGCCGCGCATCTGAACAATCTCGGGGCCGCGCTGGTGGCCGTGCAGCGCTACCAGGAAGCGGAGCCGCTGCTGCAGCGGGCGCGCGCCATCCTGGAACAGTCCCAGCCAGCCACGCCACAGCTTGCGGATGTTCTGACCAATCTTGGGCACCTGTGTCGGGCCAGCCGCCGATACAACCAGGCGGTTGAATATTACGCGCACGCCATCCAGATCCAGGAAACTATGCTGGGTTCCGATCACCCGCGCCTGGTTCCGGTTTTGGAGGCCTATGCCAGCGCGCTGCGGCTCGCCCAGGATTTCGCATCCGCCGAAAAGGCGGACGTGCGAGCCATGGGCATTCAGGTTCGGCATACACTGCGAACGCAGCCCCAGCGATGATCGGTTGTTAGCTTCCTGGTTACTTCAGCTCGGGACTGCTCGCGTTGGCCGCTTCCGCCGTCCAGTTCTGGTGGATGGTCATGGACTGATCGGAGAAGAACGTCCGGCGGCCGGTGCTGTTGTACACTTTCGGATTCGCGTTCACGGTGTAGCCTTGGGGCGTTGCGGTGAGCGTGAACACGTAGCCGTCCTTCTCGCCCGAGGCGAGGCTGCCGGGAATCAGATCCGCCGCCTGCGGTCCTGGGCCGCCGCTGGTCGGAGGGCCCAACTGAGCCAGGGTGGCTGCGTACGTTCCGAACTGCGACATGTACTGGGTTTCCGCCTGGTGGATGGTTTGGACTTCGCGGATCACCACCATCTCGTTGGCGTTCATCTTCGCGCTTCCCAGCTTGGGCACGGCGACCGCAAGAATCACCAGGATGATCGCGATCACGATCAACAGTTCGATCAGTGAAAAGCCGCGCACGCCCGAGCGTCGCTTCCTACAAAACTGCTCCATGACATTAATTATGACGCGAAACACCGGCTTAACGTGCAGCCCCGTCCAGGGGCCGGGTTAGGGGCGCGATCACGGCCGGCACATTCTGCTCGTGAACCAGTTTGTTGAAAGTGGCTAAGTCCGCTGTAACCAATTTCTTGAGCGCTTCGAGCTGGACGTTCACCAGGCTGGCCAGCTCCTCGTAGACCTGGGTAGATTGCAGCGTGTTCGGGGTCACGTTCTGCCAGTGCTGGCCGCCGTCCTGGGTGACGTGCACCAGCCCGTCGTCCGAGCCCACCCAGATGAGCCCCTTCTTAACCGGCGATTAGGAGATGGTGAAGATCGTGTCGTAATATTCGATCCTTGAGTTGTCCTTGGTGATGGGGCCGCCGGTAGGCCCCTGCTTGGATTTGTCGTTGCGCGGCAAATCGCCGCTGATCGTCTCCGAGCTCGCGCCGCCGTTGGTGGTCTTGAACAAATGATCGCCGCCGGCGTAGAGGGCCGCGGGATCGCTGGGCGAGAACAGCAGCGGGTAGTTCCATTGGAAACGATACTTCATCGCGTCGGCCTCCGAACCCATGGGATAGTCGGGCCAGGCGGTGACGTTGGAGCTGGCCGGTGCGGTGATCGTAGCGGGTGAGCAAGCCGTCGTACGAGCCGGCGTAGATGCGAGTCCTTCGGATCGGACACCACCCAGCCGCTTTCGCCGCCGCCCACGTCGTACCAGTCGCGCACCCCGATGCCGCCCTCGTCACTGCGCGTCGCGATGCGCACCGTGCTGTTGTCTTGCTGCGCGCCATAGGCGTGATAGGGAAAATCGTTGTCCAGCGCCACGCGATAGAACTGCGCCGTGGGCTGCTGATCCTGCGTGGTCCAGGTGCGCCCGCCATTGGTGCTGACGTTGGCGCCGCCGTCGTTGCGCTCGATCATGCGGTTGGAATCGTTGGGGGCGATCCAGAGATAGTGATTGCCGCCGTGCGGAGTGCGAACCGGGGTGAACGTCTTGCCGGCGTCGTCGGACCGGCAGAAGCTGGTGTTCAATACGTAGACCGTGTCTTCCTTCAGCGGATCGGCGAAAATCCGCGAGAAGTACCAGGCGCGCTGCCGAAGCTTGCGCTCGATAGCGGGCGAGACGATGCCGATGCGTCCGAGAATCCCCTTCGGCAGGCCAGGATTGCGGCTCAAGTCCGTCCAGGTGCCGCCGCTGTCGGTGGACTTGAACAGGCCGCTGCCCGGGCCGCCGCTGTCGAGCGACCAGGGCGTGCGATGCACGTCCCAGAATGCGGCGTAGATCACGCTGGGATTGTTCGGATCGAGTGCCAGGTCGATGGCGCCCGCGTTGCGGCCGCGATCGTAGATTCTCTTCCAACTCTTGCCGCCGTCGGTCGAACCGAAAACGCCGCGCTCGTCGTTCGGTCCGAACTGGTGACCCAGAGCCGCGACGTACACGATGTCGGGATTCCGGGGATGCACGCGAATCGCGCCGATGTGGTAGGTGTTCTCCAACCCGACGTTCTTCCAGGTCTTACCGGAGTCGGTGCTCTTGTACACGCCATCGCCGTGCGAGGCATTGCCGCGGATGTCCGGCTCGCCCATGCCGACGTACACGGTGTTCGGATCGGATTCCGACACCGCGATTGCGCCCCCCGAGCCGGTTTTGAACTGGCCGTCGGAAACCGGAGTCCAGCTCGCGC
>DASQHQ010000035.1:0-1736 GCA_035632015.1 Bryobacteraceae bacterium
ATGTCACACAGAGGTCTGATCGTCGTCCATGACTTCGCCAGCGGCCGTTGGCCCGGAATAACACAGGCCGTAAACGAATTCCTTGCCGACAAGCCCGAGAGCCCAGTTCTGATACCCGACACTTCAGGTAGCGCTGCGATCGTTCGCCAGAGGCTGACCTAGTACCTTTGCACAGGGATTATGACTCCTTGGTTGGGTCTGGATAAGCGCGCGCCAATTTGTTGCGCGCGCGCTGCACGGTGAACATCCACTTGATGCGAGCTCTGGCTGTGTTGCGCTGTTCCTCCCAGGCGGCAATCTGCGAGACCAGCTGCTTGCGCTCGCCGATCCGCCGGTTGAGACATTGCCCACGCAGCACGCCGATCTCAATCTCCACCATGTTGAGCCAACTGGCGTGCTTCGGCGTGTAATGAAATTCGAGGCGGCGAAGGATGCGATGGGCTTCCGGCGCCGGAAACGCTTCGTAGAGAGCTCCGGCAGTGTGAGTGGAGAGATTGTCCATCACAACCCGAACCAAGTCGGCCTGCGGGTAGTGGACATCGACGAGGTCGCGCATGCACTCGGCGAAATCCTGCGCCGTGCGCTGGTCAGTGACCTTCACATTGCGCCATGACCGGTGCGCATCGAGAAAAACGAACAGGTTGACCGTGCCATTACGGCGATATTCGTAGTCGTAGCGCCGTGGGCGGCCCGCCGTCACCGGGATCGGCTCCCGCACTTCGCCGATCAGTTGCGTCGGACGCTCGTCGAAGCAGACCACCGGCCGCTTCGGATCGGGAGTTTCAGCGTAGAGGTCGAGCACATCCTCCATGCGGGCGACATAGGTGCCATCCACCTCAGGGATGCACCACATGTCCTGCCTCCACGGCTTCAACTCATTCTCCGCCAGGCGCCGGCGCACGGTCTCGCGCGAGAGTTCCGCATGCTCTGTCAGCTTGACCATCGCGCCGGCCAGCAGCTCCAATGTCCAGCGTGCACGTCCCTTTGGCGGATCGGAGCAGGCGGTAGCCACCAGTAAGGCCGCCTCTTTGCTGGATAGCTTGCGTGCCACACCAGGGCGCGGCTCTTCGCTCAAAGCCAGCTCGAGATTGCCTACGACGAAGCGGCGTTTCGTCCGGTATACGGTGGACGCGCTGACGGCGACATGCGCCGCGATCGCCGCGTCACTGGCCCCGCCATCGGCTGCCAACAGGATCTGGGCTCGTTTTACTTTCCGTGCGGCATGATGGCCGCCGCGCAGCATGTTCGTGAGTTGCTCCCGTTCAGCATGGCTCAACTCGACCCGATATCGTACATTCATCGTCGCCCCCCAACGATTGAGGGCAAGACAGATGAATCATGGATCCGAGCCGGGTCACGCGTCGCAACTGCGCCTCACACCCAAGCAAGGGCAGTATCTGGCATTCATCCATGCCTATAGGCTGGTGCTCGGTCGGCCGCCAGCCGAAGCCGACCTACGGCGCCACTTTCGCGTCACACCACCTTCAGTTCATCAGATGCTGGTCACACTCGAACGCGAAGGCTTCATCCGACGCCAGCCAGGCGTCGCGCGCAGCATCCAGCTGCTAATCGATCCCAGCGCCTTGCCGCCGCCGCTTCAACCCAGCCAAAACCAACCAGTCAAATTCTCCGTGCCGAGGTACTAGATCAAGACGGGAGATTCTCCCGCGTGATAGGCCTGCCCTCATACCGGAAGACAGGAGCAGCTGGCAGTACGCGGAACAACCGGAGTTGCT
>DASQHQ010000036.1:0-6193 GCA_035632015.1 Bryobacteraceae bacterium
TTCGCGTTCGGCAGGCCGCCGTCCCGCGTGTCGGCGATGGTGCTCGACGGGCTGCCCAGGTTGAAGTGGTTGAAAGCGTCCAGAAAATCGGAGCGAAGCTGCACGCGGTGCCGTTCCGTAATGGCGAAGGACTTTTGCACTCCGATGTCCCAGTTCCACGAGCCGGGGCCGAAAACGTCGTTCCGCTGGGCGTTGCCCCACTGCCACGGCTGCGGCGCAATGAACGCATCCGGATTGAACCACTGCACTCCGTTGATCACCTCGTGAGAGCTGGACTGCCCGGCGTAGATCGACCCGCCCGCCACTGCGTCGGGCCGGCCTCCCCACCAGCCGATGATGTTCGAAGGCACCGTGAAACTTACCGACAAGGGCGCGCCTGTGCGGTAAGCCGTGATGCCCGAAACCGACCATCCACCCGCGACCGCGTCCAGGGCCTTGTTGGGGAGATGGAACGTCCGCCCATTCCCCACCGGAATGTCATAAACGTAATTAACCGCCAGCACCTGGAGTGGAACACTGTCTGAATTTCCGTAATCGCCGTTGTTATTGTTTGGGTTCTGCGCCCCGCCCACTACCGGCACGTTATCCAGGCTGCGCGTGTAGGAATACTCCGCCTGCACCAGAAGTCCGGAAGAAAGCCGCTTGTTCACCTCCAGTTGAAGCTGGTTGAAGTTTACCTTGGCCCCGGTGTAGGTATTGTCGATTTCACCCCACGGCTGGTAGGGCCGCTGAGCTTGTAACGGCACGTTCGGGACCTGCACGTTGGGCCGGTTGATGTCCTCTCTGGTATAGAGCGCATGGTGTGTCTGCGCCCCGATATACGAGCCGCGCACCATCCAGTTATTGCCAAGCTGCTGCTCGACCGTGAAATTCCACTGCTGCGTAACCGGATTCACGTTATTCCGCCCAGTCATGTAGATCAAGGGATTGGAAGGCGCACGGCTTTGCGCCGCGCTTGGGAACGGATTGTCGAAGGTCAGGTCCGGCAGAAATGGCGCCGTCGGCTTGCCCGGGAGCGCCGAGCTCCAGGTAGATCCCGTGCGCCAGGGCGGGTTGAAGATGTCTATGTAGTTGCTGGCGTTGCTGCGGTAAAAGTCATAGTAAACACCCCACCCGCCGCGAATCACCGTCTTGCTTCCCGAGAATGGGCGGTACGCAAACCCGAAGCGCGGGCCGAAGTTGTTCTTGTCCGGAATGGAATACGACTTCGGCCAGCCCGCTTGCTGCGTGGTTTCAAACGGATAGGCCGCCAGCAGCGACGGAATCGCCAGAGGTGAGTTGGGAATGGTGTTCGAATCCGCGGGAATCGCCAGCTTATTATTCTTGAGGTCCAGGTAACTGGCCCGGTAATCCCGCACGGCCCACGGCGCCTCATATACATACCGCACGCCGTAATTCAAAGTCAGCTTCGAAGTCACTTGAAAAGTGTCCTGCCCATAAAACTCCCAGTTGCGCGTGGTCACCTGGTAGTCCGTTTGCGGGCCGGCGAAGTTTGTCGCCGAGGGCAGGCCAAGAAGAAAATCGGCGAACGCATTTCCTTGTGAATTAGGCTGGCCGGGCCATCCTTTGTTGCCCGTCCATTGCCCCGTGAAATTGAAAGAGCCCAACGGGATGACCGTTGTTCCGGTCAGCGCCTCGCCTCCTTGGCGCGTGTAGTTCTTGTAGCCCGTCTCGTCCACTCCGAACTTGAAAGTGTGGCGACCGTGGACCTTCGTGAAGTTATCCGAGATTTCAATGTCATATTTCGGGAAAGGGTAACCCTTGCCGGCATCGCTGAACATGCCGGTGTAACCGGTCATCGTCATGGTCGGCAGGCCGCCGTTGTCCCTGATGGGAAGCTGCGGGAACAGCGACGCGGGATTGAAGTCAGTGTTCTGGCCGTTGTGATGGTTCGAAAGCACTACCCACGCCGCGCGGAACTCATTGATCGCCGTGGGGCTGAAAATATGTGTCTCCGTCGCGCTGATCGTGTAATTCGTGTACCCGTTGTCCTCATTGTTTCCGTAATTCGCGGGATACCCGCCGGCAGCGAGAAACCACGGTGATCCCCGCGACCAGTGAAATACGCCGTTGATCGAGTCGGCCGACGAAATTTGACCGTCCATCCGGTAATCCACGCCGTTGATCCCGGCGTTGTTGGGCACCGGCGCGATATAGTTCGGCGAGCCGTTGGGAAGCCCGGGCGAGCTTAAATTGCTCGGCGCCGGCAGGAACCCCAGCAGCGACGTCGCCTGCTTGGTGATCAGGTTCGCGGGGATCTGGTTATTGGGGAAAGGAGCCCCCGTGAACGGGTTGTAGAGTTGCGTTCCCTTCCCGCAGATGCCGTTCGAAGAGGCCGTGCACAGGGCCGAGAAGTCGCCGTTCCGCATGGCCATCGAAGGGAACGAAAGATTCGTCGTGCCCGGAAACACGTTCCGGATTCCCCGGTACGCGCCGTAGAAGAAAAGGCGGTTCCGCAGGAGCGGGCCGCCCAGGTCCGCCCCAAACTGGTTCAGGTGGGAGGGCGCGCGCGGCTGCCCGGTGGCGTTCAGCAGCAGCGTGTTGGCGTTGAGAGACGTGTTTTGCAGAAACTCGTAGGCCAGCCCGTGGAATGCGTTGGTCCCCTGCTTGGTCACCATCAGCACCGAGGCGACGTTGCGATACTCCGCGTTCTGGTCGCCGCTTTCGATCTTGAACTCCTGCAGCGAATCGGGCGCGGGGAAATTCGCTCCGACGAAATTGCTCACCCCCGAGGTGCCTTGGGCACGGCTGTTGGCCGAATCATTCACCGCCACGCCGTTCAAACTGAAATTGGTCCCGCCCCAGTAGGAGCTTCCGGAAATCCGCGGATTTGTTCCGGATGTGACCATGCCCGGCGCGAGCGCCATCAGGCTGTCGATCGAGCGGCCCGCCAGCGGCAGATCGGCCACCTGCCGGCTGCCCACCGAGTTGCCGATCGTCTGGCTGTCGGTGCGGATCAGCAGCGCCTGGCCCACTACCTCCACCGTCTGCTGCACGGCGCCCACTTGCATCTTGATGTCCTGCCGCAGCGTCTGCGCCGAAAGAAGCTCAATGCCCCGCACAGTGTAGGTCTGGAATCCATCCTTCCGCACGCTGATCTCATACGTGCTGGCGAGCAGATTCGGGATCGAGTAGCTCCCGTAGGTGTCCGTAGTGGTTTGGGCAGCCACCCCGGTCTCGGTGCTTCGCGCTGTGACCTCTGCTCCTGGAATCGCCGAGCCCGAAGGATCGGCAACCTGGCCCACAATCGACCCGGTGATGTTCTGGCCATAAAGCTCGCTGCAGGAAAAAGTGAATATGCCCATCAGGGCGGCAGCAAGCATCCATCTCTGTTTCATAGCAAGCCTCCGTATGATTGGGCGCCGGTCGGTGGGATGATCCCGCCTCCACAAAACGCCCGCTCGCGCCTCTGCTGGCCGCCATCACGGCCGCTTAAACCGCAGTATTGAATCTCGCGAGATGCCGAGAGTATACACCAGAGCCGGCCCGCTGCGACAGGACTTCACCGCCGTTTTAACAACTGCCCGAACCCGCCGGCGGCCGGCCTTTGGTCACCGCTCTGATCGGCCGGTCCCGAGCCGCGACCGAAAGGGAGCGGTGGCTGGCGATCCTCCTTACGGGCGGATCACGGGCGCAAGGCTGCCGGCCGGGTAGTGGGCTACTTTGACTTTAGCGCCGCTCGCTTTCGTGGCATACTGGAGGCATGCCGAAGCGATTGAGCAAGAGACCCACGGACGTGAACCAGTTGATGCATCACCTGGGAGAGCAATCCACCAGAGAGCTAGAACCCCAGAAGATCCCGAGCCATTCGGAGATTTCGCGGATCATGTCTGCTATGGGCCGCAGGGGTGGCAAGAAGAGCGCCAAGGCCCGCATGGAGAAGATTTCACCCGAACAGCGCAGCGAGATCGCCGCGAATGCGGCTAGGGCGATGTGGGCAAGGCGGAAGGCCACCAGAGGCGACTAGCTCGCTTTTGGCATTTCCTGGAACTTGACGTCCGGCCTTGATGCTGGAGGGGTGTTGGCGGCTTCCTTTTTGCGTTTGGCTTGAGAAGACTTCGGTTTGCGATTCGGTCCCCTCCCTTTCCGCGCAACTTTTTTCGATACGCCTTCCTGTTGAGCCAAGCGTGTGCGAATCGCCTCCGGGACGTGTTCCGCTAAGCCCCACCCATCCTTAAACAGTAGAACCACGCCCGCCTTCTTTAGAAGCCGCAAGGTATTGTAAACGATGATGCCGAAGTTCTTGGATGTGGACACAACCCCACCCTCCTGCAAGCCTTCGGTGATCTCGCGGGTTGTCTGGTTCTTCCTGCAAGCCTCCAGGTAGAGCCTGATCGCATTCGACACACTTTTATTGCGAAGCGCTCCTACAGGAAGCTCAATTGCCTTTCCAGGCGCGGCATAGCCGCCAGGAACCACACCCCCGGCGCTGGGCTGACCTAAAGCGCCTAGCGCTTGAGCGGTCTCAAGAGACGCGATAAACGCGTCGAGGGCATCCCTCTTAGCCCTTGCATCCGCAAGCATCGCTGAGTAGTCGAATGTTTCTTGAGCCATGGCGCACTTTTCTCCTTCCTCAAAAGGCACACTTGTGCTATAAACAAGAAGGAAGCGGTTTGAAGGCAAGGGGCGGAATACCGCCCCTCCCCTTCACTGCGCGGGTCGAGTTGGCCCGCTCAGACTCTCATATTGGTACCCTCACTTCCTGGGGCGGGTTCGGCTAGGGCGAACAACCGAAAACCGAATCCGCCACTCACCTTAGAGAATACTCCCAACCAGTTCTTTTAGCAACTACTTTCTCATGGTGAGTAGTTTCTTCTTAACACTACTCAAGCGCTTGAGCTATAACAACTGCATGAACCGGCTAGACTAACCAAGCTGGTGCCCTCCTGGCCCATCGGCGGACGCGATGCGGGCGCAGCGAATGAATTCATCTCTGACCTGGCGAGCCGGCTTGCCAACCGCGTTCAGCTAACGAGCGACGGACACCGCGTCTACGCCGAGGCCGTCGAGAGCGCATTCTGGAAGGGTATCGACTACGCCATGCTGGTGAAACTGTACGGGGCGGATCGGGACAAGGAAGCGACCCACAGCCCGGCCCAGTGCATCGGTTGTCGAGCGGTGCCGGTGCTCGGCAATCCAAACCCGGCCCACATTTCAACCAGTTACGCAGAGCGGCAGAATTGGAGCGTTCGCACTTTCACGTGCCGCTATACGCGGCTCTCGAATGGATTCTCCCGCAAAATCGAGAACCACGCCGCTGCCATTGCCCTCTACTACTTCGCCTACAACTTCATCAAGATTCACCGGACGCTGCGCACCAGCCCAGCAATGGCCGCTGGCGTGACGGATCGACTCTGGGAAGTGTCGGACCTAGTTGCTCTGCTGGAAGCTGAAGAAACGGAGAGGCAGAGGGCAGCCTAGGTTGCGAAACCGATACCGTGCCGGACGCGTTCGCCGACAATCATCTCGTGAGCTTCGATGAAGGCACGTCCGTCCGCTTCACTCTCCACTATAACGCGGGCATGGTCCGCACTCAGGCTCCGTGCGGCAGCTTCCTTCGGGCTCGGGGCCTTCTCCGCTGACCCATCATTGAAAACGTTCAGAAACATGCCTTTAAGGGTAGCACAGATTCAAGTAAGGGTAGCACAGATTCAAGGTAGCCCACTACCGCCGGCCGCGGTTGATTGCGGCGACACAGCGCGGTATGTTCAAGGGCGGCCTTCGTGTCGCCACTCACATGTCGCAATTCAGCCTGAATTTCTTGCCGGAGCGAAAGGTTTACTCGGTCAGCGAGATCACCGCTGCCATCCGGGACACGCTCGAGGCGGAGTTTGCCGAGGTCTGGGTCGAGGGAGAGGTGTCGAATTGCCGCCGGGCGCCGAGCGGCCACACCTACTTCACGCTGAAAGACGCCGAAGCGCAACTGCGCTGTGTGTGGTTCCGCCAGAACGCGCGGTTTGCGAAGTTTCAGGTGGAAGACGGGCTGGCCGTGCTGGCGCGCGGGCGGATCGGCGTCTACGAGGCGCGCGGGGAATACCAGCTCCTGGTCGAGACGCTCGAGCCGCGCGGGGCCGGGGCGCTCCAACTGGCCTTCGAGCAGTTGAAGAAAAAACTCGCCGCGGAGGGATTGTTTGACGCGCAGAGGAAGAAGCCGCTGCCGGTGTTTCCGCGGCGCATCGGGATTGTGACGTCG
>DASQHQ010000037.1:0-3616 GCA_035632015.1 Bryobacteraceae bacterium
CTCCGGCGCATGGTGGGCCGCTCGCCGTGGGAATTCCTGCAAGATGACGGCATCCAAGGAGTCCTCATCGCGGTTTACGATCTGCTGGGCAAAGCCACGGGCCTGCCGGTGGCGCGCTTGCTGGCCCCGCACCCCCAGGACCGCATCGTGGAAACGTGGTGGAGCCAGTGCTTTCCGCCGGAGCTGATGGCGTCGGAGGCGAAGCGCGGGGCGGACCTTGGTTACCGCGTGCACAAAATCAAGATCCGGCCGTGGCAGGACCCGATCGCCCAGGCGGCGGCGATCGCGGCCGTGGTTCCCAAGGACTTCAAGATCTGGGCCGATGCCAACGCGTGGTGGAGCGCGGCGAACCCCTGGCAGGACAACTCAGTGTGGCACGCCGTGGACGGCGCGCTGCGCGTGACGCGCAAGCTGGCGGAGTTTTCCAACTTTTTCGGCATCGAGTCGCCCTTCAGCCGCGGCGAGCGGGACGCCTACCGCCAGCTTCGCGGCAAGGTTCCGCTGCGCGTGGCCGAGCACATCGACGGCGCCGATCCGATGCCGTACATTCGGGAAGGGCTGCTGGACGCTTTCATCAGCGGCAGCCCGCGGCTGGGACAAAGCTTCACCGAGCTGGCGGCCCTGGGGCGGCTGGCGCGCGTGCCGCTGTGGGTCGAGCACAGCATCGACAACGGCATCGCCCAGGTGTTCCAGGCCCACCAGGCGGCGGCGTTTCCCGGCATGGAGTTCTGTATCAGCATTACCCACTGCCTGGAGGACGACTGCATGCAGGAGCCGTTCGCGATGCAGGACGGCTTCTACAAGCTGCCGCAGAAGCCGGGCCTGGGCGTGAGCCTGGACGAAGGCGCTATCGAAAAATACCGGACCGGGTAAGCGGACCGGCCGGAACCGGTTAGAAAAACACCTTCATCGCAAACTGCAGGATGCGCGGATCGAACGCGCCCTGCACCTGTCCGTAGGTCGAGGAACTCAGATTGGTGGTCATCGTCGAGACGCTCGGCCCGCCGGCCGGTGAAATCGCCCCCACGAAGTTCGCATGGTTGAGAAGATTGAAAGCGTCGGCTCGGACCTGCAGAGAGTACCGCTCCGTAAACTTGAAGATCCTGCTCAGCGCCACGTCGAAGCTGACCATGCCCGGGCCCCGCAGCGCATTGCGTCCCAGGGTGCCGAATCCGCCGAGGGCGTTAGGCTGAAACGCCTGCGGGTTGAGCCATTGGACGCACGGAGCGAACGAACAGGCCTGGCTGCTGGGATACGGATTCGCCTGCACCTGGACCGGCCGATCCTGGTTCAGCCCGGTCAGCGAATTGTCCTTGCCGACCGTCGTCCCCAGAGGCTGTCCGCTGGCGGCGTGAACCAGCGGCGCGACTTGCCAATTGCTGAGCAAGCGGCTCGTCCACGGATTGGCGCGCTTGACCGCGCTGGTCGCCACAAGCGAAACGTTGAAATTGTGGCGCGTGTCGAAGACGCACGGACCCCAATCGGCATGCCGGTTGAACGGCTGCGAGTTGGCGGGAGTGGCCAGCGCAGCGCCGAACTCGGTGTCGGAAACGCAGTAGGAGTTCGTGTAGTTCGCATCGAATGTGAAGCCGTGGCTGAAACGATGCTGCACCGACAGCAGCATGCCCTGGTAGTGGGCCACCGCTCCGTCATCGCTCGTGTTGATGCTGGCGTAAGAGGCGCCCAAGGCGGGGTTGGCCAGGTAAAGGATGCGCCGCTGATTCGTGTTGGACGTGGTGGAGCAGGTGGAGTAGTTGACGCCGTTAATGGTGCACTTGCCCGTGCCCTGAAACACCGCCGGATTGATCTCGCCGTTGTTGCTCCAGATGTGCGTTGACTTATTGCCCAGATAGCTCACCGAGGCCAGCCAGTTTCCGATTTGCCGTTGATAGGTGACGTTCCACTGCGCCACGTAGGTGGGTTTGGGATTGAGCGGCATGTTCACGTAAACGCCGGCCGTGGGGAAGAAGGCCTTCCCGTTCTGGGGAAATGGATTCCCGCCGGGATAGTTCCGCCAGGGATCGGAGAATCCGCCCACCGGGTTCGGCGTGTCGATATTGGTTCCGATCGGGGCGTTGGTGGTCTCGCGCTCATTGAACCAGGTTTCGACAGCGTCGTAGAGGATGGCGCCGCCTACGCGAATGGTGTCCCGACCGTCGCCGTGCGGATTCCAGACCAAACCGACGCGCGGCGCGAAATTCGCTTTTTTGCCGTTCCACATGGCATCAGGAATTCCCGGGTCGCCCTTGAAGAACAGCCCGGCGGGAGCATTCGGATAAACTTTGCTGAACTGGCCGGCATAAAATGCGGGAAGGCTGAACGACGTGCCGCGGCCATACTTATCCGGGTCGGAGAACATGGGCTCCCAGCGCAGGCCGTAGTTCAGCGTGAAGTTGGGAGTCATCCGGAAGGTGTCCTGCGCGTAGAAGCTCATGATCCAGGTCCGCAGGTCGTCGGGAGTCGCGTTGGTCTGCGAGAAGTCACTCGGCCGCCCGATCAGGAAATCGGCGAGCCCGAGGCCGCAACTGGTGCATCCCGGCAAGGCGGTGGAACCCGTGAGCGTGCCATTGAAGGCAAAGTTGCCATTCTCCTGGAAGCCGGAGATGGTGTTGTTCTGCACGCGGGCGACGTTGACCCCGAAGGCCATCTGGTGCTTTCCCCGGATCACATCCACGTCGTCGGCCGCTTGAAAGGCGTTGACGTTGAAATGTCCCGGCGCGCAGGTGCCGCAAAATGTGCTGAAGCCGCCGGTAACGCTGAGCAGCAGAAAGTTCGGCACGGCGCTGTACATGTTCACTCCGAGCAGCGTCGGATTGACAGGAATATCGGTCGGGCCGCGGTCGTCGCGCCGGCGGTTGAAGGTGAAGTGAAACGCATTCAGCGTTCCCGGGCCGAACGTATAGTTGTCGCCAATGGTGACCGACTGCGCCCGCTCGAAGTTTCCGGGCTGCGTGGTGGTCAGCAGATTCTTGCCGTCGAAGACCGGCGGATTCTGGTACTGCGCCATGAAGTACCTGCCGTAGAGGGTGTGCTTGGCGCTCTGGGCCCAATCGACGCGGCCGATGGCCTGGTCCTCGTCGCCGGTCTGGCGAATACCGTAGGTGACCTTGCCGCACCGGTCGGCCGAGCCTGTCGGCAGATAGCTCTGCGCGATCTTGGTAGTGATCGGGTTGAGCATGGACTGCGGGATTTGGTTGTTGGCGAACGGCGCGCGGGTGTCGGCGTTATACAAGGTGAGGGGCTTGCCGCTCGATTGGCAGGAGCCCGACGTAAGATCGCTGAAGTCCCCGGTGAGCGCCGCGGCGGTGGGAACATGGGTGATCAACTGCGGCGGGTCCGAGCGGTTGCGCGTGCCCTGAAACCCCCCAAAAAAGAACAGCTTGTCTTTTATGATCCTCCCGCCGGCCGTTCCGCCGTACTCATTTCGTTTCAGGCTGTCGTGCACGGGCGCGAAGAAGTTGCGGGCGTTCACGTCGCCGTTTCGCAGATACTCAAACAGATCGCCGTGAAAATCGTTCGACCCCGACTTGGTCACCACGTTGACGGTCGCGCCAGGGTGAATCCCGAAGCGCGGCGAAACAGCGCTGGTCTCTACGCTGAACTCCTGGATGGCGTC
>DASQHQ010000038.1:0-17023 GCA_035632015.1 Bryobacteraceae bacterium
CGAGATGGTGATGCCGGGCGACAACGTGAACCTGGAGATCGAGCTGATCACGCCGGTGGCCATGGACAAAGGCTTAAGGTTTGCGATCCGCGAAGGCGGCCGGACCGTGGGCGCCGGAACGGTGACGGAGATTTTGGAATAGGGCCGCAAGCCAGGCTCGAAGGGAACAGACGGAATGCGTGAAATTATCACTTTGCAATGCACCGAGTGCAAGCGGAAGAACTACAGCCAGACCAAGAACAAAAAGACCAACACCGAGCGGTTGGAGCTGAAGAAATTCTGCGCCTTCTGCCGTAAACATCAGGTGCACAGGGAAATCAAGTAAACTGGAACTGGGTTCAGAGCCGAGCAACCAGGACGATTGAGGGGCATAGGCTAACGGTAAACCAGCGGTCTCCAAAACCGCCTTTGGGGGTTCGAATCCCTCTGCCCCTGCCAGCAGACAGCGGCCTGGGCGCGGGCGAGGAAGTAAGGAAATGGCGATAGCACAGATACAAGAAGGCGAATCCGGAAACTTCATGCAGCGGGCCGCGACCTGGCCCGTGCGGGTGAAGAACTATTTCGAAGAGCTGCAAACCGAGATGCGCCGCGTGACCTGGCCCACCTGGAAGCAGGTGCGCGCCACCACCTCGGTCGTCATCATTGCGGTGTTCGCCTTCGCCGCTTACTTCATGCTGGTGGACCAACTGGTGACCAGCATCATCAACAAGCTTTTCACCACATTCTCCCGGTAGCCGGGAAGCACACATGGCTGAGGACGACATCATTTCAACGCAAGACAGTGCGGGCGAAGAAAGCCGCCATACGGACGAGCCGTCCACCAGCGCTGGCGAGATCGAAGCCGTGGCTCCCGTGGAAGAGGCTGCCGGGGCGAGCGATGAATCATCGGCCGGCGCGGAACAACCGGCCCCGGAGGCGGAAGCCGCCGCAGCCGAACCGGCTCCCGTGTCCGACGAGAACAAGAATTGGTACATCATCCACACCTATTCGGGATTCGAGCAGAAGGTGGCGGATTCGTTACGAGGCCGCGCGCAGGCGTTCGGCTTCGCCGATAAGATCGGGCAGATCCTGATCCCGACCGAAGAAGTGTTGGAGCTCAGGGCCGGTAAAAAAGTCACCAGCAAGCGCCTGCTCTATCCCGGATACGTGCTGGTCCAGATGGAAATGAACGACCAGCTCTGGCACGAGGTGAAGAATACGCCGCGCGTTACCGGGTTCGTGGGCGGCGGAAACAGCCCGGTTCCGCTTTCGGCCGAGGAAGTGAATTCCATTCTCTACCGCCAGCAGGTTTCGGCCAAAACGCCGCGTCCGAAGATGACGTTCGAGAAGAACGAGACGGTGAAGATCATCGAGGGACCTTTCGCGAACTTCTCGGGCAAAGTGGACGAGATCAACTCGGAGCGCAACACCCTGCGTGTGCTGGTCACGATTTTCGGCCGAGCCACCCCGGTGGAATTGGATTTTCTGCAAGTAGAAAAGATCTAGACAAACATGGCAAAGAAAGTTACCGCGCAAGTCAAACTGCAAATTCCCGCCGGGAAGGCGACTCCGGCGCCTCCGGTCGGCACCGCTCTTGGCCCGCAAGGCGTCAACATCATGGAGTTCTGCAAGGCGTTCAACGCCAAGACCTCCGCCAAGGACCAGGAAGGGCTGATCATTCCGGTGGTCATTACGATCTACAGCGATCGATCGTTTACCTTCATCACCAAGACTCCGCCGGTGCCGGTGCTGATCAAGCGCGCCGTGAACCTGGCGAAGGGATCGGCCGAGCCCAACAAGAACAAGGTGGGCAAGATCACCGAGAAGCAGGTGGAAGAGATCGCCAAGATCAAGATGCCGGACTTGAATTGCTTCGACCTCGCAGCCGCGGTCCGCAGCGTCAAAGGCACCGCCCGCAGCATGGGCGTCGACGTGGTTTAGGGGAACTTCGGTTTGCTCTTAGGTGGTCGCGTGCCGCAGCTCGCGCTGCAGCCGCCGCGCGGCCCGCTCGCTGATCAGGTTGGCGACTTTCCCCAGCAGCCCCGGAATATCTTCGGGCTTGATCAGCATGCGCGACTGCTTCACCGGCCGAGTGGCCTGATGGCTATTCTGATAGGTGGTCACGATCGCTGTGGCCGGCTTATAGTCCATCATGCGGGCGTGCGCCAGAACCTTTAGACCGGCTTCGGGCGACTCCATCTGCAGATCGCTCAGCACCAGCTCGTATTCCTGCTCATCCATCTTGCCGACGGCTTCGGCCGCTGAGGCTGCGGCATCCACCCGGTATCCGCCGGCTTGGAGTACTGTCTGGAGGGTCAAACGGGAGGTCGGATCGTCATCGACCAAGAGTACTCGGGCGAGTTCTAGTTCCGTGCACCGATCTTCGGGGCAATAAGTTCTCATCCAGCGCCACCCGTCCTAGGTATAGTTTAATCGAAGAGCTGGGAAATGGAAGCGGAGATTTGCTTACAAAGCTGCTAAGATCCTTCAAACACGCGGTGGAAGATCTGGTCGATGTTAGCTAACTGTCTGGAAACACTGAAACTTTCCGCCAGGCGCCCGACGGGAAGATGTTTTGTAACCTTCGGGTCCGATGTGACAGCGGACCGAAAATCCCCGTCCTGAGCCCAGGCTTGCATGGCGTGAGACTGGACGATTTTGTAAGCTTCCTCACGAAGCATGCCTGCGGCAGTCAGGTCCAGCAACAGTTGGCCGGAAAAGATGAGCCCCTTAGTCAGATCGAGATTCCTTCGCATTCGATCACGATCGACGCGCAAGCCCGAGATCAACCATTCGGTTTTGGAGAGCATATAATCCACGAGAATGGCCGAATCCGGCAGAATGATGCGCTCCACCGACGAGTGGGAGATATCACGCTCGTGCCATAGGGCGACGTTTTCAAGAGCCGCTTGGGCGTTTCCTCGGACCACTCGGGCTAAGCCGCAAATCTGCTCCGAGACCACGGGATTGCGTTTGTGAGGCATCGCCGACGAGCCTTTCTGGCCCTCCGAGAACGGCTCTTCGGCTTCGCGCACTTCGGTGCGCTGGAGGTGGCGGACTTCCAGCGCGATTTTTTCCAGCGTGGCGGCGATGAGGGCGAGTGTCGCGACGAATTCCGCGTGCCGGTCGCGCGAGATGACCTGCGAGGCGATGGGCGCGGGCCGCAATCCCAGCCGCCGGCAGATGCGCTCCTCGGCTTCGGGCCCGATGTGGCCGAAGGTTCCGACCGCGCCCGAGATTTTCCCTACCCGCATGCCCTCCGCGGCAGCGGAGAACCGGGCTAGGTTACGGCGCATCTCGTCGAACCACAGCGCGAGCTTCAGCCCGAAGGTGATGGGCTCGGCGTGGACGCCATGAGTCCGGCCGACCTGGATGGCGTCTTTGAACTCGTAGGCTCGCACCTTGAGCGCGCCGGATAGCGTCTGTATGTCGCCTGTGATGACCTCAGATGCCGCGCGCACCTGCAACGCCTGCGCGGTGTCGACGACATCGTTCGATGTCAACCCGTAGTGAAACCAGCGGGAGGCATCGGCGTGCCCGGCCGCGGCCATGCTTTCGGCGACGGCGGTGGTGAACGCGATCACATCGTGCCGCACCTCGCGCTCGATTTCCTGAATCCGCGCGACTTGAAAACTCGCATGCCGCCGCAATTCGCGTGCGGCCTCGGCCGGCACCTGGCCGATCTCGGCGAGCGCTTCGGCGCTGGCCAGTTCCACCTCCAGCCACTGCCGATATTTGTTCTCTTCGCTCCAGATGAGGCCCATTTCGGGCCGGGTGTAGCGCTCGATCATTCAGTAGCTAAACACCTCAGTCTGCTCTTTCGGATTGGCTACCACCAGCCGCGTGAAAAGCGAGCGGCGCGCGCCGTCCAGCGCCCGCGCCGCCATACTGCGCACGATCTCGGGATGATTGTTGTGCTCGCTCAAGTGGCCAAGCACCAGCGTGTTCACCGAAGTATCCAAATCGCTCCGGATGAAGTCGCGGACCACATCGTTCGACAGGTGCCCTTTGCGCCCCATCACACGCTGCTTGACGGACCAGGGATAGGGACCCACTTTCAGCATTTCCAGATCGTGATTCGATTCCAGCACCAGCAAGTCGGTGCCGCGCAGATGGAACTTGATGGAATCGGGCACATAGCCCAAGTCCGTCACTATGCCGACCTTGATTCCTTGGGCGCGAAAGCAAAAGCCCACCGGATCGATGGCATCGTGGGGAACCGTGAAGCTGTCGATGTCGATGTCGCCGACCGCGAAGGTCGTGCCGGCCTGGAAACAATCCAGCTTGGGTGTGTATTCGGCCCAGGGGATCGCGGGAGCGGTGAGCCGCGTGATGTACACCGGTACGTCCAGGAATCGCGCGAGCGTCACCAATCCGCTGACATGATCCGAGTGCTCGTGCGTGATCAGGATGGCATCCAGGCTCTCGGCTTGCTCGCCGATGGCCGCCAGGCGGGCCACGATATCGCGCTTGCTCAAGCCCGCGTCCACCAGGATGCGCGTCCGCTCGGTTCGGATGAAGGTCGAATTGCCCGAGCTGCTGCTGGCAAGCACGCAGACTTTTAGGATAGTGCTCCTCCGGTCCTGTAAGTTGTAGGTTAGGACAGGAGCGCGCCGCGTGTCCAGCGCTGACGCATGACCCGGAAGGTCCCGGCTAGCTCTGTGAACCGGCGGCGGTCAACGCGCTGGTGACACTCGAGAATATGGTGCTGATGCTGCTCGCCACGTTGGGCATGAACGCACCCGCGGCCACCGCCACAAAACCAACCATCAGGGCGTACTCGATCAGGTCCTGCCCCCGTGTGTCGCGCTTCAGCTTGATCCAGCACTGTTGTGCTAATTGAATCAGATTCATGGTCTCCTCCAGGTCTGTTGCATTTGTTGTCAACCTCAATCTAAACTCTGGGGCTGGGAGCGCCTATCAATCGATAGGCTCAATCTGATAGGACGCCCGTCAGTGGGACGGAGGTTCTAAACGGCCGTGCGGAGCGCTCACCGCGTTTGGGAGGACTGGGGCAACGAACGTCCTGGGAATCTGGTTTGCCCGGCTGCATCCGGTTCGCAAGCCGGGAAGTCATTGCCGATACAATGGGATTTCCCATGAAAGCTCGCGTCTACGTCTCCTTCAAGCCGACCGTTCTCGATCCTCAGGGCCAGACCATCCGCTCCGCGCTGGCCGGCCTGGGCCATACTTCGATCGCCGCGGTGCGGCAGGGCAAGTATTTCGAGATCACGCTCGAACCAGGAACCAATCGCGACCAGGCCGCCGCCGAGATCGATCAGATCGCGCGCGACGTGCTGGCTAATCCGGTCATCGAGGAATACCGGGTCGAGTTTGTGGAGTAGTGAGACGCTGGCGTCCCCATGACTGGGCACGCGTCACGCACGAGTGCGCGCGCTACGGCTGCTCGTTCTTCCACTTCGGAAACAGCAGAGCCTGAACCTCGGGCTGGCCGAGGTCGGCTTTGGTAATCTCATGCACCTTCAGATCCATCTGAGGAGGCGGCGTCTGGCCGTTGAGCTTCATCACCAGGCTTCGCACGGCTTCATACCCGATGCGATAAGGATCCTGCACCAGCATGAGATCGATGGTTCCGTCCTTGAGCGCTTCGACATGCATGTCGCTCGAATCGAACGTCACCAGCTTGATCTTGCCGGAAAGGCCGCGAGCCTTGATGGCCTGCACCGCGCCGATGGAGTTTGCCTCGGCGGAGGCGAACATGCCGTCCAGGTCGGGATGCGCTGTGAGGATGTCCTCGGCGGCGTCGCGCGACTTGGCGCGGTCGGCCATGCCGTATTGACGCGCGACAACCTGGATGGCCGGAAATTCCTTGGCCATCACCTCTTCGAATCCACGCTCGCGATCTCCGGTGGACATGCCGCCGGGCTTGTGCATGAGCTCGGCCACCTTGCCTTTGCCGTGGATGAGCGCGGCCAGCCGGCGTGCGGCGGTTTGACCGGCGCCATAGTTGTCGGTGGCGACGAACGTGACGTAGCCGGTCAGATCGAGGCCGGAGTCGAAGACCGTCACGGGAATCCCGGCGTCCATGGCGCGCTTGACCGGCTTCACCAGCGCGGCGTGATCGGTGGCGGAGATGGCGAGAGCGTCCACGCGGCGCGCGATCATGGAGTCCACGATTTCAATCTGGCGCGAGTATTCGGTCTCTTCGCGCGGGCCGTTCCACAGCACTTCGACGCCGAAATCCTTCTCCGCCGCCAGCACACCGGCGTGCACCGACACGAAGAAAAGATGCGAAGTCGCTTTGGGCACCACTCCGATCAGTTTCTTGGTGCGCTGCTGGCAGGAAGCCAGTGCGAGGAACGCCAGGAGCAGAAGGATTTGAAAACGAAGCTTGGGTTGCATCACTCAGGCACAGTATACTCTCACCCATGGGGATGAATCATCAATGGGTGCTCGCCGCGCGGCCCCAGGGACCGGCCAAGGAATCGGATTTCCAGTGGAAAGAGGCACCCATGCCGTCCGCGAGCGAGGGCCAGGTTCTGGTGCGTTCGGTGTATCTTTCGCTCGATCCGACGCAACGGATCTGGATGAACGAGGCGGATTCTTACTTACCCGCGCTGGCGCTCGGCGCTGTGATGCGGGGCGGTGTGATCGGCAAAGTGGAAGAGTCGCGGCATGCCGGCTTTGCCGAGGGGGACCTGGTGCAAGGCTTGCTCGGCTGGCAACAATACGCGGTCGCGCCCGGCCCGGCGCTGACGAAACTTCCTAAACTGCCGGTGCCGGTCACCGCGTTCTTGGGACTGTTCGGCCACATCGGCTTGACGGCTTACTTCGGGCTGCTGGACATCGGAAAACCCCAGCCGGGCGACACGCTGGTGGTTTCCACCGCGGCGGGAGCAGTGGGATCGCTGGTGGGGCAGATCGGCAAGATCCAAGGTTGCCGCGTGGTGGGCCTGGCGGGCAGCGAGGCAAAATGCCGCTGGATCAAAGACGAGCTCGGTTTCGACGCGGCCATCAACTACAAGGTCGAGAACGTGCGCAAGGCGTTGGAGCACCGCTGCCCGGAAGGGATCGATGTGTATTTCGACAACGTCGGCGGCGAAATTCTCGAAACGGTTCTGGACAGGATCAACCTGCGCGCTCGGATTTCTGTTTGCGGCATGATCTCGCAGTACAACGCCGGGAAGCAGCCGATGCCGGGTCCGCGGAATCTGGCGAACTTGATCATGAAGCGCGCACGCATGGAGGGCTTCCTGTGCACGGATTACTTGAATCGCGCCGAAGAAGCCTTCGCGGCGCTGCTCGGATGGTTTGTCGAAGGGAAGCTGAAATACCGCGTGGACGTCGTCGAGGGGCTGGAGAATGCGCCGCGCGCACTGGCCAAGCTGTTCAACGGCTCAAATACAGGAAAGCTGATTGTGCAGGTGGGGCCGGAGTAGGCGCCTTCTCACCACTCGCGCCGCATGTGGGCCGATCTGCGAGCGCTCGACGACACCTTACCAACTTTTGCGCTTGCGGGGCAGTCGCGTGAGCCTGAGCCGCTGGCTTGCTGCGGCGCGTCTACGTCAACCCAAGCGCTGAGGGGGCTGAGGCGCCCCGGTCGCCGGCTCAAGCGCACTTTGTTACCGGCTTCCGCCGGCGGCTTCGATGTTCGAACCAGACCCGAACAGCAGCTTCAGCGTGGTACCGCCCAGGCGGATGTCCCTCAACCGGTTGCTGGCGCCTTCACCGTCGTAGCCGACCGTGGTCAACTCGAATTTCCGGGACGCGTTCTCAACCGTCACGTTCGATTCCACGCTGGTCTTGCCTTGCTTGATGATCACCTTGTCGCCCTGGAGCTCCAGCTTGCAGTCGCCGGCGTTCAGCTGCGTGCCATTGATCGTAGTCGCCTTGTACAGTGTCACATGGTAGGAAGAGGCGGCCGAAGCCACGCTGATTCCTGCTGCGAAGAGTATCGCGAGTGCCTTTTTCATCGAATGCTTCTCCTTTTCGACTTAGATTCGAAAGTCAACCCGATGGTAGCCGCAGTCCTTCAATAAAACAATATGTAAATCAATGGTTTAGAAAGTTAACAACGGTTGAGAAACGGTTGATGTCGTGGTGGTTCCAAGCGCGTCTCCGCGCCGGGCAACGGTTGTGCCGTCCCTGGATTCAAAGACTTGCTGCGGCGCGTCGCCAAAGGCCGAACAAACCGTTCTTGTCTGCGTCTTAGAGTGATGACGGGCGTCGACACGGTACAATGGCAGTAATGCTGGCCGCCCGGGTGGCGCTTTCCAAACTGAGCGAGCTGGAAGACGCCCTCAACTCGGTGATCCGCGGGAAGGCGGATGTCGTGCGTCTGTCAGTGGTGTGTCTGCTGGCGCGCGGTCATCTGTTGATTGAAGATGTCCCGGGCGTCGGCAAGACCACGCTGGCGCAGGCTATGGCGCGGTGCGTGCATTGCCGTTTTCACCGCTTGCAGTTCACCAGCGACATGCTTCCGAGCGACGTTCTGGGCGTAACCATCTACAACGCGCATTCGCAGGAGTTCGAATTCAAGCAGGGACCGGTCTTCACCAATTTCCTGCTGGCGGACGAGATCAATCGCGCCACGCCCAAGACGCAATCCGCATTGCTCGAGGCCATGAACGAGCTGCAAGTGACCATCGAAGGCCGCTCGTACACACTGGAACAACCCTTCATGGTGATGGCGACCCAGAATCCGGTGGAACACCACGGTACCTACCCGCTGCCGGAGAGCCAGCTCGACCGCTTCCTGATGCGCATTCGCATCGGGTATCCCGAGCGTGGCGCCGAGCGTGAAATCCTGCGCAGCAAAGATGGAGTGCACGTCGAGACGGTGCAGGCCGTGCTTTCCTCCGACGAACTCAAGCAACTGCAGGAACAGGTGAGCCGCGTGACGGTGGATGAAGCTCTGGTGGACTACATGCTCGCGATCGTCGACAAGACCCGCCAGCACGAGTCCCTGGCGCTGGGCGTGAGCCCGCGCGGCGCTCAGGCGCTGTACCGCGCCACTCAGGCCATGGCGCTGGCGGAAGGACGCGAATACGTCATTCCGGACGACGTCAAGCGGCTGGCGATCCCGGTGTTCGCCCACCGCATCGCGATCAACGCCCGCACGTCCCTGGCGCAGCGCAGCACGGAACTCGCCGAGAGGATTCTTCAGGAAATCCTCACGCTGGTCGAGGTACCGCTTTAAGCACCCCATTGCGAGGGCGCTCATAGCCGGAAAATCTTGAGATGAAAACCGCAATCATCGGCCTGCCCATGGTGGGCAAGACATCGCTGTTCACCATCCTGACCGGCGTGCACGAAGCCACGCGCGTGGGCGTCATGGAAGCCCGCATCGGGATCGCCAAGGTGCCCGACCCGCGGCTGGATGCCTTGGCGAAAATTTTCGAGCCGCCCAAAGTCACGCACGCTACCGTCGAATATCTCGACTTCCCGGCGGTTTCCAAAGAAGCGCTGCGCGACCCGAGCTATTTGGCGAGCATGCGAGTGGCGGATGCGCTGGCGCACGTGCTGCGGCTTTTTAGAAGCGACACCGTGCCGCACGAGAAGGGCTCGGTGGATCCCCTGCGTGATTTGGAAGACGTCGAGATGGAACTGATCCTGAGCGACCTGGTGGTGGTGGAAAAGCGTCTGGAGCGGCTGGACAAGGACCGGAAAAAGATCAAGAGCCCGGAGCTCGACCGCGAATTTGCATTGCTGGAGCGCTGCAAGGCCACGCTCGAACAGAATGTCGCGCTTCGGGCGCTGGAATTGTCGGGCGAGGAAGAGAAGACCATCCGCGGATTCCAGTTCCTGTCGCAGAAACCCATGCTGTTCGTGCTCAACATCGGCGAAGAGGACGCGTCGCGACTACACGAGATCGAGGATGAGTATCGGAAAGGCCCGCTGGCCGGACGCAGCGGAACCGCGGTCACGGCGATCTGCGGTAAGATCGAAGCCGAACTCGCGGAGCTGTCGACCGAGGAGGCGCGCGAATACCTGGCCAGTTACGGTTTGAAGGAATCGGGCCTGGAGCGGCTGATCGCCGCGACGTATTCGCTGCTGGGCCTGATGTCGTTTTTGACCGCCGGGGAAACGGAAGTTCGCGCCTGGACCATCCCCATGCACAGCCCGGCCGTAAAGGCCGCAGGGGCGATCCACAGCGATTTCGAAAAGAAATTCATCCGCGCGGAGGTAGTGAATTGGCAGGCGCTGGTCGATCACGGCGGTTACGGCGGCGTGCGCGAAAAAGGCCTGCTGCGCCTGGAGGGCAAAGAATACATCGTGAAGGACGGCGACGTATTGGTGATCCGCCACGGCTGACGCCGGCCGCACTCGTAAAAGCCGGCGTATGTCACTATAGTTGTGTCATGACGCCCTCCCAAGCCCCGCCGAAACTCCAGTTGGTGAACACGCCCGATTACCGCGAGCACTACGCCAACAGCGTGCAGATCCGAGTCAACCTGTGGGACTTCTTTCTGATGTTCGGGACCGTGAATCAGACCGCGCCCGACAGCGTCATGATCCATAATTTTCAGGGCGTCTACTTGAGCCCGCAGCAGGCCAAGGCGTTGCTGAACGTGCTGACGCAGAACATCTCGCAATACGAGGCGACCTTCGGCGAAATCAAGCTGGAGCCGAAAGGCCAGGTCAGCGCAATTCAGTGAGCCGCGAGGCGAGGCTGGCGGCCTGCGCGCTTTTTCTCGCCATTGTTTTTCTCTCCCACTGGCCCTGGCTGGCGCTTCCCTATTTTTGGGACGAGCTCGGCCAGTTCGTTCCCGCTGCGCTGGACATCTATCAGGATGGCTGGTGGGTACCGCATTCCACGGTTCCCAACGCGCACCCGCCCGGCGTCATGGCCTACCTGGCCGCGGCATGGCGCATTTTCGGCTATTCGATTCCGGCCACGCGCGCATCCATGTTGCTGCTCGCAAGTTTCGCGGTGGCGATCACATTCTGGCTCATGAAACACCTGTGCAGCGATCTGGGCTACGCGTGGGGCTTCGCACCTGCGTTGCTGTTGCTGCTTGACCCGCTGTTCTACATGCAATCGATGATGGCGCTGCTCGATATGCCGGCGATGCTCTTCACCGTGCTCGCGCTGCTCTTGTTCCTGACGGAGCGGCACGCCGCCGCGGCGGTGGCCTGCGTCGCCCTGGTTCTGGCCAAGGAAACCGGCGCGCTGCTTCCGGTCATCTTCGCCGTCACATTGGCGCTCGATCCGTCGCGCCGGAGGTTTGCGGCTCACTATCTGGCGCCGTTCGCAGTTTTGGCGACATGGTTCTTCGTGCTGTGGCGCGCCACCGGCCATGTCTTCGGGGATGCCGGCTTCACGCACTACAACCTGGTTTACGCCTTGCATCCGGTGCGCGCGACGCTGTCGCTCATCCGCCGCATCTACTATCTGTTCATCGCCGATTTCCGCTGGGCCGGATCGCTCGCCATTCTGCTGGCTGGGCGAAGATCGCCGCCGATCTATTCTTCGCGAGCCTGGAGAATCACCTGGCTGTTCATCGCCACACACGTACTGATGGTCAGTGTACTGGGAGGCGCGGAGCTGGAGCGCTATCTTTTGCCGGTCGTGCCGCTGGTGTACATCGCCATGACGGCGGCCTGGTCCACGCTGCGTCCGTTCTGGCGGAACGCCGGTATTGCCGCTGTCGCCGCCGGATCGCTGGCCGGCCTGCTCGTGAATCCCCTGTTCCCATTTCCGTTCGAAAACAATCTGGCGATGGTGGACTTCGTCGAGCTGCATCGCCGCGCGGCACACTACTTGGAAGCCCAGTACCCGGATCGAACGATTTACACCGCTTGGCCGCTGACGCAAGCGCTGCGCGATCCCCGGTTCGGTTACGTTGGCCAGAAATTGTTGACGGCCGAAACCTCTGATCTGCGCCTTTCTACTTTGAATGCGATCGACCCCAAAGGCGTCGATGTGCTGGTGCTCTATTCGCGCACCTGGGAGCCGGCGTGGGGCGTGTTGCACTGGCCGCTGGTGGAGCGGTTCCTGACGCGCTTCTACGACTACGAACGGCAAATGAATTCAGAAGAGGTGCGCGATCACTTCGGGTTGGTCTTGATGCAACGCTGGATGCAGCGCGGCCAGTGGGTGGAAATCTATTCGCATGCGCGCTAGGCCGCTGTGCGGTCCTTCGCGAACGCCTCTGCGCGGGAGGCGCCATGCCGCGCTGCCAAGCGCCGCCCGAGGCGCCATGCCGCGCTGCCAGCGGCTCAAAATTGGAAGCGGAGTTGCATCTCCAGGCGGCGGTTGTTGGCGGTCTCGAAAAATCCTTCGCCGTTGGGTCCGCCGGCGATCTGATTGGCGAAGCCGAACAGGGGTGAAGTAATATTTCCGATGATCGGCCCCGGATTATTGTGGTTCAAAAGATTGCGCGCTGACAACCCCAGCGTCAGGTTGTAACGATGCGGCGTGGTGGGCGAACCCAAGACGCTTCGCAAGCCGCCGCCTGAGGCCGGCGCCGCAACGGCCGCGCCCAAACTCGGCGTGGGGCCCTCAGCTCTCCGAGGACCTTCGCGCTGCGCTCCAAAACCGATCGTCTTCGCCAGCCGCAAGTTCACCGAGATCTGGCCCGGACCGCGCCCCGCATTGCGCTCCAGCAGCCGCTCGCCGGCCACGGGATTCGGATCGAGCAGGCCGTAGCTGGTCGCAATCAACCCCGGCTTGTTCGGATCGGCCGGAATCCCCGGCCGCGCGTTGAACAAGGTGGTGCCGTAGAAATCGCTGCCGGTGGTGATGTCGAAAGGCGCTCCGCTCTGCGCGATGATGTACGGGCTGATCCGGATGTTCCACCGCAGGCTGATGGAGCCTCCCGTGGTAATTCGATGCCGCACGTCGCTCGCGGCGGGCCCGTATTCGCCCGCGAAATTGTACGGATTGGCGGGGAACGTTCCCAGCCCATCCGTGTTGCTCAGCGCGCGATTGAGCACGTAGAACCCGAACAGCGACAAACTGGCATTGACCTTGGTATTCACATTGGCGATGAGCTGATTCTGATTGAAGATCCCGGAGGACTCCATCAGAAAAACCGGCCCCGGCTGTCCCAGCGGAAAAACACCGTTCAACTGCGCGCCGGGATTGTACGTCCCGGGCAGCGGCGCGTTGATGTCTCGCGAGCGGAGCGTGTGCAGCCCATGCGAGTTGGTGAACGTGAGCGCTAGCGTGGTGTTGGCGGGCAACTGGCGCTCCAGCGTGACGCCCGATTGCATGATGTAGGGCGCGCGCAGCGTCGAGCTCACTTCCTGGATCACTTGCGTGGATTGGAATCCAGCCAACGCCGCCGGCGGAGGAACGTTGGGGAAGAAATCGGGATTCGTCACCACGTATTGCTGCTGCACGATTCCGTTGTAGCGCTTGGCCGTAAGCGTATTCTGGAGCCCGAAGCGATCGTAGAACAAACCGAATCCGGCACGCAGCACGGTCTTGCCGGCCGTCTTGGCGGTAGCGCCGGGCGCCCAGGCAAAGGCAATGCGCGGCGCGAAGTCGCGCCAGTCGTGAATGTTGGTCTGCGTCTCGTAACGCAGGCCCAGGCTCAGAGTGAAGTTCGGACGGACGCGCCACTCGTCCTGCGCAAACGCTCCGAGATCGAACTGGCTGGCAAAAATTCCGGGCCGGCCCGCGTTGATGCTGAACTGCGTCGCGCCGCCGCCCAGCGCCTGGATTTGCGCCGGCGTGTAACCCAGGCTCTGAAACAGCAGCGTGCGCCGGTATCGCTCGATCGAGGTGATGGGCGCAACCTGCGGCTGCCCGCCGATCACCACCGGCTGATTGTTGGCGTCCAGCACCGGCTCCAATTGGCCGCCGCCGAAGGTGAAAGTTCCGTTGAAATTCTGCGGCTGGATGTTGTCGTCGGTCAGAATTCGAATGCGAACACCCAGCCGCAGCGCGTGGGTTCCGTGAACGATCGAGGTGTAGTTCTGCGGCTCGAAGTAATTCTGCGTATCGAACAGGCGTCCGACTGGCGAGCCGCCGCCATTAAACGCACCGAGCGCTTGAATAGCCGGACCGGCCGTATTCGCGATGTATTGCGGGGCATTGCGGTAATAGTGGAAACGGGTTTCGTTAATGACGTTGCCGATCACGGCCGTCTCCGTCATTTGCACCGTCTCATTGGTGTATTCGGTGTGGTAGCCGCGCGAAACCAGATTGAAGGCGCCGATGCCGGCGTCATCGATACTGGCGTGCGTAAAACTGTAACGAGCCATCAGCGTGACGTTGGGTGTGAGTTGATAGTCGACGCGCGGATTGATGCGGGTGAAGCTCTGCGGGGTGGTCACCGATCCCGCAAAAGGCTGGATCAGGAATGTCTGCGAATCCACGGTCACGGCGTTCATGATGGAGCCATTGTCGACCTTATTCCGCTGGGCATCCAGGTTGAAAGAGGCGCGCTTGCCCAGAGGCCCGCCGGCGTTGCCCTCCAGCTCGTTCAGCAGGAACGAAGCCTTCTCGGGCGCGTACGGGTTGCGCGTATTCCATGCGTCGGTGCCTAAGTTGTAATTCATCGTTCCGCGATAGCGGTCGGTGCCCGGCTTGGTGAAGATCTCGATGCGCCCGTAGCCGAGCTTGTCGAACTCGGACGAAAAGGGATTCTGATTGATTCGCACTTCGCGAATCGCCTCTTTGGGCGGCAGCTCGGCGCCACTGAAGCCATCCACGAAAATCGCTCCGCCGCTGGGTCCGGCGGATGGCCCGGCCAGCGCCTGCAAATCAGCTTGCAGATCGTCGGGATCGTCGGAAAGCGCCTGCAGGTCGTCGCCGCGCAGCACTACCGCGCTGGCATTGTTGGCGGAGTCGACGCTGACCGTGGGGCCGCCATTGTCCTGCACCGTGACTTGCTCGATGACGGAGGCGACCGTCAATTGCAGGTTCAAGGTTTGAACGCCGGGCCGGAGCGTGATGCTGGAGGGCTGGGGTTGCGACAATGCCGGCGCGGACGCGCTCGCCGAATAGGCGCCGGTCGCAAGGCCCGTGAACGAATAGAAGCCGTTCTTGTCGGTCGTCGTCGTCTTCGCCGACCCGTCCGGGGTTGTGAGGGTGACCACCGCGCCCGGCACCAGAGCTCCGCTCGGATCCGCCACCATCCCGCGCAGCGATGCCGTCTGAGCGAACACACCTGGAGTCACACATAGAAGGAGGAGGATGTTTCGCCAGGCCGTCACTTGTGTACAGGCTTTCAATCAGAACATCGGCAGCCGGGAGAATTGCGCCATGGCGAGGCGCTCGTCGTGATCCGGATCGTTCACCAACTTCCAATCGTTGTCGATGTGCATGCTGGGGCGTCCGGATGCGTTGTAAGCCGGCCATTTCGGAATGCCGGCGTGGCTGGGATTTCCGCTGCGCGCAAAGGCCACCCAGGCGCCGCTGACTTTGTCCGCCAGCGGCTGCAGCTCGGGGCCTGTTCCCACCATTTCAGGGACCTGCCAGATATTTTGCATCGCGAATGGGATTTCGATGCAGTGCGGCGCCAGGCGGCGTCCGCCTTCCACCGGAGTTCGCCAGCGGATCTGGTAGAGAAAGGCCGGCGCCTTGGCCAGCGCGGCTTTGCGTTCGGCTTGCACGGTGGCGTTGGTCGGAAACGCGGAGATGGTGAAATACAGCTCGCTGGGCGTGGCGCGCGGACGGTTCTTGCGGAACAGGTCGTAAATGCGGTCGCCATCGTTCGCCAGGCGCTCGCGCAGCCGCGCCCGCACGGCAGCTTCATCCAGGGAAAGCAGCTCGGGAGGGGAGAAGTAGGAGCCTTCGGTTTCCGCCGTTCCGATGATCATCGGCACATCGGCGGAAATCTCGGGCGCGGTTGGATCGAAGGGATCGCGCGGCAGGGAATGGCCGTCGACCACCGGAGCGAGCCGCATCCCGCCGCCACCACCCGCGCCAACATTGCGAATGGCCGCCAGCAGCTTCGGCAGCGGCATGCTCTGCAGGTCCGCGACCTGGTTCGGCTTGAGGCCGAGCTGCGCCATGAACTTTTCGGTGGTCTTGGCTGCTTCGTCTTTGGGCACTTGCTTCAGCGTGGAGCCGCTCTCGACGATGGCTTTGTGAAACATATCTTTCGCGGCGGGCATCGCGAGCAGAGTGCTTACCTTTCCGCCGCCGCCGGATTGGCCGAAGATGGTCACGTTCGCGGGGTCGCCGCCGAAGTGCGAGATGTTGTCGCGCACCCATTGCAGCGACGCGACGATGTCGAGCAGGCCGACGTTGCCCGAGTCCGCAAATTCCGCGCCGCCCGCTCCGCCGAGATAAAGATGTCCGAAGATATTCAGACGATGATTGATGCAGACCACCGCGACGTCGCCGAAGCGAGCCAGATTCGTTCCGTCGTAGCCGAGCGAGGAACCCGAACCGTAGGTGTAGCCGCCGCCATGAATCCAAACCATGACGGGACGCTTGCGCCCGTCGTTGACGCCGGGGCTGAAGACGTTGAGCACCAGGCAATCTTCGCCTTGCTGCGCGTTGGAGCGCAGACCCCAGCCGATTGCGCCGGGAGCTGGCGCCACTTGCGGCGACGAACGACCGTTCTGGAACGCGTCGCGCACGCCGGTCCAGGATTCCATCTTGCGAGGGGGGAGGAAGCGGTTCGAGCCGGCCGTCGAAGCGCCGTAGGGAAGGCCGCGGTACACGTGCACGCCGTTGTTCACCACGCCGCGCACTTTGCCTGAGGTCGTTTCCACCACCGGGCTGGTGGATTTCGATTCAATCGTAGCCGCGGAGCCAGGCACGCTTGCCAAAGCGCCGCCGATCAGGGATGATTTGAGCAAAGTCCGCCGGCTCAAATCGAGACGTGGATTGTCCATGAATTGTGCCTCCTTTTTGAGTACCCGAAGACGCCCGACTTCCGAGTATGAGCTAAAAGGGCGGGCCGTTGCAAGCGTTTCACCCTAATTGGCGTTGCTGATGCGCGATCGAGCGCCGTCACGTGGTATTAACATAAGGAGGAGGTTCGCCGTGGTCCATAAGTTCGCGATCGCTGTCTTCGCGCTGGTGGTGACCGCGCTTCCCGCCGCGGCGCAGAACTGGAAGCCTCCTGTCACGTCTTTCGGCCAGCCCGACTTGAGCGGAAACTGGCTGAACAAGAGC
>DASQHQ010000039.1:0-1977 GCA_035632015.1 Bryobacteraceae bacterium
GGCTGGCAGACCATCGCCGTCGCGCGCTGGCCTGGGAAACGCGCCGCCTGAGCCGGGTTAATGCCCTTCCGCTTCGAGGTATCGCTCAGCCTCGATCGCAGCCATGCAGCCCGCGCCCGCGGCGGTGATGGCCTGCCGATAGGTGCGGTCCTGCACGTCGCCGGCGTGGAAGACGCCCTGGACGCTGGTGCGCGCCCCGCCCTTCGAGACAACGTAGCCGTCCGGATCGAGCTCGATCTGGCCCTCGAACGGCCGCGTGTTGGGAATGTGGCCGATGGCGACGAAAAAGCCGTCCACATCGCGCACCCAGGTCTCGCCGGTCTTCAGGTTTCGCAGCTTGACGGAAGTCACCAGCTTCCGGTCGGCGTCGTAGACATCCTCGACGACTGAGTTCAGGATGAACTGGATCTTAGGATTGTTGCGAGCGCGCTCCAGCATGATCTTGGAGGCGCGGAACGAGTCGCGGCGATGCACCACGGCGACTTCATCGCCGAAGCGCGTCAGGAAGTTGGCCTCTTCCATCGCGGAATCGCCGCCGCCGATCACCATGATCTTCTTGCCGCGATAGAAAAACCCGTCGCAGGTGGCGCAGGAGCTGACGCCGTGGCCGATCAGCCGCTGTTCGTTCGGCAGATTGAGCCAGCGCGCCGAAGCGCCCGAAGCGATGATGACGGTGCGCGCCTCCCGCCATTCGTTGTCGATGTTCAGGCGGAAGGGACGCTGCGCGAAGTCGGCTTCCAGCACCGATCCGTGCAAATATTCGGCGCCGAAATGTTCCGCTTGCCGCTTGATGTTGTCCACCAACGCCGGACCGTCGATGCCTTCGGGGAAACCGGGGAAGTTTTCGACCAGCGTGGTGAGAGAGAGCTGGCCGCCGGGCTCGTGCCCCGCCACCACCAGCGGTTTCAGATTGGCGCGCGCGGTGTAGAGCGCCGCCGTGTTTCCGGCGCAGCCGGAGCCCACAATGATCACATTTCGCATGGAAATTCCATGCTAACAGACGCGCCTTACGCCGAGCGCTCGAGGCCGCGTGCATGCATTCGACGGGTGCGTGCGCGCCACAGTCACACTATTGCACTCGCTCCAGCGTCAAGCGGCGCGTCAGCGGTTCCGTACCGCCGCGGATGGAATTGGGAGCCGTGCCGAAGATCAGCTTTCCGCTCTCGAAATGAAAAATGCGGCGCTGATCGGTGCCGACGTAGTCCGGCCGCCAGGCCGCCTCCACCTTGAACGTCACGCTGCCTTGCGCTGCATCGATGGTGCAGGCGCCGGAGTAGGCGATATAAGAACTCAACAGCTTGGCCTTGGTCTGATCCGCCATGGGCTTGTCGGAGGCGAACGCCGGCGTGTCGGTGGACATGATTTGCAGATACAGCCATCCGTTTTGGACCACGATGGAGCCTACCGGGTGATCGCCCCACGGATGCCGCACCACTTCGCCGTTGGGGCGGACGTCTTCGGCCGACAGCAGTTTCCAACGGCCTTCCAGATTGTCGGCCGCGAGCGATTGAGCCAGCGCCATTGCGGCCAGGGCGAGAAGCAGGATTCGCATATGGCTAAGCATGGTACCAGAGCAGTGTAGCGGCTGCTCGACGAGCGCCTGCGCATTCGGCGCTAGCGCCGCCGCTCTCTGGGCGCGGCGCTGCGGGCTTGCCACCCCGCCAACCTTTCACCCGGGCTTCGGGCGGGCGCCGCTCGACCGGACGCGAGGCTAAAATGGTGACCATGCAATATCAACAACTGGGAAATACCGGAGTTTTTGTTTCGCGCCTGTGCCTGGGCGCTATGACGTTCGGCGGCAAGGGCGGCATCTTCGAGGTGATCGGCGGGCTGCCGCAATCGGAGGTCGACGCGATGGTCGGCACTTCGCTCGACGCCGGCATCAACTTCTTCGACACCGCCAACGTCTACTCGTACGGCGAATCGGAGACCATGCTGGGCAAAGCGCTGGGGTCCCAGCGCAAGGACGTGGTGGTC
>DASQHQ010000040.1:0-56471 GCA_035632015.1 Bryobacteraceae bacterium
CCGCAAGGGCCCCATCGAAGTGGACACCGACGACATCATGCGCGACGTGGTGCTCAACAACCAGGTGATCGTGGGCAGCGTGAACGCGCCGCCCAAGGCATTTCAGGCGGCCATCGCGCACCTGGGCGTATTCCTCGACCGCTGGCCGGATGCGCTTCGGTCGCTCATCACCGCGCGCTTCCCCATCGATCAGGCGCTCGAACCGCTCACTAAGCCCGCAGCCGGGATCAAGAACGTCATCCAAGTGGCGCCGTGAGCAGCGACTGGATTGACATCTCGGTCCCATTGCACAACGGCATGGTGCAGTGGCCGGATGATGTTCCGTTCGAACGGATCGAGACTCTGAAACTCTCCAGCGGTGACGAGTGCAATCTCTCCGAGATGCGCGCGAGTCTTCACACCGGCACTCACATGGACGCGCCGAGTCACTATCTGGAGGGCGCAGCAGGCATGGAAGCCATGCCGATTGCGGCGGGAATCGGCCGCGCGCGTGTGATCGCCATTCGCGATCCGGAGCTGATCCGCATCGACGAGATCGAGCCTCATCGGCCGGCAAAAGGTGAGCGGCTGCTCTTCAAGACGCGCAACTCGAGCGAGAGTTGGAAGACCGCGGAGTTCCAGAAGCGATTTGTTTACATTCCGCCCGATACGGCGCACTACCTGACCCGCTGCGGCGTGCAGACCGTGGGAGTGGATTATCTCTCGGTCGGCGCTTATGAATCCGGCGGCGCCGAGACGCACCGGATTCTGCTCAGCGCGGGCATCTGGATCATCGAAGGTCTGCAGCTCGAACACGTGGAGCCGGGCGAATATGAGCTGTTCTGTCTGCCGCTCAAGATCGTTGGTGGAGACGGCGCGCCGGCCCGGGCATTGCTGCGGAAGCTTACGCTCTGACTTCTAGCCGGAGCGAGCCTCGACGGTCATCCGCATTCCGTACCTGGTTCTGAGCGTGATGAGGGGCAACGGCTCCACTCGCTGGCCGGGCGCCAGCCTCAGCCTCCACTTCTGCGCCAGCGTCGCCAGGATCAGTATGCCTTCCATCCAAGCGAACCGCTCGCCAATGCAGACGCGCGCGCCGCCGCCGAAAGGGAAATAGGAAAACTTGGGCCGCGCGTCGCGGAGCTCCGGAGTCCAGCGCTCCGGATCGAAACGCTCCGGGTCTGGAAACCAACGCGGATCGCGCTGCATCACGTAGGGGCTCAAAATGAGAATCGATTTCGCGGCGATCTGGGTCCCACCGAGTTCGAACGGCTTCTTCGCCATCCGTCCGATCGCCCAGGCGGGCGGATACAGCCGCAGTGCTTCGGCGAAAACCATCTCGGTATAACGCAGCTTGGAAAGATCGGCGAGTTGCGGCGCACGCCCCTGGAGAACCATGTCGATTTCCTCATGCAGGCGCCGCTCGCAGTGCGGATTCTGAGACAGCAAGTACCAGGTCCAGGTCAGCGCGTTGGCGGTGGTCTCGTGGCCGGCGAGAAACAGCGTGAGAGCCTCATCGCGGACCTGCTGGTCCGTCATGCCGCCGCCGGCTTCCTCATCCTGCGTGAGCAGCAGCATGGAAAGCAGATCCCCAGTGTCCCGGCCGCTCTTGCGCCGCTCGAGAATCAATCCATAGATGGTCGCATCCAGCCGCTGGCGCGCCTTGTCGAAACGGCGTATGGAAGGCAAAGGCAGCTTTTCCAGGTACTCGGAGAACGGCAGCATCAGCACGCGGAACATCTTAAGCACGATGGTAAGGGCCTGTCCGATTTCCGACGCTTCGGATTCGACGTCGGCGCTGAACAGCGTCTGGCCGACGATGGCGAGCGTGAGCCGCATCATCTCGTCTGTGACATTGACGGTGCTTCCCGGTTTCCAGCGCTCACGCCAGCGGATGGCATACTCGGTCATCACATCCGCGTAGGCCGCCAGCCGCTCGCGATGAAACGCGGGTTGCACCAGGCGGCGCTGTCGGGTGTGAAATTCGCCTTCGCTGGTGAGCAAGCCTTCGCCCAGCAGAATCCGGGCGCGCTGCAAGGCGCGGCTCTTGATGAAGTTGTTCTGCTGCGTGATGAAGATTTCGCGCACGAAATCCGGGTGGTTAACCAGATGGACGTGATAGGGTCCCAGCCGGAAATACGGAAGGTCGCCGTATTGGCGCGCGACCCGCATGAGAAACTGGATCGGCCTGGATCGGAAGGCGGGCAGGTTCCCCAGCACCGGCAGATTCCGGGGACCGCGTCGGACTGTGGCGGTTGCTAACACCAGGCGCCTCTCAGTGTAACAGCAGCGCTGTCGACAAGCCTCCGAATAGAATGGAACTTACTCGCTACTCATGCACCGGACAACGCTAGCACTCTTGATGATTGCAGTGTGCACCAGCACTGCGGGCGCACAGGGCATCCGATATCTACGCTGGCAGAAGATGCAGCCCGTCGTCGCCGCTCTCGCCGCAGCCGGCGAAAAGCTACCGGAATTTTCAAAGCCGGCCGACTGGGACTCCTGGATCTACGGGCGCGATCTGCAGATCCGCAGCCGGGCGGATCGGGGAATCGAAGATTTCGTCAGCGCCTTGATTCTGTTCGGCAACTCCTTTACGGTTCTGCCGAAGCTTGCCAACGCCCAATCCGCTGTGGATGCCGGGGGAGGGTTGACACCCGCCGCGCTGGCACGCGTCGACGCCTTTATTCAGGCCCTGGATGAACGCGATGACGAGCGCTTTCGTGCCATCCTGGAATTCCTGCGCCGCCGGCGCGTCACGACGGAAGAGCTGCGGGCGTTCTTGATCGGCATCGTCCGCAGTCTGGCGCTCGACAGCGCATTGGAAGAGCGCCGGCACGAGAGCACCACCAGCGCGCTGCTTCTGGTGAATTATGCGTTCGAGGATACGCTTCGCACGCTGCAAGGCAAAGGGCAAGCTCCCGCACACGTGCGCCGCATCGCCTTGATCGGGGCCGGGCTCGACTTCGCCGGCACGGCAGATCATTATGATTTTTATCCGCCGCAGACGGTTGCGCCGTTCGCCGTTCTCGAATCCGCACTCCGGCTCAAGCTGGCGCAACCGGGTGAAATACACCTGGTGGTGTTTGACCTGAGTTCGTTCGCGCTCACTTACCTGCGATCGGCGACCGCTAAAGCTCGCTCGGGCGGGCGCTATACTCTGCAACTTCCGCGCCGGACGTCGGAGGGTTGGAACAGCGCGGCCATTGCATACTGGAACCATTTTGGCGAGATTATCGGCATGCCCGCGCCGCCGCTTCCAGTTCCGTCCGAATTGCGCGATGTCCAAACCAGGGCCGTCACGGTGAAGCCGCAATTCGGCGCGCGCATCAGCGCCGAGGAGCTAAATGTCGTGACGCAAACCGCCGAAGCGGGTGCCGGCCTGGGCTTCGATTTGGTGGTGGCGCTGCATTCGCCGGCGGATTATGATCGCATCGAACAAACCTGCGCTCTAGCCAGCGTCGCGCAGATGTTGAATGCCGGGGGAATCTTTCTGGCGGATGCGGGCGTAGCGCCGGTTCTTCCTCCGGAGCTCGAGTCGCTCGGCCAGCAGCACGTCGCCTTTCGCGATGACGGCGAAGGGCACGACATCGCGATCTACCGGCGGCGCTAAGCGCGCGATGCCCCTCAGTGAGCCTGCTCCTGCATCCTCCGCACGACTTTCGTCACCATGCTGCGCGGGCTGAAGCGCAACGACTGAGCCAGCAGCTTGTTCTGCAGACCTGGAATTACGATGGCCTTGCCCGCCAGCATGCCCCGGTAGCCGGCCTCCGCCACCGTGCGCGCATCCATGACATTCATCTTCAGCAACGCGATGTCGCGCAACTGAGCGCGCTCCTGGAACTCCGTGGCGGTCGGCCCCGGACACAGCGCGGTGACCATGACGCCGGAACCTTGCAACTCATTCCCGATGGCCTCGGAAAACGAAAGCACGAACGCCTTGGTGGCGTAGTAAATCGACATCAGCGGCCCAGGCTGGAACGCGGCCGTCGAGGCGACGTTCAGAATCCGGCCACTCCGCGCCGCCAACATTCCCGCCAGATACAGCTTGGTGAGAATCACCAGCGCGCTCATGTTGAGCTGCATCATGTTCAACTCTTCGGCGAGACTGGTCGCAGCGAACTTGCCGTAGAGGCCGAAACCCGCGTTGTTCACCAGCACATCGACGCGAGGCACCGCCCGCTGAATTTCCTCGGGCGCATCCGGTAAGGAAAGATCCTTGGCGATCACCTGGACCGAAGCCGGCTTTAACTCGGCGGCGAGATCCTCCAGCCGCTTCTGATGGCGCGCTACCAGCGCCAATTCGTAGCCCTCACGCGCGAAAATTCGTGCGAGTTCGAGGCCGATGCCCGTGGACGCGCCGGTGATCAGTGCTTTCGGCATATGGTAACGAGCGCCTGAGCTTCCGCCGAGCGGCCTTCGCCCACCGGCCCGACTTTTTCGGCGGTCTTGAATTTCACCGAGACCTGATCGACCTGGAGACGAAGCGTGTGCGCCAGCTTCTCACGAATCGCGGAGCGAAAATCTTTCAGCTTGGGACGCTCCAAAATCACGGTCGAGTCGACGTTGACGATTTCATACCCGCGCGTCTCCACCAGGCCCCGGGCATGGCGCAGGAACTGCAAGCTATCGGCGTCTTTCCAGGCCGGATCGGAATCCGGAAAATGCATGCCGATGTCGCCCAGCGCGGCCGCGCCGAGCAGGGCATCGGTAATGGCATGCGAAAGCACGTCGGCATCGGAGTGGCCATCCAGCCCGAATTCGGAAGGAATGGCGACGCCGCCCAAAATGAGCGGCCGCCCGGGCGCAAGGCGGTGAACATCCCAGCCCTGTCCCATTCGAAAGTCGCTCAAGGGGATACCCGCGGAGCCATCTCCTCGGCCAGGAACAGGCGGGCGAGATCCATGTCCGACGGTTTGGTGATCTTGATGTTGCGGTCGCTGCCCGGAATCACGCTCACCTCCACCTGGTCGAGCCGCTCCACCAGGCTGGATTCATCGGTGCCCGTGAAGCCATCCTCGCGGGCTTTCGCGAAGGCCTGTTGCAGCAGGTCATAGCGGAAAACCTGCGGCGTCTGCGCCAGGACCAAGCGCTCGCGCGGAATGGTCTGACGAATCTTGTTGCGATGCACTTGCTTGACGGTGTCCACCGGCACGATGCCCACGATGGCCGCGCCGTTTTCGGCCGCTTCCGCGAAGACCTTTTCGAGCACCGCAATTTCGATGAAGGGCCGCACGGCGTCGTGCACCGCTACCAGCTCGGTTCCGGCCGGCAGCGCGGCCAACGCATGCTCGACCGATTCCTGTCGGCTGTCGCCGCCTTCCACCAGCCGCACCGGTTTCGTGAAACGTTCGGCCTGGAGCAGATCGCGCACCCACTCCATGTCTTCGGCCCGCAGCGCGACCACGATTTCCGCCACCTCCGGGCAAGAGACAAACTTGCGGATGGTGTGCAGCAGGATGGGCGAACCCTCCAGCAGCATGAACTGTTTGCGGCTGGTACCCGCCTTTTCGGGAGCGGCGCGCCCCATTCGAGTCCCCAGCCCGGCGGCCGGGAGAATTACAGAGACTTTCATGGATTCTGCTTACCCGCCCGCGCCCACACCGGAACCGCGCGTTTCCGCCGGATGGGCGCCCGAGGCGGGCTGTTCGCGCGACGAGCCGTGCGGCCGCTCGGCCGGCGGCGCCTTTTCGTGCACCGCATGCACGCGGTCGTCGAACCGCCCGAAAATCATCTTGCCTGCCGTGGTCTGCAGCACGCTGGTGACGGAAATATCGATGGTGCGGGAAATCATTTTCTTGGCGTTGTCTACCACCACCATGGTGCCGTCATCCAGGTACGCGACGCCCTGGTTGTATTCCTTGCCCTCTTTCAAGATGAAGACGCGCATGGTTTCGCCAGGCAGCACGATCGGCTTCAACGCGTTAGCCAGTTCGTTGATGTTGAGGACCTCGACGCCGTGCAGTTGCGCAACTTTATTGAGGTTGAAATCGTTGGTCACGATCTTGCAGTTGTACACTTTGGCGAGTTCGATCAGCTTCATGTCGACTTCGCGGACGTTGGGGAAGTCGTCCTCCAGAATCTGCACGTTGATCTGCGTCAACTTCTGGATGCGCTGGAGGATGTCGAGGCCGCGCCGTCCGCGATTGCGCTTGAGCGAGTCGGCTGAATCGGCCACCAGTTGCAGCTCGCGGAGCACGAACTGCGGAATCACCAGGGCGCCGTCCAGGAAACCGGTCTCGACGATGTCGGCGATGCGGCCATCGATAATCACGCTGGTATCTAGAATCTTGAAGGACTGGTTGGAGGTTTGTTCGCCGCCAAAAAGCCCGCCCAGCGCGCCCAGGTTCAACATCTCGCCTTTGCTTGCGCCCACCACCAGGCCGACGTAGGCCATCCACAGCAACAATAGGACCTGCAGAAACGAAAGCGTGGTGGAGCCCTCAGGAAACGCGCGGGCCAGGATGAGCGAGATCAGGAATGCTCCCACGATTCCCAGCAGCGAACCGAAAGCCGCGCCGAACAGGCGCTTAAGAGTCGTTTTCCGGACTTGAATTTCGAACAGTACAATCGCCAGGCCAAATCCAAGACCGGCCGCGGCCGCGAAGGGCTTCTCCAGATTGAAGGGCCGCAGGAACCATCCCGCCGCCGCAAGAAGCAATACGAACAGGACACGAAGAATAAGCAAACTGATCACGAAACCACCCCCAAACGAGCGGATTCTCGATAAGAGTAACGGTACCCTATGTTACGTAGCGCCCTTGAGTATAGCACCGATAAAACGCGATGGATGACTAAATAGGAAGGACACTAAACAGGAAAGATCAAGTTGCAGCGGGGTGGGGGTGGCGGGCAGGGCGAAAGTTAGAGGGCTTTGGCGAGTTCTTCAGCGAAGGCGCTGTGCGGCCCCTGAGGACCGTTCTGATTGTGACGCTTGTGTTTCTTGCCGCCCCGCTCCCGGCGCGGCCCCGTGGCGGTTCGATTGGCGGTGTGAGGAGGGGCTGGCCCTTGGCCCTTGGACTTGGGCGGCTGCGCCTGATTGGCTCGCAGCAGCCGGTCTTCCAGCGGCGCTCGGTCGAATCGTCGGATGATCAGGTTCATCTCCTCCGAGTTGGGCGTATCGATGAACGCGAAACCCTTGGATTCCTGCGTCTCGGGATTGCGAATCACCTTGACGTCGTCAAAAGCCAGATTTTCTGCGGTTAACCAAGACTTGATGTCGTCCTTGGTGACCCACACGGGCAAGTTTCCGAGGAATACAGTAAAGCTCATTCTTAGCTGTCGTTAGCTCCGTTGTTGGGGAATAAATAGAACTGCTTCGCGGATGCGATCCATGAAAGCTACTGGTATGGTATCACAGCCGGCGGCCCGTCGTAAACGGAAAAGTTTTTGTAAAGTACTGTACTCCAAGGAGAAGAAAGTTTCATCTGACCCGTGAACCACGCCCCAGGCCAGGTGGGGCGCGGCGCGCGGTTTGGGACTCAAAAAGGGGCCCCGCGTCTCCGCCGCGGCTAGCACACTGCCAGAAGCTTTTTTTCCAGTATTTTCTGCGCTTCTGCGTCCAGCTTCCGGCCGTCGGCGGCGACATAGAAGACGTCGATCGCGCGATGGCCTTCGGTGTCGATCAACACCACGTCGATGTTGCAGCCGGCCGAGGAAAGCGTGGCGGCGAGATCGTACAACAGCCGGGGCCGGTCTTCAGCGACGATCTCGATCAAGGTGGCGGTCTCGCAGGCGTCCGAATCGAAGTGCACGCTGGGCCGCACCATCCGAAGCTTTTGTGTCGGCGGGGTGGGGCGGCCGTCCAGCAGCTTGCCCACTTCCAGCTTGCCCAGCGCGACTTGTTCCAGCGTGAGCTGCAGGCGCTCGATCTCCGGGGCGTTCAGATCCAGCGTTCGCTTCGGGTCCGCAAAGACGAAGGTATCCAGGATTTGCCCTTGGGCGTTGGCGAACGCCTCAGCCTTCACGATGTCCAGGCCGAAACTGGAAATCGCTCCGGCCAGCGCCGCAAACAGCGCCGGCTTGTCGCGAGCCACGATGGTGGCGCGATGCACTCCGCCCCAACGATCCACCTGGACCGCAACGCCGGTCGGCCGGCTCAATTCGTGCAGATCGAGATGCGTTTCGATCTCGGCGCGCGTGTGTGTGCGCAGATAGCGCACTGGAAAGCCCTTGATGAAGCCGGCGGGGTCGGGCAGACCGGTGGGAATATCCTGGATCCGATCGGTTTCAAGCTCGCGCACCAATTCCTGATGTGCCGCCCGATAAGTTTGCCAGAGCTGCTCCAGGCGCCAGGGCGTCATCGCGCCCGGATGGACCGCGGAAATGTCGGCGTAGGTCAGGACCGTGAGCAGCTTGAGCCGCTCCAGCGTGCCGATACGCTCGGCCAGCAGGCGCGCGGTAGCCGGATCGTGCACATCGCGCGCGTTCATGACGGCCGAGAGATCCAGGTGATGCTCGATCAGAAATTCCACCGCGGCTTGGTCCTCGGCGGGTATTTGGATACGCTGCGCGGCCTGGCGCGCCAGCTCCACCGAGCGCCGCGCGTGATCGCCTTCACCGGAGCCTTTGCCTGAGTCATGAAACAGCAAGGCGAAGCGGAGCAGGGCCAGGTCTTCGATCTCGGAAAGAATCTCGGCCAGGCGCCGCCGGGCGGGTTCCGGGGTGGCGGCGAGTTCGGCCAGCTTTTCGATCGTAACCAGCGTGTGCTCGTCCACCGTGTAGCGGTGATAGTAGTCCGGCACCACCAGGCAGGTGATGGCGTTCCATTCCGGAAACAGCGCCTGGAGCAGGCCGGTGTTGTGCATGGCGCGCAGAGCCAGGGCGGCGCGTGGAAACGAGAGAATGCGGCGAAGCGCGGGCCATCGCGGCGCGGGAGCAGAGCAGAAGCGCGAAAAGATTTCCCGGCTCGCCTCCAGCCGGCGCTCGGTTTCGGTTGCGAGCGGAATGCCGTGGCGCGCTACGAATTCGAACAAACGCAGAAAAATCTCCGGGTCGCTCTCCAGTTGCCCGGGCGAACGCAGGAAGACCCGTTCGTTGGAAACGGTGAACTCGGCATTCGACAGGCGCGAGCGCCAGTCGCGGAACTGAACCGCCAGCGAGCTTTCGCTCTTTTCGCTCAGATCGAGCGCGCGGCGGGCCTCGTTGTAGATCGCACGCGCGCTTTGGAAATACTCGCGCATGAATGCCGCGGGTTCCCTAAATCCCAGAAAGCCCGGCTGCGTGAGCTCGTGCTGCGCATCGAAACTCAGCAGATTCTGATCGCGGCCAGCGTGGTAATGCAGGAAACAGCGCAGCGAACGGAGAAAGCGGGCCGGCTGCGCCAGGCGATCGTCCGCGTCCGAGCTCGTTTTGCGGAGTTGGGCGAGCCAGCCGATCAGATGCAAGTCGCGCAGGCCGCCCGGCGTCTCCTTGATGTCCGGTTCCAAGTGATAGAACGTGCCCTGGTATTTCAGATGGCGGGCTCGGGCGAGCTGGCATAGATGGCGAGTCAGCGGACGCGCGCGCCGCTCCAGGAACGCCGGGAACCTGCTTTCGAGCTTCGCGTACACGTCGCCGGCGCCGTCCAGAAAACGGCGATCCAGCAGGCTGATGCTCAGCTCGACGTTTTGCTCGTGGATCTCGGCACATTCGGCGACGGTGCGGACCGAGTGGCTGAGCCGCAGGCCGGAATCCCAGACCAGGCGCACGAATTCGGACAGCTCGCCCTTGAAGGCGCTGGCCTGCGATTCCCGCTCTACCATAATCAGGATGTCGACATCCGAGTAGGGGAAAAGCTCGCGCCGTCCGAATCCGCCCACAGCCAGCATGGCGAGTCCCCCGCCGGAGATTTTGCCCAGCGAGGCGCGAAACGCTTCCAGCGCGATTTCTTCGACACGCCCGGACAGCGCCGCCAGAACGGGCGTCGGGTCGCCGCTCGAAAAAAAGGCTTGCTTGATTTCTTCCCAGGCAGGGCTGGATTGCAGCTTGTCCACGTTTGGTTGCGAAATCGATCGCCGGGTTTTTTCATTGTATCGTCCCGGGGCGATGGCCCCGGGATTTCACCGGGGGGAGAGGCTCGGCAACCGCCTAAGTGCGAGAATAGTCCCAGAACCTGCCCGCCCTCCGTCTTTTTCGCCCCTGGGCGCGTCTGTGGAAATGGAGCCGAAATTTGATATTTCGGGAGGTTGAGGACCGCGACCTGATCGCCAAGGCGCGACGCGGGAACGTGGACGCCTACAACGTCCTTGTATCGCGCTGGGAGCGACGTGTCTTTAATTACCTGTTGCGGCTGGTCGCCAATCGCGAGGACGCGCTGGACCTCAGCCAGGACGTGTTTTTGAAAGCTTATCAGAACTTGAGAAAGCTGGGCGACCCGGCCAAGTTTCCGGCCTGGCTGTTTCGTATCGCCCATAACGAAGCTTACTCGCTGCTGCGCAAGAACCGGCCGGAAGGCGAGTTGGCCGCCGAGCCGAGAGCCGGCGAATCGAGCGCGCGCCTGTTTCCGATGGAGCTGACCCTGGCGGTCGAAAGCGCTCTCGGGAAGCTGAACGGCGACCAGCGCGCAGCGGTGCTGCTGAAGATTTATCAAGGATTCAAGTTCGAGGAGATGGCGGAGATCCTGGACTGCCCGGTGTCCACCGTCAAGTCGCGCCTGTACACTGCGCTCGACCTTCTGAAACAAACCTTGGCTCCAGTGAACATGGGAGGGGCGCAATGAGCTGCTCGTCTGTCGATTTGAAAGCCTATTTTCTTGGGGAACTCGCTTCCGGCGAGCGGGCGCCGGTGGAAAAGCACCTGGACGCCTGCCAGAACTGCCGCGAGGAGCTGGAACGTCTCAGCGTGACGCGTGCGGCGCTGCTCTCGCTCGAAGATCAGGCGCCGCCGCAGCGCATCGCCTTCGTGTCCGACAAGGTTTTCGAGCCGCGCTGGTGGCAAACCATCTGGCGCTCGGGGCCGGTGATGGGATTCGCATCGGCGGGCGTGCTGGCCGTCGCGATCCTGGTTCACGCCTTTGCGCGGCCGGCCGGTGCGCCGTCGGTTTCTACTGCCGGGGTGGACACGGCGCAGATCGAGCAGCGCATCGAGCGCCAAGTGGATGCGCGGCTGGACGCGGCCGTCGCCAAGGCGGTGGCCGACACAGCCGGCAGGCAATCCGCTGAGTTCGCCAGGACGTTGCAGGCCGCCGAGCAGCGCCTCGACTCGCAACACCACGCCGATCTGGCGCAAATCACCCGCTACTACGAGCTGAAAATGGGCCGCCTGATGGTGGCCAGCAACAGTGTTGAAGCGAGGCCGGCGCAATGAGAGGCTTGGCCATCGCGACGCTCCTGCTCGCCGCGCTGCCCATGGGGTCGATGGCGGACAAGCCTAGGGTCAGCCGCGCCATGATCAAAGCCGTGGAGGAGAGCCTCGACAACCGCCTGCAGAGGCTCTTCCCCGGCGATCCGGTGGAAATGGTGGGCGTGACGCAAGGCGTTTACGTGGACGGCTACGGCGTGGTTTTCATGGGCGAGGTGAACCTGGCTCCCGGCGCCGGCATCTCGCCGTTTCATCCCAAGATCACGGCCGACGAAGTGAAGCGCATACACGACAAAAAACAGGCGCGGCTCGGCCAACTCAAGGAAACCATGGCCGACATGCTGGCCGGTTCGGCCAAATCACTGGATGCGCTGCCGGCCGACGAGCAGATCACGCTGGGAATTTCGCTGTTCTGCTGGAACTGGGAAGATACCGCCGGATTGCCGGCCCAGATTGTGATGCACGCGCCGCGACGGGTGTTGCTGCAAGGCAAGGCGGCCGCTTCCGACAAGCTTTTTGTCACCTCCGAAGAGTTCTGAACCATGCGGCTGGGCGAAATTCTGATCCAGCGTAAGCTCATCAGCGCCGAAGATCTGGAGCGCGCACTCGAATTGCAGAAGGAGCGCGGCGACAAGATCGGAAAGACGCTGGTCGATATGGGCTTTGTCGCTATGCGGGACGTGCTGGCGGCGCTGGCCGAGCAGTGGGACGTGCCGCTGGTGACGATCGAGGGTCCCCCGGCCGTCTCGCCCGAAACCGAAGCGCTCTCCCCGCGGTTCCTGCGCCAGTTCCGCTGTCTGCCGGTGAGCCGCGACGACCACACCGTGACGCTCGCCATGGCCGATCCGCTGGATGTCGAAACCATCGCCGCGGTCCGTAATTGCACCGGCCTCAAGGTAAACAGCGTGCTGGCCGCCGAGCAGGAAATTCTGGACGCTATCGACCGCTACTATGGCCAGACCGCGCGCGGCGAGCAGGAATTAGAAGCCGACGCGGCCGAGGCCTCCGAAGATCTCGAGCATTTGCGCGACATGGCGAGCGAAGCGCCGGTTATTCGCCTGGTGAACGCGTTCATCGCGCAGGCCGTGGAAAAGCGGGCCAGCGACATTCACTTCGAGCCGTTCGAGAAAGAGTTCCGCGTCCGCTACCGCGTGGACGGCGTGCTGTACAACCAGGAAGCGCCGCCGCGCGAGATGAAAGCCGCCATCATTTCACGCGTGAAGCTGATGGCCAAGCTGAATATCGCCGAGCGGCGGCTTCCGCAGGACGGGCGTATCAAGATCAAAACCCTGGGCCGCGAAGTGGACTTGCGCGTTTCCACGCTGCCGACGCTGTACGGCGAAAGCGTGGTCATGCGCCTGCTGGACCGCTCGGCCGGCGATTTCTACGATCTCGGCCGGCTGGGATTTGACCAGCACATGTTGGACCGCATGGAGCACTACACGTCGCTGCCACACGGAATCTTCCTGGTCACCGGACCGACCGGAAGCGGCAAGTCCACCACGCTGTACTCGGCGCTCAAGCGGATCAACCAGAGCGACAAGAAGATCATCACCATCGAGGACCCGGTGGAATACCAGATGGACGGGATCAACCAGATCCACGTGAATCCGCAGATCGGGCTGACCTTTGCTTCGGGGCTGCGGCACATCGTGCGCCAGGACCCGGACGTGATCATGGTGGGCGAAATTCGCGACCGCGAGACGGCCGACATCGCCATTCGTTCTTCGCTGACCGGCCACTTCGTGTACTCCACGCTGCACACCAACGACGCGCCCAGCGCCATCACGCGTCTCACCGACATGGGGGTGGAGAATTACCTGATCACCTCTTCGCTGGTGGCGGTGCTGGCGCAGCGGCTGGTGCGCGTGATTTGCGAACACTGCAAGGTGGAGGACGGCGCGCGCATCGCGCCGGACGGCGAGTCGGTGCGCTGCTATCGCGGCGCCGGCTGCGAGAACTGCTTCGGCTCGGGCTACACCGGCCGGGTCGGCATCTTCGAGCTGATGGAGCTGAACGACGAGATCCGCAAGCTGATCATGCGCAACGAGGACGCGGTGGCCATCACGGGTGCGGCCCGCCGCAACGGCATGCGCAACTTGCGCGAGGACGGCTGGCAAAAAGTCGCGCGCGGCGTAACGACGGCGGACGAGGTGATGCGAGTCACACAAGAGTTTTGATTTAGATGACCAGTTTTTATTTCAGAGCAGTCGCTTCCGACGGGCAACTTCGCACCGGGACGATTCATGCCGAGACCGAACGCTGGGTCGCGCAGGAGCTGCGCCGCCAGGGACTGACGCCGGTGTTTGTCGGAACCGAGCCGAAGAAGTCGTTCGAACTCAAGCTGCCCTCGTTTTCCGGCGCGAAACGCAGCGACGTGCTGTTCTTCACACAAGAGCTCTCCACGCTGCTGAACGCGGGCGTGCCGCTGGATCGCGCGCTCTCCATCACGCTGGAGTTGACCGACCGCGCCGCGTTCCGCCTGCTGGTGCAGGATATTCTGCGCGTCCTCAAGGGCGGCCGGTCGCTCGCCGACAGCCTGGCCACGCATCCCGAATATTTTTCAGACCTGTATGTCAACATGGTGCGGGCCGGGGAAGCCAGCGGATCGCTGGCGGCGGTCTTTGAAAGACTGGCGGAGTTCGAGCGCACGCGCGACGATCTGCGCAGCTATATCCTGTCGTCGATGGCCTATCCGTGCCTGCTGCTCATGGTCGGCGCCGGCTCCATTCTGGTGCTGATGAACTTCGTCGTGCCGCGCTTCGCGTCGGTCTTCGAGCAATCGCGCATCGCCATGCCGCTGCCGACGAAGATTCTGCTCGAGGGCAGCAAGTTCCTGCAAACCTACGGATGGCTGGGGCTCGCGACCGTGGTGGCCGTGGCAGTCGCGCTTTATTCCTATGTCCGCACTCCGGCCGGAAGACTGTGGTGGGACACGCTGCGGCTCCGCATCCCGCTCTTAGGCCAGGCCATGCGCAAAGCCGAAACGGCGAGGTTTGCGCGCGCCATGGGTACGCTGGTCGCAAACAGCGTGCCGCTGGTTCAGTCCATTGGCATCGCGGGCGCGACGCTGAATAATCGAAGAATCTCCGGCTCGCTCGAGGCCGTGTCGCTGGGAGTTAAGCGGGGCGAAGGTATCGCCGCTCCGCTGCGCCGCGCCGGCCAGTTTCCGCCGCTGGCCGCGCATCTTTTGAGCGTGGGCGAAGAGACCGGCCGGCTGGATCAAATGTTCGTCCGCATGGCGGACATCTACGACGCCGACACGCGCGCGGCCATCCGCCGTTTTACTTCTTTGTTTGAACCGTTGGTCATCCTGGTGATGGGATTGATCGTGGGAGTCCTGATTCTGAGCCTGTTGCTTGCGATTGTCAGCATGAACGATGTCGCGGTGTAATGGGCAGTGAGGTGAGGCCATGAGTCGACGAAACAGACGCCAAGCCGGCGTGACGCTGATTGAAATGATGGTGGTGGTCACCATCATCGCCTTGTTTGCAGCTTTGGTGTTGCCGCGGATGATGACACAGGGGGACAAGGCCCGCGTGACGGCCGCGCATGCTCAAATCAATGCGTATCTGACCGCCTTGGGCTCCTACAAACTGGACACCGGTGTCTATCCGACCACCGACCAAGGCCTGCAGGCCCTGCGCGTCAAGCCGGACGGCATGGAAAACTGGCAAGGGCCGTACACCGACAAAGAAATCGGGAACGATCCGTGGGGCCGCCCGTATGTCTATCGCTTCCCGGGCGAGCACGGCGACGATCCCGACCTCATCAGTTACGGCGCCGATGGCCAGCCCGGAGGGGATGGGTTCAATGCGGACATCGTCAGTTGGAAAAACTAGTGGCGCAGCGCGCCGCTCGGGCCGCGCCGGCGTCACGCTCATCGAACTCATGGTGGTGGTGACGCTGATCTCCGTGCTGGTTGGCATCAGCTTCCCTACCATCACCTCGGGCATCGACTCCCTGCGATTGAACTCGGCTACAAACAGCATCGTCACCTTCCTCAACTCGGGCCTGGATCGCGCGGAGCGGCGGCAGCAGGCGGTCGAAATCACCGTTTCCAAAGCGGACCGTGCGCTCGAAATGCGCTCCAGCGAAGCGAAATTCTTCCGCAAACTCGAATTGCCCGACGGCATCTCCATCGCCCGCGTCCTTCCCGATCTGCCCGAAAACCCGAATGGGCGCCGGACCTTCATGCTGTATCCGGGAAGCGCCCCGCCGCAGCTTGGAATCCAGCTAGTGAACCGCAGGAGCGTGGAGCGGATGGTGCGGGTCGATCCCATCACCGGCGTTCCGCGCGTGGAGCAGCCCCAGCAGTGAACAAGCGCGGATTCACGCTGCTGGAAGTGATGGTGGCCACGGTTGTCATGGCGGTGGCGGTGGTGGGCCTGCTGTCGGCGCTCTCCACGTCCCTGCGCAACGCCGCCCGGCTGACGGACTATGATCGCGCCGTCCTGCTCGGCCGCCAGAAAATGGACGAACTGCTCATCGCCGACAAACTTCCGAAGCTCGCGCCCTTCGAGGGAACCTGGGATCCCGAGGTCACCGGCGGCGCCCCCATCGTCTGGCGGGCTCGTCTGTCGCCCTTCGAGATGCCGCCCAACGCCTCGCCGGGCGCCTTGATTCTGGAGCGCATCCAGCTCGAAATTTTGTGGGGCAACCCGGATCGGCGGCGCTCGTTTACGCTGGAAGGCTATCGGCGAGCGACGCTAACGCCCGAAGACGCAGCGGCCGGAGCAGTCCCTTGACGCGCGCTCCCTTTCCAGAAAGCGCGCACGACGAAATGCCGCAGCGGCGCTTTTTCTTCCACGCGACGACGCCGCAGCGTCCTGGATGCTCGCGCCGCAGGCACAAGTCAGCGGGCGTGACCCTGATGGAGCTGCTCATCGCCATGACGCTGTTGAGCGTGCTCTCGGTCGCGATTGTCATCTCCCTGCGCGTGGGCCTGAGCGCGATGAACAAGGCGGATTCCAAACTGATGAGCAACCGCCGCGTGGCCAGCGTGCAGGGTATTCTCGAGCAGCAGATCAGCGGCATCATGCCGGTGACCGCCCAATGCCTGTCGGAGGGCGATGCTCCGTCGGCGCGCATCAGTTTCTTCCAGGGCGAGCCGCAATCCATGCGCTTCGCATCCAGCTACTCGTTGCAGCAAGGCTCGCGCGGCCTGCCGATGATTCTCGAGTTTCAGGTCATCCCGGGCGAGGATGGCGCGGGCGTGCGGCTGGTGGTGAATGAGCGGCTTTACACCGGCCCGCGCGGCGCCGGGCAAGTGTGCACCGGATTGGCGCCGGATCCCGAGACCGGCGCACTAGGGCCCCATTTCCTGCCGATCCAGATCGGCGCGGCTTCCTTCGTGCTGGCCGACAAGCTGGCCTCCTGCCGCTTCAGCTTCCGCGACGTGCCGCCGCCGCCCGCTCCGGCCCAGTGGGTCTTGCACTGGACCAAGCCTGTGCTTCCGAACGCGATCCGCGTCGAAATGGCGCCCCTCGCGCCGGACCCCTCGCGCCTGCAACCGGTGACGCTCAGCATTCCGGTGCGCGTAACGCGTCTGCCGCTGGAGTCTTATGACAACTAGCCGCGGCGCGCAACGTGGCTCGGCGCTGCTGGCCGTGTTGTGGCTCTCGGCGGCGCTGTCGGCGATCGCCTTCACGGTTGCCAGCACGGTTCGCGGCGAGACCGAGCGCACCTCCACGGAAATGGATGCGCTGCGCGCCGGCTACCTGGCCGCCGGGGCGCTGGATCGCGCCTTGCTGTATATCCAGTGGGGCCCGGTCTACCGCAACCCGGACGGCACTCCGAAATATTTTCAAAATCCGACTCCCATGTTGCGGTTCAATTTTCCGGCCGGACCCGCCGTGGTCGAAATCATTCCCGAAACCGCCAAGCTCAACGTGAACGCGGCGCTGCCGCAGGAGTTGCTGAACCTGATGCTGGCCCTGGGTGTCGACGCGGCGCAAGCTGCCACCATCGCCGCCGCCATCGTCGACTGGCGGACCCCCAGCCCGGGCGGGTCCTTTACCCAGTTCGATCAGCACTACTTATCGCTCACTCCGTCTTTTCGCGGCCGGCATGCGTCCTTCCAAGAGATTGAGGAATTATTGCTGGTGCAAGGAGTAACCCCGGACTTGTTCTACGGAAGTTACACGCGCGATGGCCAGGGAGCGCTGGTGCGGCACGCGGCGCTGCGCGATTGCCTCTCGGTCTACGGATCGCGCGGGCCGATCGACGTGAATACCGCCGAGCCCGCGGTGATGCAGGCCATCGGAGTCAGTCCCGACGTGGTGGGTGCCATCGTGGCCCGGCGCGCCACGACCCCCATCCGGGACCCGCAGCAGCTCGGCCCGTACTCGAGCGGCGGTCCGGGCGCGGCCAGGCTGGCCATCACCCAGAGTCCGATTGCGACTCTGCGAGCCACCGCCCGCGTGCGTAACGCCAATGGCGGCCTTTCCGATGTCCGGCGATCCGCATCTGCGCTGGTGAAATGGCTGGGGCCGGAGTGGAACGTGCCCTTCCATATCCTGCGCTGGTACGACAACGTGGTTTCTCCCCAATGACAGTGCCTGGCTTATTCGGAAAATGGCTCGCCGTCGGCACCGCCGTCGGCATCGAGATGGGCCGCGAGAACCTGACTGCCACGGTGGTCCGCGTGCGGCCTTCCGGCGCCCGAATTTTGGGCGAGCTGACCATCCCTGGTTTTCGGCAGCAGGCGGCCAGCGAATGGGGCGCCGCCTATGCCGCCTTCCTCAAGAAGCTGGGCGCCGCGCATCTGGCCGCAACCGTCCTGCTGCCACGCGAGGAGGTGATGGTGCGGCAGATCGCTTTGCCCGGCGTCTCGAACAAGGATCTGGCGGCCGCCATTCGTTTCGAGATCGATGCGCTGAATCCCTATTCGGAAGAGGAACCGGTCTTCGACTGGGCCCGCATCGGAAAGACTTCGTCCATTCTGATTGGCATCACGCGGCGCTCCGTGCTGGCGGCCTGCCAGACGGTGTTCGCCGAAGCCGGCGTGAAGGTGGGGTCATTCACGTTTTCAGCGCCGGCGATTTATTCGGCGACGCGCCTGCTCTCCGCGCCGCCGGCCGGCGGATTTCTCCTGGTGGAACCGGACGGCGACGAACTGGAAGTTTACGGCGAGAGCGCAGCGCGGCCGCTTTTTTCAGCGCGCCTGGATGGATCGGCGGCCAAGGCTCGCAATCTGGCCGTGGCCGAACTGCGCCTGCCTCCGGAAACCGAACCCGCCACACTGCACGATGCGTTACCGCGCCCGCAGGCCATGCCCGCGGATTTTGACGGGTCGCGCGGCGCTCTGGCCTATGCCACCGCTCTGGCCGGCGCGTCTCTGTTTCCGCCGCTGGCCGTGAATCTGCTGCCGCGCGAGCAACGCCAATCCAGCTCCCGGCTGCGGCTGGTGCCGAGCATAGCGCTGGCGGTTCTGACGGTGCTGCTCTCGGTCACCGCGCTGGCCTACCCGAAATACGCCGACCGCCGCTACTTCGGGCTGCTGCAGGCCGAGATCCGCAAAATGGAGCCGCGCGCCCGCCGGGCGGTCGATCTGGACCGGCAAGTCGCGGTCATCCGCAATCGCGCCCAGACGCTCGACAATTTTCGTCTGCGCACCAAAGAAGATTTGGACGCGCTCAATGACATCACCGCTTTGTTGCAGCCGCCCGCGTGGCTTACTTCGTTGCAGCTCACCCGCGACTCGTTGAACATCCTGGGACAAGCCGAGCAGGCGGCGCCGCTGCTCAAATTGCTGGATGGTTCGCGGCAGTTCCGCGGCTCCAGCTTTACCACCGGGCCGGCCAAGGGGGCGGACGGCGAAATTTTCGGCATCCGCGCGCAGCGGCAAGGAGTGACGCCGTGACGTTGCAGGCCCGCGACAAGCGGGCGCTCTGGCTGCTCGGAGCCGCGCTGCTGCTGGCGCTGCTGTACTGGGCGGCCACCCGCTCGCCCAGCGTTCCCGCCAGCGCCACCCTGCCGGCCGACAGCATCGAGCGTTCCGAAAGAAGACTCACGGCTCTCGGCGCCGCGCTCGCCACCGTGGGCGGGAAAGAAGACCTGTTGCGGCAGGCCTCGGCCGAATTGGCCGCGCGCGAGAAAGGCTTGATACCCGGCGACACCGCCAGCCAGGCTCAGGCTCAGCTTCTGCAGATCGTCGGCCGCATCGCGAAGCAGCAAACTCCGCCGATCGAGATCCGGCAGGCTGAGTTCGCGCAGCCGCGTCCCTACGGCGACGCCTATGGCGTGGTCTCGGTCTCGGTGACCATCGATTGCCGCACCGACGAATTGGTGAATCTGCTGGCCGGGCTGACCCAGCAGCCCGAGCTCGTTTCCACCGAAGACATCCGCTTCGGCGTCGCAAACCCCAAGTCGAAAAGCATGCCGATGCGAATTACCATCTCCGGTCTGGTGCCGCGGCGGCTGGTACCCGAGAAGAAAGGACTCAGCTCGTTTTGACCCGGAAGCTTCTAGCCCTGGACCTGCTGCTGCTGGCTGCCACGGTCTTGCTCGGCATGCAAGTCCGGCGGGAATGGATAGCGGCGCGGACGCGCGAGCAGGTCCTGCTGCAGCGTAAGATTGCTCCCAAGACGTCGCCGCCGCTGGTCGCGCTGGTGCAGCCGCCGCCATCGACCGCCAACATGTACGCGCCGGTGGCCGAGAAGAGTCTGTTCTCGAAAGACCGCAATTCGAATGTGATCCTCGATCCTCCCGCTCCGGTGAAAGAGAAGCCCGTGCCGGCGTTTCCCACCGCGCGCGGCGTGATGCTGTGGGACGGAGTGCCTCCCACGGTCGTGTTGAGCGACCGGCCCGGCGGCGCGCAGAAGGGCTACCATCCCGGCGACAAAATCGGCGAATGGCAGATCATCTCGGTGGACAACCAGTATGTCGTCCTGGGATGGGACGGCAAAGAGTACAAGAAACGGCTGGATGAACTGCTGGACAAGACCGCTCTCATGACCGCCGAAGCGCCTCCGGCCGCGGGCAATGCCGGCGCCCCGACCGTAATGAACACCTCGACGCCGCAAGTGCAGTCGCTCAGCACTTCGACGCCGCAGGGCCCCGGCGCGGACATGGGAGGCAATGCGAGGGCCTGCGTGGCGGGCGACACTTCGCCGGCCGGCGCCATTGTGAACGGCATGCGGAAAATCGTGACCCAGTCGCCCTTCGGCGGTTCTACCTGCCGTTGGGAGCAAGTCAAATGAAGAAAGCGAGAAGAAAAACTATGCAGACCGTCACTCTGATGCTGTTAGCCGCGGCGCTGTTGGCCGCGCAAGACCGGCCGAACAAAGGTGCGCCGGCCAAAGATGCACCGGCCAAAGATGCACCGGCCCGCAAGGACACCGGTTCCCGGAGCGCGCCGCAGGCTCTGCCGTCCGGCGCCGTCCAGATCGAGCAGGGCCTCTATCGTTACACCGACGCCAAAGGCAAGACCTGGATGTACCGGCGCACCCCGTTCGGTTGGTCCACATGGGAGGACAAGCCGGACACGCGGCCGGCGGCCGAGGAGACGAATCCGGTTGTGGCCACCGACCTCGGCGACAGCGTCCGGTTTGAACGCAAGACGCCCTTTGGAACCAACCATTGGATCCGGAAGAAGAGCGAGCTGACGCCCGAGGAGCAAGCGATTTTCGCCGGACGCAAGCCGGTCCCCGCGCCTGCTTCCGAACCGAAAGCGCCGCCGACCGCCCAGAATACGGAGACCAAGTAGTGCGCGCCTCGATTCGTGTTGTTTCTTTCGGCTTGGGCCTGGCTGTGGCAGGGCTGGCACAGGTTCAAGGGCCGCCGCCGTCGCCAGTTCGGCCCGACATCCAGAGTTTGCAGCAGCAACAGCAGCGCCAGCAGCAACAACAGCAGCCACCGCAGCAGCCGCAACCACAGCAGCAACCGCAACAGCAACCGGCTCCCGCGCAGCCAGCGCCGCCGCCGCCGCCCTCCGGCCCACCCACCGTGTTTGGCGGCCTGTCGCTCAACAACGTCTCGCTAACCGAAGTGATCGATCTGCTCGCCCGTCAGCTCAAGATCAACTACATCCTCGATCCGCGCGTGCGCGGCGGCGTCATCCTGAACACCTACGGCGAGATCAAGGACATCGACACCCGTTCGCTGCTCGAAACGATTCTCCGCATCAATGGCGCCGGCATGGTGAAGCAGGGTGACATATATCGCATCGTCCCTCTGGCCGACATCTCGCACCTTCCCCTGCCGCCGGAGACCAAGACCGATTCCGACAGCATCCCGGAAGACGATCAGACCATGTTCAATCTGATTTTCCTCAAGTACGTCACCGCCGACGAGCTGATGAACGTGCTCAAGCCCTTTGTCGGCGAGGGCGCCACCATCGGCACCTATCCGCCCGCCAACCTGCTGCTCATCCTGGATAGCCGGCGCAGCATGCGGCGCACCATGGATCTGGTGGCCCTGTTCGACAGCGATCAGCTTGCCAACCAGCGCGTGCACGTGTTCGAAGTCAAGAACGGACGGCCCACGGATCTGGCCAGGGAGCTCGACAGCATCGTGAAATCGATTTCACTGTCGGAAAAAACTACGCCCATTCGCTTTCTGCCGATCGATCGCATCAATACCATCATCGCCGTGGCGCCCAATCCGGGCGCGTTCGTGGAAGTGGAGAAGTGGCTTGCCAAGCTGGACACGCCTGTGAAATTGACGGCGGGCGCCGTCACCAATTATGTGTATCGCGTCCGCTATGGCGACGCCATGTCCATCAGTTGCTCCATCCAGGCGCTCTACAGCCAGCTTACGGGCTATTCCAGCCAGATGTCCCTGATGGCTTGCATGGGGGCGGCGGGAGGAATGGCCGGCGGGTTGTTTACCGGCGGTTCGTTCGGCGGCACCAGCTTTGGCGGCGGCATGTTCGGCGGCGCGGCCTATCCCGGCGGCGCGTACCCCGGCGGCGCCTACCCCGGCGGCGCGGCGTACCCCGGCGGGATGTTCGGCGGAGCGCCAGCCGCTCCGGCTACCAACTATGCCGCCACCTATGGCACGCCCAACTACGCGCCTGGGACCGCGCCCGCAGCTAACCCCCTGGCTGGACAAAACCAACCCTCCGCCGGCGCCGATTTGACCGGCACCTATCTCGGAAACGCGCCCGCATCCGGAGGCTTCATTGGAAGCCGGCCCCACGTGGTTGCTAATCCGGTGAATAACACGCTGCTGATCCAGGCTACGCCGCAAGACTACGAGAATATTCTGCAGCTCTTAAAGGATCTCGACGTTCCTCCGCGCCAGGTCTTGATTGAAGCCAAAATCTATTCGGTGGATCTCACTCACGGCTTCTCCAGCGACGTGCAGGCCAAGCTCCAGCAAGTGGCCGGCTCCACTCCACACACGTTTCTCGCGGATTTCGGAGCCGGCGTTACCAACCTGTCGACCGCGACCCTGGTCGGCAAGAGCCGCGAGCTTTTGGCCGCGGTGCAACTTCAGGAATCCGAAAGCCGGGCCAAAGTACTCTCTGCGCCGTCCGTTATCGCCACCGACAGCATCCCCGCAACCATCAATGTGGGCACCACCGTCCCCACGCTAACCGCGCAGGCGGTCACCGGTGTGCAGTCCAGCGGCACGTCGCTGTTTGCAAACTCGATCGCCAATACCAATACCGGCATCACCCTGAACATCACGGCGCGAGTCACACCCTCCGGCATTGTCACCATGGTCATCAATCAGCAGGTCAGCGATCCTACCGCGACCACCAGCAGCAATATCCAGTCTCCCTCTTTCTCCAATAAGTCGATCCAGACGCAACTCACCGTTCAGGACGGCGACACCATCGCGATCGGCGGAATCATCGACGAGCGGAGCACAGTGGGAATGAACGGAATTCCGGTGCTGCACCGGATCCCCATCCTGGGCAGCGCCTTTGGGTTTCGCTCTTACAATAAAGAACGCACCGAGCTGATCATTTTTATGACTCCCCGCGTCATCTACGACACCAACCAGATGGTGGACGCCACCGACGAACTCAAAGCCGGGCTCAAGGGATTGCGAAAGGATGTGAAGGAGTAAGTGAAACGCCTTAGCCGTTCTTCTGAGCTTGGAATCAGCCACTTACCATATTCACTCGCGCATCCATCCCCAATAACTCTCAAGTTCCAATGAGCCTTGCCCTGGCGCCGTTCAGCCTTGGCATTTCTCCGTTGGCTGTAAATTATTGACGCCACTAGGACCTTGTGCTCAAATAAGGGATTAGGCCGCTTGTGGACCCGTGGGGCAAGGGCGCGTTTCTTTAGTACTTTACGCTTGACTTGATCTTGCGTTGAGTGTTATGAATGATTTTGACTGCGTCCAACGGTTTGGCGGCATTCATCTTTGACGCATGAATCCCGCGAGCACTGAAGATTACGAGAAGTCTAAAAAGAATTTGAGCTAGATGGAGACGATGAATACAGTTCCAGTAAGTAGCCAGGGTTGGGTGGTTGCGCGCCGCCCGGCGCCGGCTCTGCTGGGACGATATTCACAATCTTCATGACGAGCATGCACTCGAGGCTCAGGTTGATAAAGAGAACTTCCATCAATTCAATTTCAGTTTTTCACAAGGAGAAGGAAATGGCAGATTTTCGCAAATGGTTCTTTGCGTTCGCCGTACTTGGCCTGATGTTGGGCGCTTCCACGGCTTACGCGCAAGGTATTCCGCCCGGGCCGAGTTCCATCCAGTGTAACTTCACACCCAGCAACCCCACGGTTGTCTCGGTGGAAAACGAGGCCGCACTGGTAGGCGACGTGGTCCTGATTTGCACTGGTGGCACGCCCACGCCGGCCAACCAGACGATTCCATTGTTCAACGTGACGCTGTCGCTCAACACCAATATCACCAGCAGACTGTTTGTGGCGCCTGCTGGCGGCTACATCGACGCTCTGTTGGTGATCGACGATTCGTTCCCGACCGTGCCGTTCCCAGCGAACGCGCAACAGCAGATCGGATCGCCCACCGGACAACGGGTATGCTATTCAGTGACCCAAGGCGGCGCCGGTAGCGTGCCGGTGAATTGCAACATTTTCAACGGAACGTTCAATACCGGCACATTTCTATTCGCCGGCAACCCCTACAACCAGCCTGGCTCGTCCAACATATTCGTTGCGCACCAGACTGGGGTCGCTCAGATCTCCTGGGAAGGCGTCCCGATCGACGCGCCCGGCACGGCCGGCGCCCGCATCATTCGCCTGACCAACATCCGCGCAAACGCTTGCCAGACTGGTCTTGGTTCTACGCTGGTTCCGCAGCAAATCGTGGCCTTCCTGGCCATCAACGGTTCCAGCAACATCACCATCAACGGCAACACCCAGGCGGTGGTGGCTCAAGTCCAGACCGGGCTTATTGTTGGCGCCAAATCGGTGCAGCTCCAGCAGTGCGTCAGTGTCAATGCGTTAGCCGCTGCGAACAATACGGCGACAGGTATAGTAGCCACCACGAATGTGACAGTGACGGAGGGCTATGCCGCAGCCTTTAGACGCCGAGTCTTGGCTGGGACAACTGTAACGGATGTCAACGACGGGAACAACGTCATTGCGCCGCCGCAGAACGTACCCGGCTTCAACTACAACTCGGAGACCGGACTGCAACCTCCGCAGCCGGCCGGTGGCGCCGCAATACCCTTTGGCGCCGCGAGCGCCGGTGACCGGATTCTGCTGCGGTTCAACAACGTCTCCGCGGGAATCGCGCTCTTCCTGCCACAAAGCGTGGTGCTGACTCAGGTCGGCGGAGCGCCGGGGAATCCTATACCGGCCAGTGCCCGCGACGGGTGGGCGGCAGGCTTCCTTGAAATGGTAAGCCCGTCCTCCGATGCCAGCGGCAACCTGGTGGCTGGAGTTACGCCGACTGGCGCATTCGCCTTAAGCGCGCTTTTCGGCACCGGCACGCCTGCTGCGGGGCAGTTCATCGCCGCGGTTCCGATCCCGGTGGTGAACGGCTCGGCCAATGTGGTGTACGAAGTCGCCAACGCCGATCCGAACGCCACGGAAACCGCCAAAATCCCGATCGCTGTGGCTTATATCGCCAACACTGCGAACAACCTGCCGTCGCCCGGCCAGTCGACCATCAACGTGTCGTACGCGCCGCTGAGCGGCGTCGGCATTGCAGATCCGGCAGCACCGATTCCGCGCTTCTGCGACAAATCGACGCCGCTGGCGATCTGGAACATCAACCTCTGCACTTGCAACCTGCTGTTCCCGTTCGTCACCAATCAGAATGGCTTCGATACGGGCATCGCGGTTGCCAACACAACGGCTGACCCATATGGCACGGCCGCCCAGGCTGGTACCGTCAAGCTGGTATACTTCGGCGCCACAACCGGCGGCGGTGCGGCTCCCGCTTCGCAAACCTCAGCGATCGTCCATGCGGGCGAAGAGCTGACATTCACCCTGTCCAGTGGCGGCGACCATGGAATTACGGCAACCCCGGGATTCCAGGGTTACATGTTCGCCATCGCTCAATTCCAGCTCTGTCACGGGTTCATGTTTATGAGTGATCTCGGAGCGCAGAAACTGGCCATGGGCTACCTGGCTATTCAGCTTGATACACCGCAGTGGAGTGAAGCAGCCCTCGAGTTCGGCGCTGCGACGCGCACCGGTATCATCAACGAAGGCCAGGGCCACTAACCCGCTTCGCTTCTGTAAACCACGTGGGGGAGGCTTCGGCCTCCCCCATTTCTTTTTTGGCTGTCTGTCGGCGCTGAAGCACTGGATTGAAATTCGAAACTCGGCTCTGGCCTGATGTGTTATTCTAGATTGCTTAAGCGCTCCCCCGCGTCCCTTCAAACCATTTCAGTTTTGAGTGAGGTACTCATGCGTAACCGACCTGCAGCCGCTGCCGCCGGCCTTCTTCTGTTCTCCTTCTGCCTGAGTGCGCAATCCATTTTCGTGCTGCCCAACCCGTCCGGCCAGAACGTGACCGGCCTTTCAGTTCCCGCGCTCTCCGCGATCGGGCTGAACAGTGGCATATTTTCAGCTCCCAACGCATTCCAGGTCACGCAAAGCGCGGGTGGGACCAAGTTTTATGTGGTTTCGAATACCGGCACCAACACCGTCACGGTGGTGAGTTCTTTGCTCAGCAACGTGCTAAGCTCATTTAGCTTTTTCAACGGCGCGTCGGTCGCCGCGCTCACCCCGAATGGGAACCAGTTCCTGGTTGGCTCCGGGAACACGCTCCAGGTCATCAACACTCAGAACGACAATCTGCCGGCGCCAGGCGGGATTGTACTGGGCAATGTCAGTAGCTCGGCAGTCGATCTGGCGGTCAGCCTGGACTCCAGCCGCGCCTTCGTGCTGCTGAATACGGGCGCTGGTCTTTCACTGGTCACGGTTAACCTTCAGTCGTTGACCGTCATCAATACAACCGCCATCCCGGGACTGGCCAGCGCGGTTTCGGTGGGTCCAAACGGCCTGGTCTACGTCGGTACCACCAATCTGCTGCTGGAGTTCGATCCGGCGACTCTGGCGGTCCGAAATCAGATCGCACTCAATGGTATTCCCGGCAAGCTGTACTTTACGCCGGACGGGAAGTTCGGCTTGGCGATCAATCAAACGCCCGTGACCGGCACCATCGTGCTGGTCTTCGATCTAAACGCCAAGACGCTGTCCACGGCCGTTCCCAGCACTTCTCCCGTGCTGACTCCCATCGTGACCTCAAACGTCGGCGGGAGCAAGCTGTTCCCTATCGGCTTTACGCGCGTGCTTTTCTATTCCGCCAGCGCCCAGACGCTTTATGACATCACGTTGAACCCGAGCCCGAATGCGCCCAGTATCGTGCCCTTCGCCGCGACGGCTTCCGGGTCGGTGGGCGCGGTCGCGATCAGCAACGATCTTCCCGCTGCCTCGAATGGTGTTACGAACTATCTTTTCTACGTGAGCGGAAACACTCTGTCGGAATTCAATCTCAAGGCTAATTCGGGAGCCGGCCAGACCACCTTCACTGGATCGGCCGGAGGGCTTTCCGTCACCAGCCCGGCGCATACCTCTGGAACGCCAGTCGCAATCCTGGCCTATGGCGACCAGCAATCGGTTCCGCCGGGGGGCACCAGCGCCCCGCTCGTGGTTCGCGTGCTGGACACTCAAGGCAATCCATTGGGCGGCGTCAGCGTGACGTTTTCAACCAGCGCCGCCGGCGTGACGCTGCAAACGCCAAGCACCACCACCAACAACGATGGCTTGGCCTTCACCACCGCATCCGTGTCCAGCGCCGCTGGTTCCGTAACGGTCTCATTCAGCGTATCCGGAGCTTTGGGCGGGAGCTTCACGCTTAATGTCGGTTCGGGCGGCGGGGTCGTAGGCGGCCTTGCGATTGTGTCCGGACAGGGCTCGCTGATCAGAGAACAGACTATCACGTCCGCGGACAACGCGACCATGACCGCCAAGCTGACTGACGCGAATGGGAGCCCCATTTCCGGCGCCACGATTACGTTTACCGTGATGGCTGGCACCGGCGCTTTGCAATGCACCGCCACAGCCATCTTTTGCGTTCCGAGTGCCACCAGTCTTACGGTCACCACCGACAGCAATGGCATGGTGCAGGCCGATTATCTGGCCCCCGCGGTCAATTCATTTCCGGGTATCGAGGCCGCCACCATCACCGCGTCCACATCTGGCGGAAGTAGTGTCACGTTTTTTGTTACTGCTTTCTCAGCCGCGCGCCAGCCGAGCCAGGTAATACTGACGCCGCAGTCTGATGCGACAATTTCGGGCAACGCCGGCCAGACCGTGAAAGGCGCGATTCAAGTCCAGATTGTAGGCGGCGCGGGCCAAGCCTTGTCCAATGTCGCTCTTCGGATACTGAACCCGCCCGATCCCACGGTCAGTCCGTCGGCTACTTGCGCCGGTACCTTCGCCCTGTCCAATGCCCTTGGCGTTGCGAGCTGCGATCTCGCGCTAGGCGGCAGAGTCGGATCTGTCCAGATTGCAGCCGAATTAGGCTATCTCTACGATTACGGCCCGTTCAATGTGACCATCGGTCCGGGCGCCCCTGCCAAGGTCAACATCCTTCAAGGCAACAACCAATCGGGCAAGCCGGGCCAAACGCTGCCTCAGGCGCTACTGGTGCAGGTCACCGACGCGTTTAACAACGTGCTGGCGGGAACGCCAGTCACCTGGACCGTTTTGACCGCCGGCGCCGTCACGCTCAGCCAGACCTCGGCCGCGACCGATAGCACGGGAAAAGCGTCCACTCTCGCGACCATCGGCAATTTCTCCGGCACCGCCCAGGTGCAGGTCAGCGCTGGATCCGCCACCGCCATTTTCAGCATCACGGTGTCGGTGGCCATCAACGGCCTCCAGATCGTGTCTGGAAACGGCCAGACCGCAACCGTGGGCACGCAGTTCGCCAGCGCGCTGGTGGTCAAAGTAACCACCGCGCAAGGGCCAGTTCCTAATTTCCCGGTGACCTTCGCGATCGCCAGCGGCTCGGGCACACTATCCAATGCCAAGGCCACCACGGACGCGAACGGCAACGCTTCCACCTTCGCCACTGCGGGCAACGTAGCCGGTTCGCTCGGCATCACCGCCTCGATCACTGGATTTTCGGTGACGTTCAATCTCACGGTGAGCCCGCCCGGACCGACCAACGTCATCTTCTTGAACGCGGCCAGCCTGCAAGGGGTGAATCCCCCCGTCAATAGCGTTGTGGCGGCCGGCGAGATCGTAACCATGCAAGGAGCGGGTCTCGCGCCGGGCGTGGTGGGAGTCGTCACTGCCAACAGCCTGGTGGGCGCCCAGCCTTACACCATCGCGGGCGTGTCCGTCAAGTTCAATAACATTCCGGCGCCCATGTTTTCGGTTTCCAATGTGAACGGTGTTCAGCAGGTGACCGTGCAAGTGCCATTCGAACTCGTGGGGAGTTCTTCCGCTACCGTGAATATCACGACGCCGGGAGGAGGGTCCGGAACATTCAACGTGACAGTACAGGCCTTTGCGCCCGGTGTCTTCGAGACCACGCTTTCCGGCGTAGCACATCAGGTGGTGGCGATTCGGCCGGACGGCAGCTTTGCATCTCCGGATAATCCCGCGCACCTGGGTGAGACCATCATCATCTTCGTCACCGGGTTCGGACAGACCGTTCCGCCTCTGGTCACCAACGGCAGCGGAGTTGCGGGACAGGCCATCGCAGCCCCCATCGTGGCCGGCTTGAACGGTGGCGGCGTGGCTGTGGTTTCGGCGCAAGCCGTGGTGGGACTGGTGGGAGTATATGCCATTGCGATTCAAATCCCGCTGGACCTTACCCCTGGGGTGCAAGTTCCGGTCGGGGTCATCGTGTATGACGCCGCCGGCAACCCCTACTTCGCTCAGGACACCTTTGTGGCCATATCACAATAGGCCGAGCATCGAGCCTCTGGTTCGCGAGAGGCTGGCACATCGCCTGCCTCTCGCTGCTGGGAGCGCATCGTGAAGCGCGCGGCGCTGCGCCAGTCTCTCTCCAGCCGCAAGAGTGAAACGGAGATCGCGGTGCCCCAGGGCCCCGAGCGCATGCCGCCTCGGCTGGCCTTTGCGTCCGTGCTGCTGGCCGCGCTCTGTCTGCTCGGCCTATTCGCGACCGAGATCGCCGACACGGACTTTTGGTGGCATCTCAAGACCGGCCAATTTCTGTTCGAGCAGCGCGCGCTTCCTGTTCCGGATCCTTTTGCCTTTACCACGGCCCTGAATCCACCAGCCTACCCGGGCGAGGACCAAGTGCGGCGATTCAATCTCACGCACGAATGGCTGGCCCAGGCCGCTCTCTACGCCGTGTACACGATCGGAGGCCTGCCGGCCATCATTCTGGTTCGGGCGCTATTGCTCGGGGCCTTTTGTGGATTGGCAGGACTCCTGGCAGCGCGCCGTTCTGGAAGTTTCTACCTAGGAATTGCCGCGGCTTTCGCCTCAGCTACGCTGGCCATCCACTTCACTGCCGATCGTCCCGCGCTTTTCACGTTCTGCATGGTCGCTGTTTTTGTGGCCATTCTGGAATACCGCCGCTTCCTTTGGACCCTGCCGCTGCTGGCCGTGCTGTGGGCGAACTGCCACGGCGGATTCGTCCTGGGCTGGGTGGTCGTTTTGGCATATTGCGCCGGCACGGTGCGCTCTTCTTCGCGTTCGCCGATTCCGCCAGACCGCCTTCGTTTGTGGCTTGCGGCGGCCGGCGTCGTCGTTTTTTCCAGGCTGAATCCGAATGGTTTTGGCGTGCTGGGGACTTTGCTTCGCTACCGGCAGAGCGCTATGACCGCGAACCTGATCGAATGGTCGCCGCCCTATTTGTGGGGCCCCCCTTATGCGTTTGACATTCTGTTGTATTCGGCCGCTGTTTTGCTGGCCGTTTCCTGGCGGCGCGTGACAACATCGGATTGGGCTCTGTTCGCGGCCTTTGGCGCGGCCGCCCTGGCGGCGTTCCGCAACATTCCGCTCATTGGTTTTCTGGCGCCGGTCCTGATAGCAAGCTATTTTCCCGTGAAGCTGCGCGTGCCGCGCATCGCGGCCTGGCTGTTGCCGGCCCTGCTGGCGAGTGTCCTGGCGATTGGCGTGGCGCGGGGATCGTTTTTCCAACTACGCGCCTCGATGTGGAAGTTTCCCGCGGGTGCGGCGGATTATTTGCTCCACAACCACATAGCCGGACCGCTGTTCAACACCTGGGAGGAGGGAGGATACCTGATCTGGCGGCTATGGCCGCAACAGCGCGTCTTCATCGACGGGCGCGCCTTGAGCGAATCGGCCAACCGCGACTACCGCCGGATTCTCTACAACCTCGGCTCGGACATCGGCCGGGTGACCGGCCCGCGCGCGGAACTGCTGCATCGCTACGGCATTCAAGCCGTGCTGACAAACACTTTCGAATATGTTTCGGGCGCGGCCTATCCGCTGGCCATGGCGCTGGCCGATCCCTCCAGCACCGAATGGCAGTTGGTCTACGACGATCCGCACAGCCTGGTGTTCCTGCGCGATCCGCGGCCGGGTACGCCGGTCTTTCCGAACAAGTTGCAGCGCGTGCTCGATCATATGGACACCGAGTGCTCAGATTACATAGAGCACGATCCCGAGTTGCCGCGTTGCGCCCGAACGCTGGCGGACTACTGGCTGCGCTCAGGCGACCGCGCGCGAGCCTACCGGATGCTCACGCTGTACCTGTTGCACGCGGGCAGCAGCGATCCGGAAGCCGCGAAGGCTCTCCAGCAACTCATGAATACGCGATAGCGCCGGCGCGATTCACGCGGACGGAACGCGCCTCAGCGGTTCGACGCAGGCTGTGTGAAAATAATCTGAACCGGGAGCTGCTGGTTGGTCGGCTGGACGTGGATCGTGGCCGTAACCGGAGGCCGGACGCCGGGATTGAGCAGGCATTGCTGGCACGTGATCGCCGGGTCGTCGAAATTAAAGGTAATGGTCAAAGCAACCTCTTCGCCCGGCCCCACTTCGGTCTTGGCGGGCTTAATTGAAAGGCCGGCGACTCCGGGCCCTGTGACCGATAAGCTGACCGGCCCCGGCATCCCGTTTTTCAAATGAATTTCCTGCGTCGAGGAGCGGGTTTGGTCGACGCTCACGGAAGCCGGCTCGACCGTAACTTTGGAGAGAATCTCGCGCGCGGCCGCAATAGGATCTGTGGGGAAGGCTGTGACGCTAGACGAGCCGGCGCTATTCTCAGGGGATTTCATTTTCCCGAACGGCGTTTCTACATCGCTGGTAGGGATGTAGTACCAGAACCACAGTCCGTTCTCCAGTTTCCAGTGCGTCGCAGCCGGCATCGTCACCAGAAGTCTTCTCCCCGTCATGCCGACTTCGCTCTTGCACGACGTTACCACCGTCGCCTTGGTAAAGTTTTCCTCATAGTTGATTCGGGAAATCGCGCAAGCTTTGTAATGCGGCTTCTCAGCCACGAAAAAAGCGTCCTTGGAGTCTTCCGCGACGTAATCGTCCGCCTTGCGGAATTTGCCGTCGACATGCGCCTGATAGAAAGCCTCCACGCGCGCGCGGAGAGCCTCGTCGATGGGAGGCGGGGCTTTGTCGAAGACATCCGGATCCTGAGCGAACGCCAGCCCGCCCAGGAGGAACGGGACACACCAGCTCAAAGCCTTGATCATGCGCGACACCCTTCCGAGAAATGGCTGGGAGGCAGGGACTCGAACCCCGATACGCAGATCCAGAGTCTGCAGTCTTACCATTAGACGACCTCCCAGTCGCTTTTTTATTTTAACATCGCCCCGGATCGGAGCCTGGCCTTCAGGCATGGCTCACGGCGCGGCCGGGCGGCGTCGCGACGCAGGCGAAGATGGCGCGCGAGCGCCCGCCAGATAAGTTTTCCAGCTCTTGAGTTGGCCGTGAGAATCAAACGTCTTCCAGCGCCGGCGAAATTCCTTCAACTGCCGCTTGATCGCCTTCTCGAGCTGGGCTTGGAGCGTCTCGTCGTCCGCGACCAGCTTCAAAATCGCCCGGTAGTCGTTCAGCTTGCCCAATGAGCGCTGCAGTTTGCGCAGCGCATCCAAGCGGCGGTCCAGACTGGCGCCGAAAACCGGCTGGAACAGCTCCAGCGAATAACGAAAGCGCTTGGTCGCGATTCGAAACTGATGCAACGCCTTGGTGGATCGCGTCTTGTCCGCCGCCTTCCGTCCGGCGTTGAAGTATTTATCCGCCAATTGCGGCAAAAACACCCGGGCGCCCTCCGCTGCGGTGACTGACGGCTTCCATTTCGGCTTCATACTCTGCGTAGTGAAAGCCCGTTGCGCCACTTGGCGGAAAAATCGCGGGCGCTCCAACGGCGGACCATTTCGGAAAACTGGCGCGCGAAGGACTTTCGCTCTTTCTCCAGGCGCCGGCGCGCGGCCTGGTTGGTGGCGCCGATGAATGCCAGGGCGATATCCCGGTCTCGAAGCTCCGAGGTCAGACTCAACATACGCTTCAACATCCGCTTGATCTTTTTGACCTCCCATTTGGGAAAGAATCCGCCAAACAGCAGCAAGCCTTGCGAGAATCGGCGGATGCTGACGCGCAGGTCGTGAATTTCTTTGGCGCCGGGCCTTTTGGCCGCGCGGTGAACCTGGAAGGCCAGCGTAGTCAGCAAGTGATTCATCTGCTCGATCGCGTACTCGCGGATGGGGACCGGGCCTCTCATGTTCTCATCCGCGTCAGCGTCAGAGACGTCTCATAGGTTTGCCGAAATGCGTCGGCCACGCGCTCGGCGGCCCACATCTCCAGATCCGCATCGGTCTGGGATGCGAGCGCCAGCGTTACGGATCCATTACGAAGCTGCACTTGCAGGTCGCCGACGCGCTGGTCGTGACTGCGATCCAGGCTGTCGGCGATGCGCAGCAAAGGCGCCAGCAGCGTGATGGCCCGGCGGGCATCGGCGTTGAAGGCCTGGAACGGCGCATGCCGGGGAGCGGGCATCGACTTCCTATGGTAACGGCATAGCAGGGCGATCATCTGCCGCTCGAAGTCCGTAAACCCGGGCATGTCGGAGTGCGCCACCAGATAATAAGAATGCTTGTGGTGGCTGCTGTCGCTGACATAGTGTCCGATGTCGTGCAGGTAGCCCGCCGCTTCGAGCAGCTTGCCGTGCACGGGAGGCAGGCGGTGCAGCGGCTGCAGCGCTTCGAAGAGTTGCTGGGCGATCTGCGCGACTTTGCGGGCATGCGCCAGCGCTACGCCGTAGCGGCGCGCCATCTGCTCCACCACACGCCGCTGGTCGCGATTCAGGCGGGCCAGTTCCCGGCCCACGCCCCGCGCCTCCAGGTCCGCAACGATGCCGTCCCGCACGCCCGCAGCCGTGTAGTGTAGGGAAGGCTGCTGGAACAGCTCCAGGGTGCGGCGGAACACGGCCGCGCCGGCCACAATCAACTCGGCGCGGCGCGGTCCCACGCCTTGAATCCTGCGGCGCTCGGAGAGATCGAGCGAGCTGACCTGGCGATAGAATTTCCGCAGTTGCAGCGTGGAGGCCTTTAGCCGATCCGCCTCCTCCCGGCGCGAGCGGGCCACGCGGTTCACCGCGCACACGATAGCGGCGGCGGTGGCTGAGGTTGCGATCACGCGATCCAACTGCCCGGCGCCCATGCGCCGCAGCGGCGCGGCCAGCTTCTCCTCGATGTACTCATTCAAGCGGTGCAGCTCGAGCGGCGCCGGCGGATCGCTCTTGAGAAACGCCTCGGTCAGCCGCAGGGCGCCCAGCGGCTTGGAGAAGGCCTCTTCCAGCACGCCCCGGTTGCTGAGGATCAATTCGGCGCTGCCGCCCCCCACGTCGATGATCAGAACGCGCTTGTTGGCTTGGGGCCAGCGGCTCTGGACACCCAGTTGAATCAAGCGCGCCTCCTCCTGGCCGGAGATGGTCTCGACCCGGGCGCCCAGCGCTTCCCCGGCGCGCTCCAGAAACTCGTGCTGGTTGCCGGCGTCGCGGACGGCGCTGGTCGCCACCGCGCGCACCGCGATGACCTCCAGCTTGCGGAAGGTCTGCGCCATCCGCGCCAGGATCTCCGCGAGAAACGCCGTGGCCTCACCCGTGATCCGGCCGTTGTGGAAAACTCCCGAACCCAAACGCGTGACTTGGCGTTCCGCCGCCAGGATCTTCACCGGGTTGCCCGGACTGGTCTCCGCGGCCAGCATGCGGACCGAATTGCTGCCGATATCGACGGCGCCGTACCGCGGCATACTATCAATACTAGCCTGAGCGTTATTCGCGCCCGGCGTGCCGGAAGCTATAATGGTTTTCGCCCCTCGATGCCCCTCCTGCTCCCCAATCGCTACCGCGGCAAGCTGATCGTGGTGGAGGGCATCGACGGATCCGGAAAATCCACGCAACTCTCCTTGCTCAGCCAATGGCTGCGTTCGCAACGCATCGCGGTCGCGTTCAGCGAATGGAACTCTTCGCCGCTGGTGCGCGAGACCACCCGGCGCGGCAAGAAGAAGAACATGTTCACGCCGGTGACGTTCAGCCTGATCCACGCCACCGATTTCGCCGACCGCCTGGAGCGCTACATCATCCCGCTGCTGAAGGCCGGCGCGATGGTGTGCGCCGACCGCTATGCCTACACGGCGTTCGCGCGTGACGTGGTCCGCGGCGTCAGCCGCAAATGGGTCCGCAATCTTTACAAGTTTGCCGTTCGTCCCAACCTGGCCTTTTATTTCCGCGTGCCGCTCGAGGTGGCCATCGGCCGGATTCTGGGCGGGCGCAATGCCATCAAGTATTACGAAGCGGGCATGGACCTGGAACTCAGCCGCAACATCGAGGAGAGCTTTCGCATCTTTCAAGGCCGGATTCTGGACGAGTACGAGGCCATGATCCAGGAGGTCGGCTTCCACGTCATCGACGCCACCGGGTCCATCGAAGAGCAGCAGCAGCAGATGCGCGACATAGTGGCCGCGCAGTTGGGGGGAAATCTGCGCAATGGTGTCCTGCGGGCTTCCCAGGGAGATATCGATGCTGCACAAGCAGCCGCTCGAATTCTATAGCGAATCCCTGGCCGGCGTCGATCGCAGCGAACTGCTGGGCAAGCTGATCGTCATCGAAGGGCCGGATTCGGTGGGCCGGTCGACGCAGGTGGCGCGGCTGCGCGCCTGGCTGGAACATGCAGGACACGCGGTGCTCGACACCGGCATGGCGCGGGGCGCCTTGGCCGGCAAAGGCATCCAACAGGCCAAGGAAGGCAACACGCTGGGTCCCATCACGATGACCTTGTTCTATGCCACCGACTTTGCCGATCGCCTGGAGAACGAAATCATTCCGGCCTTGCGCGCCGGCTTCGTGGTGCTCACCGACCGCTACATCTTCTCGCTGATGGCGCGTGCCATCGCGCGCGGCGAGGATCGAAGCTGGATCGAGCGCGTGGCCGGGTTTGCCCTGGTACCGCACGCCATCTACTATCTGCGCGCGGAAGTGCGCGACCTGCTCACGCGCGTGGTGCTGGGCCGGGGCGCCTTCGATCATTGGGAGTCCGGCATGGACATGCGCTTCGGCGCCGACATGCACGACAGCTTCGTGCGCTACCAGACGCGCGTCATCCGGGCGCTCGACCGGATGGCCAAGCGCTACAATTTCGTTGTGGTCGATGCTGCCAAGACTCCCGATCAGATCTTCCGCGAGTTGCAGCGGTCGATCGGGAAGCTGTTCTAGCTGCTAGTGCTGGCCTGCCAGGCTATATATCAGGATGGTGAGGACGGTTGCCGTCAGCGCGACAAATTTCCAGTCGCGCTCCAGCCAGAAAGCCACCAGCGAAAAGGCCACCCGCGCGATCGGCGTAGCGATCAAGAGCAGAAGGCCGAGCTGGATAATGGCGCGGCAATCTCCGGTTCCGGTGGCATGCACAACTCCGCGCACGCTTCGATAGGCATCCGGTGCGGCATGAAAGGCGTGGTAGGCGGCGAGTTGTTTGCCGTGCGTCGAAAGGAAGCAGGCGGCGCCAGCCAGAACCACCAGCGCTGACAGAAGCACTCCGGTACGAAGCAGCCGGCTGAGAATCAGCTCCAAGCCCGGATCGCCGAGCGGCCGCATTAGCTGGCCCCCGTGAAGCCGCTCACGATCATCTCGATGGCCATCACCCCCACCAATCCGGCGAAGATCCAGCGCAGGACGCGGACGCGCGCGCCGACCAGTTGTCGAGCCCCGATCAGCGAGCCCGCCAGCACGCCCAGCATCACGGGCATCGCGAGCGCCGGTTCGATGTATCCGCGGCTGAGGTAGATGCCGGCGCTGGCCGCGGCCGTGACGCCGATCATAAAGTTGCTGGTGGTGGTAGATACTTTGAATGGAATGCGCATGGCCTGGTCCATGGCGATGACCTTGAGCGCGCCCGAGCCGATTCCGAGCAGGCCCGACAGAGTGCCCGCGCCGAACATCAGCCCCAGCCCGGTCTTGACATGCGTGACTTGGTAAGGCTCCCAGCCGCGCTCGGTCGGATAGGCGCCGCTCAGACTGAAGCGTTCAGCCAACGGATCGGGCTGGCGGCCGGCCAGGTCTTTCGGCTGTCCGCGCGTCGACATCCAGGCGGAGTGAAGCAGGACGGCCCCGAAGATCACGGCCAGAATCGAGGTCGGCGTGCGCGTCGCGAGAAACGCCCCTAGCAGCGCGCCCAGCGTGGTGGCGACTTCCAGAAACATACCGATCCGGATATTCGAGTAGCCTTCTCGAATGAAAGCGGCTGCCGCGCCCGAGGAAGTCGCGATGACCGAGACCAGGCTGGCTCCGATGGCAAAACGGATGTCGACGCCCAGCAGCAGAGTGAGCGCGGGCGTGACCACCACGCCGCCCCCCAGTCCCGTGAGCGCGCCCAGGCAACCGGCTGCGGCGGAGATGAGAAAAACCAGCGGCGTGAAGTCCAGGTTGGTCATTACTTCTCTAAGATAGCTGTTGGTAGGGTGTCCCCCGGTGAGCGCGAGGGCGAAACGATTGGATCATCTGGTGGGCCCTGCTGGATTCGAACCAGCGACCAACGGATTATGAGTCCGCTGCTCTAACCGGCTGAGCTAAGGGCCCTCAATGTGTTACGGGCGAGTCTGCCGGAACCGCAGTGAAAACTGGTAGTTGGTTCCGTTTGCCTCCCGCTCTTCCATCCTACCGTTATGCTGCTCTGGCCGCTCGAAAGCGCGTTTCACGGCCTCAGGCCTGGATGCGCGGTTTGCCTTCATCACGGATATCGCCGCGGCCACTGGCACACCGAAACCTGGCATCGGCGAGCAACTGATGGAGGCCGGAGAGCAGTAGGCGCGCCGCCGAGACAACGCCGGAGCGCCATAGTTCTCCGGCATTGGGTGTGGCCGCGTGGGCGGCCGTTCCGTTCGGGATGACCGCGTCGGATTCACGGAGACGGTTCCCGGAATAATGCCTGTAGCGCCCGGGCGAATCTATCGCTGGCGGGCGAGCCCTGCTGGCGCCGCGACTGGCCGGGAAAAAGAAAAAAAAGCTGTGCTGACCACACGGTCCGTATCAAATGCCGGAGCTGTTAGAAAGAGAATTGTGCCGGGCTGCAATGCGCGCGGCCGCTCGATCCGAGGAGAACCGGGGTCGGGCAGTCCGCAAGACCTGCCCTTTCCGGTAGAGTAAACTGGGCGCGACTAAAAAGTGATTCGGGCGCCCAACTGCAGGGCGCGAGGTCCGCCTTGACCGAAGGTCTGCGCAATGCGCTGCGTGGCCTGACCGAAAGCAAAAGTCTGAGCCTTGGTCGGCGTAGCATTTACCGCGTCCACCGTGTTGCTAAAGCCCTGGAAGTTTGCGACGTTCAAGGCATTGAACATTTCGGCGAAGATGCTGAGGCTGTAACGCTCTCTATACCGAAACTGTTTCTGGAGCCGGAGATCCTGCGAGACCAGTGTGGACCCGGTGGAGTATCTCGGCGGCAGGACCAACTGCGGAAACACGCTGCCGTTGGCGGCCTTGGTGCCCGGGTAGGTACTGTTGTAGGCGGCGACCGCCTTGGCAATCTGAGCGGAGCTACAGCCCGCGTTGAGGCAGCCGAGCGGCAGGCCTGGAAGGGGCTGGCTGCCGTTGATGTCGACGCCGGGAAGCGGGTAGCTTCCTATGTTGACCGTCGCCGGAGTGGCGGAGATCATGGCCGAGTTCAGGCTCAGCTGGAAGCCATAGGGCAGGGTCACGATGCCGGAGATATTCAGGTTCTGGTGGGCCAGATTCTGCTGGTAACCCGACATCCAGTTCAGCACGTTGTAATATCCGGTGTCGGCATTCTCGTGCTGGAAGGCATAGGACAGCAGGAACTGGAAGTGGGCTGACATGCGCTTTTGAGCCTTCACGAGCAGGCCTTCATACACAGAGCGCCCCTGATCCGTCCAGACCGTAATCGCCCCATTGGAGCATTCCTGACCCGGAACGTAAAACTGAGACGGGCTGCAAACGGGAATCACCGGGTTACGCACACCGCTCACATAGAAGTTATTGTGGTTCAGGTCCACTTCGCCGAGCGAGACATTCTCACCCTGCCGGCGCGCCCAATCGGCGCTGACAATCAGACCGTGGCCCAAATCCTGCTGGATGCCGAGAGAAGTCTGATAGCTCCTGGGCTCAGGGAAGCTGTTGGGCGGAAAGATTTCTACGCCCGTCTTGGTGTAGTCGATCCCGCTGATGCTGTAGGGACCGCTGGTCTGCAGGGGCCCGGGAGCGATCAACGCCTGGACCTGGTTATACTGCTGGGCGACGATGTTGGCAAACTGTCCGATGCTCAGATTGGTGAAATCGCCAACCGGAACGGGAGCACCGATCGGCAGGGGCTTGAATGTCGTCAGGTCGAAAATGCCGTTATAGATGTTGGTGAAGGCGCTCGAGGGGAGCGTTGCGCGTGAGGCTCCCGGAGGTCCAATCGAAGCCGGAGCCCGGTTGTGATAATAACCGGGCGTGCTATCCCAGTAGATGCCGCCGCCACCGCGGATGACGGTCTTATTGCTCTTGAACGGACTCCATGAAAAGCCGAAGCTGGGCTGGAACTCATGCAGGTTGTTGGCAGTGGGGTTCATGGTAGTGCCGAAGATTGGCGCCAGATACTGCGGATAAGTGAAGCCGTTATTGTAATAGCCGGTCTGCGCGTTCCACGCCAATCCATAGTTCAGTGTGAGACTCGACCTGACCTTCCAAGTGTCCTGGACGTAGGAACGGTATTGCGACTCGGCTATGTTATTGGCGCGGTTATAGTTCGAGGGAAGTGCGGTCTGTCCGACTCCGACGCCGAAGAAAATGGCGTTGTTCAGCGAGCTCAAGGGCAAGTTGAGCGCGTCGGCGTCGGTATGCAAGACCGTCGGCACGCCGGCGAAAAGACCGTCCACCACGCTGGCCCCAAGAAATGGCGTATACGCCGCCTCAATGGCCGCAACGTTGGCCGGTGTCAGAGCACCCTCGCAGAACGGTGTACAGAAGCCCCACAGTCCGATGCTCAAGGCGCGGTTGACGTCGGCTCCAAACTTCAGCCGGTGTGCTCCCTTCTGCCAGCTCAAGTTCTCGATGGCTTCGTAACGGCGGGTAGTCCGGCCCTGCGGAGAATTCAGGTTGTTACCTAAGTCGAACCCGCCGGTAGTAAAGATCGTCGGCACGACCTGGGCGACGCAAGGGAGGTTGCAGGACTGCGTGGTGAGGTTGTGATTGCTCCAGTAGTTGTACTGAACGCGGAAATCGTTCACGACCGTGGGCGTGAACGTAGTGGTCAGACCGAGAATGGTCTGATCGGCCCAATTGACGTTCTGGGTCCAGTCCGATGGGTCACCCGTGACAAGAGCGGGGCCGAAGCCGGTGTTGCCATCGTGGGAATAACGGAAGAAGAGCTGGTTCTTGGATGAGATCGTATGATCGAGCCGGATACTGTACAGGTTCGCGTTGTAGGGGCTCGGGTAAGCGCCGCCCAGGGGCGAGAGCGCCGGGTCGGTGGCCGCGGTAGCTATCGCCTGTACCTGCTGGGTGTGCTCATAGCTGAAGAAGAAGAAGGTCCGGTCCTTCTTGATGGGGCCGCCGATGGTGGCGCCGGGCTGTTTGCGATCGAAGAACGGATTGCTTGGCTGCCCCGGAGTGTGCTGCAGGTTGGGGAACGCGGCCATGTTGTGGTCGCGATAGTAGAAATAAGCGCTGCCGTGGAAGTCGTTGGTGCCCGAGCGGGTTACAACGTTGATTGAGCCCCCCGCTGTAATGCCGGTGGAGACGTCCGAATTGAGAGCTGAGAGCTGGAATTCCTGGACGAGTTCCTGGGAGAAGTTCATCGACGAGGCCGCGTTGCCGGCGTCAATGTTGTCGAAAACGCTGCCACCGTCGATGGAGAAGATGGTCCGGTTGCCCGCGCCGATGACATTGACGTTGAACAGTGCGTTGGCCTGGGATGTGGAGCCAGGAGAAACGGTGACCCCCGGTTCCAGGCCGGCCAACTGCATGTAGCTCCGCCCGTTGAGCGGGAGTTCCTGAATCTCGCCGTGGTCGATGACGCTCGACACTTGGTGATTTTCATAGTTGATCTGCGCAGCGGCAGCTTCAACCGTTACCACCTCCTGCGTCTGGCCCAGGGTCATCGGCAAATTGACCTGCGTCGTCTCACCGGTCTGGACGGTGGCCGGACGTACAAGAGTACGGAAGCCTGTTACTTCAGCTTTGACTTCATAGTCGCCGGCCGGAAGGGCGGGAGCGCTGAAATATCCCTCAGCGTTCGTCGTAACGGTGCGAGCAAAGGCGGTCGCCTTGTTTGTGATCGTGACGGTAACGTTCGGAATGACGGCGCCGGACTCGTCGGTGACGGCTCCCGCAATGATTCCGGTAGGCGCCTGCGCGAATGCTATCGCAATGCACAGGACAAGAATCAGGATAGACGCAGAAATGACTCGGAACATGGAGCACTCCCTTCAGAACTCGCAGAACCTAAGACCTCGAAGCAAAAGCGTCAAGTGCCTTTAATTGTGGAACAAGACACGAAGCACTGTCAAGAAGCGGCGCAACAACGGTTTGTGATACGGTTAGCCAACCGTTGGCGGGAGGGTCCAGATCGGGCTGAAGGACAAACCGTTGGCCGCCGGCGGGCTAGCGCTTGGCCACCCTGGCGAGGCTTCGTGCCACAGGGCCTTCGGGGCCGGCGGATGTGCTGCGACCGTTGGCCAGGCGTTCGAACGAGCTGCGGGGCGGAAATTCATGGATTGCGAAATCAACCACGCTCAGCGCCGCGCTCACGTAGCGCTCCAGCGAACCGCTGTTCAAGACCATGCGCGCGACGCTGAAGTTCCCGTCCACCAGCAGCGCCGCCAGCATGCGCGCATAAAGGTCGTTCTCGGGATCCTTTCCAGCTTCCCGGCTGAGCTCCGCGGCCAGAATCTCCTCATACTGAATCTGTATTTTGAGCGACGCGGCCATCAGAGCCGGCTCGGACTCCACCAGTTTGGTGTAGCGCAGCATGTCGCCGCGGCGCGCCACCTCGGCCGCCGAGGCGGCGATGAAGTCGCGCCAGTAGGCCAGCACGCCGACCTGGCGATTCGGATCCAGCAGCCCTTTTTTGAAGTTGTGCAGCGCGACCTGCCGGAAGGCCAGCGCAATCTCTTCCTTCGAGCCGAAGTAGCGAAGCACGGTCTGCTTGTGGACACCGGCCTTGCGCGCGATGTCTTCCAGCGTAGTCGCGGCGAAGCCCCGCTTGCCGAACAAGGCGTCGGCGCATTTCAGGATCAGCCTGCGAGTCTGGATCTTTTTGCGAGCGCGAAGACCGGGTTTCGCGTCCATTTGGCTAATATAGCCGTTGCAGGGGGCCGCAGCAAACCGCGCGCCCTGGCGCAATGAGTCCTTGGAGGAGCAGCGGCGGGCTACCGGGCATCCAAGATCCCGGCGTGCCATCCGAAGTGTTACCCGGTAACATTTCCATTGACAGCCAGGGGCGGGCGGCTTTACTATCTCTCTGAATGTGGGCGGGCGAGTTGTGTGCGCAGGCTCACGCTGCCGCCGAACACTCGCGTCCGCGCCGCCGAGCGTTGCCTGAAAAATGATAAGGAGCTAACCATCCATGCTGAAGCGACCGCTTTTCGGAATCCTGGCCCTCGGCCTGGCGATAGCAACGGCGGGCTACGCCAAGAAGGCGTCGAACATCGAACTGGCGGGCGTGAGCTGCCAGATCCCGCCGCCGCTGCACTGCCCGGCGGCCAACTGCCCGGCTCCCTTAGTCACCAACGAAGGGACTGCGATTGAGCCGAAAGCGGGCCGGGAATTCTTTTTGGATTATCCCTGCGATTTGAAGAAGGGCGAGAAGGTAACCTTCATCATGTCACTCCACGGCTTCGGCTCCTACGGCAACTGGCAACGGCACTATTTCCCGCTGATGGACTACAAAGAAAAGTACCGCCTGGTGATCGCCACGCCGAACGCTTCCGTACCGCCGCCCAAGGCGTGGACTCCCGCCGACGACGAGTATCTCCAAAACATCGTTAATCTGATCTACGATCAGGTCGGCAAGGAAAACATCAAAGCGTTCTGGCTGGTCGGGCACTCGCAAGGCGGCATGACGTCCAACCGGATCATCCGCACGGATTTCTTCAAGCAGCGGGTGGATGGCTGGCTGAGTCTTTCCGGCGGGAGGCTGGGAGGGAACCCCGGGCGCGGCAACTTCAGCAATCTCGCGGCGCGCGGTCCCGCTCCTGGTGCGTCTCCGGCAAATGGCGGATCCGCGGCCACACCTGGAACGGGTCCGGGACGCGGCGGGGTCAATCTCGCGGCGGCCGCCGCAGCGTTGCGGCAGCTCCCGGACAACGAGTTCTCGTTCATCTATGAAACCGGCGCGCACGAAATGGACGGCAAAGGCTTGCCGGAGACTTCCGAGTGGGCGCAGAAACTGGGATGCGGCGCGCGCGTGCGGAAAGCGGATGTTGAGGACACGACGCCCGGCTACGTCTACGATTCCACGCGTCAGGATCCCGGCTCTGACGCCTGGGGCCGGCTGCCGCGTCCGGGCGCCGCCGAAGTTTTCGAGTATCCACACTGCAAAGGCGGCCGGCTGGTGGCGGATGTTGTTCGAGAGGACAAAGGCCACACCGAAGGGCTCGAGCCGCGCATCACCGAACTGCTCATCAAGCTGATGCTCTCGGCGAAGGCGCCAGAGAAGAAGTAGCGGCGCGGCGCTCTGCGCCATCGCGAGCGAGCGTAGACCGAAATTTGCCCCATTGCCCTACAGCAGCTCGCTCATCAATTCGGCAAAATTGTGGGGCGTGACCAAGTGGAAGCGCAGCGACATTCTGGTGAACCGTTGCAGCGTGCGGCTCAGCTCGTCGCTCGGGATCTCCGGGCTGGCCAGGAATAACTGGCCTTCCGAGATCCTAAATGGGAGCACGTGCCAGCCCCGGATCACGTGGCGCGGCAGCGATCGGGCGACATTTCGGTTGATGCGCCACGGCTCCAGGCGTCCCGCCGGCAAGCTCTGTTGCAGGCTTAGCGCTTCGTACAATTCATCTTCGGTGAGCTTGCCCAACTGGATGAGGTGCTCGCCCAGCCGCAGGGCCGACGGCAGCGTAGCAAGCGCCTGCCGCACATCCGATTCGGAGACGTAGGACGTGCCCGCCAGTATCTCGCCCAGCTTGCGCTTGTGCTGCAGCAGCGCGCTACGCGACGGATAGGCGTGCTCGGTCTTAAGCCACACCAGCGGCTCGTGCTTGATGCGGGCTCGCGCGTATCCATACACGGCTTTGACGGCGGCCACGGAATTGATCCAATTGGCGCACACCGCGCGCAAGGGAACGCCCAGCGCGAAAAACGCGCCGTACACACGCAGCCCGCAGCCGGCCCTCACCGCGGTTTGAATGACTTGAATGAACAGCGTGCTCGCGAGAAGCCGTGGATGCAGCGCTTGCCGCGCCAAGCCCCAAGGCGTTCCCATGAATTGCGCCGCGAGCCAGGTGAGGAAGCCATAGGCGAACAGAAAGTTCGTCAGCAGGCTCAGCGGGTTTCCGAATAGCCCTTTGCGATCGCGCCAGAACCAATAGATTTCTCCCCAGCTCCCCCGCCAGCCGTGACGTTCCCAGCTCTGCAGACCGATTCCCATGGTCCAGCGCGTCCGCTGGCGGATGGCCGCATGCAGTGTGCGCGGAAAAAACTCCCGCGTCGCCAGGATGCTCTCGCCCGATTGCGTCAGAGGAACGAACACCTGCCGGCATCCGAGTTGATGCAAGCGCAATCCGATCTCGTAGTCTTCGGTCAAACAGGCCGGCTCGAAGATGAGATTGTGTTCCGCGCTGGCCAATTTCTCGAGCGCGCCACGGGTGAACCCGGTGCCAACGCCGTTGGACGGAATGAAGCTGCCCATGAGCTGGCGCGCGGGCATATCCTTGATCTGCCATTCGGAGAACTCATCGCAGTAGATCGAGTGCACGACGCTTGGAAATGGCGTGGGAAGGGGCAGCACCGGAATCTGCACCATGTCGAACTGCTCCGCGCGAGCATTGATGCAGGCCAGCGCTTCCGGGTGGATCAGGTCTTCAGCGTCGTGCGTGACCACGATCTCGAAGCGGACGCCGTGATTCTCTTCGAACAGCAGCATGCGCTGGTAGACCCAGTTCAGGCAGTCCGCTTTGGACGATGGGCCATCGTGCGGGCAGACCGCCAGGTGTACCTGCGGGAAGCGCGCCTCCAGATCGCGCACCGCGTCCAAAGTCGGCTCGTCGTTTGGATACGCTCCCACGAAAAAGTGGTAATTGTCGTAGTTAATCGCGGCCACGTTGTGCTCCAGCATGCCGCGGATGACCTGGTACTCGCGCCACAGCGGAACGAAGACGGCGATGCGCTTTTCCGCCTGTGCCCCGGCGCTCTTCGGCGAAAGTTTTTGACGCGCGGACGGGCCCCACCGGGCCTTCGCCCAGGCCCACAAGCAAACCACGTCCAGCGTGAGATCATCCAGCCCGCTGATCAGAATCGCGATCGCTGTGGGAAAAAGACATGCGGCCACCACGGCGTCGAGCTCGAAGCACCAGGATGGCAGGACCATGGTCACTTACCGGGTAAGTGCCCTCCCACCTCAAAAGGTCTCGTGGGAACACCCGAGCTTCACCCGAATCGATCGCATTTTGGCCTTAGAATCGCTCGACGGCCTGAATTGCAGCCTGCCTTTGGACGATGAATAAGGCGAGATGCAGACCCCACGGCCTGTAACATTCATTTCCGTCGTTCTAGTACTTGGCTGGACTGCGTTTGGGCAGGCGCAGGACAAACCGCAGGCAGCCGTCTCGCAGAGAGAGAAGACGCTGCTCGCGGCCATCGATGCTGCCAGTCAGTGGAAGGCGTCGGACCCGCGCGTCGCCAAGGCCTATCAGGATCTGGGCGATTTCTATTCGTCTCAGGGCCGCTACGCCGATGCCGAGAGGCCGTACCAGAAGCGGCTGGAATTGGAGGAAGACAGGCTGGGCCGCGCCAATCCGCAAATCATCCCCGCGGTGAACGACCTGGCGCGAGTCAATTTCGCGCAGATGAAATATGGTCTCGCCGCGGAACTGTACCAGCGCTCGCTGCGGATTCTGGAGCGCGAGTACGGCGACGACGATCCGAAATTGATCCCGGCCATTGACGCCGCCGCGCAAGCGCTCGAATCGGACACCAGGTATGCGGAGGCGGAAAAGTCGCTGCGCCGCGCCATTGCCATTCGCGAGCGGACGGCCGGGACCGACACCGCGCAATCCGTGCCGGACTTGATCCGGCTTGCGCATCTCAACGTTCTGCGGCAAAACACGCCCGCGGCGATTACGCTCTACCAGCGCGCGGTCCAGATCCAGCAGAAAACGATTTCTGCCAGCAGCCCGGAGCTGCTTCCGGCCTTGGACGCACTGGCCGATCTGGCGCTCGAGCAGAAGCACGCGCCGGATGCCGAGGCGCTGCTGCGCCAGACGCTTTCGATTCGCGAGGGAAGCCTGGGGCCCATGCATCCCGACGTAGCCAAGAACCTGGATCGGCTGGGTTCGCTGTACGTCGGCGAGAAGCGATACACCGAAGCCGCGCGCATCTATGAAAGATCCATCTTCTTGTGGATGAAAGTACTGGGCGCGGAGAATCCGGAGTTGGTCGACAAGTATCAGCAATTGGCCGAAGTCTACGCCAAGCTCGATCGGCAGGGAGACGCTGAGCCACTGGTGCAGCAGGTGCTGGCGGCGCGCGAGAGCGAGACGGTGGCGAGCCTGAATACGCTCGCATCCATCTATGTGGCGAAAGCCAACCTGTCGGAAGCTGAATCGCTCTACCGGTTGTCGCTCGCGATTCTCGACAAGCGCGGCATCCTGAACGCCCGCCGGCCCATAACGCCGGACGTTAATCTCGACTTGCTGGCCCAAACCGCCGGTGAGTACGTCGAGCTGTTGAAGAAGCTGCGCCGCAAAGCGGAGGCGGCCAAGCTCGAGGCGCGAATCCGCCAGTTGACCGGCAAGAACTACAGCTCCAGGAAGCGGTCGGGCTGACGCAACCAAGCCACCCAGCAACTCGCGCCGAGCAAAGTAGTTTCTTAGCTCGCACCGACGGCGGATGACAGGACGCTCGAGCCCGGATTGGTACACGCAGAAATGCTACGGCGCAGCCGGTCTTTGTGCGCAACCAGGTGAGCGCCTTTCTTCACAGGCATCCCGCCCAGCTCGCGCGCGGCCGCTGCTGCGCCAGCACGGCATGCCGTAATCATCGGACGCTGTGCCTTCCGGCCCGGCTTCCAGACCCTCGCGATGAAGCAGCAGGGCGGTACAATCGGGCTGAGGCAGCATGGCATTCATCGAAAACCAGGGCGCGAAGATTTATTGGGACGAGCAAGGCCAGGGCGAGCCAGTCCTGCTCATCATGGGTCTCGCGTATCCCTCCGACATGTGGTATCGCACGCGGCCGATCCTCGCCGCCAAGTACCGGACCATTGCGTTAGACAATCGCGGCGTCGCGCGCACCGACATGCCGCCCGGACCGTATCCGATCGCGCTCATGGCTGCTGACGCGCGCGCTGTCCTGGACGCCGCCGGCGTCGAGAGTGCGCATGTCTACGGCGTATCCATGGGAGGCATGATCGCGCAGGAGTTCACGCTGCAGTATCCCGAGCGCGTCCGATCGCTCATTCTCGGATGCACCGCCGCGGGTGGCCCGACCACGGTGCAGGCCAAACCCGAGGTCGCGCAAATGCTCATGGCGCGCGGCGTGGTGACGCCCGAACAGGCTGCTGAACTTGCGGTCCCGTTCATTTACGATCCGGGAACGCCTCGCGCACGGATTGACGAGGACATCGTGGTTCGCCGGCCCTGGTTCCCACGGCCCGAAGCTTATATGGCGCAGCTCCAGGGAATTCTGGCGTGGGAGGCGTACAGCCGCTTGCCGCAGATCAAGACGCCAACGCTGGTGATCCACGGTGAAACGGACCTGCTGGTGCCGCCCGGCAACGGCAAACTGGTGGCGAGCCGCATCCCCGGCGCGAAGCTGGTCATGATTCCGCACGCCAGCCATATCTTCTCGACGGATCAGCCGGAGGCCGCGCATCGTGCCGTGCTGGAATTTCTCGCGGAGCAGACCGCGCAGCGCCGCCAGATGCAGGCGATATCATAAGCGGCAGATGAACGACACACAGCTCCTGGCAGCGGTTGCCGTGGCCACAGTGCTGACCAACCTCATTATCGTTGGCATTCTGATCAAAGTTGCGCAGATCAACAGCCTGCGGAAACACTTGGACATGCACTTTGACGAAATCGACCAGTGGACGGATGAGAGCCGCGGCCTATCGCGCTTGTAACTGCACCGCGTCGAAGAAGTCATCGACGCGCGCTTGAAACACCTCGAGGAGCGCGACTGACGCGGGCTCCCGGCCGCCGCCGTATGGGATAAACGGCGCGGACGATGCTAATGGCGTCGACTTTGGCCGGGGGACGTTCAGCCATCGCGATCGCGCTTTGCACCAGCTTCAGGACGGCGGGCTTTTTCAAATCTTCCAATGCGGAAATGCGGATATGCCGCGCGAACCTGCCAACGCCCTGCAGCAAGCCTTCCGGGTCCGGGAGAGCCTTTCCATAGTTGAAGCCAAGATTGACCCAATTCGCGTACGCAGCGATGTGAATGAACGGATTGCCGGGCCGTACTGTGAACGAATAGCCGCTGGCAACGGCATTGTAGGCGTCGTAGATCAACTCGCTCGCTTCCGGCGCCTCCTCCAGCACCAGCTTGCGCGTCGCCAGCGCGAGTTCGGTGATCCGCGCGCCGAAGGGCGCGAGAAATTTCAGATGCTCGGGATGCGGCGGACGAACTCGCCGAGCCATCAGGGCACGCAAACTTCGCCCAGCGCGCCCGATCCGCCGCAGTAGCTTGTGTCCTGAATCTGGAGCAGGATGCCGTCCGGATCGGTGAAATAAAGTTCCGGCGTGCCGCCCGGCGATCCGCCGCGATCCGGCATTCGCATGGTCACATAAGATACCAGTGGACCCGCCGGCCCGCGCGCGCCCTGCTCTCGCGGCTTGATGCCATACTCGGCCAGCGTCTTCATGACCTTGTCGGGATTGAAACCGCGCATGCGGAAACTGGCGTGATTGATGCCGGGCATCGGGGCTGCTCCGCCCGCCCGGCCTCGCCCGCCTCCACCGCCGGCGATGGTCAGAAACTGGCCGCCCGATCCCACCGCCAGCAGCGGCGTCGCACCCTGGTGCGCCTGGATCGGCATGGCGAACAGCGACTGATAAAAATCGAGCGCGCGCTGCGCGTCGGAAACAAAAATCGTGAAGTGGCTGAGATCGGTGAGCGCGATCAGGCCTTTCTTCGGCGCCGGCTCAGGCTTGGCCGGACACACGCTGCCCAACACGCCCGCGCCGCCGCAATAGCTGGTGTCCTGGATCTGCACCACGATTCCGTCCGGATCGCCGATGTACATTTCCGGCGTGCCTTCCTTTGCGCCCCCGTTTTCCGGACCGCGCATTCGCACGCGCACCTTCATGGCGCCGTTCGAGTCCGACTTGGCGATGCCGTGCTCCGCCAGAATCGCGAGCGTCCGATCGACATTGAAGCGCTCGGTGGTCATGCACCAGTGATTGATGCCAGGCTTCCCGTTCGGCCCGACTCTGCCGAGCGCCACGAACTGCGGGCCGGAGCCGATGCCGAGCACCATGGTCGGCCCCTGCCGCGCCTGGATCGGCATACCGAACAGCCCTTGATAAAACTCGAGCGAGCGCTGGGGATCGGTGACGCTGAGCGTCATGTGGCTGAGCGAGCGGACCGGGATCGTCGGCTTGCCCGATTGCGCCATCGCGCGCGCCGCCATCCCCGCCGCGGGCAGAGAAAACAGAAGATTCCTGCGTGTCATGTCTGGCATAACGCTCCTAACGATGCGTCTGATTCTATCAGGTCCGTGGCGCACGCACTCGTGCGTGCCGCGTTCACACTCGTGTGAACGCCCGAGCGATTTCCTCAGAGTGGTGACGAGTGCGTGCGCCACGAGCTTGATCGAACATTACGGATGTTTTGTCGCTTGTAGTTTTTTCGGCGCCACCAGGCACCAGGCTTCGCGAATATGCGCGGCGAGCTGTTCATCCGTCACGCGATCCAGCTGGATTCCCACCCAGCCGCTCGGTCCGACATACGGCGGCCGGAAGTACGTCTCGGGCGCCTCCTGGATGAGCGCTTCTTGCAAGCCCGGCGGCGCCGGAATCCACACGGCGACGTGCCCGTCGTGATGATGATTGTTGGCAAACATTGTGAAGACGCGCTTGCCGCCGGCGAAAAAGGTCGGCTCGCCGTGCGAGACTTTTCTAAAGTCTCGGGCATCGCCATGCAGATCCGGCGCACGCGCTGGAGATGTTTCTTCGCCACTTGATGCCTATTTTTTCAACCCCGCCGTCCAGTTGATTACCACGCTGATCGGCTCGGCGGCCGTGTCTTCCACCTGGACAGGAACCAGGAAACGGCCGTCCTTGCTGACGTCAAACACAGTGGTACCGCCCGCAAGACGCGTATCGAAGAGGACCTTGGGGCCACCGGCCTGGAATTTGGCGCCACCCTGGATCTCCACGGCCATCATCCTGCGCCTCGGGTCGATGAAAAACAACTCCTTCCCGTCCCGGCTCCAAAGGGGCCGGCTTCCGCCATCCGTTGACACCTGCCATTTCCCTTCGGGCTTTGGGAATGTTTGGACATAGATCTCATTTCGCCTTGTCTCATCCGATTGGTACGCCAGCCACTGGCCGTTGGGCGACAACTTTTCCCACTGTTCATTGAATTCCGTGTGCAGGTAGGAGAAGGCCTTTCGATCCCCGAATTGCGGCAATACCCAAATGTCGATGTTCGTCTTCGGATCCAGGGCATGCGCGAAGACGTAACGGCCGTCTCGCGACCAGTCCATCGGTCGAGCGTTCAGGATCGATTTATCCAGGATTTCACTCTCGCCGGCTCCGCTCACGGGCTTTTGAAGTACCACGCCGGGCAAACCGAGCCGGGCTGAACTGTAAGCGATGCGGCTGCCATCCGGAGACCAAATCGGATACTGGCTCGCAGGTGAATCGAAAGTAAATCGGGACTCGGTGCCGCGCGCCAGGTCGAACAGCCAGATATCGGTGTGCCCGCTCTGGTCCACGCGATCGAAGGCCACGGTGCGGCCGTCCGGCGAAATGGATGGCCGAGCGATCAAACCTGGCTGGCTAACCGTTCCGGTCACCTTCCCGGATCGATCGAACCAAGTCAGTTGCACGCCGCCAACCGCGCCGCCAGTGAAGCCGGAAGTCATGGAGCCGGAGGAATACGCCAGAACGCCGTTTTGCGATACCGAGAACCGGCCCATCAGGTTGAGCGAGTCAAACCGGATCTGCTCGGCAATCGGAACCGCGTCGCCCTTGGTTTGTGCGCTGGAGGCATCGAAAGGTTGTGCCATCAGCGTTGCGCCCCGCAGAAACAACAAATAACCCGGCGATGCATACACGGCATTGGAACTCGCGGCCAGGATTTTCTTGCGGTCCTTAGAATTGAGGTCGGCAACGTAGATCGCATTCTTGTCTGGGTCGTTGTTGCGCGCCGTGTAGAGGAAGTGGTGGCCGTCCGGCAGGAACCAGGGCATGCGATGCGCGTTTTCCCCGAGGGCCCGGTCCAGGGCGGTCACGGGCGTGGCTTCTCCTCCCGCGGCGGCGACGCGGTAGATACCGGAGCCGACGTTGGGCGTAAACACGATGATGCCGTTCCGGTTCCAGGATCCGTTGCGTCCGTTGCCGGCGTCGCACAAAGTCAGTGCAGGCCCTCCGGCGGCATCGATCCTTTTCAGTTTTCCAGCCTGGAAAAATCCGATTGCTCGGCTGTCCGGGGACCAGAACGGGTAAGTTGCGTCTTCGGTTCCCACCAACAGCCGGACGGACAATGAATCGAGCTCACGCACCCAAAGCTCACTCCGGCCCTCTTGCATGCCAACGAACACGATGCGGCGGCCATCCGGCGACACCGCCTCCATATCCGCCGTCGCTTTTTCCGGCGGCAGGACGGTGAGCCGGAGAACGCGGGTTTCTTCGGTAACGTGCCGGTAAGCCAGGTAGCCCAACCCGAGCGTCGCGAGCAGCAGAGAACCTGCCACCATCCAAGGCAGCTTCCCATGACCCGCGCCCGTAGCCTGTGGCTGGACCTCAGCCCCGGTGGGCTGCTCCTCCAGCGCCATGCGCACGTCGCCGATATCGCGCATGCGCTTGCGCGGATCTTTGCGCAGGCAGCGCTCCACCACGCTCCGCACCGGTGCGGGCACCTGCGTCAGATCGGGCTCTTTGTGGATCACGGCCGCCAGCGCCTCGGCCACGTCCTCGCCGTCGAACGCCTTCGTGCCGGTCAGCATTTCATAGAGCACCACGCCGAACGCCCAGATGTCGGCCCGCTTGTCCACCGGCTTGCCGCGCGCCTGCTCGGGACTCATATAGCCCGCCGTGCCCAGAATCAAACCTGCACTTGTGGGCGGCATGGTGAGCGTGGGCGAGTTGGCGGGGTTCTCCGACTCGGGCCGCGAGGCCTGCGCTACGGCGGCGAGGCCGAAGTCCAGGACTTTCACCACGCCCTCGGGAGTGATCTTGACGTTGGCCGGTTTTAGATCGCGATGCACGATTCCCTTTTCGTGCGCAGCCTCCAGCGCGTCGGCGATCTGCCGAGCGCAGGCGAGCGCCGTCTCGAGCGGCAGCGGCCCCTTGAGCGTCTCGCCTTCGACCAATTCCATCACCAGCGCGCGCTCCTCGACGCCGTAGATCTGCGCGATGTTGGGATGATTCAGCGACGCCAGCACCTTGGCTTCGCGCTCGAACCGCGCCATGCGATCCGCGTCCGCCGCAAACGCCGCCGGAAGAATCTTCAGCGCCACCTCGCGATCCAGCTTGGTGTCGACCGCGCGATACACCTCGCCCATCCCGCCCTCGCCCAGCTTGGCGGTGATGCGGTAATGCGCGATGGTCTGCCCGATCACGGCGTTTTAGCTGATTCTATCTCATAGCGGAAAGTTTCAGTCACGCCGGCACGGTGCTGCTATACTGATTCGGGCCTTAAGGAGGCCCTCAAAACATGTTGGGTGATCAAATTGGAGAAGAGACCGGCAAAGTGACCGGTTTCCGGGTGTTGGATGCAGCGGGACCAAAAGTGGAAATTTCGATTCGTACTCAGGGCAAGATCCTGGGGATCGATTACCAGGGTCGCGCATCCTACTCGTCCCAGATGCAACCGGGCGGATTTCTCTTCGGAGAGGGCCAAGGCGCCTACGTGACCGCGGACGGCATGGCGGTCTGGAAGGGGCAGGGATCCGGAAGGCTCAATCCGGGCGGGGGCGCAAGCTATCGCGGGTCGATTCATTTCGTGACCGCCACGGGAAAACTGGCAAAGCTGGCCGGCACGGTGGGCGTATTCGAGCACGCTACCGACGCCAACGACAACGTGACGTCGAAATTGTGGGAATGGAAGTGAGCTTCGCCCGCTAGGGTGCGGGCCAGCCGATTGTTTTTTCAACGCGGCCGTCCAGCAGGATGATTCAGCGCCGCCAGCACCTTGGCCTCGCGCTCGAACCGCGCCATGCGATCGGCATCCGCCGCAAATGCCGCCGGCAGAATCTTCAGGGCGACTTCACGATCCCCAGCTTCGTATCGGTGGTGCGATACACCTCGCCCATCCCGCCTTCACGCAGCTTGGCGGTGATGTGGTAATGCGCGACGGTCTCGCCGGTCATGATGTCCCCGGTAGCATCCTATGCATGGAGACAGATTGAAGAATGAACAAACGTTCAGAAAGTAACAGCGCGTTCCGGCGCCACGTCTATTAAGTTGTAATGGATTCGACCGACGATGTCGATTCAGATATAGATATGCGTCCCCCGTGCTGTCCGCGGGCCCACCGCGCGCTCCTTGGCCCGGCGCTTCTCTTGCTTCTCGCTCTCACCGCCCTGGCGGTGAATCCCACCGTTAAGTCGTTCCCGCTTCCTGCCCGCACCGGCGCGCTCCCCGGCATGCCGCCGATCGCGGATCCGAACGACATCTACGCGGCCGATCGCGCGAACGCCCTCAGTCCCGCCGTCCAGAACGATCCCCCGCGCATCTACGTGCCCAACAGCGAAAGCAACTCCGTCACGGTGATCGATCCGCGCACCTACCAGGTCATCGATCATTTCCGCGTCGGCCGCCTGCCGCAGCACGTCACGCCGTCCTACGACATGAAGACGCTGTGGGTGCTCGACGACAAAGGCAACAGACTCACGCGCATCGATCCCCTCACCGGCAGGCCGCGCGGCTCCATCCACGTCACCGATCCTTACAACATGTACTACACGCCCGACGGACGCTACGCCATCGTCGTCGCGGAACAACGCGAGCGACTCAACTTTCTGGACGCGGCCAGCATGAAGCTGGTCCATTCGCTGTGGGTGCCGTGCAAGGGCGTGGACCACATGGATTTTTCGGCCGACGGCCGCTATCTGATCGCGAGCTGCGAATTCGGCGGCGCAGTCATCAAGGTGGATGTCGAGCGGCAGAAGCTCCTGGGACGGCTGGCGCTCGAGCCGCACGGAATGCCGCAGGACGTGAAGCTTTCGCCCGACGGTTCGGTCTTCTACGTGGCGGACATGGAAGCGAACGGCGTGCACCTGATCGACGGCGATAGCTTGAGCCAGATCGGATTCATTCCCACCGGCAAAGGTGCGCACGGCCTCTACGTCAGCCGGGACTCGCGCGTGCTGTACGTTTCCAATCGCGGCGAAGGCAGCATCTCGGTGATCGACTTCGCCTCCCGCGCCGTCATCCACAAATGGCTCCTGCCTGGCGGAGGCAGTCCCGACATGGGCGGCGTCTCCGCCGACGGCAAAGTGCTATGGCTCTCGGGCCGCTACAATTCCGAGGTCTACGCGATCGACACCAGCGACGGCAAGCTGCTGGCGCGCATCCCGGTCGGACACGGCCCGCACGGGCTGTGCGTTTTTCCACAACCCGGCCGCTATTCGCTCGGCCACACCGGCGTCTTCCGCTAAGCCTTGGGACGTGGCGCACGCACTCGTGCGTGCCGCGTTCACGCTCGTCTGAACGCCCGGCGATTTAGCAGGCACGGACCAGCCGCAGGCACGAGTGCCGGCGCGGCACGCACGGCCCGGCGCAAAGTTCGGCTCACGGTGCGACCGCCGCAGGCGTCCAATTAACGCGCGATAGCCTCCAGCGCCAGCCGGTTGGTCCGCGGCCCCAGCCAGCCGATCACCAGCATCACCGCCAGCATGCTTCCCGCGATCAGCGTGAACACACCCGCCACACCGAAGCGATCCAGAAAAAAAGCAATCACGAACGAAGTGAACACCACCGACAGCCGGCTCCAGGAATAAACCAGGCCGACCGCCAGCGCCCGGATCCGCGTCGGATAAAGTTCCGCCTGGTAGGCGTGAAATGCGAAGGACAAAATATTGTTGGACAGCGTCAGCAGCACGCCAAACAGGATCAGCAACCCAGCCGACGTCATCTGGCCGAACAGAACCCCCGACACCGCGATCGCAAACGCCGCCGCGACAATCTGCCACTTGCGCTCGGCCTTGTCCGCCAGCCCCGCCGCCAGGAGCGGCCCGAAGGGAGCCGCGATCGCGATGATAAACGTGTACTGCAAGCTGCTGGTAACCGCAATGCCGCGAGCGATCAGCAGCGTCGGCACCCAATTCGCAAATCCGTAAAAGCCCACCGTCTGAAATAGATTGAAGAAGATGAGCATCACCGTGCGCCGCAGGTACGGTGGCCGCCAGATCTCGGCGAAGCTGCCGCGCGCGGCCGGCGCCGCAGGCTGAACAACAGGCGGCAGACTCGAGCCCGTTTCTCGCGCGACCCGTTCTTCCAACTCCGCCAGAATTCGCTCGGCCTCCTTGAGGCGGCCGCGCTGCGCCAGCCAGCGCGGGCTTTCCGGAACGCTCCGTCGAATCCACCACACGAAAATTGCGCTAACCGCGCCGATCAACACCACCCAGCGCCAGCCATCCAGGCCCAGCGGAGCCCTTGGCACCAGCAACCAAGCCAGCAGCGCAACTAAGGGCACCGCGCAGAACTGGATGGTCTGGTTGAAAGCGAACGCGCGCCCGCGCACTTCCTTCGGCGCCAGCTCGGACAGGTAGCTGTCGATCGTCACCAGCTCCACGCCCACGCCGACCCCTGAAATGAACCGCCACAGGTTCAGACCGAACACGTCGTTCTGAAAGGCCATGGCCACGGATGCGGCCGTGTACCACAGCAGAGAAAAAGTGAAGATCGTCCGCCGCCCGAACCGGTCCGCCACGAACCCAAACACGGCGGTCCCGACGAACAATCCCAGAAACATCGCCGCGACGAAGCTCGCGATTCCGGTGGCGCCGAACAGCCCGGGCGTTGTGGCGCTCAGA
>DASQHQ010000041.1:0-42254 GCA_035632015.1 Bryobacteraceae bacterium
CGAGTACATCCTCGGCGCGCCGTACTCGAAACAGACATGGGCCAACGGGCTCGACCCGCATGGGCGGCCGGTGGTGATTCCGGGCATGGAGCCGTCGGAGAAAGGCACGACGGTGTATCCGAGCCTGCAGGGATCGACGAACTGGGCGAGCCCGTCCTACAGCCCGATCACCGGCTTGCTGTACGTCCCTGTCCGCGAGATGGGATCGATCTACTTCAAGACGGCGACCGAGTACAAGCCCGGCACCTACTACACCGGCGGCAGCGAGAAAGCGCTCGGCGAAGAAGCGACCGGCGCCGTTCGCGCGATCGACGTCAAGACGGGAAAACGGGTGTGGGACTTCGCCCTGCCGTCGCCGATGTGGGCGGGCGTGCTGTCGACGGCGGGCGGACTCGTGTTCAGCGGCGCGCGCGAGGGAAATTTCTACGCGCTCGACGCGTCGACCGGCAAGCCGCTGTGGAACTTCCAGACCGGCGGTGAGGTCCGATCCGGTCCGATGTCTTTCGGCGTTGACGGCAAACAGTACGTGGCCGTCAGCGGCGGCCACGCACTGTTCGTCTTTGGCGTCGATTAGAAGCCGATTCGCACGCCCACCTGCGCCTGCCGCGGCTGTCCGCCGCCGTAGAGCGTCGTCAACAGCAGGAAGTTCGTGCTGCGGCGATCGCCCGTCGGATTGACGAAATTCGCGCGGTTCGTGACGTTGATCAGATCCGCCGTTAGATCGATCGTCTTGCCCGCCGCCGGCTTGAATCGCCACCCGATGCGTCCGTCGAGCTGCGCGTAGCCGGGACCATAGACGCCGTTCCGGCCGCCGGCATTGTCGACCGTGATCGCGTTCGGACCCTTGCCGCTGTAGCTGCCGGCCGGCAGCGGGTCGGTCAACTGGCCGTTGCGATCGGGATCGCTGCTCGTGTCGATCAGCGAGAAGGCGGTCCCGCTGAGCAGCCGGAGCGTGGCGCTCAGGGTCATCCCGCGCGTGTGCGGAACCTCCACGATCCGGCCGCTGAGCACGAGATTGTGTCGCCGATCGAAGTCGGTCGGCCCCTGCCCTGCATCGAGGTTCGGATCGGTGAGCAGCTGGTGGTTGTTCGTCGACGCGAACGAGCCACTGTAGTTTCCGCGCGAGTTCGCCAGCGTGTACGAGATTCGCCCGCTCCAGTTGTGCGAGTCGCGCTTTTCGACGACCAGGTTGAGCGCATCGTATGTGTACTGGCCGATGTTCTGCCGCTGGAACACGTCCGTGACGAACGTCGGGTCGATGCGGTTGATCGCGCCTGACGCGGTGGTGTTGACCCGGAGCCCGGGGTTCAGATTCTCGAGCATCCACTGATCGCGGGCGATCGTGTGCACGTAGTCGGCGCTGATCGAAGCGGCCGTCGCGAACTGCCGCTGGTAGCCGGCGCTGACCTGCTGCGTGTACGGCTGCTTGCGGTCGGGGCCGTCGAGAAACACCTGGCCCGTGTTGCGCTGCAGGACGCCCGCCGGGTACAGCTGACTCAGCAGGGCGTAGTTGACGACCGGTCCGTTCTTCAGCATCGGATCGGTCGGGAACTTGCCGGCGCGCGGTCCCGGATCGATCGCGTCGCTCGGAAACTGCGCGGTCACCGACGCGACGTTGACGCCCGACGTGACGTAGCTGTTCAACTGGCCGAAGTTCGTCTTGTCGTAGAAGATGCCCCAGCCCGTGCGGGCGAGCGACTTCCCTTCGTTCCAGCTGTAGGTGAATCCGACGCGCGGCGATACGTTGTTCTTGTCGACTGGATAGTCGTGGGGATCGCTGAAGAACTTGTTCCCCGTCTCGTCGAGCGGCGTGAAGTCGATGTCGTACCGCAGGCCGAGATTGAAAGTGGCGTTGTGCGATATGTGCCACTTGTCCTGCACGAAGCCGGTGTACGCCCACTGGGTCATCAGGATCACCTGGTCGGTCGGCGCCTGGATCGTCAGGCGCTCCGGGTAGGTGCGCGGGTCCGCAGGGTTGAACGAGTTGTTCGACGGAATGACGAACGTCCCGTTCAACTGCGCATTGTTCTGGAAATTCCAGCGCACGTAGTACATCTGGAATCCCAGCTTCACGTCGTGCTCGCCGCTCCGCGTCGCCGGGATGTACCAGCTGTACGTGTCGGAAAACTCCGGCGAATCGGTGATCCAGTGGGTGCCGGCGTTCCGAACGCCGTCCTGGAACGTCAGGTACGTCAGGTTCGGGCCCTGCGTCCGCATCGCGGTTTCGTTCGTCGCGACGCAATCCGCGAACGTCGCCTGCCACATCGGGAAGAACCCGGTGAGATTCTGCTTGCAGCCGGGGAACCCGTTCGGCGCGAAGCGATCGTCCTCGCGCGTCAGCGACAGCCGGATCGTGTTGACGCGGTTCGCCCCGAGCACCGAGTTGAAGTGGATCGATCCGGTGTCGTCACGGTCCCATTCCTGCTGCGCGGCGGTCAGCGTCACCGCTGCGTTGTTGGTCTGATTCGTCTGCGGAGACCACTCCGTGATCCAGCGCCCGCCCCAGCTGTGCTTCGCGTTGATCTGGTGATCGACCCGGTAGACGGTGTCCCAGACCCGCGTTTCGGTGACCGTCGAGTAGTTCAGGTCCGGGCGCGCCGGGATCTGGATCGTGCGTCCTTCGTTCAGCTGCACGCGCTCGACGTCGACGAAGAAATGGAGCCTGTCCTTGACGATCGGCCCGCCGATCGATCCGCCGAACTCGTTCTTCCGCGCGTCCGCCTTGGGCAGGTTGTTCTGCTCCTGAAAGAAGTCTTTCGCGCGCGTCGACGGATTGTAGAAGTACTCGAACCCCGTGCCGTGAACCGTGTTCGTGCCCGACTTGATGACCGCGTTGACGATCGCGCCGGACGTGCGGCCGAACTCGGCGTCGAACTGCCCGGTCAGCACCTGGAACTCCTGCGCCGCGTCGAGCGGCACGCGCGCCTGCGCGCCGTTGTTCTGCCCGAGGTAGTCGTCGTTGTCCCACGCGCCGTCCACCAGGTAGCTGTTGTTGCGCGAATCGACGCCGTTGGCGGTGAGCGTGTCCGAGCCCCACGACGCGAGGTTCGCCGTCGGAACGATGCCGGGCAGCAGGCCCGCGAAATAGGTGAAGTTGCGCGCGATGCTCGGGATCTCGGCGAGCTCCTTCGTGCTGATGTTGCCGCCGATCTCCTTCGACGTGACGTCGATGAGCGGCGCCTGCGAGGTGACGGTCACGGTCTCCTCAAGTCCGCCGACCTCGAGCTGCACGTCGATCGCGAGCTGATTGCCGACCGCGAGCGCAAGGTCCTGGCGGATGAACTTCTTGAATCCCTGCAGCTGCGCGGCGACCTGGTAGCGTCCCGGCGTCAGCGCAGGCGCGAACCACGTGCCGTCGGGTCCGCTCGTCACTTCGCGGAAGTTTCCCGAGTCCTGGTTCGTGATGACGACGGTGACGCCGGGCAGCGCCGCCTGCTGCTGATCGACGACGCGGCCGCGGATTTCAGCAGTGGCCTGCTGCGCGGCCGCGGACGTGGCGGCGAGGAACAGAACGAGAAGAACCGCAGCGGAGCGAGTGAGACGGACACGCATGTCGGGCCCCCTTATTGAGAATGAAAGCGGCGGCCGCAGATAAAAATGACGCGCGCGAAGAGGAAAATCTACAGCAAGAATCGCTAAGGAAATCGGAAAAGATAAGAATTCTACGAAGGGGCCGTCAGGAGCCCGCGAGGTATCCGGGGCGCGCCTTGACGGTGCCGCCGCGACGGACTTTGACGTCCAGCTTGTGCCAGCCGTCCCGGGCAACCCCGCGCGGCGTGTAGCTCACGAGATAGCGGTGGCGGAACTCGTCGAGAATCTCGAGAAACGCGGCCTCGAGATTCGCCGTCTTCTCGATCTCGAACAGGCGCCCGCCGGTGAACGACGCCAGATCGCGCAGGAAATCGGGCTTCGCTCCGCTCCTCACCGACACGGCGTAGGCCACCACGTCGGAGCGCTTCGCCGCGTTGAGGACGGCATCAGCGGTCAGCCAGCTCGCCGTGTCGACGCCGTCGCTGAACATGATCAGCAGCGACCGGCCGGCGTCCGACTCCCCGACCATGATGGAGGCGAACGCGCCATCGATGAGCGCGGTCTCGCCGGTCGCGCCCAGATCGTCGAGCGCCTGCTTCACCGTTCCGACGTCGTGCGTCAGTGACGAGCCGAGCTGCAGGACGTGGCTGAAGGCGACCAGCGCGGCCTGATCCTCGGCTTTCAGGCCGCCGAGCACCGCGGCACTCGCCTTGCGCAGGTTGTCGAGTTTCTCGCCCGCCACGCTGTCGCTCATGTCGAAGCCGAGCACGACGTTCAACGGTATCTGTTCGTAGCTCACCAGATCGATCTGCTGCGGCACGCCGTTGTCGACAATCTCGAAATCCGGAGCCTTCAGGCCGGTGACCGGCCTGCCGTGGTCGGTGACGAGGACGTCGACGCGCACCGCTTCCACGCGCGACGAGAAGGACGGGGGCTGCCACGACAGACAGCACAGGCAGGCGGCGAAGAGCAGCGGTTTCATCGATACGGCTTCCACAATGCCGCGAGCAGCGTATCGGCGTCGCGCGCCTGGATCACGTGGTACGTCCACCACGGATCGACGCGATCGCCCTCGACCGGCGGCAGCGCGAACACCTTCTGCATGGCGGCGAGCGAGGAGACGCGGTCGCCGCGGCGGCGCGCCAGCTCGCTCAGTCCCATGAACGGCGACTGCGCCAGCGGAAAGAGCGCGGACGCGCGCTCGTATGCTGCGCGTGATTCGTTGAAATGGCTGGCGCCCTCTTCCGCGCCGCCGAGGAACAGCTCGCCGTAGTAGCGCAGCTCCGGTGGGTCGGCCGGCAGCGTCTGCAGCGCGAGACGGACCTCCGAAATCGCGTCCGGATAGCGTCCGCGCAAGGCAAGCACGCGTCCAAGCCTCAAACGCGCTTCGGCAAATTCCGGGCGGACGTCGACAGCCGCCTTGAGCAGCTCCTCGGCGGCTTTCAGTTCGGTCCGCTCGTCCAGCATGTCCATGACGACACCGGTCGGGAGGACCGCCGATCGGACGACGCCCTGGACCTGCGCGTCGGCGAACGTCTCGTGAAGGCAGCCGAGGAGGAACAGGATGTCGGCGTCCTTCGGAAAGAAGGTGCGGCCGCGATCGAGATGACCGCGGTTCAGGTGCTCCCCTTTCTGCATCCACGCCGCCGTGGCGCGGTACCAGAGCCGCACCATCTCGTCGCTCGCCGGCGACGGCTTGTCCGCTCCCGATGGCCGCACATCGTCGAGCAGCATGCGGGCGATTTCCCAGTGAATCGCGGCCTGCCCGAGATCCTGCGGCTGTCCGTCCGACATGCGCATCAGAAACGACTGCGGCGCGAGGCTCGGACGCTGATCGATCGCGGTCGTTGGCAGCGGGCCGGCCATCGCGACGTCGCTGTGCATGAGCGCCCCGCGCTTGACGAGGTAGTTCGGATCGCCGCTCCTGCGCGACTCCGCCGCGCGCGCCGCGAGAGCCTTCAGATCGTTGTCGACTGAATCAGCGGCGCTGACGCTCACGCACGTGTGGTCGTCGAGAAGAATGCCGGCCGATGCGCACGCGAGCGCGCGAAGACGCGCGAGCTGAACGCCTTTGTAACTCACGAGCACAGACACGCGTCCGCCAGGCGGCTTGAAGACAAAGTGGTTCAGCGCCGGCTTTCGCATGAGCGCGACGAGATTCGTTATCTCGATCCACAGCGCCTGCAGGTCGCCGTTCGGCCACGCGGCGATGGCGTTCGCCGCCTCGTCCATCCCACCTGGACGGTGGCTCGCGACTGCTTTGACCCACAACTCGATGCGATCGATGCGCGCGTCGGCGACAGGCTCACTCAGTTTCGGCGCATCAACCTGCGCCCGCGCAGAGGATGCAGAAAAGCACACGAACGCGACGAGCATCGAGCGCCGCGCGACATGCCGCATCGCGATGATGGTCATCGGGGCCGGCCGTTTGGCTCCGGACCGGCGGTACCCGCATGCGCGCGCATCCGATCGATCTGTTCGTCCGCATCGCGCGCCTGCGACGTGTAGTACCGCCACCAGGGATCGTCGCGATCGTAGTCGCTCGACGGCATCGCGAACGCGCGCTGCAACGCCTGCAGCGCGGCCGCGCGGTTGCCCCGGCGCCGCTCGAGCTCGCTGAGCGCAACCAGCGGCGCCTGCGCCGACGGCTCGAGCCGTGCCGCCGAGTCGTACGACGCGCGTGCCGCATCGAGCCGGCCGAGATGCTCTTCGGCGGTCCCCAGCATCAGCGCGCGATAGTACTCGAGCTCCGGATCGGCGAGGCTATCGCGCGCCTGCTGCAGGTGCGCGGATGCGTCGGCGTCGCTGCCGCGCAGCAGCAGCACGTGGCCGAGATGCAGGTGCGCCTCGGTCATGCCGGGCCGCGCGGCGATCGCGCGCCTGAAGTACTCTTCGGCCCGCCGCAGTTCGTCGCGATCGGACGCGATGTCAATCGCGAGACCTTTCGGCAGCTTCACATCGGCGATGCCGCCTTGAATCCGGGGCGAGGCGAACGTCTCGCGCTGACAGCCGCTGAGAAACAGAATGTCGGGATCGTCCGGAAACAGCTGGCGCGCGCGATCGAGATGCGTGGTGTCGTGATCCTCGATGCGCTGCATCCACGATCCCGTCGCACGATACCACTCGCGCACCTGCGGGTCCCGCGCCGGCGCCGGCCTCTTGCTGCCCGCCGGAATGACGTCGTCGAGCAGCATGCGTGCAAGGGTCCAGTGAATGCCGATCTCGATGGACCCGGCCGCGCCGCCGTCGAACAACTCGACCTTGACGGCCATCGGCGCTCCGGGCACCTGCGAGCGCGGGCCGTCGTACGCGTGCGGCCCGACGAACGCCTGGCCCGCAATGGCGGCGTCGGTGTGCAGCATCGCTCCGCGCCGCAGCACGAAATTGTCGTCGCCGCCACGCCGCGACCGGCGCGCCGCGTCCGACAGCCGATCGAGCGCGGGGCTGAGCGCGCCCGTCGCGAGAATCTCCGGACAGAAGAGATCGCCGTCGGCCGCGCAGGCCATCACCTTCATGCGGAGCGTCTGTTTCAGGGAGTACTGGACCTTATGCCGCGGCTGACCGGCGACCTCGATCGTGAACGACATCGGCTTCGACGCCTGGCGCACGCCGTCGATGGTGGTGAAGATCTTCTTCCACGCCGGCTCCCTCATCAGCTTCATCATCGCCGTGGTGTTGATCCACAGCGTGCGCAGATCCGCGTCCGACCACGATGCGATGCGTTCGAGCGCCTCGTCGGGAACGCCGGCCTCGTGGGTCGTGAGCGCGTCGAGCCACGCTTCGAATCGATCGACGCTCGCGTCGTCCATGGACACGACATCGGGCGGACGATGCGGCTGCCGGCGCGTACCGTTGGTGGAAAGCGGGGCGCGCGGATCGAAGGCCGGATCCTGAGCCGGATTCTGCGGATGCTGGCCGAGCGTCACGCGCTCGAAGGACACCAGCAGCGCGAACACCGCGAGGACCGCCGGAGCCGGCCGCATGAGCCCTCCGTCAGAATCTGGTAATCAGCGACGCGGCCGCCCAGGTCAGGACCCGGGTCGGAAGAATCCCGAGATAGAAGATGAGTATCGCCGAAATGCTCAGCGCCGCGCCGGCGAGCGCCGGCACCGGCGGAAACACCGCCGGCGTCCCGTCGTCGCGCATGTACATCATGACGACGATGCGCAGGTAGAAGAACACGGAGACGACGCTGGTCAGGACGCCGATGATCGCCAGGCCCGGATACCCCGCTTTGATCGCCGCGGAGAACACGTACCATTTCGCGATGAAGCCGGCCATCGGCGGGAAACCGCCGAGCGAGAGCAGGAAGATCGTCATCAGCGCCGCGAGCGCCGGTCTTGCGCTCCACAGGCCGGCATAGTCGCGGACCGTGTCGTTCGCGCGCTCGGTCGTTTCCAGCACCGCAATGACGCCGAACGCGCCGAGGTTCGTGATGGCGTACGTCAGAAGATAGAAAAGGATGGCCCCGCGGGCGACGTCGTTCGCGGACAGCAGCGCCAGCAGGAGATACCCTCCGTGCGCGATGCTCGAGTACGCCAGCATGCGCTTCACGCTGGACTGCGACACGCCGACCACAGTCCCGAGGATCATCGTCGCCGCGGCGACGACCCAGAGCACCGACGACCAGTCGTCCCGCAGCGGCGCCAGCGCCGTCATGAACACGCGGGCGAACGCCGCAAATGCGGCCGCCTTCACACCCGTCGACATGAAGCCGGTGACCGCCGGGGGCGCGCCTTCGTAGGCGTCCGGCGTCCACATGTGGAACGGGACGGCCGAGACCTTGAACGAGAACCCGACGAGCAGCAGTCCGATGGCAACGAGGGGCAGGGCCGAACCCGGCTGCGAAGCGATGGTCTCGATGCGATCCAGCCGCGTGCTGCCGGTCAAGCCGTAGACGAAGGCGACGCCGTACAGGAAGAACGCGCTCGAGAACGCCCCGAGCAGGAAGTACTTGAGCGCGGCCTCGGTCCCCCTCCGGGAGGCGCGCCGGATGCCGGTCAGCACGTACACCGCAAGCGACAGGATCTCGAGCGCGAGAAAAATGATCAGCAGATCCGTCGCCGTTGCCATCAGCATCATGCCGGCGATCGCGAACAGCATCAGCGCGTAGTACTCGCCTTCGGGCAGCCGCTCCCGCTCGATCGTCGGCCCCGAAATCGCGATCGACAGCAGGCCGACCACGACGAGCACGAGCGTGACGAACAGGCCGAAATTGTCGGCGGCGACGACGCCGAAGCTCCGGACGTCGTGGTTCCACAGGAGCACCGCCGAAATCGCCGCCCCGATGAGTCCGATGAAGCCGAGCCCTGCAATCGGCAGCCGTTCGCCAGGCTCGCGGAACGCCTCGGCGACCATCGCGGCCAGCGCCGCCGCCGTCACGCACGCCATCGGCACGATTGCGTTGAAGGACCCTGTCATCGCCCGGCCCCGCTCCGCTGGCGGACCTCCGCACGTACGGAACCTTCGCGGTGGATGAGCGACAGCACGCGGTCGACCGACGGCGCCATCGGCTTGAGGAACAGATTCGGCAGCACGCCCATGACGACCGTCATCGCGATGATCGGCACGATCACGGTCCATTCGCGGCGATCGAGATCGGGCAGGTTCCTGTTCTCTTCGTGCGTGACCACCCCGTAGTTGACGCGCTGGAACATCCAGAGCATGTACGTCGCGGACAGGATCACGCCGGTTGCCGCGAAGGCGGTCATGCGCGGACCGAGCACGTCGCTGCGGAACGACCCGAGGAGGATCAGGAACTCGCCGACGAATCCGTTCAGCCCCGGCAGGCCGATCGACGAGAGCGTCACCAGCAGGAACGCCGCGACCAGATGCGGCGTCACTTTCTTCAGGCCGCCGAACTGCTCGATGAGCCTCGTGTGGCGCCGGTCGGAGAGCATGCCGACGAGCAGGAAGAGCCCGCCGGTGCTCACGCCGTGGTTCAGCATCTGATAGACGGCCCCCTGCACGCCCTGCACGTTCATCGACGCGATGCCGAGGACGACGAAGCCGAGATGGCTCACGCTCGAGTACGCGACCAGTTTCTTCAGGTCCGGCTGCACCATCGCCACCAGCGCGCCGTAGATGATGCCGATGATCGCCAGCGTGACGATCCAGCCGGCGCAATCGCGGGCTGCGGCTGGAAACATCGGGACGCAATAGCGCAGCAGCCCGTAGGTCCCCATCTTCAGCATCACGGAGGCCAGCATCACCGACCCTGCCGTGGGGGCCTCGACGTGCGCGTCGGGAAGCCAGGTGTGCAGCGGGAACAGGGGCACCTTGATGGCGAAAGCGGCGAAAAAGGCCAGGAAGAGCAAAAGTTGCGCCTGGCTGCTGAGCGCGATGGAGCCGCTCTGGAGTCCGGCCAGAATCCGCGGATAGTCGAACGTGCCGGATTGGTTGTAGAGATAGATGATGCCCACCAGCATCAGCACAGAGCCGGTCATGGTGTACAGGAAAAACTTGACGGCGGAGTAGATGCGGCGTTCGTGCCCCCAAATTCCGATCAGGAAGTACATGGGCACGAGCGAAACTTCCCAGAAGACGTAAAACAGGAAGAAGTCGAGCGCGCAAAAGACGCCCACCAGCCCGAACTCGAGCAGCAGCAGAAAAGCGAAGAATTGTTTGACGTACTTGTCGATGTAGCGCCAGGAGACCAGCACGCAGATGGGCGTCAGCAGCGTCGAGAGAATCACCAGCCACAAGCTGATGCCGTCGATGGCGACGTGGTAGTGGATAGGCGGCGAAGCGATCCACGGCAGATCGGTGTCGAAGACAAATTTGCCGGGATTCCGGAACCAGTAGGGACCGATGAGGCCGAGCGAAGCGACAAACGTAACAACGGACGCGCCCAGGCTGAAGCGCCGGATGAGTTCGAAGTTTTCTTTGGGCAGCGCGAGAATAATCAGAAACGCGGCCAGTGGAAGGAAGATGACGGCGTCCAGCAGCGTCATCGCGCGCCTCCGGCGAAACCGATCGCCAGCAGCACCACCACCGAGCCCAAAACCACCCAAGCCGCGTAGCTGCGGATGTTTCCGGATTGAAGCAGACGCAAAACGCCGCCGATCCCGCGCGACCGCGTGCCGATCCCGTTCACAATGCCGTCGATCAGCCCGGCATCCACGCCGCGCCAGAGAAAAAATCGCGAGCCCTTGACCACCGGCTGCACCACCGCGGCGCTATAGACCTCGTCAACGAAGTACTTGTTGTAGATCAGCTTGTATAGGCCGCTCATCGATTTTGCGAACGAATCGGCCAGGCCTGGCACAGCGACGTAGAACACGTAAGCGATGGCGATGCCGGCGACACCAACGCCGGCCGAAAGCCACGCCAGGGCTTGATTCTCGGCCTTTTCGGCGAACATCGGTTCCAGCCAATGCGGAACGTTGATGAACCCGCCGCCGAGCGATAGAAGCGCCAGCAGCATGAGCGGGCCCGTCATCACCAGCGGCGACTCGTGCGGATGCGCGTGGCCCCGGTATTCACCTGTGAACGCCAGGAACCACGCCCGGAACACATAGAACGCAGTCATGCCGGCGGTGAGCACTCCGATCCAGTACATCCAGGGAGCGTGCGCGTAGGCCGCCACCAGAATCGCGTCCTTGCTGAAGAAGCCCGAAGTGAACGGAAATCCCGAGATGGCGAGCGAGGCGAACAACAGCGTGATGGCCGTGATGCGCATGTGCTTGAACAGGCCCCCCATCTGCCGAAGATCCTGCTCGCCGTGCAGGCCGTGGATCACCGCGCCGGCGCCGAGGAAGAGCAGCGCCTTGAAGAAGGCGTGCGTCATCAGGTGGAAGATTCCGGCCGAAAACGCGCCTACGCCCGCACCCAGGAACATGTAGCCGAGCTGCGAGACCGTGGAGTAGGCGAAGACTTTCTTGATGTCGGTCTGCGCCAGGCCGATGGTGGCTGCGAAGAAAGCCGTGGCCAGACCGATGATCGCGACCGTGTCCATCGCGATGGGCGCGTTCGTAAACAGCGCGGCCGAGCGCGCCATCATGTACACGCCCGCGGTGACCATGGTCGCGGCATGAATCAGCGCGGAAACCGGCGTGGGACCAGCCATCGCGTCCGGCAGCCAGACATACAGCGGGATCTGCGCCGATTTGCCGGTGGCGCCCACCAACAGCAGCAGGCTGACGGCGGTGAGGATTCCGGCGCTGTGTTCAGCCGGCATTCCCTTGGCCGCGTCAAACACCTTGCTGAAATCGAGCGAGCCGAACTGGCGCACGATCAGGAAAATCGCGAGCGAAAATCCAAAGTCGCCGATGCGGTTCACGATGAACGCCTTGTTGCCGGCGTCGGTGGCGAATTGCTCGAGGAGGTAATAACCGATCAGCAGGTAGCTGCAAAGTCCCACGCCCTCCCAGCCGACGAACAGCACAAGAAAATTCTGCGCCAGCACCAGAACCAGCATGAAGAACATGAACAGGTTCAGGTACGAGAAGAAGCGGTAGTAGCCGTCTTCTTCCGCCATGTACCCGATGGAGTAAATGTGAATCAGCAGGCCGACGCCAGTCACCACCATGAGCATGACCGCGGTGAGGCGGTCCACCGCGAAGTCGACGCTGATGCTCAGTGCGCCGCTTTGAATCCAGGTGAAGTAGTGTTCGACGTACTTGCTTTCGAGCGCGCCCAGGCCGAACAGAGTCTTGACCGCCCAGGCGAAGGAGAGCGCCACCGATCCGACGGCGAACAAGCTGACCATGGTCTTCGACAGGCGGCGGCCGAACAGGCCGTTGATCAGGAAGCCCAGCAACGGAAGGATGGGGATGAGCCAGAGGTTCATTGGCTGCCCCGATACAAGCGTTCACACCAGTGTGAACGCGGCACGCACGAGTGCGTACGCCACGCCAGCACCCACGTCTTTAGGCCGGAGGGGCGCATGTCAGTATTTCATCGAACTGATGTCGTCGATCATGAGCGTTTCGCGATTCTTGAAAACCGTCAGGATGATCGCCAATCCCACCGCAGCTTCGGCCGCGGCCACCACCATGACGAAGAAACTGAAGATGTGGCCGTCCACCTGCCTCAGCTTGTAGGAGAAAGAGATGAACGTCAGGTTCACGGCGTTGAGCATCAGCTCGATGGACATAAACACCGTGATGATGTTGCGCCGGTAAATGAACCCGGCCACGCCCAGTCCAAAGAGAATGGCGCTGAGGATCAAGTACCAGCTAATGGGTACGGCATTTTGCATCGCCTAAAGCTCCTTCCGGGCCAGCACGATCGCACCGACGATCGCGATCAGGATCAGAACCGACGTCACTTCAAAAGGCAGCAGGTAGAAGGTGAACAGTTTCCTTCCGACCTCCGCAGCAGTGCCACCCTGGAAACTTCCGAAGACGACGCCCTCGCTCGCAGGCAGCATGGCCTGGATGATGAAGCTGATCAATCCGAGAAACGCCGCGAGCAAAACGATGCCCATGTACTTGGCAAACCGCGAGCCTTCGCGCGACGGGCCTTCCGCGCCGGCATTCAGCAGCATGATCACAAAAACGAACAGCACCATGATGGCGCCCGCGTAGACGATCATCTGCGCGGCGGCAATGAATTCTCCTCCCAGCTGCAGATAGAGAATCGCCAGCGATGCCATGACGCCGATCAGCGAAAGCGCGCTGGCGATGGGATGCGTCTGAACCACCAGGTTGATGCCGCAGAACACCGCGAGGCCGGCGAAGATGAAAAATATCAGCGCAGTCATATGTCTATTTGGAAAGGGCCACGGCCAAACTGGTGATGAGCAGGTTGAACATGGCCAGCGGGAACAGGAAGACCCAGGCAAAGCGCATCAACTGATCGTAGCGGAAGCGCGGGCTGGTGCCGCGCACCCAGATGAACAAAAAGAGAATCACCAGCAGCTTGCCGCAAAACCAGAACAGCGCCATCAGAATGGTCTTCAACACCGGAACCAGTAGGGACACACCGAACAGCGCGGCGATGCCGAGAAAGACCACACCGGCGGCGGGCAGCGTCAGCTTGTCCTTGCGCCGCGCCGGATGGAAGCCGTGATAGAGCGCGATCAATCCCCCGAAAGCGAACACCGCAATCGGAAGGAAGTCGGAATAGGGCTCCGGGAATGGCGCCAGCCAGCCACCCAGAAACAGCAGCGTCGCCACCGCTGCGACCGTAACCATGTTGGCGTACTCCGCCATGAAGAACGCCGCGAACTTCATGCTGCTGTATTCAGTGTGGAATCCGGCCACCAATTCGTTTTCGGCCTCGGGAAGATCGAACGGAACGCGATTGGTCTCGGCGAATCCTGCGATCAGAAAAACGACAAAGCCCAGGATCTCGGGAAAAACATTCCAGCGCGGGATGAATCCGAGCCAATAGCCGTTCTGATAGTTCACCATTTCGCGGAAGCTCAGCGTGTTGGCGAGCAGCAGCGGCGCGGCCACCGCCAGACCGAGCGGCAATTCGTAGCTGATCATCTGCGCGGAGCTGCGCAGCCCGCCCAGCAGCGAGTACTTGTTGTTGGACGCCCACCCGCCCAGCGCCACCCCGTACACTCCGATGGAAGAAACGGCCAGGACGAACAGGATGCCGATGCGCAGGTCGGTAAGCTGCATCCAGGTGGTGACGGGCCCCACGGTTATCTGCGGACCGAACGGGATCACCGAGATCGAAATGAGCGCCAGCGTGACCGCGATCCAGGGCGCCATCAGATAAAACAGCTTGTTGACGTGCGACGGGATCACGCCCTCTTTGGTGATGAGCTTGACGACGTCGGCCAGCGGCTGCAGCAGGCCATGCGGGCCGACGCGGTAGGGCCCCACGCGAAGCTGGATGTGCGCGATCACCTTGCGCTCGATCCACTGCAAATACGCGAGCGTGGTAAGAAGCACGAAGGCGATCACCGCCGCCTTAATCAGGCTCAGTAATAAAAAATCCATGGGACCTTACGGTCGCTTTTCGGAGTACAACTCGCCGGGCGCCTCCAGGACCGAGTTCAGCGCTTTGGAGTAACGTCCCAGCGATCCTGAAGTAAACAGCGTGTCGCGCGCGGATTGAATCAACTCCGGCCGCGCGCTCACCGGCACCCGGACATGCACCGGCGTGGTTTGTGCTGCTCCTCCCGTGGCGATAACAGGCAAAGGAATATTATAACCACGCACGCCGCTGTGAATCTCTTCGAAGACTTTGTCGGAGGACCAGATGCCGACGTTCGCTCCCATTTCCCTGGCGATCAGTCCGATGATTTCGAGATCCGGCTTGGCGCCCATCACCTGGAGCCCGCCCTTGAGGTGCTGCACCTCGCCGCAGACATTGGTCACGGTTCCGTTCTTCTCGTAGGCTGAAGCGGCGGGGAAAACGACGTCGGCGCGCTGCGCGGTTTCGGTGAGAAACATGTCGTTCACCAACACGAAAGCGCCCGCGGAGGCCAGCGTGCCATGCTTTAAAGGATTCGCGCCCACCACCCACAGCGCGTCCAAATCCGCGGCCGCCAGGATCTCGTCATAGGCCAGCCCCGGCTCGCTGACCGGCTGATAACCGGGACCATGGTTGGGCGCCAGCCCCATGTCGGACGCGCCGCGCGAATTCGAATAATCGACCAGGCAGACGTAGCGCACCGGAATGGCAAGCGAAGAGCCGAACTGCACCAGCTTTCCTACAGCCTCGCCCTTGATCGAATCGCCGAACAAAATGACCAGCTCGGGTTCCCCCTTGAGCGGCTCGCGCAGCGCTTCCAGATCGGCGAGCTCGCGTCCCGGCACCGTGATAATGCTGCGAACCGCGTAGTTCTGTTCGCGCACCGGGCCGGGCGTCAGCGTATAGATATGAGCGCCGTGATGCCGGTAGTTGGCGCGAATCTGATAAGACAGGAATGGGTGCTGCTGCGCGAGGTCGCTCGCGATCACCAGGATGGCCTTGCGCTCGTAGAGATCAGCGGTGGTGGCCAACGCATCCGTCTGGCCGCTGAGCGCATGCAGCAGCGTCGCGACGTCGCCGGTGCGGCGGTGATCGATATTGTTGGTGCCCAGCACTTCTCGCGCGAAGGATTGCAGGTAGAAATCCTCTTCATTGGTGGTGTGATTGGAGCCGATCACGGCGAACTTCCCGCCGCGGGCCTGGATCTGTTTGAATTTGCCGGCGACGGCCGCCAGCGCCTCGGCCCACGAGACCGGTTCCAGGACGCCGTTCCGCCGGAGCAGCGGCGATTGCAAACGCTCAGGGCTGTGCACGAAATCGAAAGCGTAGCGGCCCTTCATGCACAGAAATTCGCCGTTGATGCCGGAGTGGTCGCGGTTGTTGCCGCGAATAATCTGGTTGTTGCGAACGCCCAGCGTGGTCTTGCAGCCGTCCGCGCAATGCGTGCAGATGGTGCCGACGTGCTTCATCTCCCAGGGGCGCGTCTTGTAGCGGTACGCTCCGCTGGTAAGCGCGCCCACCGGACAGATGTCGATGCACATGCCGCACTCGTCGCACTGCAGATGATCGAAGTGGTTGGGAACGATCACCGACACCGCGCCGCGATTGTTCACGCCCAGCGCCTTGACGCCCATGCCCTCGTCGCACACGCGCACGCAGCGGTAGCACAGGATGCAGCGCGGCCGGTCGTAGAACACCACCGGCGACCATTGCTGTTCGTCCACGTGCAGCTTCTGCTCCAAAAAGCGGCTCTCGCCCATGCCGTAGCGGAACGTCATGTCCTGCAGCTCGCATTCGCCGCCCTTGTCGCACACCGGGCAATCCAGCGGATGATTGGTTAGCAGGAACTCCACCATGCCCTTGCGGGCCTCGTGCACCTGGGGCGTATCGGTGCGGACCACCATGCCCTCGGCTACCGGCAGCGTGCAGCCAACCTGCAGCTTGGGCGTTTTTTCCACTTCCACCAGGCACATCCGGCAAGCGGCCTGCAGCGTGAAGCCGTCGTAGTAACAGAAAGACGGAATCTCGATGCCTGCTTGCCGCGCAGCGTTGATGACTAAAGTACCCGGCGCCGCCTGCACGGGCTTGCCGTCGATGGTCAGATTGATTAGGTCACTCATCGGCTGTATCTTTTGCGCGCGCGGTCCTCAAGCATACGCGGGCTCATTGGCGTGGGCATAGGGGCACGGGTTTCCGTTCAGGTGCGCTTCGAAGTCTTCCGGGAATTTCTCGACAATGGCGATGGTGGGCATCGCAGCGGCATCGCCCAACGGGCAGAAGGTGCGGCCCAGCATGTTCTTGGACAGTTCGCCGATCAACGGGATGTCGCTCTTCTGGCCCAGGCCGCTGTGGAAACGATCCAGCATTTTCTTGAGCCACGCCGTCCCCTCGCGGCAGGGGATGCACCAGCCGCAGCTCTCGTGCGCGTAAAACTTCATGATGCGGAGCGCGAACTTCACCATGCAGGTGTCTTCGTTCAGAATCACGGTGCCGCCCGAACCGAGCATGCTTTTGGCCTTGGCGAGCGTGTCGAAATCCATGGCGATGTCGCACTCGTCCGCTTTCAGCAGCGGGCAGGAAGAGCCGCCCGGCACCACCGCCTTCAGCTTCTTCCCGTTCGGCAAGCCGCCGCCCACTTCATAGATCATGCGCAGCAGGTTGAATCCGACCGGCAATTCGTAGACGCCGGGTTTGTTGACGTGTCCGGACAGACAGATCATCCGCGTGCCGCCGTTCTTGGGAGTGCCCAGAGCGGCAAACGCGGCGCCACCGTCGCGTATGATGGCGGGGATGGCGCACAGCGTTTCGACGTTGTTGAGCAGCGTGGGCGATTGCCACGCGCCCACCACCGCCGGGAACGGCGGCTTCATGCGCGGGATGCCGCGCTTGCCTTCGATCGAATCGAGCAGCGCCGTCTCTTCCCCGCATTCATAGGCGCCCGCGCCCGAGTGCGTGTATACGTCGAAATCGAACCCGGTACCCTGGATGTTCTTGCCGAGGTAGCCGCGCGCATACGCCTCGGCGATGGCGCGGTCCATGTGCTCGATCAGGTACCGGTATTCGCCGCGGATGTAGATGTAACCCTTGTGCGCGTCCACGGCGCGGCCCGCGATCAAAATGCCCTCGATCAACTGGTGCGGATCGTTTTCCATCAGCAGCCGGTCCTTGCAGGTGCCGGGCTCGCTCTCATCGGCGTTCACGATGACGTATTTCGGCTTGGGCGAAGTGCGCGGGACGAAGCTCCACTTCAACCCGGTCGGAAAGCCTGCGCCGCCCCGCCCGCGTAGCGCCGAAACCTTGACTTCCTCGATGATCTGCTCGGGCGTCATTCCCGCGGCCTTGAAAAAGGCCTTGAAGCCGTCGGTGGCGAGATAGGTGTCGAGCGACGCGGAATTGGGCAGGCCGAAGCGTTTGGTTACGACCTTGACCTCGAGCGGGCTGGGTTCGTTGTATAGCATCGGGCTTACTTCATTGCGCCTTTCTCAATTCCGCGATCAATCGATCCAGCTTTTCCGGCGTCACGAAATGGTGAAAATCGTAGTTGACCTGGATGGCCGGCGCCCAGGAGCAGGCGCCGATGCACTCCACTTCTTCCAGCGAAAACTGGCCGTCGGCCGTCACTTCCTTATTGCCGACGCCCAGCGCCTGGGAGGCGTGTTCGTACAGCTCCTCGCCCCCGCGCAGCAGGCAACTGATGTTGGTGCACACCTGCACGTGATGCTGGCCCAGCGGCTTGCGGTGCAGCATGGAATAATAGCCCACCACCTCGTCCACCTGCAGCGGCGCGACTTTGCACCGCCGCGCCACCTCTTCGATCAGCTCCGTGGAAATGTGCCCGACCTCGTCCTGCGCGTACAGCAGCATCGGCACGACGGCCGAGCGCGTGCGTCCCGGCGGATAGCTTTCGAGCAGCTTCGCGAACCTGGCCTCCAGTTCCGGCGAGAAGGTCATCAGCGATCCGTGTCTCCGAGAACGAAATCCATGCTGCCGAGCGATGCGATTGAATCGGCCAGCAGCCGGCCTTCGAGCAGCGCCGGAAGCGCCTGCAGATTGCCGAAGCTCGGCGTCCGCATGTAAACTCGATACGGCTTGGATGTGCCGTCGCTCACCACGTAGTAGCCGATCTCGCCGCGCGGCGATTCCACCGCCTGGTAGGCCTCGCCGGCCGGCACGCGGAAGCCCTCGGTGACGATCTTGAAATGGTAAATCAAGGCCTCCATCTGGGTTTTCATCTTCTCGCGCTCGGGCAGAACGATCTTGGACGAGTCCGCCTGCCAGGCGCCTTCCGGCATTCCATCCAGCGCCTGCCGGATGATCCGCGCGCTCTGCCGCATCTCGCTCAGCCGCACGCGATACCGCGCGTACACGTCGTTTTCCGTGCGCGTGCAGATGTCGAAGTCGAACTTCTGGTAGCTCGAATATGGCTCGCTTTTCCGAATGTCCCACGCCACGCCGGCCGCGCGGATCATCGGCCCGGTGACTCCCAGGTCGAGCAGATCCTCGAGCGGCGCGATCCCTACGCCCTGCGTCCGGCGCTTCCAGATCGGATTGGCGTCCAGCAGCTCTTCGTACTCATCCACTTTACTCGGGAAGGCCGTGATGAATTTCCCCACTCGATCCTGCCAGCCGCGCGGCGGTTCCAGCGCCAGCCCGCCGATCCGGATATAGCTGGTCATCATGCGCTGGCCGGAGAACATCTCCAAAATACGCAGGATGTCCTCGCGCTCCCGGAAGCAATAAAAGAAGACCGACATGGCCCCGATGTCGAGCGCATGCGTTCCCAGCCATACCAGGTGACTGTTCAGCCGCGAAAACTCCGCCAGCATCACGCGCATCCATTGCGCCTTGGGGGGAATTTCGATGTCGCCGATGAGTTTCTCCACCGCCAGCGCGTACACCAGGTTGTTGGACAGGTTCGCAAGGTAGTCCACGCGATCGGTCAGCGTAACAACCTGCTGCCAGTTCTTGACCTCGCACTCTTTTTCGATTCCGGTGTGCAGGAACCCGATATCGGGAACCGCGCTGAGGATGGTCTCTCCATCCAGCTCCAGGACCACGCGCAGGACGCCATGGGTGGACGGGTGCTGCGGGCCCATGTTGAGCGTCATGCGCCGCATGCCGCCGGCAGGGTGCTGCTGCGCGACGGTCTGCTCTGCGGCTTCGGCCGTGATCGTATCCGTATGCGTCGTGGTCTCAAGCATGGCGAGTCCTATTCATCCTTGTAGCTGTACTTGTATCCGTGCACCGGGTAATCCTTGCGCAGCGGATGCCCCTCCCAATCCACCGGCATCAGGATGCGCCGCAGATCGGGGTGATTGCGGAAACGGATTCCGAACATATCGAACACTTCGCGCTCGTACCAATTGGCCGAGCGCCACACGCCGGTCACGGAATCGATCTCGCAGTCGGACTCCGAAATCCAGCATTTCAGGCGCAGGCGCGCGTTGCGGGAAAGCGAGTGCAGCAGATACACGACTTCGAAGCGCGGATCGGCCGGATGCCAGTCCACCGCGGTCACGGCGCTCAGACGGAGGAAATCGTGTTGCTGTTTGAGAAACCGGCAAACCTCGACGATTCGCGACGGTGCGATGAATAAGGTCGGCTCGATGTGCTCGGTGTGGCCGCCCGTGATGGCGCCAGGAAACTCAGCATCCAGCGCGGCGGCAACCGGATGCTCTTTCAGTGCGTCGGGAAGCATCTATTCTTCCAAAGAGACCGACGTGGAAGCCGTTCCGGCGGCGCTGGGCTCCTCGCGCGACCAATCCAGCGCGCCCTTCTTCCAAATGTAGAAGAATCCCGACAGGATCAGCACAATGAACAAGGTCATCTCGACGAAGGCGAACATCTTCAGCTCGCGGAACACCACGGCCCAGGGATAGAGAAAAACGGCTTCAATGTCGAACAGGATGAAAACGATCCCCACCAGATAGAACTTGACGCTGAAGCGTTCCCGTGCACTTCCCGTGGGCGCGATGCCGCACTCGTAGGGTGAGTCCTTTACCCGGTCCTTCACGCGTTTGCCGATCAAGTAGGACAGAGCCACCAGGGCCGACGCCACCAGCACCGCGATGGCAATCTGTACCAGGACAGGGAAGTACGTCTCGGGATAAGAAGTGGGCATTGGAAACGGGCCTGCGTTACCGCAAACCCTACACTTTGACTATAATGAGATCCTGCCTCGGGCCGCAAGTGCGGTTCGAAGGCGCGGGAGGCGACTCCGGATTTCCGGTTTCGCGGTCATGGCGGAGGCTGCAACAAAACTGATACAAATTGTTGTAAACGGGCAGGTTCGGCAGACGCCCCCGGGGCAGACTCTGTCGGAGTTGCTGCTTTTTCTGCAAGTGGATCCGGCGCGGGTGGCCGTAGAGCTGAACCGGTCCATCGTGAGCCGGCCGGACTGGGCCGGTACCAGGATCCAGGACGGAGCAAAGTTAGAGATCGTACAATTCGTCGGCGGCGGCTGACTCCGTTGCCTTCCTCCTGGGCGGCGCCACTACCGGGACCTAGTTTCCTATTGACACCTGCCCCAGGTCAGGTAGAATTTTAGATGCGCTCCTGATCCGAAACGTTGGCGGGGAAACATGTTCAAAACAAAGAAAAGCCGTTCTGAAAACGAGGGGGGCGACCGCACGTTCGCTTCCAGCGACGTCGCTCGCATCGCCCAGGTGAGTCTGCGGCAGTTGCAATGGTGGGATGAGCGCAAGGTAGTTTCCCCCCGGCACGAAGGCCACAAGCGCCTGTACCAGCCCGAAGAGGTAATTGAAATCACAGTGATCGCCGAACTGCGTCGCAAAGGGTTTTCCTTGCAGAAGATTCGCCGCGTCCTGCGGTTCTTGCAGCGCGAGATGGGTAAGCGCCTGGCCGATGTGCTGCAATCGGACTCGGACCTGCATCTGGTGACCGATGGAAAATCCATTTACCTGGAAGACCAGCAGGAACGCATCATCGACATCCTGAAAAATGCCAAGCAGCCCATGTTCGTGGTTTGCGTGAGCGACCAGGTGCGGCGCTTGGAGGAGACTCCCCGCAAACCCATGAAGGCCGAGGCCGCCACGGCCGGCGCCCGGCGCTCCTCCAGAACAGGCTGAAAACTTCAGCCGCGGTCAGTCTCAAAATCGCCCCTGTCCGTTGCGACTTCCCTGGCTTGGCGTTTCACCACCCTGGCGTCTGCCTACGATAAAATCGTTCAAATATGTCCCTCCAGGCTGGCGATACGCTCGGCGCCTACGAGATCCTCGCGCCGATTGGCGCCGGCGGCATGGGCGAGGTGTATCGCGCCCGCGATGTCAAGCTAAAGCGGGACGTAGCTCTAAAGGTGCTTCCGGACGCTTTCGCGCGCGATCCTGAGCGCATGGCGCGGTTCCAGCGTGAAGCCGAAGTCCTGGCCTCCCTGAACCACCCCAACATTGCGGCCATCTACGGCGTCGAAGAACGCGCCCTGGTGATGGAGTTGGTTGAAGGCGAAGCCCTCGAGGGCCCCCTGCCGCTTGAGACCGCACTCCACTACGCCAAGCAGATCGCCGAAGCGCTCGAGGCCGCGCACGAAAAAGGAATCACGCACCGCGATCTGAAACCGGCCAACATCATGATCACTCCCGCGGGCGTGGTCAAGGTGCTGGACTTCGGTCTGGCCGCCGTCGCGCAAGTGCCGGGCTCAGGCGGCGACGCCATGAGCTCGCCCACCTTGACCATTCACGCCACGCAGGCCGGCATGATCATGGGCACCGCGGCCTACATGAGCCCGGAGCAGGCCAGCGGCAAGCCGGTCGATAAACGCTCCGATATCTGGTCCTTCGGGGTGGTGTTGTGGGAGATGTTGACGGGCCAACGCCTGTTCGAGGGCGAGACTATCTCTCACACTCTGGCCCACGTGCTGACCGCGGCCATCGACCTCAACCGCATTCCCGTCACTACGCCGCCGGCCATCCGCGAACTGTTAGCCCGATGTCTCGATCGCGACGTCAGAACCCGTCTCCAGGCCATCGGCGAAGCGCGCGTCACAATTCAAAGGTGGCTCGCGAACCCCTCCGCCGTGACCGAAGCTCCCGGCCCGCAAAGCGCCCCGTCTGAAGCTCGCTCCACCTCGCGCCTCCCATGGGCGGTTGCCGCGCTGTTCGCCGTGCTGGCAGGCGTCGTCACTTTTCTCTATTTCCGCAAGCCGGCCCCGGCCGAACACACACTCGGTTATACGATCGCCCCGCCCGGCTCGGTTCACAGCTTCGCCGTCTCCCCGGACGGGCGCTTGGTGGTCATGGCGGCAATCGCGGCCGGAAATGGAAAGCGCCAGCTCTGGCTTCGCCCCATGGATGCGCTGCAGTGGCAGCCCATGCCGTCCACCGACGACGCCCGCTATCCCTTTTGGTCGCCCGACAGCCGCTACATCGCATTTTTCGCCGAAGGCAAGCTGAGGAAGGTCGCCGCCAGCGGCGGGCCATCGCAGCCGGTGTGCGACGCCGTCGACGGCCGCGGCGGGAGCTGGAATCGCGATGGAGTGATCGTGTTCTCTCCTTCCGCAAGCCCGGACGCTAACATCCAACGCGTTCCGGCTGCAGGGGGCGTTCCCTCCGACGTGACTAAGACTCGAACCCGCTACCTCTTCCCCGTCTTCCTCCCAGACGGCCGCCATTTTCTGTATGAGACGGCCGGCGTATCTCAAGAGCCGAACGGCATTCACTTCGCGTCGCTCGATGGGAAGGAGAACCGGCGCGTGCTGGCAGACGTGTCAAGTGCGGTGTTCGCGCCGGCATCTGGTGGGGATGGCGCCGGTCACTTATTGTTCTTCCGCGAAAACAATCTCATGGCCCTGCCTTTTGATCCGGTAAAGGGGCAGGCTTCGGGCGATGTGTTCCCCGTCGCCGAAGCCGTCTCCTTGGCCAACGGCAACAATTACGCGCCAATGACGGTTTCTGGCAACGGCGTGCTGCTGTACTGGACCGGCGGCACCGGCGGCATCGGGGGCGGCACCTATCAACTTGTTTTGTATGACCGCGGAGGAAAGGTTCTGGAGCCTGTGGGGCCGCTAGGCAATGTCCTCCAGCCCTCCATCTCCCCGGATGAAAAGATGATCGCGTTCTCTAGGGCGGGTGCGGGTGGTAATCGGGACATCTGGCTGCACGACCTGGTGCGCGGGAACGAGCGGCGGTTGACCACCGACGTTTCCACCAACGTCGTGCCGTTCTGGTCGCCGCAAACGGGCGACCGCATCGTATTCGTTTCCAGCCGCGTGGGCCATCCCAACGATTTGTACTTAAGAGCGTCGAGTGGCGCCGGCCAGGACCAATCGCTACTCTCGACGCCCAACGGTAAGATCGTGGATCAATGGTCGCGCGATGGGCGGTTTATTGTTTACACCGAGAACGATCCGAAGAATAAGTGGGATCTTTGGTATCTTCCTATGGGCGACAGCAGCACCTCATCCGGAAGCGCGGCCGACCGAAAGCCAGTTCCGTTCCTGCACTCCGGCTTCAACGAGCTGCAAGGTCAGCTTTCGCCTGACAGCCGTTGGATGGCATACATGTCGGACGTGTCGGGCCAGCGCGAGGTCTACGTACAACCGTTCCCGTCCGCCGACAACGAGATCAGGATTTCCACCGCAGGCGGCGAACAACCCCGGTGGCGCGGCGACGGCAAGGAGCTGTTCTATCTGGGAGCGGACGGGAAAATAACCTCGGTTGCCATCACGGCCAGCGCGGGGCCCAAACCGTCGTTCAATGCGGGCGCGCCCGCTCCGCTGTTCGACGCACACATCGCATCGGGAAACACTAACTCATACTTCAACTACGACGTTACGGCGGACGGAAGGCGCTTCGTGATCGCTACGAACGGAGCAACCACTTCGCCGACCGGAGCCGCCCCGCCACCGCTCATCGTACGCGTCAACTGGAACGCCGCCTCTAAGAAATAACCGCCAAACTGACCCCTCCCGAAACTTCGCTATACTGAAAGAGCGAGGTACCCGATGGCTCGTTCGCTGCGGCCCCTTCTGTTTGCAATCCTTGTAATTGCTCTCTGCTCAGTGATCGCCGGTGTTTTTGGGCCGGGACTTACCGGTGTAGCCGCCGCTACCGCCGGGCCGGAAGAAGAACTCAAGTCCGGCATCAAGCAGTTCACCGCGGTCTACCAGGTCGTGGAGAACAATTTCGCCGACAAGGTGACTTCCGACAAAGGTATCTACAAAGGCGCCATTCCTGGCATGCTGCGGACCCTGGATCCGCACTCGAATTTCTTCGACCCCAAGGATTTTGCATCGCTGCGCGACGAGCAGAGCGGGCACTACTACGGCGTCGGCATGACCGTGGCTCCGCGCAACGGAAAGACCATCGTTGTGGCGCCCTTCGGAGGCTCACCGGCGTACAAGGCAGGCCTGCGCGCGGGCGACACCATCATCGAGGTGAATGACAAGAAGACTGATAACTTGAGCACGCCGGAAGTCGCGGACCTATTGAAGGGTCCGCGCGGCACGCATGTGCAGGTCACCGTGGCTCGCGAGGGCGCCGACAAGCCGATCAGCTTTGACATCGTTCGGGATGAGATTCCCCGCTACAGCGTCGAGGAGGCCTTCTGGCTGCGTCCGGGCATCGCCTTCATGCACATCACGGCCTTCAACGAGAACACCAGCCAGGAGATGGATGAGAATCTCAAGAAACTGGGAGAAACCAACATCAAGGGTTTGATCCTGGATCTGCGCGAAAACCCCGGCGGCCTTCTGAACGAAGGCGTGGCCGTGGCCGGGCACTTCCTCCGCAAAGGCGAGGTCGTGGTTTCACAACGCGGCCGGGCCTCCGCGGAAAAGCCGTATCTGGCGCGCGGCAGCGCCAATGGGCAGAACTACCCCATGGTCGTCCTGGTGAACCAGTTTTCCGCGTCGGCGGCCGAGATTGTGGCGGGCGCGCTTCAGGATCATGACCGCGGCTGGATTCTAGGCGAAACCACCTTCGGGAAGGGACTGGTTCAGACTGTCTTTCCCCTGGACGATAACACCGGTCTGGCGCTCACCACCGCTCACTACTACACCCCCAGCGGCCGCCTGATCCAACGCGACTATTCGAATATTTCCTTCCTCGATTACTATTACGGCAAGCGCACCGAAACTAAGAATCTGCAGGACGTCAAGAGCACCGACAGCGGCCGCACCGTTTACGGCGGCGGTGGAATCACGCCGGACGAAAAGTACAAGGCCCCCGAGCTCAACAAATTCCAGAAGGCCCTGGCGCGCAACTTCGCGTTCTTCAATTTCTCGGCCAAGTGGTTCGGCGCGCGCACCCAGGCTCAGCTTCCCAAAGGCTGGGAACCGGATGCCAACGTGCTGAACGAGTTTCACGAATACCTGTTGAAGCAGAATGTCGCGTTCACCGAGGCCGAGTGGACCGAGAACCACACCTGGATCGCCCAGCAGTTGAAGCGCGAGATGTACAACACGGGCTTTAGCTACGAGGAGTCGCAGAAGGTCGGGATTGAGACCGATCCCATGGTGGCCAAAGCCGCCGATTCGCTGCCGCAAGCGCGCGCCTTGCTCGATAAGTCGAAGAAGCTGATCGTGCAGCGATTGAACCGCGACTACCGGCAGTAAGTTTGAACAGTCCGAAATCCGTCCCTCAAATCACCGTCCTGGACGCGGGCGGGCAGTACTGTCACCTGATCGCAAGAAAGATTCGCGATCTGGGCGTGTACGCGGAAGTGCGCCCTAGCGACACGCCGGCCGGGGAACTGCGCGGGCGCAAGGGACTCATTATTTCGGGCGGGCCGGACAGCGTTTATGAGCCGGACAGTTCGCGCATCGATCCGGCGATCCTCAGCTCCGGCAGCGCGGTGCTCGGCATCTGCTATGGCCAGCAGCTCATGGCGTACGAGCTCGGCGGCCGCGTCCGCAAGGGCGACAAAGGCGAGTACGGGCTGGCGCGCCTGGAGCACGTGAAGCCGCATGCCCTGCTCGCCAACTTAAACGGCGATCAACAGATTTGGATGAACCATCGCGACCAGGTGGAGGCAGTTCCGGCCGGCTTTGACGTTCTCGCCAGCACCGGCACGTGCGCGGTCGCGGCCATGGCGCATCGCGAGCGTTCGCTCATGGCGGTGCAATTCCATCCTGAGGTCGTTCACACCACTTCCGGAACGAAAATCCTTTCGAACTTTGTGTTCGGCGTGTGCGGGTGCGTGAAGGACTGGGACCCGAAGGATCGCATCCGGCCCATCGAGCAGCAGATCCGCACTGTTGCGGGCGATCGCAATGTTTTCTTCTTTGTGAGCGGCGGAGTCGATTCCACTGTCGCCTACACGCTGTGCCTCAAAGCGCTAGGTCCCGAACGCGTGTACGGCATCTATGTCGATACCGGATTGATGCGCGAAGGCGAGACCGAGCATGTCCAGCGGCTGTTCGCGCAGTTGGGCGCCACGGCGTTTCACGTCCAGGATGCGGCCGGCGAGTTTCTCGGCGCGCTGGCGGGTGTTTGCGATCCCGAAAAGAAGCGGCACATCATCGGCGAACAGTTCGTGTCGGTTCAGGAACGCGTCTTGAGCACCGGACACTTCCTGGATGGCCATTGGATTCTGGGCCAAGGAACCATCTACCCCGACACCATCGAGTCGGGGGGCAGCGCGAGAGCAGACGTGATCAAGACGCATCACAATCGCGTGGCTGGGATTCAGAAGCTCATCGAGACCGGACGGATCGTCGAACCGCTGGCGTCGTTTTATAAAGACGAAGTCCGCGAAATCGGCGCCGAGCTGGGCATCCCTTATGAATTTCTGCACCGCCACCCGTTTCCCGGGCCGGGCCTGGCGATTCGCTGCTTGTGTTCGGAGCGCGAGGCGCCGGTGGAACGTTTCGAGCCGGGCTGGCTGCTGCCGATCCGGTCGGTGGGCGTGAAGGGTGATTCCCGCAGCTATCAGTCGGTGCTGGCGCTGGAAAATCTGCCGAGCGACGAGATCGCGACCGAACTAGTCAACCGGAGCATGGAGATTAACCGCGTGGTCGGACTGGTGCGCGCGAGAGCCGCGATACCAGCCATGCATTCGACCATCGGGATGCTCACCCCAGAGCGGCTCGCGCGCTTGCGCCGCGCGGACGCCATCGTGCGGCGCTGGTCGGTCGAGAGCCGGTTCGAGCACGAGGTGTGGCAGTTCCCGGTGGTGCTGATCCCGGTCGGCGCCGGCGGCGCGCCGGATTCAGTGGTGTTGCGGCCGATTCATTCCGTAGACGGAATGACCGCTCAGGCAGTCCGCATGCCGGAAGCGCTCTTGCAGCAGATGTCGGATGCGCTCTTGGCGATCGAGGGCGTCTGCGCGGTATTCTACGACCTGACGCACAAACCGCCGGGCACAATCGAGTGGGAGTGATGCGCGTGGCGCACGCACTCGTGCGTGCCGCGTTCACACTCGTGTGAATGCCCGGCTCGGCCAACGCACAAACATCACAAGGATCATATCCGATGAAAGCTTTTCAAAATATCCCGCGTTGCGTAGCGCAGCGCGATGGGCCGGCCGTGCGGGCAGCTCATCGGGCACTGCGTCGCGGCGAGCTCGGTCAAAAGCCACGTCATTTTGCTCTGATCGAGCCGCATGTTGACCTTGATGGCGGCGCGGCAGGCGATGCTCGCGGCCATGGCGCGGCGCAGGTCGGCTACGGAGACCTTGCGCATCTCGCCCTCGGCGATCTCCAGAATTTCGAACACCAGCTTCTCGATGTCTCCCGGCCCGACCCCGGCCGGCGCCGCTTTCACCGCTAAGGTGCGCGTGCCAAACGGCTCGGACTCGAAGCCCGAGCGCTCCAGCTCGCCGGCAATGCGCGCGTACTCGATTTGCTGCGCCGCGGTCAGCTCCAGCAGGATCGGCATCAACAAATGCTGGCTCTCAACCCGCCCCTCGGCTTGCTGCCGCAGCACCTTTTCGAACAGAATCCGCTCGTGCGCGACATGCTGGTCTATGATCCAAAGTCCATCGCGTCCCGCGGCGATGATAAAGCTGTCGTGAATCTGGCCGAGCGGGCGTAGATCGGATAGAACCGCCAGGCTCTCGAGATCGCCAACCGAAGGCAGGCGCCCGTGCGTGTCCGGAATCCGAGGCGTCGCGGGCGCGGCAGAGGCTTCGCTGAAATCGAGGCGGGGCTCCAGGGCCGCGCTGGTTCTCAGCGTGAAGACCGGCAAGTCCTCCGCGCGCTCAGGTCCGGCCTCGGGACCGGGGACCGCCTCGAAGCGCTGGTTCTCGATGCGCTGCGTGAAATCGGAGAAGGGCAGCGCCGCCGCGGGCTGCGGCGCCGTGGACACCGGGATGCCCGAAGCCGGGCGCTCGGCGATCAGTCGATCGCGAATCGCATCGCGCACGAAATCGTGCACGAAACTCCCCTGCCGGAAGCGCACCTCGGTCTTGGAGGGGTGAACGTTGACATCCACCTCTTCGGCCGCACACTCCAGGAACAGCAGCGCGAACGGAAAGCAGGCCGGCGGCATCAGGTTGTGATAGGCCGACGAGAGCGCGTGCAGCAGCAGCCGGTCGCGGATCAGGCGTCCGTTGACGAACAGGAAAATGGAGTTGCGGTTCAGCTTCTGCACCTGCGGTGCGGAAATAAAACCGCGCAGCGAGAAGACTCGGCTGCTGCGCTCTCCGGCTTCGACCAGGTCCAGCTCGCGCTCGATTCGCTCGAGATCGATCAGCTCTTCGAGCGCCTGCCCGCCAAACACTTGATAGACCCGCTCGCGCAAGGTCTGGACCGGCGTCACATCCAGCAGTTCGCTGGCGCCATGCCGCAACTGGAACGATTTTGCGGGGTGCGCCAGGCTGTAGTGCGTGGCCAGCGAAGCGATGTGAGCCAGCTCGGTTTGATCGGATCGGAGGAATTTCTTGCGCGCCGGAACGTTGAAGAACAGATCGCGGACCGTTACGGTGGTGCCAGGCGGACCGGGGCGCTCATCGCAGCGCAGCAGTTTGCCGCCTGCGATTTCGACCGCCGCTCCGGTGGTCTCCTCCGCCGAACGCGTTTCAAGCAGCAGCCGTGAAACCGAGGCGATGGACGGCAGGGCTTCGCCGCGAAAGCCGAGAGTGGCGATGGAAAGCAGGTCCTTGACGTCGCAGAGCTTGCTGGTGGCGTGGCGTTCGAAGGCCAGCAAAGCGTCGTCGCGCAGCATGCCGCAGCCGTTGTCGGCAACACGAATGAGGCGGCGGCCGCCGCTGTCAACGTCGATGCGCAGCTCGTTGGCCCCGGCGTCGAGCGAGTTTTCGAGCAGTTCCTTGACCACCGAAGCGGGACGCTCCACTACTTCTCCGGCCGCGATCTTGTTGGCGACGGTGTCGGAAAGGACGCGGATTTTGCCCATGTTGGCCGGGCGTTCACACGAGGGTGAACGCGGCACGCACCAGTGCGTGCGCTAGGCGCTCATCGACGCCAGGAATTCGGCGTTCGAGCGCGTCTTGCTGAGCTTGTCTAGCAGCAGCTCCATGCTTTCCGTCGGAGACAGCGGATTCAGAACGCGGCGCAGAACGAACACGCGATTGAGCTCTTCTTTGGGAACCAGCAGCTCTTCCTTGCGCGTGCCGCTCTTGGTAATGTCGATGGCCGGGAAAACGCGTTTGTCCATCAACTTCCGGTCCAGGTGGATCTCCATGTTGCCGGTGCCTTTGAATTCTTCAAAGATCACGTCGTCCATGCGGCTGCCGGTGTCGATCAGCGCCGAGGCCACGATGGTCAGCGACCCGCCCTCTTCGATATTGCGCGCCGCACCGAAGAAGCGCTTGGGCCGCTGCAAGGCGTTGGAGTCGACGCCGCCCGAGAGCACCTTCCCCGAAGGCGGGACGACGGTATTGTAAGCCCGCGCCAGGCGCGTGATGGAGTCGAGCAGAATGACTACGTCGCGTTTGTGCTCCACCAGCCGCTTGGCCTTCTCGATCACCATCTCGGCCACCTGCACGTGACGCGAAGCGGGCTCGTCGAAGGTGGAGCTGATCACTTCACCCTTCACCGAGCGTTGCATGTCGGTGACTTCCTCGGGACGCTCGTCGATCAGCAGCACGATGAGCGTCACCTCGGGATGATTGGTGGTGATGGAGTTGGCGATGGATTGCAGCAGCATGGTCTTGCCGGTGCGCGGCGCCGCCACGATCAAACCTCGCTGCCCTTTGCCGATCGGCGTGAGCAGATCCATCACGCGGCCGGAGTAGTTATCCTTGGCGGTTTCCAGCTTCAGCCGCTCGTCCGGATAAAGCGGCGTCAGGTTGTCGAAGAAAATCTTGTTGCGCGCCTCTTCCGGCGGCTCGAAGTTGATCGCGTCCACCTTGATGAGCGCGAAATAGCGTTCGCCTTCCTTAGGCGGACGAATCTGGCCGGAGATGGTGTCGCCGGTGCGCAGATCGAAGCGGCGAATCTGCGACGGCGAGACATACACGTCGTCCGGGCCGGGCAAATAATTATACTCGGGCGCGCGCAGGAATCCGAAGCCGTCGGGCAGGCATTCCAGCACGCCTTCCGAGAATATCAGGCCGCTCTTTTCCGCCTGTGTCTGGAGGATCTTGAAGATCAGCTCCTGCTTGCGCAGGCCGGCCGTGCCGGCCACCGACAGGTCTTTGGCGATCTGGTTGAGCTTCTGGATGCTCATGTCCTTGAGCTCCACCAGGTCCAGCGTGCCGTTCTTCTGATTGCCCTGGCCGGGTACGCCGCCGTGGCGCTTGCGATGGCCCTGATGCGGCGCGGCGCCGTCGGCGGGCTTCGCTCCCGGCTCTTGCGCCTTGGGCTCGGTCTTCTCGGCCGTCTGGTCCGCGGTCTGGTTCTCCGCTGGCAGGGATCCCTCGGACTTGGCGCCGGCTGTTTTGCTGTCGCCCTTGGCCTCGCTGGGTGTCTCGGATTTTTCTTCCGTGGTGGGAGCAGCTACTGCTGCTGGGTCTTGATCGTCGAAATCGCTTGCCAAATTTCCCTCACTCCCCGGCATTGGATTGCCGAGAACGGCAAAGACGCGCCCGCCGGAAATTGGCTCCGGATTGCGCCCGCTTGCCGGTGTTCTTTTTGATTCTTCAGCTTGTCTGTCTTGGTGGCGATCACAATGGTTCGCCGGTTATGGAACTCCAGCCATTCCTTGAGTTCCAGGTCCTGTTCCATCCAGCCCCGACGCGCGTCGAGTACCAGGAAGCAAAGCTCCAACGACCTTCGATTGAGGAGGTAGTGTTCGATAAGCTGCTTCCACTGAGATGAAACTTTCTTCGGAACACGGGCGAAACCGTATCCCGGAAGGTCGACGAAGTGGAATTGTTCGCCGACCCGGTAAAAATTAATCAACTGCGTGCAGCCCGGTTTAGCGCTGGTAAACGCCAGCCGCCGCTGGCCGGTGAGGCAATTGAGCAGTGTCGATTTGCCTACGTTGCTTCTTCCCAGAAAAGCAATCTCCGGGAGCGTCTCGGCCGGAAACTGATCCGGCCGCGCTGCACTGGTAACAAATTCGGCGTCCATCCGGCCCCTGAAAGCGCCAGAGCTTCAACCCGGTCCCGAAATCCACGGCTGGCCCTTGAGCCTCGCTCCAGAAACCCCTGAGGCGCCTAGTTCGAAATCCGTTCTTCCGCTGTCCCGCGCACTAATTCGACCGGCGGCGGGACAACTGTCAACGGCAGCGCCACAATCTCCCGCTCCAGAGCGACCCTTAACACCTCATCCATGGACGTGACGAAATGGAGTTTCATTTCTTTGCGGATATTCTCCGGAATGTCGGGGAGATCTTTCTCATTATCCTTCGGAAGGATGACTTCGTAAATCCCTTGCCGATGCGCGGCCATCAGTTTTTCCTTGAGGCCGCCGATGGGGAGGACCCGGCCGCGGACAGTGATCTCACCCGTCATCGCAATATTACACCGGACCGGGATGTTGGTCAAGGCGCTGCAGATGCTGGTGGCGATGGTGATGCCGGCCGAAGGGCCGTCCTTGGGGATGGCGCCCTCGGGGACATGCACGTGAATATCAAGGTTCCGATAGAAGTCGCGCGTCAAACCCAGCAAGTGGGCGCGCGAGCGCACATAGCTCATGGCGGCGTGCGCGGACTCCTGCATCACGTCGCCCAGTTTGCCCGTGGTTTGCAGTTTGCCCTTGCCTTCCATGACGGCCGCTTCGGTGGTCAGAATCGAGCCTCCCACCTCGGTCCAGGCCAAGCCGATCGTGGCGCCGACCTCGTTTTTCTCGTCGGCTTGCAGGTCGCGAAACTTGTGAGGGCCTAGAAATGCGTTGGCCGTTTCGGAGTTCAAAAGCGCAGGACCCGGCTTCTTGTTCTCTTTCTCGACACGCTTCTCGCTCTGCGAGTTGACCACGGTGCGGGCCACTTTGCGGCACACATTGCCTATCTCGCGTTCGAGATTTCGGACGCCCGCCTCGCGAGTATAGGCCTGGATCAAGGTCTGAATCCCGTCGTCGCTGAATTGCAGATCCGTGTCCTTGACGCCGGTTTGCTTCATCTGTTTCGGAACCAGAAACCGCTTGGCGATTTCCCGTTTCTCCAGTTCGGTGTAGCCCGAGAGCCGGATCACCTCCATGCGATCCTGCAGCGCCGGTGGAACGGTGTGCAGCACATTCGCGGTGGCGATGAAGAACACCTGGCTCAAGTCGTATTCGACATCCAGGTAATGATCCATAAACATGTAGTTCTGCTCGGGATCCAGCACTTCCAGCAGAGCGGCGGAGGGATCGCCCCGGAAATCCATAGACATCTTGTCGACTTCGTCCAGCATGAACACCGGGTTGCGCGTGCCGGCCTTTTTCATCATCTGCAGGATCTGTCCGGGAAGCGCGCCGATGTAGGTTCTGCGATGGCCGCGGACCTCGGCTTCATCGCGCACGCCACCGAGCGACAGCCGGACAAACTTCCGTCCAGTGGCCTTGGCGATCGACATGCCGAGCGAAGTCTTGCCGACACCCGGAGGTCCCACGAAGCACAGAATGGAACCCTTGGGGTTCTGCACCAGCCGGCGGACGGCCAGGAACTCCAGAATACGTTCCTTGATCTTTTCCAGACCATAGTGGTCTGTTTCCAGAACCTGTTGGGCGAACTTGAGATCGCGGATCTCTTTGGTTTTCTTTTTCCACGGCACCGCCAGCAGCCAGTCCAGATAATTGCGCGACACCGTGGACTCGGCCGACATGGGCGGCATGTTCTCCAGCCGCTTCAACTCCGACATGGCCTTCTCGAAGGCGTCCTTGGTCATGCCGGCGGTTTCGATCTTGCGCTTCAGCTCGTCGAACTCGCTCTTCTCTCCGCGGCCCAGCTCCTTTTGGATGGCCTTGATCTTCTCGTTGAGGTAGTACTCTTTCTGCGCCTTCTCCATCTGGCGCTTCACGCGGCCCTGGATGGTGCGGTCGACGTTGAGCTTCTCGATCTCGATGTCCAGCATCTCCGCCACGCGCGTCAACCGGTCCACCGGATCGAAGATCTCGAGCAACTCCTGCTTTTCCTCGATGGTCAACTGCAGGTTCGCGCCCACCGTGTCGGCCAGCTTGCCCGGCTCGTCGACGCGGATGGCGGCGATCATCGTTTCGTAGTTGAGATTCTGGCTCAGCTTGACGTACTGTTCGAACAGCCCCGTGACCCGGCCGACCAGCGCTTCCAGTTGCGCGCCGGCATCCACCTTGAAGTTGAAGGTTTTCACCACTGCCCGGAAAAAGCCTTCGTCCTCGCTGACCGAAATGATCTTGCCGCGCTCGACGCCCTCCACCAGCACCTTGATGTTGCCATCCGGCAGCTTCAGGCTCTGCACGATGTTCGCCAGCGTTCCGACTCCAAAGATCTCGTCCGGCCTGGGTTCGTCCACGGAAGCGTCGTGCTGCGTGGCCAGAAAGATCTTCTTGTCGGCTGCTAATGCTTCCTCCAGCGCCCGCACACTCGAATCGCGGCCCACCACGAACGGGGTCATCATATACGGGAAGATCACCACGTCCCGTATGGGCATCATGGGCAAGCGTTTTGTGTCGGATTTTTCTTTGGAGGTAAGCATGGGATTACAAAATCAGAATCCCGGTCAGAACTCGGTGGCGAACATCCTGGCCCCGGACTCTTCGTGTCCTGGGCGGTGCCTTATCCGGCCTTTTCCAGCAAGGCCATGTTGATCTTCTGGGTCATGACCATTTCCTTCGTCACCAGGAACTCGCGGACTTTCTTGTAAGACGGCAAATAATACATCAGATCCAGCATCAGGTCTTCCAGGATCATCCGCAAGCCTCGGGCGCCCACCTTCCGCTCCATGGCGAGCGTGGCTATGGCCTCCAGGGCGTCGTCGCTAAACTTCAGTCTAACATTTTCAAACTCAAAAAGTTTCTGGTACTGCCGCACGATGGCGTTCTTAGGCTTGGTCAGGATTTGGACCAGGGCCTCGCGGCTCAGATCTTCCAGCACCGCCACCACCGGCATACGGCCAATGAATTCGGGTATGAAGCCAAACTTGATCAGGTCCACCGGCTGCACGTGCTCGAGCATGTCGACGTCGCGCCGGTTCGGATTGGGCCGATGGGCGCCGTCCGGCCGGTGTTGTTCTTCCTGTGTCAGGAAGCCCATGGATTTCGTGCCCACGCGTTTCGAGATCACCTTCTCCAGGCCGACAAAAGCCCCGCCGCAGATGAACAGGATATTGGTGGTGTCGACCGGGGTGAATTCCTGGTGCGGATGTTTGCGCCCGCCCTGCGGAGGAACATTGGCGATGGTGCCTTCCAGGATCTTAAGCAAAGCCTGTTGCACGCCCTCACCGGAAACGTCGCGGGTAATCGAAGGGTTTTCGTCCTTGCGCCCGATTTTATCGATTTCATCGATGTAGATGATGCCCTGCTGGCAGCGCTGCACATCCCAGTCGGAATTCTGCAGCAGGCGCAGCACGATGTTCTCGACGTCTTCTCCGACGTAGCCGGCTTCGGTCAGCGTGGTCGCGTCGACGATGGCGAACGGCACGTCCAGAATGCGCGCCAGCGTCTGGGCCAGCAGCGTTTTGCCGGTGCCCGTCGGCCCGATCAGCAGGATGTTGGATTTCGAAAGCTCCACCTCGGCGCCGCGCTGCTTGTTCATCTGGATGCGTTTGTAATGATTGTAGACCGCAACCGCCAGCTTCTTCTTGGTGGGGTCCTGGCCGATCACGTATTGGTCCAGGTATTCCTTCAATTCCAGCGGTTTAGGGAGTTTGTGCGGGCTTCCGTACGGCTGATCGTGCCGGTCGTCTTCCAGGATCGAATTGCAGACCGCGATGCATTCATCGCAAATATAAGCGCGGGGGTAATCGTTAGGGGAGGAGATCAGCTTGCCGACTACGTCCTGACTCTTATGGCAAAAGCTACAACGCAGAGCGTCATCGGAACCGGCTCGTTTCAATGGAATCTCCCGTTGACTAGAGGTCTACCCCAACACCAACAAACACGGTCGCTGAAACACCATTATAACAGAAGGAGGCGGGAAAACTACCAGATTCTACCCAACGGTCGGTCGGGGGACCACCTATCTTGTTGTGCTGGCTGAGGATCATTCCCCGGGCTCTGGAGGTTGGGACACCGTTCGAGCCGCATGCTCCGCTATACTGGTCCTGTCATCTTTCATCCAAACCACACAAAAAAGGAGCCTGGCGCGCGTCTGTGCAACCTAATCGTGCTGCGCGCGTCGCTGTTTCATGCCTGAACCTGTAAAAATTGCCGTCGTCGGGGTAGGCCGCATGGGCCCGATTCATGCGCTGCATGCCCACGAGATCGGAAAGGAGACTGGAAGCTGCGTTTTATCGGCCATCGTGGACGCTCAAATAGACCGTGCGCGGCGGGTGGCCGCCGACCTGGGCGGGAACATCGCCGTCTTTCCGTCCATCCAGGATCTGATTTCCTCGAAGGCCTCCCAGGCCAGTATCGTTGTCACCCCCACCGACAACCACCGCGAGCACGCCGCGCAACTAGTGGCGGGCGGCCAGCGCGTTCTGCTGGAGAAGCCGCTCACCGGAACGCTCCATGGCGATCGCGAGTTTTCAGCACGGCTCGACAGCGAAGCTCCGCAGGCGCTGATGCTCGCGTTTCAGCGCCGCTTCGACGCTCCGCTGCGATATGCCAAGGAGCTGATGGAGAGCGGAGTGATCGGCCGGGTCTTCAAGATTTATTCGGCGCTGGAGGACTCCAACCCGGCGCCCGACGGCTACCGCAGCGGCGGAATTCTGCCCGACATGTCCGTGCACAACGTGGACGAGATCCTGTGGATGACCGGCCAGATGCCGCAGTCCGCGCTCGCGATCGGATCGCGCATCTATAGCCATCGCTTGACCACTTCCCAGGAGGATTTCGACGATGCTCTGCTGTGCCTGTGGTTCCCCGGCGAGCTGATCGCGCAGGTGCAGGTGAGCCGCAACCATGTTTCCGGTTACCGTGTCGAGACCATCCTGTTCGGCGAAGAAGGCCAGATCAAAGTGGGGCGGTTCGATCAGAAACCGTTCGAAATTATCGTGGAGGCCTATGGCCGGCGCGGGCGGAAAGAGCCGCTGGCTTTGCGCACGTTTCCCATGCGGAACTACCAGCGGGCGCTGCCCGAATTTATCGACCGCTTCGGCCCCGCGTATAAAGCGGAACTGGCGGCGTTCGTCGACTGCTGCGCTGCGAAAAAACCATTTCCGACTTCGCACCGCGACGGTCTGCGCGCGCAGGAAGTGATCTCGGCCGCCATGGGGGCAGTGATCGGGCTGCCGCACGCCGCCCGAGTCGGGGCTTAGCGCTTCGCTCGGCGGGCAGTAGCCTCGATGTAGGTCTTGAAGTTCGCCGGTTGGTCTGCTGGAGAGATTTCAAACTTGAGGGCCAGCGCGTCCGGGCCGGTCTTGCGGTAGGTCAGGCGGTAGTTCTTACTGAGGAACCGGACGCTCGCGCCGTCCGGCGACGGCTCCACGATGTAGTGAATGACGTGGTCCTCCGTGTCGAAGTAGATGGCGCGAAGTTTTGAATCGCCGCCCTCCTGGTAGACGATCATGAGGTCGGTGTGCGAAGAGGCCGGCCGGTCCTTCGCGGCGGGATAATCGGCGCGGTTCTTGCGGATCAGGATTTTGCCGTCCTGGTCGGGCAGGAAGGAGAAGCCGCCGCTGCCCTGGCCCGGGCCGCCGCCTCCTTCGCCGGTCCACTCCCCGATCAGGAACGCGAGCGGCGCCCAGCGGTCGGCGGGCGCAGACGTCTGGGCTGCAACCGGCCCGAGCGCAAGCAAGACGAGAAACCAAGCCCTCATAACAAGATTCTAAACGCCGTCGGGCTGGGGCTTTGCTTTAGTTGGGCCGAAAGAGCAGAAACGTCCTAACCAAGCGCGCGAGGTCAGAATCCTGTCAGATCTTTTGCAGCCTTGGTTTCTCTTGCACGTACTGCAGCCAATTATTCAGGGACCGGACTCGGAGGGCACAACCTAGCAGCCACTGGTCCTGAGGGACGTCCGTTGGAAAGCGGCGCGTATCTACATAGACGCTTAGCTGAGGCACGGGATCAAACGGAGAGGAGCTGGAACTAACGGTGCGCTCCATCATCGTCGCCCAGGCGACCGCCTCCTTGTCGCGGCCAAGCACGGACTTGGGCAGAACCCCGCGCATGGCACGACGGACTAGATATTTCTGCTTGCACCAGGGCATAGGGGGAACAGCTAGGAAAAAACGAAGCATGCGCAGGTCCAAGTAAGGGTGCCTCACTTCAACTTGAGTCCCGGTCCATGCTGCGTCGTGGCCGTCAAACATCGACGGCCAGACTGGATCCAGAAAAGATGCGTACGTTACCGGCCGCGTTGGATGGAGCGCAGCCGCCGCCGGCGGTTTTAGCCATTTAGCCTCCCACCGATGACGCAAGTCGTACTGCGATTCGAGGGCTGGGTTTACCCATTCCGGAAAGCTCTGCGGGAGTAGTTGCATGGAAGGCCCGATTTGCCCTGCTCGAGTCGACGCCGATTTCGAGAGAGTGCCCCCCCGCGCTCGCAGGACGGTCACGTACAGATCGCGCAAAATACGCCCGTATCGGCCCTGATCCAGTAAATACGAAACATAAGGTCGCCATTCGAACAGAAGGCCGTGGTCCGGGCCTTCTCCGTGCAGAAACACGCGGCTCAATGTACTAGCTTGCCGGTACAGGTTGCGAGTAGCGGCCAATTCCCAAGGCTGGAGGGCCGGTTCCGGCGTGGGCAAAGGAGAAAGCTGCCAATTGCCATCGATGCTTGCGTCACCCCAATTGAAGAAATGTATTGGTATGGCAAGCGCCTTGGCTGCCAATCCGGCGCACTGCTTTTCGGCTGGATTTTCGGGGTCGTCCCTGGTCAAAGCCCACAGACTCAGACCACCGGGAGAGCGCGCTCGCAGCACCTCTGCTGCGCCGGCTGCCATGCTCGTTGAGTCGAGCCCCCCGCTCATGAAAATTCCCGCCTCATTGGTTCGGAGACGATCGCCAACCGACTGCCTCAGTAATTCTTTGAAACGATCCACATATTCCTCGGACCGGCGTAAGAACAGAGGCGGGTCAACTGGCATCGTCCAGTAACGTCTCGACTGTTTCCCGGCGCGCGACCAAGCAGACGTGTGCGCTGGTGGCAAACGCTGAATGTCGGCAAACATCGTCGTAGCCAGATCCTGGTTACGCTGCAAAAGCAAGAAATCCGCAATGGCCAAATCGTTCAACTGATCGGACACGGCTGGATGTTGACGGATGCATTCTAGCGTGTTGCTGAAAATCACCAGCGAACCATTATGGGAGTAATAGAAGGGCTTGATGCCCAGATGATCGCGAGCGCAAAATAGACGTTGTCGCGGACTATCCCAGATCCCGAAAGCGAAGTCGCCAAGAAGCCGGTCCACGCACTTCTCTCCCCAGGCCAGATAGGCGCGCAACAGGAGCTCGACATCGGCCGCGGCGCCGAGACCCGGCTGCGATTGATTTTCCAGCTTGGCGATCAAGTCCGGGCGCGCATCCAAACGGGCGTCGGCGACAATCCAGGTTGCCCCGTCCAGACTGAAGGGCTGGTGCTCCGTTTCCGACTCCGCCGCGGTCTTCAGAAGCGTATGACCGAATCCAACCGGGCCATCCACCCAGATTTGTTGGGCATCCGGACCGCGAAAAGTCAGGAAGTCCGTCAAGCCCTGCAGCGTGCGGCGCTCGACGGGACTTTGATCCAGGTGCAGAATGCCGACAATACCACTCATTTGGGGGAAGCCCGGCCAACCATCCTTCCACAGAGCCTTCCGCAGCTCAATGCAAAGAGTGGCCTACACATGTTCTGCCACGGCCGGACGCCTGCGAATCCATCTAACCACTTCCAAGCGCGCTGGTGCACTGTATTTCGGAGTTGCCCACGGAACGAGAGTTTATCCTGACGGAGTATTTTCACTTCACAAATTGAGGAGACCGGCCCGGGGCCCAAGGATTGTAATCATAAGCGAACCGGATGCGTTCGTCCAGGGGCGGATGGTTATAGAACCACACTTTCGCGAAGGAGGAGGGAGACGGCTCTGCCAGGTCGGCCTCGGCCAGAATCTTGAACGACTCCGCGGCCACCTCCGAAGAATTGGGAACGATGCCGTGCACTACTTCCAGTCCGTACTGATCGGCCTGATGCTCTAGATGCCGGTCAAAGGCATTTTGCGCAGGCGTGCTTGCAAAGATAAGGACAATTAGGAGCAAAAGCAACACCGGTAATGAAGCCCAATCCTCGACACCACGCAGCCCCCACGCGTCGCCAAAGCGCCGCACCGCCCAGCGAGTCGCATGGAAGCTCACCCAGGAAACGAGAAACAGCAGAGCCATGGAAAATAGCAGGCCCTGTACGGTGTGCCGCAAAACGTAGTGGCCCAGCTCGTGGCCGAAAACGACCAGAATTTCTGGCGGCGTCAGACGCGCCACGGCCGTATCCCAGACCACCACACGCGCGCTGCCACCTATGCCAGTCATATCCGCGTTCAGGACTTGGACCTTTCGGCTGGCGTCCATTAGAAAAATTCGGTTCTCCGGGATGTGCTGGCCGGAACGTGCGACTACGCGCTCGATCTGCTTCACCAAATCGGGTCGAGAATCTGCGAGCGGCGTGAAGTGGAAAAACAACGGATCGATCAGCAGCGGGCTCACGAAGGAGGAAAACACGGTGACCGGAAGCATCCCCAGCCAGCCGTAGAACCACCAACGCCGAGGACTGCGCCGCATGATCGCATACACCAGCCAGGCCACGAATGCTCCGGCAGCCGCGACCAACACATCGCCTTTGGTCTCGTCCCAGAACCACGAACCCCAGCCCTGAATCGACTGGCCGAAGTGACCCTGCACCCAATGGCTCGCCACATTAACGGGCAACAACAGTACATCCAAGGTCAGAAGAAACGCGGGCACGAAAATGAGCGCTTGCAGGAAGCGATCATGCGCTATTGATTCAGCCCAATTTCGCAATCGCGGCGCCACTCCAAGACGCAGCAATAGGATCAGAACGGCCGTCGTCCAGGCGAAACGAATGAAATGCAGTCTGTAGAGCGCCTGGGCGTAAGCGATCGCTTGCGCGGCGCGCTCCGGCGAGTAGGCGCTGGGAGTCTGTTTGGAGGCTGCGAAAGCTTGGGAGTCAGTCTTCCGCACCCAACCGTCGGCGCCTGACGGGATACTGGCCGAAGGCTGCGACTGAGCCGCACACGTCGAATGGCCCCAGATAAGCAAGCCCAGCATCAAGATAGGGCCACAACGAATCACGTGCGCCCTAAGCACCTGAAAAACCCTGGATAGCGGAGCCGAATCTGGTCTGACTAATTGACAGCGCACGCGAGCCATCCCCATCCGGACCAAATGGGCCCTCGCGAGAGAAAAAAATACTACAGATACTAGCAGTACCATTGATGATTTGGTAATTGCGCTTAGCTCTTTCCTAGTATAAGATGGGCTGTTCAATTGGCGCGAACTCGGAGCATCCGGATTTTCTTCAAGCGCGCTGCGGGAGGAGATTGGTTATGAGACGGAGAATAAGCCCGATCGTTATGACGCTCTGCACTGCGATATTTGGAGCAAGCGCGGGTTATGCCGGTATCAAGGACTTCAATGCGCTTGGAATAACCGAGGGCGTACCTGAACTCCAGGGATTTGGAGGGGTCGCCCTGCTCACGGTCATAGCATCTGTTGGGTACGGCGCACGCAAGGTCTACCAAAAGATCGTTCACCGAGACCGAGAGTAGTGTTGGCGTCCTACGCGTAACCGTCATCGGCCGGCGGGACTGAAACAAACGGGCTGCCCGGCATCTGGCGCCAGGTCAAACGCTCTGCAAGATCTGAGCTGGGCGGGCGCCGCCGTTCGGAATTACCGTCCGTCACGAGCACGTACGGGGTCCGTCCGAAGTGCCGTTTTGACGTGAGCGACGCGGGAGCCGAGTACAAAACAAAAGCCCCGGACTCGGTTCGCACCGGCCGGGGCTTTTTTGGTTTAATTGGGCAACGTCCTACTCTCCCACCCACTCGCGCGGGCAGTACCATCGGGGCTGTGAGGCTTAACTTCCGTGTTCGGGATGGGAACGGGTGGGACCCTCACGCTACAATCACCCAAAACTTGAACTCTTCGCTCGCTGAATAACGCGGCTCATCGCCAGCGCTCCCCAGCAAGCGTGAATATCGATGGGCAACAACTTAGTAAGTTGCTGTAAGTGTCTACAGTAAGAATTATGGTCAAGCCGAACGGGCTATTAGTAACGGTAAGCTCAACGTATTACTACGCTTACACATCCGTCCTATCAACGTCGTAGTCTTCGACGGCCCTTATTAGGATGTTACTCCTTGGGAGATCTCATCTCGAGGAAGGTTTCGCGCTTATATGCATTCAGCGCTTATCCTGACCCAACTTCGCTACCCAGCTATGCCACTGGCGTGACAACTGGATCACAAGAGGTTGGTTCATCCCGGTCCTCTCGTACTA
>DASQHQ010000042.1:0-41002 GCA_035632015.1 Bryobacteraceae bacterium
CGTCCCGCCGGATGACATCCAGAGCCCGCAAGACCATGCGCTCGGTCTCTTCGATGCGCGTGCCCGTTGGAGCCCGCAGGCGGAGACGCAGCAAGGGCGCATTGGCGTCCGGGAAAATCTCCGTTCCCATGCGCGGCAGCAGGAAGTAAATCAGTCCGAAGGAGGACGCCAGATAGACCAGAGCCAAGGGCCATCGAAACCGCAGCACCACGCGAAGATACTGCGAGTAGAACGACCGCAGCATTCCGAAGAGTCCCCGGCGCTCCTCGCCGCTGCGCGCCCCCTTCATGAGCCAGGTGGAAAACACCGGGACCAGGCTGCTCGACAGCAGATAAGAAGCGATCATGGAAAACGCGACCGCGAGCGAGAGCGGAACGAAGAGCTGCCGGCCCACGCCGATCATGAAGAACGATGGGACGAACACCGCCAGCACGCAAAACATCGAAAGCAGCCGGGCGATGGCCGTTCGGCTGCATGCTTCCACGACGGCGCGCGCGCGCGAAACGTCCGGCCGCATCTGGGTGTGGATGTTTTCGATCTCGACGGTGGCTTCATCCACCAAAACTCCGACCGCCAGGGCCAGCCCTCCCAGCGTCATGATGTTGATGGTCTGGCCCGTGGCCCACAGCAGGACGACGGCGGCAAAAAGCGCGAAAGGGATGTTCGTAACCACGATCAACGCGCTGCGCCAGTCGCGCAGAAACAGCAACACCATCAACCCCGTCAGGCCCGCCCCCAGCAGTCCCTCGGTGATCAGCCCGCGAATCGAGTTGGTGACGTAGGGCGATTGATCGAACTCCAGCCGCACGTCCACGTCGTCCGGCACTACTCGCTTGAAATCCGGGATGGCCGCCTTGACGCTGTTGATCACGTCCAGCGTGGAAGCGTCCGCGCGCTTGGTGACGGGGATGTAGACCGTCCGTTTTCCATTCACGTGCGCGTAGGCGGTGATGATGTCGGTGCCGTTCTCGATGCTGCCGATGTCGCGCAAGTAAACCGTGGGTCCGGCGGCGGGCCGGATCGGGGTGCTCAACAGCTCAGCGAGATTGCCGCCCAGCGCCGCATTGGTGCGAGCGATCCGCTCGATCTTGCCGGTCCACATGTTGCCGGCCGGCGTAACGACGCTCGATTTGCTGACCGCCTCGATCGCGTTCTCCGGCGAGATCTTATACTGCTGCAGCTTGTCCGGATCGAGCGTGATGACGATGGTCCGCTGGTTGCCTCCAAAGGGAGGCGGCGCCGAGACGCCCGGCAAAGTGGCGAACAGGGGGCGCACGCGGTTGAGCGCGAAGTCCTGCAGTTCTCCCTGCGTGCGCGTCGCGCTGCTGAAAACCAGTTGGCCGACGGCCACGCTGCCGGCGTCGAAGCGAGTGATAAACGGCGGCACGGTTCCCGGAGGCATGAAAGCGCGCGCGCGATCGACATAGCCCACCGTCTCCGACATGGCCTGGCTCATGTTGGTGCCCGCATGAAACACCAGCTTCATGAGTGCGGCGCCTTGGATGCTCTTGCTCTGGATGTAATCGATGCCGGTGATGTAGAGGAAGTGATACTCGTAGTAGTAAGTGAGGTAGCCTTCCATCTGCGCCGGATCCATGCCGCCGTAAGGTTGCGCGACGTAAATGGCCGGATCGCCGACTTGCGGAAAAATATCCACCGGCATCCGCCGTACGGCCAGCGCGGCGCAAAGCGCGATGGCGATCAGAGCCACCACCACGGTCAATGGCCTGCTGAGCGCCGCCAGGACTAGACGCATGCGCCCGCGCTCCTTTCGGCGATCATCGGCCGGCCTCCGCCACAAAGGGCTGGACATCTCCGGCGGCGGCCGCAATTTCCAGCAGGCCGCGCCACACGCTCAGCCGCGCCAGAGCATCGTCGATCTCAGCTTGTGTGAGCAGGCGCTGCGCTTCGGCGACTTCGTCGATGTTTCCGAGCCCGCTCTGATATCGAGCCGCAGCCTGCTGCGCAGCGTCGCGCGCCGCCGACACCTGAACCGGAGTGTTGGCGGCGACTCTGCGAGCTCCTTCCAGCGCCGCCACCGCCCGGTTGAACTGGGCGCGCAGGTCCGTCGCGATTTGCTGCGATCGAGCCGTCTGCGCGCGGATGGTGGCCGATTGCGCCGTCTCGCGCGCCCGAATGGCCGCCAGATCGAAGACCGGGAAGGTCACGCTGAAGCCGACCGCGTAGTCTTGCACGGTCGGCCCGAGGCCGTTCACTCCGCCCAGGATTTTTCCATCTATCTCGGCGCCTGTTCCGCGCGCGTAGGCCGAGCCTTGCAGATAGAACCGTGGAAAGTAGGATCGCTCCAGAGCGCGGAGCTGGGCTTGCGCCTGCTCAACCACGGCGGACTGCTCGAGGGCTAGCGGATTCGCGGACGGATCGAGCGGCGAGAGCGGCTGCTCCGGCGGCAGTTGCTGCAGCGCCGGGGCCGAGATGTTGATTTGCGAGGGCTCCAGGTTCACAAACTGGGCCACGTTGGCGCGCGCGATTTCGACCGATTGCTGGGCCTGGATGAGCCCGGTCCGTGCCGCCGCCAGTTCGGCTTGGGCGCGCGAGCCGTCCGCGCCTGGCCGCAGTTCAGCATTCACCAGCGCCCCGGTAGTCCGCGCGACCACCGCCGCCCGGTCCACGCCGGCTTGTGCGGATCGCACCGTTTCTTGCGCGGCGGCCAGCGTCAGATAAGCATCCAGCGTGGCCACCGCCACGTCGAACTGTGTCCGTTTTAGAGTGGCCTCGGACTGCGCGCCCGCGGCCGTCGCAGTGGCCACGTTGGCGTTGCGCAGGCCGAAGTCGAACGGCTCCCAGGTCAGCAATCCTCCGGCCGCGCTTCCAAAGGCCGTACCGAAATTGTTCGTTCCGAGCACCGGCCCGGAAATGGACGGAATCACGTTCTGCGGCAGCAACAAACCGAAGAGGTTGTTTCTGGTCGTGCGATTCACTTGCGCCAGAGTGTCGAGACGCGGCAGATACGCGGTCCGCGCCAGTTGGATGCCGGCTGCGGCGGCGTTGACCTGCTCTTGCGAGACCCGGACAGAAGGGTAGTTGCGCAATGCGGATTCGAGCGCCTGGGCCATGGTTAATGCCGCAGGTTGCGGCTGGGCTGGCGCCAGAATCGCGCCGGCCAGCAGTGCGGCGCACGCTGCCGCCAATTGCTTGGTTCGATTTCCGTGCTGGGCCTGCGACTGCACTACTTGCCTTCCACCAGCTCGCGAAACAGCTCGCGCACTTGGCTCCGGACGGCTGCCAGGGCTTTTCGGCCCCGAGGCGTAGCGCGGTACACCTTGCGCCGCGACTTGCCGTTGCGCTGTTCCTTGGAACGCAGGTAACCTTTCTGCTCCAGGCCATGCAACAAGGGGTACAAGCTGCCGGGACTGATGCGATAGCCGTGCCGGGCCAGCTCTTCGATCATGCCTAGCCCGAAGATCGGCTCCTCGGCGGCGTGGTGCAGCACGTGCAGCCGGATCAGCCCCGAGTAGAGGTCGCGGTCCGCGCCCAAGTCATCATCGATTTTCGTTTTCGACATTCGATTACGAATTAACAAGTATAGGCCACCGGCCCCGCGCCCGTCAAGGCGCTGGCCGCCGTGTGGCGCACGCACTCGTGCGTGCCGCGTTCACACTCGTGTGAACGCTCGTCGGGGCATGCGTCGCGATGAGTGGCGACGCGACATGCAGAGGTGCGTGCGCCACGGCCGCGCGCCCGCGCCGCTGCACAATGCGAGAATGGCGGCATGACGGGCGCCGTGCTTTGGGATCTGGATGGAACGCTGGTGGATTCCGAGCAGTTCCACTGGCGCGCCTGGCGCGACACCATGGACCGAGAAGGAATCGCGCTCACGCACGCGCAATTCCTCGAAACCTTCGGGCTGCGCAACGACGAGATACTGCCGCGCTGGCTGGGGCCGGCCGCGACCGCCGGGCGCATCGAAAGCATCGCTCGCTCCAAGGAGGCGCTATATCGCAAGCTGCTTCGAGAAGGCGGCGCCACTTGTTTGCCAGGCGTGGCAGAGTGGCTGCACCGGCTGCAGCGCGAGGGCTGGCGGCAGGCCATTGCTTCTTCGGCTCCGCTCGCCAACGTCGAAACCGTGCTCGAGGTGCTCCAACTTGCCGCTCGCTTCCAGGCGCTGGTTACCGCCGAAGACGTCACCATGGGCAAGCCCGATCCGCAGGTCTTCCTCACCGCGGCCCGCCGCCTGGATACCGAGCCATGCCGCTGCATCGTGGTGGAAGACTCGCCGCTGGGTATCGAGGCGGCACGCCGGGCCGGGATGCACAGCGTCGGGATCACCCGCAATGGGCGTCTGGCAGCCGCCGAAATCGCGGCATCCTCACTGGCCGCGCTCCCGGAGGACGTCTTCGCCCGCTTGCTGGAACGCTAACCCCTGAAGGCCCTTGGATTGCCGGGGCAAAACCGGCGGCTGCGGACACGAAACATCGCTACAATGGAAACCTCTATACAATTGGAGAGTGAGGGTCGATCAGTACTCGATGCCTCGAAATACTCTGCACGTTTTTGAGGTTTTTGCGTCAGCCCCTAATAGGCATGACGCTGGCAGTGCACACTCTTGAGGGATTGATGAGCGACCGGGGCGTCCCGTCCGAAACTCAGGCCAGCGTGCTGGCTGCGCAGGAACTGCAAAACCGGTTTATTTCCGATAACTTACGGCGGATCTTCCTGCTCATCTACCGCATCGTGGGCAACGTCGCCGATGCCCAGGATCTGACCCAGGAGGCCTTCATCAAGGCCCTCCAGCGGCAGGACCAGCTCAAGGACGTCGAAAAGGCGACGCACTGGCTGTCGCGCATCGCCAGCAACACGGCCATCGACTTCCTGCGGCGTAACGGCCGGGTGAATTTTTGCGAGATCGACAGCCTGATCGAGCCGCTCAGCGAGCCGTCCGAGAGCCCGGAAGAGGCGGTGCTGCGTTCCGAGCATCGAGCCTATCTCGAAGAAGGTCTGACGGTCCTCACCGAGCGCGAGCGCACAGCGCTGTTGCTGCGCGACGTGGAAGGCCTGCCGGCGGATGAAGTGGCGCAACAGATGAGCTGCTCGAAGGCGACCGTGCGCTCGCACATCGCCAATGCGCGCATCAAGTTTCGCCGCTACGTGGAACGCAGCCGCAGGACGGCTGGAAGGAAGCAGTCATGAAACACCCGAGCGAAAGCCAATTGGCGTTGTTTGCCGGCGGCGACCTCGCCGGGGGTTGGGAACGCTGGGGCGTGGGGCGGCATGTGTCGCGGTGCGCCGCGTGCCAGAACGAAGTGAGTCTTCTCCGCGCCGCCTCCGCCGAGGTGCGGGCGCTCACCGCAGAGTTGCCCAAGGATGTGAACTGGAACCGCCTGGCGGCGGAGATGACCGGGAACATCCGCGTGGGCCTGGCGGCCGGCGAGGCGATCGCCCGCTTCGACAAGCCGGTGGCGCCGCACCGGCTGCGCCTGGGCTGGAACGCCGCTCTGGTGCTGGGCTGCGCGACCGTCGTGTTCGTCGCCGCATTCTGGATGAGCCTCCCGCAACCGCAAGCCGAGCATCTGATGACCGCGCTGAAGCGCATTCGCACCGAACGGATCGGAAGGCTGGTGCAGCGCCCGGCGGCCGCGCCGGATGACGCTGTGGTGCTCGAGGCGTCGGCATCGTCGATCCAGGTGAAGGAGAACGGCCGCGCGATGTCGCTCATGAATCCGCACTCCGATGGCGTAACCGTGTCGGTCAGCATGCGGGGCTCGGCGGGCGTCCGGTACGTCGATGATACCGGACAGGTAACTACGAACAAGGTGTACTATGCCGAGCAGTAAACGGCTGACGGGATTTGCGGCCGCGTTGGCAGCCGCTTTAATGGGCGGCTCGACGGCGCGCGCCGCCGTTTTGCTCAATATCGACTTGCCCAAGGATTCGCCGGTGGCCTTGCTCTCGGCCGAACATGGCGATTCGAGCGAGACGGCGCGCGGCGGCGCCATGCTGCTCGATCTGCACGCGGCGCTGTCGCTCCGCAACTCGACGCAGCGCAGGATTCACGGCGTGACGCTGCTGATCACCGCGCAGGATGTGACGCCGGGCGGCCGCGGCTCGGTCACCATCACCAGCCTGGACGTCGGCCCTGGCGAGGCTTTTCCGGTGCGCATCGACTTGCGCCTGCTCCGGCCTTTGCAGGCTTCCAACAACGTTCCGGTTCAGGTCGGCCTGGATGGCGTGCTGTTCGACGATCTGAGTTTCTACGGCCTGGACAAGCTGGGTTCGCGCCGCAACCTGACGTTGTCGGAATTCGAAGCGCGGCGGGACCGCAAATATTTCAAGTCCTTGCTGGCCGAAGGCGGGCCGCAGCGGCTGCAGCAGGAGATGATCGAGAGCATGGCGCATTCCGCCGACCGGCCCAGCCTGGATGTGCAGATGGTGCGAGGGGGCCGGGCCACCAATTTCGAGCCGGAAAAGCAGGTGCAGTTTGCCTTCCTGCGGCTGCCGGATTCCCCGATCGAGCCGATGGAAGGCATGGCGCGGATCGCCGGCAACGAGGCCCGCGCGCCGCGTCTTGAAGTGAAGAATCGCTCCGACCGCCCCATTCGCTATCTGGAGCTGGGCTGGATCCTGCACGATCGCGGCGGCCAGGAGTTTCTGGCTGGATCCGTTCCGGCCGAGCTGAGCCTGGCGCCGGGGCAGAAGAGCCCGATCCTGGAGAACACCACGCTCAAGTTTCCGCAACATGGCGGCCAGCCGCTGGCTATCGAAAGCATGACCGGCTTTGTTTCGAGCGTCGAGTTCGCCGACGGCAGCGTGTGGATCCCGAGCCGCGCCGATCTCGGTATGCCGGAGTTGCAGCGCGTCATGGCGCCGTCCGACGAAGAGCAGCGCCTGGTACAGATCTACCGCAAGAAGGGCCTGAAGGCCTTGATCGCGGAACTGAACCGCTTCTGAAGCAGCGGTACTCCCAAAGGCCCCTCCGCCAGCGCTCCCTCTTCTGCTTTATTCTGGAAGAGCCATGTGCAAGACGGCACTGTATTCGATTCTCGTGATCTCGGCCGTGTCCTCTGGCTTCGCCCAGCAGACCGATCCAAATAACAAACCCAACGTCTTCCTCGACAACAAAGGCAAGCCGCCCAAGTCGTCCAATGCGCGAACCATCGACGGCATCGTGAAAGACGCGGCCGACAACCCGGTCCGCGGCGCGATCGTGCAGCTCAAGGATATGAAAACGTCCAAGGTGGTGGATTTCCCCACCAAGGATGACGGCAAGTTCATGTTTCGCGATCTGTCGATGGACATCGACTACGAGCTGACGGCCAAGCACGATGGAATGACGTCGATGAAAAAAGTAAGCCCTTTCGATACGCGCAAGGAAGTGATCCTGACGTTCCGGCTGGAGCCTCCCGAGAAGAAGAATTAGGGTAGGACCGGCGCCAGATTGGAATTTCGCAACGGCCCGGGCGTGAACTCACGCGTTTAGTGGCGCAAAAAATCGGGGCATTTAGCGCACTCCATGTCCTGCGGGTACGTGCGCACTTTCCCTTGGCGCGGAATCCCGTGGTTTCTCAGGGAGTTGCGTGTAAAGGGGGAATGGCAAGGCTCCGACTTATGGGCACCGGAATTGCACGCTCGGGCGGGCGTGAAGGACTTCTTCAGGAGCACCGAGCACCTCCTGCGTGTAGTACTGCTGCTGGCCCTGGGCGTGGTTGCCTTTCTGGTGATTCGCCGGGCCGTGGTCCCTGCGGACTTCGGCAAGTATGGCCACTTCCGGCCGGGGGCGCTGGATGACATCCGCGCGCATCCCATCAAGTTTGCCGGGCGCGAGGCTTGCGAGGCCTGTCATTCGGATCAAGCCGAGACGAAGAGTCATGGCAAGCACGCCCAGGTCGGATGCGAGGCCTGCCACGGCCCGCTGGCCCGCCACGCGGAAGACCCGTCCTCGGTGGTGCCGCAGCTTCCCGATACGGCAGTGCTATGCGCGCGCTGTCATGAGGCCAACCAGGCCAAGCCGAAAACGTTTCCGCAAGTAATCACGGCCGAGCATTCCGGAGGATTGGCCTGCAACACTTGCCACAAGCCGCACAACCCCCAGCTCGCGAGCGGAGGTTAGGCATGGAGATGACGCGGCGCGAACTCCTCAAGAAATCCAGCAAGTTCATCCTGCTGACTTCGGCGGCCGCGGCGGCCTGGGACTACGTGCTCGCCGGCAACGTGGAAGCATCGCCGAACTACGACCTCACCAAGCACTGGTGGGCGATGGTCATCGATATCGACAAGTGCATCGGCTGCGGCAATTGCGTGCGAGCCTGCGAGGCCGAGAACGACGTGCCGTCGGGCTATTTCCGCACTTGGGTGGAGCGCTACCACATCCCGGACTGGACCTCCGAGCATCCCGAGGTCGATTCGCCCAACGGCGGCCACGACGGCTTCCCCGAGAAATACAAGGACGGCGGCAAGACCTTTTTCGTCCCGAAGATGTGCAACCATTGCGCCGACTCGCCGTGCGTACAGGTCTGCCCGGTGGGCGCCACCTTCCGCACTCCGGACGGCGTCGTGCTGGTGGATCAGAAGTATTGCCTCGGATGCCGCTATTGCATTCAGGCTTGCCCGTACGGCTGCCGCTTCCTGAATCCCAAAACCAACACGGCGGACAAGTGCACGCTGTGCTATCACCGCATCACGCAAGGCCTGACGACGGCCTGTTGCGAAGCCTGCCCCACCCAGGCGCGCGTGCTGGCCGATTTGAAAAATCCCAAGGATCCCATCCACGAATTCTTAAGAACGCATAGTGTGCAGGTGCTGAAGCCGCACATGGCCACTGGCGCGAAGGTGTTCTACAAGGACCTGGACGGGTCGGTGCGATAGGAGATGGCATGCCCGGCGTAGAAGGTTACATGTACCCCAACGAGATCGAGCTGCAGTGGAGCGTGCTGATCGTGCTCTATCCCTACATCACGGGCCTGGTGGCGGGGGCGTTCATCCTGGCGTCGTTGGAACGCGTATTCAAGGTGGAAGCTGTGAAACCCACCTACCGGCTGGCGCTCCTGGTAGCGCTCGCATTCCTGCTGGTGGCGCCCCTGCCGCTGCAGCTTCATCTGGGGCATCCCGAGCGGTCCTTCGAGATGTATCTGACGCCGCACCGCTCCTCGGCCATGGCGATGTTCGGATTCGTCTACCTCTGGTACCTGATGATCGTTCTGCTGATGGAGATCTGGCTGGACTATCGCAAGGACATCGTGGAGTGGGCCGAATCGGGCGCCGGCTTCAAGAAATGGATCTACCGCATTCTGACGCTGGGCTCGCGCAACGTCAGCGCCGCCGCGCTGCGCGTGGACGACCGCGTGGGTTATTTCATCACGCTGATTGGAATTCCGTCGGCTTTTCTTCTGCACGGCTACGTGGGGTTCATCTTCGGGTCGGTGAAGGCCAATCCCTGGTGGTCGACGCCGCTGATGCCGGTGGTTTTCATCTTTTCGGCCATGGTTTCCGGCATCGCCGCCGTGCTGCTGCTGTACATGCTGACTTCCAAGCTGCGGCGCGCACCCATCGACATGCGCTGCGTCGACACCATCGGGCGCTATCTTTTGTACACCTTCATCATCGATTTCTCGCTGGAAATGCTGGACCTGGTGCACCGGCTGTACGAAGCCGACGAGTCCCTGCGCGCGTTGGATTTCATGGTGCACACCAAGCTGTTTTTCTCCCAGGTGATCCTGCAGATTTTCGTCGGGACTCTGCTGCCCATCGCTCTGCTCGGCCTCACGCAAATCGTGAAGCTGGCGGAAAACGCGCGCAAGGCCATCTACGTAGCGGCAGGTTCGGTGACGCTGGTCAGCATTTTCGCGATGCGCTGGAATGTGGTGATCGGCGGGCAGCTGTTTTCGAAAAGCTTCCTGGGATACACCAGCTACAAAATGGATTTTGCGACTCGCGAAGGACTGCTGCCGGCGTTGGTCCTGCTGGTGCTGCCGTTCGCGATTCTGTATGTTCTGGTAAAGCTGCTGCCGCCTTGGCCGAAACACGAAGCCGCGGCATGAGGAGGGTGCCATGCGCGGGCATCCACCCGCCGAACAGACCCATCAAATCGAAGAGCTGATTCTGGCGGTCGAGGATCTGCGGCGCCGCGTGGCCGCGCTGGAGCAGGGGGCCGTGACGCCCGCGCCCGCCCAGACCGATGAGTTGTCCCTGGCGGCCGCCGTTGCTTCTCCGGACGTCTCTTCCGGGCTGTTGGCCGCGCTCGGACGATTGCTGCTCGGCATCGCCGGGGCGTACTTGCTGCGCGCCATCACGGAGGCTGGAATCGTTCCGCCGCTGACCGGCGCGCTCGCCGGATTTGCCTACGCAGCCGCATGGCTCGTAGCTACCATCCGGATCCCGGCTGCGAATCGTCTGTCGGTGGCCACGCATGGCATGACGGCCGCATGCATCGTCGCGCCGTTGCTCTGGGAGACCACCGCGCGGTTTCACACGCTGTCGCCCGCGCGCGCGGCGGTGGCGCTGGCGCTATTCGTGATCCTGGGACAGGCGCTAGCTTGGCGGAGCGATCGCTCGGCGCTCGCGGGTGTCACGGCGTTCGCCGGCGGCGGGACCGCCATCGCGCTCATTATCGCCACGCTCGATCCGGTTCCGTTCGCCCTCGCGCTGGCGGCCTGCGCGGTGGTGGTCGAGTGCGGCGCCTGGAGCGACCGCGCGCTCTCCTGGCGCTGGATCATGGCGCTGGCCGCCGATTTCTGCGCGCTTCTGCTGGTGTACCTGGTGACCAGGCCTCAGGGCGTGCCGGAAGGCTATGCTTCGGTTCCGGTGCTTGCGGCGGGCGGCCTGCTGGTCACGCTCCTGGCCGTTTACGTTGCGAGCGCGGCGATGCGGACCCTGCTGCGCGGCATCGCGATCACCTGGTTCGAAATCTCGCAAATCGCCGCAGTGGCCGTGCTCGCCATTGCAGGCGCGTTGCGACTCTCGCATGGAACCGGCATGGCGGTCATGATCGCTGGAGCGATTTGCCTGGCATTGGGCGCGGGCTGCTATCTGGCGGCATTCACCGGCCTGGCGCGGAAACCTTCGCGTAATTTCCACGCCTACGCGACGTTCGCACTGGCGCTGTCGCTCGCCGGCAGTGTCCTTCTTTTGTCCGGCGGACGAAATGCAGCGCTATGGTCGCTGCTGGCGGTGGCCGCGGCTTGGCTCGGAGCGCGCGGGCGCGGGAACACCTTGCAGATGCACGGGGCAATTTATCTCATGGCCGCCTCGGCGGCTTCCGGTCTCTGGAGCGGCCACGTCGAATCTGCTCTAGGATGGAGTGCGATAGCGTGCGCCATCGCAACCGCGCTGAGCTACAGCGCGCTCCTGTCGGTGCCAAGAGTGCGCGCGAAGGACTGGATTGAGCGCGTCCCGGCCTTCCTGATCGCCGCGGTATTGTGTTGGAGCGTTCTGGCGATCGCGACGGGAGTCATGCTCCGCGCGGGTCTCGAAGCGATGGCGGCCAACACTCTCCGCACCATCCTCATCGCCTTCATCGCTGTTGCGCTGGCCTGGTCCGGCCGCCATTGGCGTCTGAGCGAGCTGATCTGGCTGCTGTTCCCGTGGATGATTTTTGGCGCGGCGAAGCTGGCCACCGAGGAATTCCGGCTGGGCCACCCGGGGGCATTGTCGCTATCGCTGCTGGTTTACGGCGGCACGTTGATCGCGCTGCCGCGCCTGCTGCGCCGGAATCGGTCGTAACGCGAAGCCAGGATGCTATACTCATGGGTGCAGCAGCTCTCCCCGGTTTTGAGCGCTTGAATCCAAGATGCCCGGCGGCGAGCTGATTGCAACGTTCGGGGCGTGGCTCAGCCTGGCTAGAGCGCCTGGTTCGGGACCAGGAGGTCGGTGGTTCGAATCCACTCGCCCCGACCAAACCGTCTAGATACCCAATAAAATCAATGTTCTGTAGAGCGCCGCGTGGCGCCTTTTTTCGTTTGCATGGACAGTCTTCCTGCGCGGATCCCCTGGTCTCCGACCAGGTGGTCGGTCTAGCGGAGTCAATTGTTTTGTGGAGCCTGAGAACGGGCCATCTAGCTTCGCAGATAGGTTTGCCCTTTTCTTGCCCTTTTTGTGCAACGCCGACACAGGTTCGGATGCCCAGGGACAGCCGGCCTTCAGACTCCGTAATTCCGAACGAAGAAGCCCTTGTAGGAGAGATGGAGCGCTCCTGCCTCGTCAGGCCTCGCGGCGCCATTGGCGGCGCGTGACGTCGAAGACGGAGGCGCGGTGGTTGTCGTCGTAGGTCTCCGTTTCGCCGACTTCCGCAGCGATCTTGCCGCCCCAGACGCGAATTTCATGAGGGCTAACGAGGACGGCGCGGTGCCGTGAGATCCAACCGGGAGCGCCGCCGGAAGTCTTGACGCGGCGGATCTGGAGCGTGTGTATGTCGAGGAAGAATACCGGAGTTTCGCCGAAACTGCGCGAGCCCTTATAACCGAGCCCGCCGAGAATGTAGATCGAGTCGCCGATCAGGGTGGCGGTGTGAAAGTCGGTAGGCGGGAAGACATCTTCGGGGTAGCAAAAGATATCGATGCGGCCGTCGGGGTGGTGCACGAAAACGTCGTTGTAGATGCAGAAATCCGAGTCGTAAGAATCTTCGTGCTCGCCGCCGATCTGAATCGCGCGGCCATCAGGGAGCAGCGTGAGGGATTGGCCGAAGCGCTGAGCGCACCAGACCGGACAATCGTCGCGAGTTCCTCCGACGAGTTGCGCGCCTGAATAGGCGGTGATGCCGGAGCGAATCATTGCCTGCCAGAACGGTTGGTTCATCAGTTCGGGATTGTGGTCGCCCCAACGGGCGCTCGGCGCGATGCGGAAATCCTCGGGCGTGGCGTCGAAGAGCAATTCGTCGGGCTGCGGCTCGAGGCCAAGAATCGCCCGTCGGCCGGCGAAGGAGAGGTGAGCCGGATCGGCGCCTGCATCAAGCAAGCGCAGACCGATCTCGCGGCTGTGGACGCAGCCGAGCGCAGAGCCGCACGCGGTTTGCCGATCGACATGGGCGCCGGCCGCTATCAGCACGTCGACAGCCTCGGCGTTGTCGGCCTGCACGGCGTTCATGAGCGGGCTGATGCAGCAGTCGGCGCTGGACTCGACGCTGATGCCGAGTGCGATGAGCCATTTCAGCATCGGCGTGTGAAAGCTCTCGATGGCGAGATCGAGTGGCGATACACCACCTTTTCCAGCAACAGTAAAATCGGCGCCGCATTCGAAAAGATAGCGGGCCTTTTCGAGATCACCGGTCTTGATGGCTACGAGCCAGGGAGTACGTTCCCACCAGTCGACGGACTCGAGGTACTCGCCGTCTCCGACCAGGGCCTTCACGTCAACGAGAGTCCCGAGCGCAACGGCACGGTGGAGCGGTGTCCAGGCAAGCTGATTTTCGTCAGCGCCGGCAGCGAGGAGCAGTTTGACGGCATCGAAGCGGCCGAGCCGAGACAACACCCGAAGAGCGGATTCCTGGTAGCTGCCTACGCCATTCAACGAAGCTCCGCGAGCAATGAGGATTTTCAGGACGCCCAATAGGCGCGGATCGTGATCCGCGTTGCGGCTGAATGCGGCGTCCATGAGCGCATCGTAGCCGGCACTGCGCGTATAGTGGATGTCGGCGCCTCGTTCCAGCACTAGGTCCAGTTTGAGCGGATCGCCGCCTCGCAGGCATACGGACGTAATGTTGATGGTGCCCTCAAAGCGGTCGGTTTCGGCAATGGCGCCTCCGCGTTCGAGGAGGAGTTGCACCAACTCCACGGGAGCGGCCGGACTCTCCAGCGCGTACATGAGCGGTGTGCAGCCGGCACGGTCGGTGACGTTGAGTTCAGCGCCGTCGCGCAGAAGTTCGCGCACCCGTACGGTATTCCCGCATTTGACCTCGCGGTGCAATTCGAAGGGCGATGCCATATTTTCGGGCTCCCAAACATCTTATCGCTCCATCCAACCGAAGCTCGGCCAGCGTTCGATGCTGAACCGTATGACCGTAATGAAAGCCCAAGGCAGACGCGACACTTAGGAGTAAGACAATCACTTTGCCCTTTCTGTGCACCGAGAACCTCCAGCACGATGCAAGCCGGCGCAAAGCGAAACTTGTAAAGCTGCTTGATGGGTAGTAATCGGAATCCGCGAATCACCGATTGATGTATACGGGGAAAATTGTTTGGATGTATCATATATTGGGAATTCCATTACACTGGAGGGCTCATGGATCGAAAGTCCACTCGCCGCAAACTTACACTCGGGGTGCTTGTGTTTGCGCTCCCGTTGGCATTGGGTGACCTACAGGCAGCCGAAAATTCTGCTCCCAAACAAACTCCCACCTTCACCAAGGACGTCGCGCCGATTCTGCAGGCGAATTGCGCTCGGTGCCATCAGCCCGGCGAGATAGCGCCGATGCCGCTGCTCACCTATGAACAGACCCGTCCGTGGGCCAAGTCGATTAAGGAACGGGTGGTCAAACGGACGATGCCGCCGTGGTTCCTCGACAAGACCATCGGCATCCAGAAGTACAAAAACGACCCGTCGCTGAGTGACGCGGATATTGCGACGATCGTCAACTGGGTGGACGGAGGCGCACCGCAGGGCAATCCGGTCAACATGCCCCCGGCGCCGAAGGGGGATGACCTCAGCACCTGGCGGATCGGCGAGCCCGATCTCATCGTGAACTATCCGGAGTTCACGATGCCCGCGCACGGTGCGGACCTGTACGGAACAATCCAGACGCCGTTCGGCCTGAAAGAGGACCGTTACATCATGGCGATCCAGAGCAAGGTTGCCGACTCTGAATCGCGCAGGGTCGTGCACCATGCCCTCTCCTACGCGGTCCAGCCCGGCCAGCAAACCGCGATGGGCGACGACTCCGGTGGCGGCAGCGGGCAGTTCCTGGTCGAATACGCATCCGGGAAGAACGCCACCTTCTATGACAACGACGCGGGGGTCCTGCTGACGTCGGGCCAGAACGCTATGGTCAGCTATCACTTCCATTCCGTTGGTGAACAGGTCAAGGTCCACCTCCAGCTTGGCATCAAGTTCTATCCGAAGGGGTACGTTCCCAAGCACATTCAGTGGTCGAAGCAACTCGGCCAGGAGGCGGCGCCCGACCTCGACATTCCGCCGGGTCAAGTGGTGCGCCGTGACGGCTATACCAGGCTGAACCACGCTGCGCTGATCACTGCGTGGCAGCCGCACATGCATATCCGCGGCAAGTATCAGTGCCTGGAACTGATCTACCCGGTTGAGCCTGTGGTCACCGAGACGGTGACCTGTGCCGGCTGGAACTACAACTGGCACACCATCTACAATTATCAGGACGATGTACAGCCGATTGTGCCGGCCGGCACGCTGCTGCACGTGATCAGCTGGTACGACAACACCACCGCGAACCCGTACAATCCGGATGCCAAGAACTGGGTCGGCGCCGGTACGGGGCGAACGATCGACGAGATGGGCTTCTCCTGGATCGGCTGGTACGACCTGACGGACGCCGAGTACAAGGCGGCGGTCACTGCCCGCAAGGCACAGCAGGCTGGGGCCCCGAGTGGAAAGACAGCAGCAGCACTAAATGCAGGAAGGCAGTGAGTGCCGTAAGGTGAGGACGGGTAGGAAGCAGCGCATTCGATTGAGGCCAGGCGCTGACCGAACGGCGGCCATGCGCCCGGCCTGATCGGCAGGTGGGCAGTCGATGATCGTTTCGCAAACGAGGTTCAGTATGAAAGCTCTGAGTGTGAACTACTCCTGGGTGCGAGGGCTCTGCGCTGGGGGAGCTCTGTTTCTCGTTCTGGCCATGCCGCGTGTGGTAGGCGCCCAAGGCAACCCGGAACCGCTAAGTTTCAAGTTTGATAGGGGACAGGCCGTCCAGCCGATTTACGCCGGCTGGGCACGCCAGCCCGCTGGGGGCTATGCGATGTATTTCGGTTACATGAACCGGAATTACCTCGAAACGCCCGCCGTGCCGGTTGGTCCGGACAACAAGTTCGAGCCAGGCGCGCCCGACCGCGGGCAACCGACGGTGTTCAACACCCGGATTCATACCATGGCGTTTCACGTGGACGTGCCGGCCGACTGGGGGAAGAAGGAGCTGGTCTGGACGGTCACCATTCACGGCAAAACGGAGCGCGCGGTGGGCTGGCTCCAACCGGAGTGGGAAATCGATCCCATCTATCAAGGTAAGGCGCGCGATGCGGAGTCGCTCAAGAACACGCCGCCGGTGTTGACGGTGGCCAGCGAGGCGACGGCGTCGGTGGCAGCGCCGCTCGTACTGACCGCGACGGTCACCGATGATGGCCTGCCGGTGCCAAGGAAGGGGCCCCGCAAGGCGGCCGTCGGCCAGGAGACACCCCCAACGCTGAAACCGGATCCGAACCAGCCGGAGATCGTGTTGAGTGTTCCGGAAGTGGCAACCAGACGCGGCGCCTATGGCGCCCCGCAAGGGCTGCGCCTCAGCTGGATCGTGTGGCGTGGCCCGGACAATGCCAAGTTCGATCAGGCGAGCATCCTGGTGAAGGACCAGAAGGCGACCGTGGAGGTCACCTTCCCGGAGCCCGGCACGTATATCCTCCGGGGGACCGCAAACGACGGCGAGCTGAAGGCAGAAAAGGACGTGACCGTCACGGTGAGGTGACCACGCGCGACGACGGGGGGCGACGCTTTGATCAACTTCATCGACGCGTCTCCGTAACGCGACGTAGCCATCCACAACGCAGTACCCGTCTCCCTTGCCCCAGGGATGGGCCCGACCTTCACCAGCCAGCGACGGCGTCGGTGGCAGCGCCGCTCGGGCTGCCCGCGACGGTCAGAGCAAGAAACCGGTCTGCCAGGCTGGATTCCACTCGACGTGTGCGATGCCATAGTCGCGGCTGCGAGCGACGAGTCTGCATGAAGGCAATCGCCCGGCGGCTCGCTAGGCTTGAAGATCGACTCGCACGGACTACGATGCCAGTGGGTTGGAGCGCGAAGGAGGAACTCTCAAAACGAATCGCGGGCATCGCGGCACGTCTGCGTCAGGGGGACGTCGTGCTTGAGAAACCAGATCTCGAAGCCGCAAGCCAGCGAGCCAGCTATGGCTCGATAATTGGCGCCGACCCATGATGCCATCATATGATCCCTAATGGGTGGCTTTCTGGCACCCATGGCTCTGGCGTCTGCCGTGAGCCGGTAGCGGAGCCTGCTATCGATCTGTTTCTCCAAGCGCTTCCTCCGCTCCCCTAATCGTGCCACGCGACGGCATTGTCAACTTGGCCGGGAGGGAGTCGTTTTGGTTGGTAATGGTCGGTTGTCGTGGAGTCGCCTCAGGCCGCCGTCACGGTCCGTCACACCTCGAAGGATCGCGAACGCAACAGTCGCCGAAACCGGTTTCAACGCATATGGCAAGAAAGTTCGAAATGCGACCAGACTCGAGAGAAAAAACGGCTAACACAAAGAAAACGCACACCAGCACGCTCTGGGAACGAACTCGTTCGCATTTCTCCGCGTTGAGTCAGCTACTCCTTTTTGAAGTTTTGGACGATCTAAACTACATGGCACTAGCGTCTGAGGACTTCTCGAAATGCAGCCTGGCGGAGGTCGTCAGTTTGGTGGTCGAGAATAGGGCATGGAACAAGGAACTCCGCCTCAGCGCCAAGGTGCTAGTCAGCAGCAGGCTGGCGAAACAAATAAGCGCGGACGAGTATGCGACCGCTCGCAGGTTTGCTAACGAGAATGAAGCGGAGTGCAAGCGGCGAGGGATCATTCTTCTGAATGAAATCAGGATTCGCGGCTAGCGTTCCGAGTTCGACCCCCATCCTGAACAGTGCGTCAAAGTACGATTGGTGAATTGAAGGTTATCGATCTCAAGACTCCGCTCTTTTGGTCCAGCGATGGGCGGGTCGCGACTTCGAGCCGACTTGGAAGGGCGTTAACTTCTGCCCTGTCCCAGCAAGCAGCCCACTCACGGACTGACGCGAATGTGCTTGAGGGGAGAGAAAGTGAATTCGACGATTTCAGAATACTGTGATGTCTGTAAAGTTTCGACCAAACGGTGCCAGTACTACCCGAAAGGCCGGAGCCGTCGGCACGGCATATGCCTGGAGTGTGATCGTCGGGATCCCCGGCACTCTGAAGCCGACCGGAGTAGCGACCCTCGGTACTGCATCGAGTGCGACCGTAACCACACGACTTGATCATTCGGTGGCGGGTTTGCTGCGGACTTCGTCCGAACACTTCGGACACCGGCGGGCGCCCGAGGGTTGCATAAGAGAGTCGGCCTCCTCAGTTGGTAGGCTTCTATCCTACTCCATCGCTGATCGAAAGCGGCATCCTCTGCCACACGCGGTTTCGCAGGTCTTGTCCCTGACTCGGACATTTGCCCTAACGTGGCTTCAGGCGCCCCGATAATTGTCGGTAGCTTCCCAGAAGCGCGTTTTCCCAGGACCTATTGCGCTATGCACCAGAGAAACCGCGTCACTTCAATCAAGTTCCGGCCTCTCGTCGAGCGCCTGCAACATCGATGTGGTCCTGATCGACACCAAGGGTCATCGCGCCATCGACGTCTTCTACGTCGCGCACGACGGCCGCAAACTAACCCCCGCATTCCAGGCCACGCTAAAGCAGAGCTGCTGGCAGCGTGTTAGCTGCTGGCGCAACGCCCGCCCAGGTTTACATCGCATTCTCACGGCCCACGTGCAGAGACCAGTCGGGCCGGCGGATCAGAGCAGGCTTCTTCTGAGAAATCGTCAAATTAAATCTGAAAGTTTCTCTGGTCCTCGCTCATTTTTACGATGAGCAGCCGACTACGCACCGTTTGCGCGACAGGCAGGGTTGTCACCTCGCGAAGGCCGGCGTAACGGCAGCGTTCCGTTGATCTGCATAGGTTGTATGACCAATAAACACAGTCATCAGAGTAAGCAACAAGCTGGTCATTCTATTATGAAATCTGTTTCGGTTCCCTTGGCTATTTTTTCCCTCCTGGCAGCAGCTGCTTCAGCAAGCGCGCAGTGTTATCAGTTTTCGGCTCCGGGCGTCACCTACACGATGGACGTGCTTCGGGTCACTTCCGGCACCACGAGTTCGGTGCTCACGAATCTAGTAGTCTCGCAGGCGAGCACGCTGGTCGTCAACGGAACCACCTACGTCGGGCCGGTCGCGCCGGCAAACCTCATTTTCGAGGACTCGGGCGGCGTCAGTGCCGTCCAGATCGCTTTCAATCAGGTCCTCCAATCGCCGGTCTGGGGCGTCACGGTCGATCTCACCGGAATGCTGGATTTCCTTCCCTCCGGCGTTCCCGCCGCGATTCCGCCTATCACGTCGTGGACCCTGAAAACACCGACGCTCGGCGTGACGATCGCCGGGGGTGCCCTGGTGAAGTACACCATCACGGCGATCAGCTCCTGCCTTCCCGGGAGCGGCGTCGCTTTCGACTTTGGGAAGGAACTCGGCGATGCACTCTATCAGATCGGGTGCGTGTTCTGCGGCGAACCAATCGACATCGCCACAGGCAACCTGTTCGAGCAGGAGAACGATTACGAAACCAGCGGCTCGAACAGGCTCGCGTTCAGGCGCTATTACAACTCGATGTCGTCCAGCGTATCAACGCTCGCCTCGACGCTCGGGAAGAATTGGCGGTCGAATTTCGACCGGTATCTAAGTCTCTCATCTGGCAAAGTGATCGTCGAACGACCCGATGGCCGCCAGATCACGTTTACTCAAAACGGCTCCGCGTGGACCACGGATACCGACGTCGAGGTTCGGCTCGCCAGTTCCGGAACGACATGGACTCTGGCTGACGACAACGATACTGTCGAGACTTACAGAACCCTGAACTCGACCGAAGCTTTGCTGCAAGCGATCGTCGCGCGGAACGGCTATACCCAGACCATGGCCTACGATGCGTCGAATCGGCTCAATTCGGTCACCGATTCGTTCAATCGCACTCTGGCGTTCACCTATAACAACGGAAGGCTCGCGACCGTTGCCACGCCGGACGACACTACCATCACGTTCGGCTATGATTCGAGCTCGACGATTCTGACTTCGGCCGCCTATTCGACCGGGCCCGCGACGACACGCAAGTACTTTTATGAAAATTCGTCGTTTCCCGCTGCTCTGACCGCCATCATCGACGAAAACGGCAACCGGTACACGAGCTGGACTTATGATTCAAAGGGACGGGCGCTCACAAGCCAGCACGCTGACGGGGTCGATCTCACCACGGTCATCTACAACGACACCGACGGAACCCGCACGGTGATCAACGCGCTCGGACAGCGAGAAATCTACAAATTCGCCACTCTGCAGAAGGTTTCGAAGCTGATGGAAGTGGATCGCCAGGCGAGTTCCACCGTGGCTGCGGCGACCATGAAGTACACCTATGATTCGAACGGTTATCTGGCGAGCCGCACGGATTGGAACGGAAACGTCACCAACTTTGTGAACGATGTCCACGGCCAGCCCACTAGCATCACGGAGGCCGCCGGAACCTCGTTCGCACGCATCGCGACCATTAGCTACCATTCCACCTTTCATCTGCCCGTCAGGATCGTCACGCCCGGCATAACAACGAGCTTCACATACGACAGCAACGGCCAAATGCTGAGCAGAACTCTCACGGATACGACCGCCACAACAGTTCCCTACACGACCGGCGGGCAGACTCGGACCTGGACCTACACCTATTCGAATTTTCTGCTAGCCTCCATCAAGACTCCGCGAACCGACGTCGCCGGGCTCACGAAATTCACTTACGATTCGACCGGCGCACTCACCGCAATAACCAATGCTCTGAATCAGACTACGCAAATCACTAGTCACTTGCCAGGCGGCTTACCGCAGAGCATTGTGGATCCGAATGGCGTCGAGACCGATCTGACCTACGACTTGCGGTTTCGTTTGCTATCCCGCACCATCAACACCACAGCGGGCCCGCTCACCACCAGCTACACCTACGACGCCGCGGGCAATTTGCTAAGCACTACTCTGCCCGACGGCTCGTCTCTCCTCAATTCCTACGACAGCGCGCATCGCCTGATATCCGTAACGGATCTGTTCCACCAGAGCATCGCGTATGTGCTGGACCCAGCGGGCGACCGTACGCAAGTCACCGTTCTTGACGCCAGCGGCAACCCGCAACGCACGCGTTCTGACAAATTCGACGCGCTCGCGAGACTTCAAAACGATATTGGCGGCGCCGGCCAGAGTGCCAGCTTCGCCTACGACGCCCTGGGCAATCTAGTGACCGTCACCGACCCGCTGAGCCGCCTGACGCAACGCGTCTTCGACGCGCTCAATCGCCCGATTAAGGTGACGGACCCTGCCAAAGGCGCAACGGCTGTAAACTATGACGCGCATGACAGGATCACCAGCTTGACCGACCCGAACGGCGCCGTCACTACGTATGTTTATGACGGCTTCGGCGAATTGATCCAGCAGGTGAGCTCGGATTCGGGAATGACTGTTTATCGTTACGACGCTGACGGCAACCTAGCGCAAAAAGTGGATGGCGCCGGCGCGACCCAAAACTACAGTTACGACGCCCTCGACCGCGTGGCCAGCGTAAGTTATCCGGCAGATGCCGCCGAAAATGTCACTTGTACCTATGACGAAGCCGGTAGTGGCTTCGGCATTGGCCGCCTCACTTCGATCACAGATGCGGTCGGCACGCTCAGCCACGTTTACGACGAGCGCGGCAATTTGCTGAGCGAGACGCGTGTCAATAGTGGAGTAACGCTGGTCACCACGTACACGTACGACGTCGCCAGCCGCGTCGCGTCGATCACGTATCCTTCTGGCTGGACGGTCGCCTACACGCGCGACGCCATGGGCCGTACCACGGGTCTAGCCGCCCAGTCACCCGACGGAAGCACGTCGCTGCCGATCCTCACCAATGTCGCTTACCAGCCCTTCGGCCCGCTCAACACGCTGGCGTTCGGCAACGGCATCACCGAAACGCGCAGCTTCGATCTCGACTATCGTATAACCAACCTGGCAGACAACGGCGCCGGCGCGCTCCAGAACCTGAGTTACACGTACGACGCCGCCAACAACGTTGCGTCCATCACCGACGGTGTCACGTCCACGAACAATCAAAGCTTGGGCTACGACTCGCTCAATCGTCTGGTCAACGCGGCGGGCGGCTATGGCAACTACGCCTACAGCTACGACAGCGTCGGCAACCGGCTCAGCGAGAATGCCAGCGGATCGCCAGCCACGTTTTCCTACACCGCGCACACCAACCAGCTCGCGTCGTGGAACGCGGGTGGCTCCCCGCAAGCCGTCAGCTACACCAAAGCGGGCAATATCAGCGCGCTCGCGGGCACGACCTTTACTTACAACCAGGCCAACCGCCTCGCCACTGTGACCGTCTCCGGCAACCAGGCCGCCCAGTACACCTACGACGGCTTCGGACATCGCCTGGTGCGAGTTGGCGCAACGACTGCAACCACACTGTACGAATACGGCCGCGACGGGCACCTGCTGGAAGAAACCGACGGCCAAGGAAGTCCGCTGGTGGACTATATCTACTTAGAGGCCCTCCCTGTGGCAGCGCTGTCAACCGCTACCGGCCAGGTCTACTTCCTGCACGACGACCGTCTCGGCACGCCGCAGCTTGCAACCGACGCCGGGCAGAACACCGCGTGGCTTGCGAATTACGGCCCCTTCGGCGAAATGAGCACCCTGCCAAGCGGAATCGTTCAGGATCTGAGACTGCCCGGCCAAGAATTTGATGTCGAGACCGGACTCTATCACAACGGCTTCCGGGATTATGTTCCTGGTTGGGGAAGATATCTCGAAAGCGACCCGATCGGTCTCGGAGGAGGGATGAATACGTATGCCTATGTCGAGGGGAATCCGCTGCGGTTGGTGGATCCGATGGGTCTTTGCGACACAGTCTGGGATCGGGTAAAAGACAAAATCGCCGAATGGTTCGGGGACAAGCCAGCCGATGTAACGCTCGATAATCTTGTTGAGATCGCGGGCCCCGGCACCGAAGCGGCCGCGCCGTTGGAAGCTACTCAAACCATTCTTGGCTCTTTGGGTGGGCTTGGACTGGGTTGGTGGGGAACGAAAGTGGTGATCGCAGCAATACAAGGATACGATCCGGACTTCCAGGCTCAATATTTTCCGACGCAACAACAGCTTGAAGAGCAACAGGAGAAGCAGGTGCTCATCGGGATCCGGACAGATCCGCAGTCGCCTCTGTATTCTCCCATCCTCGAACCACCGGCCCCGCCAACGCCCGATTCCTACCCGACTCCGGTGCTCTACAACGGCGCAATGGTTAACGCCTGGGCGACTCGAACCTATGACGCGGCGGGCAATCCGGCCACTCGCATCACTTTGCCCGATGGCACAAGTTACTTGCTGTAGCTCGGCAGGGCTGGTCCTTTTTCATGGGTCGACCAGACTCGATGCCCGGAGCATTTCTTGGCAGGCCTGCGCTTGGCCTTCGGCCGGCTTCGGGGGCCGGCGTGCCGTTCTGGATTGAGTCGCTGATCATTGGTTTCTCCGTGACCGGGTTGCGGTCGTTCACATCGATCACTCCGGTTCGGAGAAATTGCAAGCACAATTTTTTGCGATCAGGCTGACGGCCAGGGTGCAAGGTGCGGCCCGAAACGATATGGTCTAATGACATGAAAAGGAGGCTGTCTTTGAAGTGGTCCGTTCGCTGTGTGCTTTTGACGCTGGGTTTACTCTCCCTAGCCTCGGCTCAACCAAATCCCAAGTTTATGGTCAGTACACTCGCTGGCCAGGGTTTCCTGCCCTTTTCACCTGACGGTACAACCAGTGACAAAATCCATTTGATCCTGCCGCAAGCCATGGTCACGGATGCGGCGGGAAATATCTACATCAGCGATCGCTATTACTACCGCGTGATCAAGATCACGCCGGGCGGCATCGTATCTACCGTTGCGGGAACCGGAACATCCGGCTACAACGGCGACGGCATACCGGGGAGCCAAGCTCAACTGACCGATCCATACGGGCTTACGTTCGACTCGAGCGGCAACCTGTACATCGGCGACGGCGCTCGGGTGCGCAAGATCTCGAGCGCCGATGGAACCATCACGACCTTCGCCGGAAACGGGCGCGTCGGGACGGGCGGCAACGAAGGGCCCGCAATATCCGCGCCGCTTGGCTCGGTGACCGGTTTGACATTTGACGCGCAGGGAAATCTCTACATTGCCGACTCCAGTTACCACGTAATTCGGCGTGTCGACACGCAGGGAATTGTCCATGCCGTTGCTGGTGCGGGTCGTGCCGGCTTTAGCGACGGTCCGGCCGCTAGCGCGCTATTCAACAGTCCGCGCGGAATCGCGCTTGATGCGCAAGGCAATCTCTACGTGGCGGACTTCATCAATAATCGTATTCGCAAAATTACGCCCAACGGCACAGTGAGTACTCTCGCTGGAAACGGAACTCCTGGATTCTTAGGAGAAGGTGTACCCGCCGGGCAGGCCGAGTTGGGGCAGCCGGACTCCCTGGTGGTCCACAACGGCAACCTGTATGTCGGCGATGAGGTCGATTCGCGCGTTCGCATGGTGGCGCTTTCCACAAACATTATCACTACGGTGATCGGTGGCGGAGCTTCGACAAACTTCAGCGGCGCTCGTCCCACTCAGGTGTTCTTCGGCGGGCCAAGCGGCATCGCGTTTAGTCCGTCGGGCGACATGTACGCTGTGAGCCAGCTCTACCGGGTCGTCGTCAAGCTGCCCAGCGCGGCCAACTCCACGCTAAGCGTGATCGCGGGAACGGCCTCTCTGATCCCCGGCGACGGCGGACCGGCCACGTCCGCCTATCTTCTGAGTCCCTTCGGAGTGGCGGTGGACTCCACCGGCAACGTCTACGTTGCCGATGATGTGGACCATCGCCTCCGCAAGATTGCCACCGACGGCACCATCAGGACCTTCGCTGGTACCAGCGTCTTTGGTTTTACCGGCGATGGCGGACAGGCCACTGCGGCTGAACTCGCGCAACCCAGGGCGATGACGTTCGATAGAGGTGGCAACCTGCTCTTCAGCACTACCGCTGGCCTGCGGATCCGCAAGATCGATCAAGCTGGCGTCATCACCACCATTGCCGGCTCAGACAAGCTCGGTTACGGCGGCGACAAGGGTCCGGCAGTCGGCGCCCTGTTTTTCGGAGTGATGGGCCTCGCAACCGACCAGCATGGAAACATCTACGTAGCGGATGCCAACAATAACCGCATCCGAATCATCACCCCGACTAAGACCGTCGATACCTTTGCGGGGACGGGCGATGCGAATTTTGGCGGAGACAACGGCTTGGCTGTAAAAGCGCAGTTGAGCTCCCCTCGCGGTGTTGCCGTGGATAGCCAGGGCAACATCTACGTTGCCGACACGAACAATGCCCGCATACGCAAGATCACGCCCGACGGAAGCCTGATCACCACCGTTGCCGGAGGGGGCGATTCGAACGACAACGGAATTCCCGCGACATCGGCCGTCCTCGCGGGCCCCCACGCACTCGCGTTCGACCAAGCCGGGAACCTGTACATTAATGAGACCAACCGGGTTCGAATGCTGACTCCCGACGGCATCATCCTGCCCGTCGCGGATACAAACAGTTCGGGCGGCTTCAGCGGAGATGGAGCTTCAGCGGCGACCGCTCAATTTGATCAGCTCCGCGGGATTGCCGTAGGACCGAACGGTACCCTGTATGTCTCCGATGTGAACAATGCGCGCGTGCGCGCTCTTCAACCTGTACAGCTCCTCGCGGAGGACGTGATCAATGGCGCGAGCCTGACGGCTGGCCCTATCGCGCCCGGCGAAGTCATCAATATGGACGGCTCTAACGTGGCGACGCCCGACGACAATGGCCAACTCGATCCCACTCAGTTGCAGGTCATGTTCGATGGCTATCAAGCTCCCGTGGTCTCCGTTCAGGGCACACATATAACCGCCGTCGTTCCATTCGAAGAGGACGGCAACACCAGTGCTCAACTGCAGATCATCTACAAAGGCAACTCCAGCAATGTCGTTACGCTGAACATAGCGCCGGTAGCCCCGGCCGTCTTCACGGTCCGCGGTTCCACCGGACAGGCGCAGGTCCTCAACGCCGACGGATCGCCCAACTCACCCGACAATCCCGCGTTGGCCGGCGATGTTGTAACGATCATTGCGACGGGCGGCGGGCAGACGAATCCCCCGGGAGTCGACGGGGAGGTGGCTGTGGATTCGAGTTCCATGCCGGTCCAGCAGGTGAGTGTGCAGATCGATGGCCAGGACGCTCCCGTTTCAAACGCCGGCGGCATCCCCGGAATGGTGGCGGGCTACCTCGGCGTGAGCGTAACCGTCCCGGCGGTGAGTGGCTCGACATTGTCCGTGGTGCTGACCATTGGCGGTGTCAGCAGCCAGGCCCAGGTGACCATGGCCGTGCAGTGAGATATTGTTCGATCGCCGCGCTTCCTTCGTTTTCAAAACGACCTGTTTCGCGGTCCGATGACACATCACGCAGCAGCCCGATCTGCGTCCATCACTGTCTATCTGTGTTCATCTCTCCGCGACCAGACCCTCCCGTGCCGCGCACGTCTTCGACGTTAGCCAGACCGACGGCGAGCCGCTGCTAGAATTGGCAACGATGAAAGGCGATCCCGAGGAATACACCAACGGCCTGAAGCCGTTCGTGGTCAGCCGCAACATCACGCTCGAATACGACCGCGGCATCGCTCCAGCGACAGGAATGTCGTCTGGTGGGAAGATCACACTCCTCCCAGATCGGGCGTCAGCCGACCAATTCGCTGTCCTGGCCCATGAGTCGGCACACGGCTCTTTTTACTGAGTCTGAGAACTCGGCGCTCACCCAATGCTTCACGGGTTCGGCTCTCTGGTTCAGGATCGCATTCTGGCGAAGCCGGGCGTGGGTCTTTCCGGCTTGTACTAAAGGCTTCGCGAACATTCTGTGACTGCTGAACATTATCTGACATGAATGTGTGCGCGCTAGCTGTTATGACGGCTTGTGCGACGCCATCGTACGGCCAGTCAGGGATCGAGATAACCGAGCGGCTCCCCCTTCTGACCGTAAATCCAGTTGTCCTGATCATCCAGCCAGCCGATGCCTTTCGCGCCTTACGAGGCCATCTTTCGTGAGGCGATCACCTCGGCCAGCCCATTCTATCGCCTCCTCTGCGCATGCCGAGTATACGAGGGCAGCAACACCGTCCGACGGTGGATGAAAGAGCAACGCACCCGTTTCAATCTCACAGCAGCACAGCCTAAGGACCCCAACGTCGATACTTCCGAACTGGAGCAAATGGGATTATTTTGCAGCGAGATCAGGCGTGCCGGGGACCTGTTCGAGAAGCTGCGTGACTATCGAAACGGGATTGCTCACTTTCTGATTGAAGGGAAGCAAGGGGATACTCACATGTACATCGCGGACTCAAACATCCAACACCAGTACTTTCTTGGAGCGGCTGTCCTCCGCTACGCCAGAACAGCAATCGACGCCTTGCGGCAGTATTACTCGCTGAACCTCGAACAGCATTTCATGCGGGGAGCGATTCTCCCGATGCCGGAGCACCGTTTGTGACTTCAATGTCCGGGCGCCGCAGTGAACACGGATGCTCGGCCCCCTGGTGGAACACTCGCGAGCCGCGCTGCATCGGTTCTTGAGCGCAAGCGGGCTTGCATCACGCCTCGCCGCGACCCAAGGCCCGGTTCTTGCTGGATGTCGCCGCCCTAGAGAGGTAGTGTCCAGGTGGCTACCGATAAGGGCCAGTATGGGGACTCAAGAAATGAGCTGTTTGATTGTCGTAGAACGATGCGCCGATGACCGCTACCAGAACGGAAACCCGCGTACAATTCAGCACGAGACGGACGTCCGTTTTCTTGTAAGTGAAAGGAAAGCCACGCGGCGGACGCCTGCGTACGCCGAACCGCCTGCTTCGGGACCAGGAGGTCGGTGGTTCGAATCCACTAGGGCCGACCAACCCTGTCTTGTCTTCCCGCGGCGGTTAGCGGCAAACAACAGGCCGATCCTCTCCGCTGTGGACACGCTGCTGGAAGGGCAGGGCCGCTCTGCGAGAGTGGTTTTCGCGGTATTTTGAAGGTGAGGGACTTCATGCTCAATCCAATCGCCAGGCGCTACGCTGCCCTATGGTTTCTACTCGCGTGCATCACGACAGTTGCCGCCTCTAATCGCCCCATTCCGCCATTGTCAAGCGATGAACCGCTTGCCAGCCAACCTGGAAAGGAAACCGCCGTCTTCGCTGGAGGCTGCTTTTGGGGCGTGCAAGCCGTTTTTCAACGTGTGAAAGGCGTGCTATCCACCGCGGCCGGCTACTCAGGGGGGACCCAGAAGACCGCGACTTATGAACAGGTCATTACTGAAACTACGGGCCACGCCGAATCGGTTGAAGTGATCTACGACCCGTCAAGGATCACATATGGGCAGTTGTTGAGGGTCTTTTTTTCGGCCGGTCACGATCCGACTCAGTTGAACCGGCAGGGACCCGATGTGGGGACGTCCTATCGGTCGGCGATCTTTTACGCGAACGAAGAGCAGGCGCGTTTGGCGAAATCATACATTGCGCAACTCAACGCGCAGAAAGTGTTCCCAAACAAGATCGTGACGGAGGTCACTCCTCTGAAGGCGTTCTATCGTGCCGAGGATTATCATCAGGATTACGCATACAAGAATCCCAACGATTCTTATATCCAGGTATGCGATCGTCCGAAGATTGCCGCGTTAAAGGAGCAGTTTCCGGAGTTGTTTGTCGATTACAAACCGCCCAAGAAGAATTGAGCGGCTAACCAACTGATGTCCGGGGCGGCGACGCTGCGCACCGACTGACAAATCGGCCCGTGTGTATTCGGTGGTGGCACAATCCGATGCTTAAATCGTAGGTCGCGGGCCCTCTAGCCGTTCCGTCGTCGGTTAGCAGCCACGAACAGACCCGCTCCCGCGACGACCGCAATCCCCCCGTAGACCGCCCAGCGGATCTGTCCGGTCATGAAACTGCCCGGCAGCACGTTGATGCCTTGCAGGAACCAAATCGCGCCGAAGAGCACCAGGACCGCGCTAACGATGTTCAAAGTGATTCGCATGTTGCCCAAGATCCTCTTTAGAAGTTTATTCTTTCCCCGACCCCGGCTCGCGTCCCAGGTTCTTCCGCCGAACGGCGCGGATGGTTTTGACTTGTTGGACGGACGAGGAGATCAGCTTCTCCATCTGGTCTTCGCCGAAGAGAGCCGCGAGGAACATGCGGAATTGAAGAGGGCGAGCTCGCAGGGTCGTATGAAAGCGCTCCGCCACGATGCGCGCGCTGGGGAGGTGCAACCGGACCAGTGCTTGTGGATTCTGGCCGTCAGCCGTCCGAGACCGTGGCCGGGACAGACCATATCGGCGGCCGGCGGGCCGCGGTTCAAAACGCCTGGGGTGCACAATACTGCGAGGTCGTGACAACATCGAGGACCTCGATCGGCGCGTCCTTTCGGATCACAAACTCACTTTCGCCGGTGCGCTGGAACGGTGACGCTTTGCTCGGACCCGGCGCCCAGTCGAACGTGTACCCAAGCGCAGTCCAGGGGAATTCACTGATCAGGGACTGTCCGTATGACGAGTAGTACTGCTGATAGAACCACAGCCGATGATCGGGCGGGGCTTTGGAGGGAGGGCCCAGGGAGCAGCCTGCCTCGTCCGCGGCCGGATCGACGCAGGGCCGAAAGATCACGCTGGGCCCTGGCTGATCGAGCCGCATGCGCACGAAGTAAGTTTTGCTGCTGGCCGGCGAGAGTCCGAGGCGTTGCTCCAGGCGCCGCGTCAGCTTCGCCTGGTCCGGCCGGTGGTCCCGCACGAAGGCCCGGCAGAACTCCTGCAAGTGGGGCTCAATCGTGACCCAAGTTTCGGACGGCGCTCGCTTCACCCACTCGCTGGAAGCGGCCTTGAACCGGTCTGCTTGATCCTCGCGCACCCAGGCTATGACGTTGACCGGCTGATCCGGACGCAGGGTAAGGAGCATCTTGCGGACGGCGTACCTGCGGGGCAAGCGAGCAGCGCTTACCGCGCCTTCGTAAGCTTCCCAGCTTCGCTGCAGCTCGCGCGCTTCGCGTTTCGACGGAACGCACACTCGCGCGACGCCGGTGAGGTCGTCGGGATTCGCGATATACCGGAACCCGTCGCCGGTTCGCGCGTTGGTCGCAAGTGCGATTGCGATGGCATAACGAGGACTCCCCAAAACGCTGCGGGCCAAATCTTCCAGCGTCGTACCGGGTGGAACATCGCGAGCCGCGGGGCACGGAACGGCTGCGGGCAAGACAGCCGCGAATGTAAACAGCAGAAGCGCGCGAAGGATACTCTCAGGCGGGCGACGACATGAATTCCAGACTTCAGTCATACCGGAAACCTCACGCGATGGCGGCGGCCTTTGTTACGTTCCATGGTAGCGTCGCCCCCACGGGCATTCGGTATTTGCATACTCTTTGGGTGATCGCGACCGCGCCCAATTGCCTTGGTCGTTTTCGCAGCCCTAACCGGCAGCGATTTCGGTTGGTGGGCAATCCCCCACAATATATGCGCGTTTCTCGTTCCTGATTCCACGAAGCTGAGCCTGCAGGAGGCCGTCTCGACGGTTTGCGCTTTCACCAGCCAGGTGACTTCTACCGGACGATTGGCAGGCACGTTAGCGACGCTCGTGGTTCATCTTTTGTTGCGGCTGGCGCGTCACACCTTCACGCAGTTGGATGGAGGGTGGGCAGAGACAGATTCGTTTTTGAAGCGATGCGTTGCTTCGGCCCACTTTCAGAATAGCAAACTAAATCATTGAAAACAAGACTAGATCTCAAGTCCGTATTCGGTTAGCATTGACAGAACGAAGCATCACGCCTGATGGTGAAAGCATTGCTTCTTGGACGGTTGGGCTGCGGCGGATTGCTGCAGAGAAGCATCCATGCGCGCGCGTTGCACTTGAGGAGACTTGGTCACTTTTTGAGGCAGCCTTTCCAATCCCATACCAATGGAGGACTCCATGATTCCTGAAGAGAAGAGTGCAGCAGTGACTCGGGGCCTGCACGAGGCTTTCGGTGTAACAGGGTTCGAAGACATCCGCAAGCTGACCAGTCGTCCTACCTCGAACCTGGTCTTTCGCATCGTGGTGCGAGGATCTCCATTCCTATTGAAGATCGCCACGCGCAAAGGCGATCCTGCGCGCTCTTTCACATGCATGCGGGCGGCAGCTGAAGCAGGTCTGGCGCCGCATGTCTGGTACACCAGCGTAGAGGATCGGGTCGCCATCACTGATTTTGTGGAGGCGGCGCCCTTCCCGGTAACGGACGCGCTGGTTCGGATACCCACTGCGTTGCGGACCCTGCACGCACTGCCGCCGTTTCCCGGAGTGCCGAATCACCTCAATACCACATGCATGTTCCTGATCAACAAAGGGACTGCCGTGGACGAATTCATCCGGAAGTTTCGGGCCGCGAACGTCCTCTCTGAAGGTGAAACCGAGGAACTCCTCTCTCTTTACGCGCAACTGGCTGCGGTTTACCCGCGTCACGATCCGGACATGGTGTCGAGTCACAACGACTTGTTCAAGCCGGACAATATCCTCTTCGACGGACACCGCGTCTGGCTGGTGGACTGGGAAGCTGCTTTCCTCAACGATCGGTATGCCGATCTGGCGGTGGTTGCGAATATGGTCGTCAGCAACGACGCTGAGGAAAGGGCTTATCTTCACGAGTATTTTGGACAACCGCCGGATCAGTACCAACGGGCCCGATTCTTCCTCATGCGGCAGGTCGCCCACATCTTCTACGCCCTGGGCTTCCTCTGGCTGGGGTCGTCGGGCACGCCGCTAAGCCGGCCTCAGAACGTGCCCAAGTTCAGAGATTTTCATCGGCGCATCTGGGCGGGCGAAGTCGACCTGGCGGACAATGAGACGAAAATTGTCTATGGCAGCATTCATCGCGAACAGGTTTTACAGAACACCCAGCAGCCACGATTTGAAGAAGCCTTGAGGATCGTGTCAGATCGGCATGCATGCGTGTAAGGCATGCGCCGGCTTGGTTGCTTGCTCAATTAATGCGGAGTCTCGTCGGTGTACGCGTGAATTTGAGGAGCAGGAACAACGGTTTTGCTCTTAATGGCGCCGGCATCTCGAAAGCGGGCTGATCCCGCCTGCCAAGTCCTTCGCACCATTCGAAATAACGCGGCTGCTACTTGCCGATCATCAGGATTGTAAACGAACCCGGGACCGCTGTTCCTTGTGGGCCCCGGCCTCCGCCAGGCGGTGGCGGCGGCGCCGGCCCGCGCTCCTGACTCATGGTGAAAATATGGTTCATCCTGCTGTCGAACGCGATCGTTCGAGCGCCGTTCATCGTGTCCAGGTTCTGCTCCACCTCGAAAATTGTCGGGCTTTTCTCTTTGACGACAGTCAAGGTGCCGTTTCCATGGGTACTGAAAGCTTCCATCGTCGAAGGGTTGAACACCGCGCCATCAGACCCGCCGGCGAGCGGCAGACTCGCGATGATCTTGCCGTCCGTGGCGCTGAGAATCACCATCATAGGCCGCGGCGGCTGGGAAGGCGGATCTCCCGAGTTGGCGCACGCCGCGAAAAGCACATGATTCTTGGCGTCCAATGCCAGCCCGTTGCACCGCCCCTTGTCACCGAGAGGATAGTGCGCCACCGCCTTCATCGTCTTTACGTCGACAGCGGTGACGCTGCCCGGCATGTCCTGCATGACGACGTAGAGCATGCCTTGGCCGTCGCCCACGCCCTGCTCCGGCACGCCGCCCAGATCGATGGTGCCGAGCACGGCGCCCTCTTTGGCGTCGATTACCGTCGCGTCCTTGGTCGGATGGCTGAAAACGTAGACCCTTTCATTGAAGCCATCGAAGTAGATGCCGTCCGGCCGCGCGGCCTCGGCCACATCGATGGTCTTGATGAGCTTCATGGTCTTGGTATCGAACATCGAGACCGGCCTGCTGCTGGTGAAACCATGGCCGGACTTCGGGTCGACCGCGGCGCCTTGGCCTCCGACACCGCCAATCTCTCCGGCCGGTTCCAGAGTGTCGAGATTGAAGATGGTTAGTCGCGTCTCGACGCCCGATGCGGGTGTTCCGCGACGCGGAATATATAGCCGGCGCCCCGCGGTGTCGGCATAGATGTAGTCCCATCCACCCTCTCCGCCGACCCTGGCTTTCTTGAGCACCTGGTAAGGTCCGGCTTCCTGAGCCAGCGCCATTGACGCGAAACTTGCGACCGCCACTGCCACGATTAAGCAACACTGCCGCATTCGAGTGCCCCCGGATGAGTATAGCGTATGCACGCCCGGATAGAGTGAGCGTCGCTCAATGCATTCGGGCCCTTCAGCGCCAGGAGACGCTGTGCTAGAATCTGTCATCTGCGCAGCACTCTGGCGCTTGGAGCCGCACGCACCGGCCACGAGAAATGATCAAGGAGGGCGCCCATTATGGATCAGCTCAGACGCAATATACTTGCAACGGGCGCCGCGGCGACGGCCATGGCTGCAGCGCCGCGCTTGTTTGCGCAGCAGACTGGGCCAGGAGGAACTGCCATGTCCTTCTACGAAAAAGGCGCCGTTCGCATTCACTATGAGGAGGCCGGTTCGGGCTTCCCGTTGTTGCTCATCGCCGGCGGGGGATTGAATTCGACGATCTCCGGCTTGACCCGCGGCGGGCCCTTCAACCCGATCGAGGAGTTCAAGGGAGAGTACCGCTCGATCGCGTCGGACCTGCGCAACGCCAATGGCGGCCAGTCCTCCGGCCCACTCGCGATCGACCGGCCGTGGGATGCCTATACCGATGACCATCTCGGCCTGATGGATCACCTGGGCATCCAGAAGTTCATGGTGCTGGGCTTCTGCATCGGCGGTCCCTTTATCTGGAACCTCTTGCGGCGGGCGCCGGATCGTGTTGTCGCAGGCGTGCTGGCGCAGCCCAGCGGGTCGCGTCCGGAGATGCGCGACCTTTTCTACGAAACCAATATGAAGGGCTGGGGTCCGGACTTGGTCAAGCGCCGGCCCGACATCACGATGGAGATGGTGGACAAATTTCTGACCAAGATGTACCGCACCAACCCCGATTTCGTCTTCACCGTGACACGCGATTTCGTGCGCCATTGCCAGACGCCTGTGCTGATCCTGCCGGATGATATCCCGCCGCACCCGTACGCCGTCGCCATGGAGGCCGCGATGCTCGCGCCAAACGCCGAAGTGAGCATGTTCCCGTGGAAGGAGCCCAAGGAGCGGATTCCCCTGGCGGTGCGCCAGATACGTTCCTTTCTCCGGGCACATCGCCCAGCTTCTGCGTAGACAGCGGTGTCCCTTGCAACAGATCGGCAACGCCAGTTCTGCCGCGTTGCTTGTCGGGCGCTAGAGGTTATCACTCTGTTGCAGCTCCACCTGCATTCGCAGAGCGTTTTCAACGATCGCGTTCTGCGGGAGCGAGAAAACCGACAGCATGTGAACGGCTCGGACGCGGCGTCGCCGCCGCTGGCGGTGACGGCGAATTGGAACGAAAGGTTGAGGAAGTAGGTTTGAGAGTGGCCGGCCTGATAGCGGACGGCGGGTCGCTGGCCTTTAGCCTCTATGGCAGCAGTACGCTGCGATTGATCCAAAGGATGTTGTCCCAGCTCAATACTTTCTCGGTACCGTCAAACAGTTTTGCGTAGCTGCCGCCAGAACCTCGGAACGAGAACTCCTTGACTCGATCCGGCGGATGGGTCGTCACGTTCCGCAGTATATCCAACACCTGTTCCTGTCTCGAAATCTGGAAGAAGTTCGAAGTCTTAGCGGAATAGAATTTGACATCCGCCGGGTTGCCCTTATTCCCCACGCCGCGTTCGTACTTGATGTGCATCTCAAGACGCTCCCCGGTTGCAGCAGCAAATGTCCAATCCTGGGAATCCATAATCGGACCGGCGCCACTGGATGTTGAGCGCTGCATCGAATGTGTCGCCGCCAGCAAGTAAACTCCGAATGGCCCCGGTGCGTCCGCCGGATCTTCCGTGAGTCCGCCGATTACAAGTTGAACGCTGGCGCCGCTAGGGTCCCTAACCGGTGCGACCAGGTAAACCAAGCGATTCGATCCCTTTCCAACCGGCTTCCCATCGGGACCGCTGATCGTGACGCGGTCGATGAATACCGCACGAAGATTCGCGTCCTTGGCCGGGCCTTGAGCTGCGACGCTCGGCTTCCACTCCGGAGGCAGAAGCGGCATCAACGCCGCATCCGGGACGTGAAGGTCGAGTTGGAAGCGCGTCTCCGCGCTGTATTCGACCAATGTCTCTCCATGCGCTGAAACGATCAGCATGGCTAGAACAACGGCAACGAAGATTGTCTTCATCTTCCCTCCATTGGCGGCTGATTCACACTATACCGCGTCACTTACGTTTTGCGCCGAAAAAATCCCCGCAACGGCGAATATAGTCCGCGGCGATCGTCATCCTGAGCTCCGGAATGTGCTTCGCTGAACCCACTGTAGTTGATGAGCCGGTTTTTCCTCAGCCATAAGGGCACCCCGGGCCCGCAGGTTGACGAGTATACTAGATGCCGCGAGGAGGCGAGTCCATGAAACGATCCATGACCTTGGCAGCCGCGGCGCTGCTGACATTTTTCAGCGCGAGCCGGATCTTGGCGCAAAACGGCGCACTGCCGAAAGATGTGTCTCCGGATTCGCGTAACAGGCTGCCTTTGCTTAAACCCGAAAATGCAAGCGAACGCGCGAAACGGACTTACGATAACGCGATCGCCAACTTCGCCGGCGCCGAACCCCAGGGACCGTCCATGCGGCTGCACGCCAGCCCCGTGATCAACCTGCAGATGCAGTCTCCTGTCGGCATGGATCTGTCGCAGGTCGCCATCCTCATCACCGGACGCGAGCACGATCAACCCTACGAGTGGTCACTGCATGAATTGCAGGCCCTTTCGGTGTCGCTCGATCCGGCCGTGATTGACGTCATCCGGCGCAACCAGCCGCTTACGGGGCTAGGTGATAAGGAAGCCGTCATCATCCAGGTTGGCCGTGAACTCTTTCGTACGCACAAGCTCGGCTCGGACACCTATGCGCGCGGCTTGCGCCTGCTGGGCCAGACGGGCCTGGTGGACATGGTGGCATTGATGGCCGACTATGCCGGCGTTTGCGCGACGCTGACCGGCTTCAATCAGCAAATGCCCCCGGGCTTTAAGCAATTTCTCCCGCTGCCTTTCACGCCGCCCAGCGACATCCACCCGGACTCGAGAAATCGTCTGCCTCTGCTCCCCAGCGTCGGCTTCAACCCTGGGAGTGTGTTGTACACCCGTCCCATGACACCGGACGGCACAGGGCCGGGCCAGATAAGACGGCATGGCGCGGGAACAAGGTCCCTGCAGGAGCGCCTGGCGCGTCGCGATATTGACCTCGCGATCCTTGTGTCAGCCCGCGAGCACGACTCGCAGTACGACTGGACCATGAACCAACTGGCGGCCGTCAAAGACGGTCTCGAAGGTCCGGTTATCGACGTCGTCCGCAATCGCAAACCCACGGCAGGTTTAACCGAGAAGGATGCCAGCCTGATCGAATTCGGCCGCGAGCTGTTCGCTAAACACAACGTGGCTGCGACCACCTACTCACGTGTCGTGAAGGTATTCGGGGAGCGGGATCTGGTGGACCTCGTGGCCGTCATGGGCCAGCATGCCAGCGAAGCTACGATGCTGGCCGCCTTCGATCAGCATTTGCCGGCAGGCCAAGCGCCGCTGTGTTGCACTTCTAAATAAAACCCGGGTTCACCGGCGTCCCGTCCATGAGCAGCGCTTCGGCGGACCGCGCCATCGCGTGAGATGAGCCAAGGTCCGATTAGTCGCCGATCCGAAGTGTTTGCCTGACAAAACTATTCTTGAATTTGCTGCTTAGCCGCCGCGGCCTAGTCGGCACGGGCTCCGGCCAGGATGCCGGCCATGCCCTCGTTGCCCTCGTGGCAGGCGTACTCATAAACCGGATCCGCAGAGCGCTGCAACGGGACCATCAGACTCCATGGCTTGGTCCACGTTCCCGGATCGTTGATCGTGATTTCGTACTTCAACGTCTCCGGGCCGCTGCGGGAAAACCGCTCCGTTACGTGCAGCCTTTCGCTGGACAACGACATGAAGGCTCTTGGCTTGTAGTTGGTAGTATCGATCACCAGCGTGTCGCCGTCCCAATGCCCGCGCGAATCGCCCATCCACGCCTGCACCGCAGCGGGAGTATGCGGCCCGCCATCCAGCGGAATGATGCGGACATCGTGAATCATCTCCGTCATGAACATCACCGACTTGGGGGTCTGGACGATCTGGTAGTAGCTTTGGTATCCCGCGGTCAGTTGCGGCGAGCCGCAGGTGATGCAGCGTTCTGAGAACGATCGACCCTCGGCCCGGCGGCCGGACGCTGCCGCGCCAGGCGCTCAGCTTCTCGCCTCTTTTGTGCTTCCAGTGTTCAAGCCATCAAATCGAGAAGGCGATCCTCATTACCGGCGACAGCGATTTGGTACCCGCTGTAGAATCCGCTCGGGATTCTGGCGTCGTTGTGGTTCGAGATCACCCGTAACCTCATCGACAGGGTCAGACTCCCCATCATTAAGGCCAGGAATTGACCGCTGACCTGGAGCCTTCCAAAATGATGGAATGCTCAAATGGACCCACTACACCGAGGTGACGGACATTTGACAATCCCGTCTCCGTCCTGTATCCTTTAAAAGGTTCAGCGAGTTGTGTCTTCTGCTCCCGGTTACCCCTCTCTTTGATAGGGAGTCCGTCCGGGGGTCGGCCCCGAGGTTCTGAGCAGCGTGAGGGGCGCGCGTATGCGCCTTGAAGAGCTGTTCGGGATATGGGCTAGTCCAAAGCAAGTACCTCGCAGATTTGCAGGTTTGATCAATTTTGCGGCCGGGCTTCGAGCCTGCCGTGGTACCCAAGCGTAATAGCAACGTCTAGAGAGGAATTTCGTGCCGACGTTTAATCAACTCGTGCGAAACGGGCGTAAGCCGCCGCGTTACAAAACCGCCAGTCCGGCCCTGGAGTCGTGTCCACAAAAGCGTGGTGTGTGTACCCAGGTGAAGACCACGACGCCCAAGAAGCCGAACTCGGCGCTGCGCAAGATCGCTCGCGTGCGGCTGACCAACGGGATCGAGGTCACCACCTATATTCCCGGCGTCGGACACAATTTGCAGGAGCACTCGATTGTCCTGATCCGCGGCGGCCGCGTGAAGGATCTCCCGGGCGTTCGCTATCACGTGGTTCGGGGCACGCTGGACGCCGCCGGCGTCGCCGACCGGAAGCAGAGCAGATCGAAATACGGAGCCAAGCGGCCTAAGGGGCCGGCGAAATAGCATATGCCACGCAGACGCAGACCAGAACCCCGCGAGATCCTGCCGGATCCGGTGTACAACTCGACTCTGGCCGAGAAATTCATCAACTCGATGATGTGGGACGGCAAGAAGAGCACGTCGCAGAACATCTTCTACGGCGCGATGGATAAGATCCGCGAGCGAAGCGCCGACGATCCGCTGAAGCTTTTCAAGAAGGCCGTCGAGAACACCAAACCGCTGCTGGAAGTCAAGACGCGGCGCGTGGGCGGCGCCAATTACCAGGTGCCGGTCGAGGTGCCGCAGAACCGCCGCACCAGCCTGGCTATCCGCTGGATTCTGCAGAATGCGCGCTCCCGGCCGGAAAAAGGCATGCCGGAGAAGCTGGCCAATGAGCTGACCGATGCCGCCAACATGCGGGGCGGCGCGATCAAGAAGAAGGATGATGTGCACCGGATGGCGGAGGCCAACAAGGCGTTCGCTCACTATCGCTGGTGATGCAGTTAGCAGGTTTTTATGGCGCGTACCGTACCAATGGAAAGGATGAGGAATATCGGCATCATGGCCCACATCGATGCCGGTAAAACCACCACCACGGAACGTGTCTTGTATTACACCGGCCGTACGCACCGGATTGGCGAAGTGCATGAAGGCACGGCCATCATGGACTGGATGGAACAGGAGCAGGAGCGCGGCATCACCATCACTTCGGCCGCCACCACCTGCCAATGGCGCGACACCACCATCAACATTATTGATACGCCCGGCCACGTGGATTTCACCGCCGAGGTGGAGCGCAGCCTGCGCGTGCTGGACGGCGCCGTGGCCGTGTTCGACGCCGTGGCGGGCGTGCAGCCGCAGTCCGAGACGGTCTGGCGGCAAGCCGACAAGTACGGGGTCCCGCGCATTTGTTTCATCAACAAAATGGACCGCGTCGGGGCCGACTTCTATCACGCCATCGACACTATCGTGGATCGCTTGAAGTGCCGGCCGGTGGCGATTCAGATTCCGATCGGCGCCGAAGATCAGTTCAAGGGCGCCATCGATCTGGTCACCATGCGGGCGCGCGTGTGGCGCGACGAGACGCTGGGCGCCGAGTTCGACGAGATCGATATTCCCGCCGATCTGGTGGACAAGGCCAAGTCCTACCGCGAGCAGATGATCGAGGCCGTCGCCGAATCGGACGATCACCTGTTCGCCAAATTCGTCGAAGGCAGCCTCATCTCGGAAGCTGAGCTGATGCAGGGCCTGCGCAAAGCCACCATCACTCAGAAGATTTTCCCGGTCATCTGCGGCTCCGCCTTCAAGAACAAAGGCGTGCAGAACCTGCTGGACGCGGTGGTGGATTACCTGCCTTCGCCGGTCGACATTCCTCCCGTGCAAGGCACGCTCCCTGGCAACCTCGAAGTAGTCGAAGAACGCCCGGCTGCCGACAACGCTCCCTTCTCCGCCCTGGTTTTCAAGATCATGACCGACCCCTTCGTCGGCCAGCTCGCCTACATCCGGGTGTACTCGGGCCGGCTGGGCGCGGGCGAATTCGTTTTCAACGTCGCCAAGGATCGCAGAGAACGTGTCGGGCGGCTGGTGAAGATGCATGCCAACAAGCGCGAGGACATCCAGGAGATTCTGGCCGGCGACATCTGCGCGGCGGTGCTCCGCAATGTCGCCACCGGCGACACCATCTGCGACGAGAAGCATCCCATCCTGCTCGAGTCCATCCAGTTCCCCGAGCCGGTCATCCAGCTCGCTATCGAACCCAAGACCAAAGCCGACCAGGAGAAGCTCGGCATGGCGATCCAGAAGCTGGTGCAGGAAGATCCGACGCTGCGCGTTTCCACCGATCCCGACACCGGCCAGACCATTCTCGCCGGCATGGGCGAGCTGCATCTCGAGATCATCGTGGACCGCATGCAGCGCGAGTTCAATGTAGGCGCAAATGTCGGCAAGCCGCAGGTTGCGTATCGCGAGACCATCCGTTCGACGGCCGAATTCGACTACACGCACAAGAAGCAGACCGGCGGCGCCGGCCAGTACGCGCGAACCAAGCTGCGCGTCGAGACCAACCCCGCCAAGGGCTTCGAATTTGAGAACGACATCACCGGCGGCGCGATTCCCAGAGAATTTATCCCGGCAGTTGAGAAGGGCGTCCGCGAGGCGCTCGAGGGCGGCATCCTGGCGGGCTATCCGATGGTGGACGTGAAAGTGACCCTATTCGACGGCGCGTACCACGAAGTGGACTCGTCGGAAATGGCGTTCAAGATTTGCGCTTCCATCTGCTTGAAGGAAGCGGTCAAGCGCGCCAAGCCGGTGCTGCTCGAGCCGGTGATGCGGGTCGAGGTGGTGGTGCCGGAAGAGTACATGGGTACGGTCAACGGTGATCTCAACTCCCGGCGCGGCCGGTTGGAGGGCACCGAGGTTCGCGGGACCACGCAGTTGATCAAGGCCATGGTGCCGCTGTCGGAGATGTTCGGTTATGCCACCGAGCTTCGCTCGCGCACCCAGGGCCGCGGCAGTTTTACCATGCATTTCGGGCAGTACGAGGAAGTACCAAAAAACTTATCTGAAGAGATTGTGGCGAAAGTTCAAGGCAGAGTTATCAGATAACCAGCAGCGAATTTACAGGAGAGCGAATCATCCATGGCGAAAGAAAAATTTGACCGCACCAAACCGCACGTGAACATCGGGACCATCGGGCACATCGATCACGGCAAGACCACGCTCACGGCGGCCATCACGAGGGTGCTGGGGAAGAACAACCCCAAGGTGAAGTTCCGGTCG
>DASQHQ010000043.1:0-100925 GCA_035632015.1 Bryobacteraceae bacterium
ATTGAGACCGTCCGTCGTCAATTGGAATTTCTGTGCCGGATCGGTCGCGCTGGCTAGCTTGCGCATGAAGCGCGTTGCCGCACTCACCGTTCGCTTTCCGAGCGTGTGGGCAAGGACCAGCTTCGTGTTTCGCTCAATCGCTACGAAGCACCAGGCGTCACCGATCTCCGCGAAATTCTGCTCGCCACCGTGGACGTGGAATTTCTTCTTGGCCACGAAGCCCCAGATTTCGTCACATTGAACGTCGGTAGCAGGCACGTTTCGCACTTTGCTCGCTAGAAGGGCCTCGCAACGCTCGCCCGCAATCTCTACGAGCCTCAGAATCGTGTTACGAGCCAGCCCAGTAATCCGGTGGGCCGTACGAAGACTGGTTCCCTCAACGATGAGCTGAAGCGCCAGCAGCGCCTTGGAATCGTCAATTTGCTTGTGACCGATCACGCCGAACTGCTTGCGGTCGCTGAAGGTCTTACCGCATCGAGAACAACGATAGCGCTGGAGTCCATCCGAGCGCTTCCCGGCTTTCTTGCATTCCACCAAACATGAATGGCACGTCATTGCGCGATCTCCCTTGATCGCGCGAGCCAAAAGCCGGATAATGGACTTGTGGAGTCTGTGCGGCTTCGGTCGCGCGGATTTTAACCCCGGCAAGGATACCAGTCCGAGCCGGGGTCTTAGCTAAGTGGTTATGGTGGCGGCGGCATAGGCCGATCACCTCCGTTCGGGTTGAGATAAGGCCCTTGGCGCTCGAACCGCCTTGGGCCTTCTGCTTGTTGGGCAGCCTGTTCTCACCCACAACCAATGATCCCATATTTTACTGTTGCTGTCAACAGTAAAAACATCACAGTTATCATCAGTAGGCTATTGACCGTAGTCTTGGGAGTGTGCTACCTTCTAACAGAGAGGTGAATCCAACATGGCGATCAAAGAGACGAAGGAAGCCGCCACCGAAGCCAAGAAGCCCAGGCACCGAAGCCCGAATTATCCTACCGTAGGACTCCGTGAGGCCGTCACCCGCGTTCGTAAGCTCTATGAGGCGGATGGCAAGGCTGGCGCTCCCGCAGAATTGGCGGCGGTCCATATCGGTTTCGCAAAACCGCATGGGCAGGCTATGAGCGTGCTGGCCGCGCTCAAGAAGTTCGGTCTGGTTTCTGATGTTAATGGCCGGTGGGTTCCCTCACAGCGGGCAATAGAGATCTTGAACCTCCCCGAATCTGATGAGAGACGCCAGCGTGCGCTCCGCGATGCTGCTCTATCACCTGAGATCTACCGGCAGTTGGTTGAAGCTCACAAAGAAACTGGATGGCCCAAGAGCGACGTGCTAGAGAGTGAGCTAGTGACCTACCGAAACTTCAATCCCAACAGCGTAGGTGACTTCGTAAGGGATCTAAAGGACAGTCTCGAATTTGCTGGACTATCAGATTTAGGTGCGTTAGAATTGGATGGCGAGAGGGAGCCGGAAGTGATTGAAGCTCCTGAACTGTATCCTTCCAAAGAAAAGGCCGACAAGTTGATGAAGCCCCTTGCTGGGCGAACTCCGGTTGGTAGTGAGATCCCGGTAGCGCCGGATTGCGTTATGGGTGTGAACGCAATGGGACACGTTACGCAGGGCGGAATTGATAAGTTGATCGCCTACCTCCAACTCATCAAAGGATCATTCCCAACGAATGGAAGCCAAGTATGAGCAACGAAGAGCAAGCTGCCGCAGTTGGACGCTTAGTCATGGAGGCATCGGAATGCAAAAAGCGTGTCGCATTGCTCACGTCCGATATTGAGGCTCTGTCCGGTGCGCTCAAGTCAGCTTCCGAGCACATCAATGGGACGCTCAGAAACATAGACTACCCCGACTTGTCTCTTAAGATCGCAGCCATTCCGCAACCTGATCGAGTCCTGAAAGCGCTCGCTGACTACAAATCCGAGTGTGAGCGTTCCCGCCAACTTCAGGAACGGGTTCAATCACTGGGGCTATGATGAACCAACACAACCTTACGCCACTACCCGCACGGGGGTAGTGGTCCTTCCCCCACTACCCGCACGGGCGTAGTGGCTCAAGGTTGGGACCACTACCCGCACGGGGGTGGCAGCTCGACTACGCCCCTGGACCACTCCATGAGCAGCTCACCGGAAAGGCCGAACCGAAACTTTTCACCGCTCAGACCAATCTAGTAGTAGGGTAACGACTACCCAGTATCGCAGGGAGGAGCGAAAGCTGGGGGCCTGGTCGGAACTGAGCCGCTCGGTGACACGGCGGTTCAGTTGGTACCCGATCAGTCCCCAGCGCCAGTCATTCAAGCACTTGCTGCGCCACTTGTGCCCGAATCGCTTTCCAAGGCTGTAGATGATAGGAATCATTAGAGGTTTTAAGCCGACCCAAATCGATGGCGCTATCCGCGTCGGACTTTCCGATAGCCTTTTCTGTTAGCCTTATCCACTTTTGGTTTCTGCCTGGCAGAACAACTTCTGCGCGGGAACTGAGTTATTTAACCCAACTTAGGCCCCAGCCCCAAGAACGACTTTCCTGCAGCCTCAGCTAAGCCCTTGATAAACTTGCCAGGTTCAGCTTAGGATCGTGATCTGCTAGAGGAGGGGGAGCTTTCGCCCATGCTCAAAGCCTGTTTTCAAGTTCTCGCCTTAAGCTCCGCCGTGCTCGCTCGCTCGGTAGCTGCTCCCATGGATGCTGACGCACGCCGCGGCGCGGAATTCTTCAGCTCACAAGGCTGCGCGAACTGCCATTCCGCCCGAGCGACAGGCGCGAGCAAGGCTCCCGATCTCGGCCGGCGGCTGGATCGAGACTACACGCCTGCGGGCATCGCGGCCAGGATGTGGAGTCACGCTCCGGTCATGTGGGCAGCGATGAGTAAGGAGAACATCACGCCTCCCAAAGTCAGCCCCGACCAGGCCGCCGACCTGTTCGCTTACTTCTATGCGGCGCGTTACTTCGAAAAGCCAGGCGAAGCCGAGCGTGGCAAGCGCTACTTCCAGGATAAACACTGCATCGATTGTCACTCTCTAACGGCTTCCGGCGGGGGAGTCGGTCCGCCCGTCGAGAAGTGGGAATCGCTACAAGCTCCCATTCTTCTGATCCAGCACATGTGGAATCACCAGAACCAAATGCACAACGCCATGGCCGCGCGAGGCATCCCGTGGCCGCACTTGACGTCGCAAGAGCTGGACGACATGCTGGTCTATCTTCAGAACCTGCCGCAGACTCGCGAGGCGCAGCATTTCATTGAGCTTCCGCCGCCGGAAAACGGGGAGCGGTTGTTCCGTGAAAAAGGCTGCGCCGAATGTCACAAGGGCAATCTGTCACTCGAGAACCGCCTCGGTGACAGCACCCTTACCGACGTGGCCGCAGCCATGTGGAACCATGCCCCACAAATGCGCCAGCCTCCGCCGGAACTGACCAGCACTGAGTGGCGGCAACTGATCAGCTACGTTTGGGCCAAGCAGTTTTTTGCGACGCGCGGCGACGCTGCGCGCGGGCGCAAAGTTTTCGAGTCCAAGAAGTGCGCGGCCTGTCATAACGATCCGTCCTCCGGCGCTCCCAGCCTGTCCAAGCCCGCCGAACCGTATTCGGCTATCGGCATCGTGTCGGTGCTGTGGCGGCACGGCCCCGCCATGCTGCGGAAGATGGAAGAGAAACACATCGCTTGGCCGCAAATTCCCCCGGGCGAGATGGCAAATCTGATTGCCTACTTGAACTCCCGGTAACTGGCGAACGGGGCAGACCCGCGCGGACTAGCACCGAAATACTTGGTGACGTTCCCCGCCAGTTCGATGCAGGATGGATATTCACGTGCTTGCCGGTGAATAAGGAAAGGATCTGACGAATGGGATCGAACGATCGCCAGCCGAACCGCTGCGCACAATGCGCCGACGCCGGTCGGAGTACCGGTGGCGCTCCAGGACCGCCGGGTACAAACTTGGCACAAAACCGGCGATCGATCCTTTCGTGGCTGTTGGCCAGCGGGGTGGGCGCTTCCCTGGTCTCCTTCTTTTATCCAGTCATACGTTTTCTGAACCCTCCCCATATTTCGGAAGCTGCGGTCGACGAGGTCTCGGGCGGCAAAGTCGGCGACCTGAAGCCAAACTCCGGCAAGATCGTAAAATTCGGAAGCAAGCCTGCGCTGCTGGTACGAGTCAGCGACACCGAGTGGAAGGCCTTCTCGGCTGTTTGCACGCATCTGAACTGCACCGTGCAATATCAGGAGGCCACTCGCCAGATCTGGTGCGCGTGCCACAACGGCACCTATGACCTGAACGGCCGCGTCGTGTCGGGCCCCCCGCCCAAGCCACTCGATGAGTTCGCCGTACGCGTGCGCGGCGATGAAGTTGTTATTTCGCGCCGGACCTGAGCGGCAAAAGGGGATGGAATTGACTGCCACGGAAACGCGGACGAAAGCGGCCAACTGGCTGGGCGATCGGCTCGGCCTCAGCGCGGTCCGCGAGCTGATCGAGCACAAGACCGTGCCGGTCCATTCCGCCACTCGCTGGTATTACTTCGGCGGCATCACGCTGTTCCTTTTCTCCATCCAGGTGATCACCGGAACCCTGCTGATGCTCTACTACCGCCCCACGGTCAGCGAAGCCTTCGAGAGCGTGCGCTTCATCATGACGCGCGTCGAGTTCGGATGGCTGATCCGGTCCATCCATAGCTGGTCGGCCAATCTCCTGATCTTCATGGCCTTCGTGCATATGTTCAGCGTGGTGTTCACGCACGCCTACCGCCCGCCGCGCGAACTCACCTGGCTGAGCGGCATCGTGCTGCTGGGCCTGATGCTGTTCTTCGGCTTCAGCGGCTACCTGCTGCCTTGGAACAAGATTTCTTATTTCGCCACCAAGGTCGGCACTGACGTGGCTGCCAACGCGCCGCTGGTGGGACCGGCCATTGCGCGCTTCCTGCGCGGCGGTGACGATGTCGGCGCCGCCACGCTGACCCGCTTCTTCGCGTTTCACGTGATGATTCTGCCCATCGCAGCGGCTTCGCTCGCGGCTCTGCACATCCTGCTGGTCCAAAAAAACGGAATGAGCACCCCACCCTGGCTCTCGGCGTCCTCGGTCCGGCAGATGCGATTCTTTCCGAATTTTTTCCTGCGCGAGCTGATGGTTTGGTACTGCGCGCTGGCTGTGCTTGGAGCGCTCGCGGCTATTTTTCCGTGGGAGCTGGGCGAGAAGGCCGACCCGTTCGCTTCCGCGCCCGCCGGCATCCGTCCAGAATGGTATTTCCTGGCGCAATTCTACACGCTGAAGCTCATCCCGAGTCACGTCTGGATCTTCGAAGGCGAGATTGTCGGCATCCTCGGCTTTGGTTTGCTCGCTATCGCCTGGGTGGCGCTTCCGTTTTGGGGAGTCGATCGCGCCGGCGCCGCCCGCACACGCCTGGTGACAGGTGCGGGAGTGGTGCTGGTCAGCTATCTGGTGGTCTTCACCGTTTTGGGGTACTTGAAATGAGAGCGCCAGTGATCTTCCTGCTGTTCGCACCGCTGGTTCTGCTGGCTCAGCAGGTCTCCAAGAACACCTGCCTGGACTGTCATTCCGCTCTGGACGGCGCGGCGCAGCGGCCCGCCCTGCTCAGCAAGACCGATGTTCACACCGCCAACGGACTCACTTGCGCGGACTGTCATGGCGGCGACCGGACCAGCGACGATCCGGGCGAGGCCATGAATCCAGCCAAGGGGTTCATCGGCAAGCCGGCTCGAACCGCGATCCCCAAGCTATGCGCACGCTGTCATAGCAGTCCCGACTTCATGCGGAAATTCCGGCCGCAGCAGCGCGTGGATCAGTATGAGCTCTATCAGACCAGCATCCACGGCAAGCGCCTGGCGGCGGGCGACGACACTGTCGCTACTTGCATCGACTGCCACAGCGTGCACGACATCCGCCCGGTGAAAGACGCCCTCGCGCCCGTTCACCCCCTGCGCCTGCCGGAGACCTGCGGGCGCTGCCACGCCGATCGCCAGAAGATGGCGAAGTACGGAATCCCCACTAATCAGCTTGACGATTACCGGACCAGCGTGCACTGGAACGCGCTCAAGATCCGCGGCGACCTCTCTGCGCCCAACTGCGCATCCTGCCACGGCAACCATGGCGCCAAGCCGCCGCAGGTGGAATCGGTCGCCGCAGTCTGCGGCAGTTGCCATGTGCCCTTTGCGCAGTTGTACCAGAGGAGCGTTCATGAACCGATCTTCTCGGCGGCATCGGGTGGGGGCGGATGCATTGTGTGCCACAGCAATCACGCTATTCATCAGCCTTCCACCGCCATGCTCCAGGGACCCAAGGCCGTCTGCTCCCAATGTCACGATCCCGGCACGCCCGGCGCTGCGGCCGCAGTCCAGATGGCGAATTGGCTGGACGGGTTGGATTCAGCTCTAAAGCAGTCCGAATCCGTTCTGGCACGCGCCGAGAAATACGGCATGGAGGTCTCCGAGGCTCAGGTTCGTCTCGGCGACGGCAGTGAGAACCTGGTGAAGGCCCGCCTCGCCTTGCATTCCTTTCAACCGGAAGAGATGAAGAAGCCCATCGAAGCCGGCATGGCGATCGCCAACGAAACATTGCGCGCCGGCCAGGCCGCGCTCCGGGAAAAAGATTTCCGCCGCTGGGGCCTGGCGGTGTCGGTGCTCCTCATCGGGTTCGCTATATTCGCCATCTGGGCCTTGATCCGGCGTATTGAGGCCGACGGTAGCCAATGGCGCGACGCCGGCGCACCGACACAAAAATGACACCGCTTAGATACCAATTTTCGAAGGGAGAGCACTCATTATGAAAATCGCTACTATTGCAACTCTGTCGCTGGCAGCCTGTTTGGGCATCGCCTATGCCGGCGCGCCGGAGGGAAAGCCTATATTCACCGCTAAGTGTCAGGCCTGTCATGGGCCGAATGGCGAAGGCAAAGCGTCCATCGCCAAAATGTTCAATGTCACCATGCTTCCGCTGGGCTCCAAGGAAATTCAGGCCAAGTCGGACGCCGATATTAAAAAGGTCATCACCGAGGGGCACGGCAAGATGAAGCCGGTGGGCGGCTTGGACGACAAGCAGATCGCAGACGCCATCGCCTTCGTCCGCACGTTGAAGGAATAAGAGCGTCCGGCTCGCCACAGCAACGGTTGGCTGGCGCTAGTGCATCCCATGCACGGGAGTCCTGATATGCCAACATCGAGCGCAAGCAATTCGCGCCGGCTCTGGATACTAGCGGCGCTCATCGCCATCGCAGCCCTGATCGGCGGGCTGATGTGGCAGCGCTGGCGCGCGCCGCGCCGTTCCGTTTACATTGTCGGAGTGCCCGAGAGGGGCGCCGCGCTGTTTTTCGGGAAAAAGCAGTGCGCCACCTGCCATTCCATTAACGGCTCCGGCGGACGGGTGGCGCCGGATCTCTCTGGAACGCGTCCCGGCACGCCCGCCATGGGCTGGCTCACCGCCGTTCTGTGGAACCATGCTCCCGGCATGTTTCGACAGATGCGCCAGCGCAATTTAGCGTACCCGCATCTGAACTCGGAGGAGATGGCCCATGTTCTGGCGTTCTTGTACCAGTCCGCCAATGCCGACCGTGCCGGTGATCCGAACTCCGGCGAACGCGTGTTCCTCGACAAGGGCTGCTCGCACTGCCATTCCATTCGCAACTCGGGCGGCCGGACGGCGCCCGACCTGGCGGCCCTCGGAGCGGGCGGCACCGGCGCGTGGACCAGCGCGATGTGGAATCACGCCCATTCCATGGTCGGCCCGGTGACGAGAGACCTGGGACGATGGCCTCAATTCTCGGGCGACGAAATGAACGATCTGATCGCCTACGCGCGATCCGGCGAGCCTGCCAGGCCTGCCCGGACAGACTTGACGAGCGAAAGTGCGGAGCGGGGCTGGCAAGTTTTTCAGCTCAAGTGCATCGAATGCCATGCCGTGCGCGCGCAAGGCGGCGCCATCGGTCCCGCCCTGGGGCCGGAGCATGAGCTCCCGCTCGGTGAGGCGCAGTTTGCCAGCGTATTGTGGAATCACGCCCCCGCGATGCTTCAGAGAGGAATTTCTTTGCCCCGGCTCGAAGGGGACGAAGTCGCCGATCTGCGAACTTTCCTCGCGAGCCTGCGCTACTTTGAGCCGGTTGGATCGGCTTTGGTGGGAGAGCGTGTGTTCACCGAACGCGGCTGCGCGCGCTGTCACGGAGCGGAAGCGCAAGGCACGAAGCTCGGGCCACCGCTCCGGTCCAGTCCAGAGGCTTTCAGTACCGTTTCCTTCGCCACCGCGCTCTGGAGGCACGGACCGCATATGGTGGACCGCGCCGAGGAGTCGGGCGTCAAGTGGCCGGTATTGGAGGCCAGCGACATTGGAGACCTGGTGAGTTTTCTGAACCGTCCGGCTCAGAAATAAGCCGCGCGGGCCGCTTCAAAACTCCGCCTGCAGCCGGACGGCTGCGCTGCGCGGCACTCCCAGGGCCGTCCCGGAGAACAGGCCCGCGAAGTTGATCACGTTCAGCCGGCCGGTGAGATTCTGCGCGTCACCTTGCAACCGCAGGCTCTGCTTTTCCTTCTTCCACAGCGTGACGCCGGCGGACGCGTTGAGCGAGAACGATGGATGCACCCGCCCGCGCTCGAAGTTGACGCGGCTCACAATGCGCGCTCCGTATGCGGCCAGCGCGTCCTGGTAGGTCCCGTCGAACTCCACCGGCAGCCCGCTGCCGTACGATCCGCCGACGGCCAGCCAAAACCGGGGCGTCACTTCGTACCGGAACCGGCTCCGGACGCTGTTGCGCTGATCCTGCGTGATCGCGAACTGGCTGGTGGCGTTGAGCAGATCCGCTGCATCGCTGCCCAGGAACAGCCCGGCGGTGATGGGAAGCGAGGCCACGCCCTGCATGTTCGAATAGCTCAAGAATCCCGACCAGCGGCCCCAGCGCGGAATCTCCAGCTTGACTTCGGTCCCGTGAATCGCGGCGTTGCGGAACGAAATCGGGAAGCTCACGCCGGTGTTGAGCAGCAGATCGTCGTCCGCGAAATTGTCCACGGACCGCTGGAAGTAGTTGGCGTCCAGCCGCAGCTTTCCGAAGAAATCCTTGGCCATGCCCGCTTCGTAGAAATTCCCCAGCGATGGCCGCACCGGCAGCCGCAGCACGTTGCTGCTGAGGGAATCCACCACCGGAGCGCTGGCCAGCAGCAGATTCTCGAAGGCCGGCGTCTGGAAGATGCGGTCGAACGAAGCGCGCAGCACCAGCCCCGCCGATGGCCAGTACCACGCTGCGCCCAGCCTGGGGCTCACCGCATTTTCGTCCACCAGCAGCCGGTAATGATCCCAACGCAGGCCCGTGCTGAGCGTGAAACGGCCAAAGCGCATCTCATCCTGCACGAACAGCGCTTGCTCGCGATCCTGCGCCCGGTTGAAAAAGCGGAACTGCGGCCGAGTGGCCGGATCGAACTGAGTTGGGTCCGTGATCTGATACTGAAACGCCTCGCGAAGCGAGCCGAAGTCGGCTTCCATGCCGGCTTTCAGCTCGTGATGGCTGAAGTGCGCCGAAACGTCCGCCTTGAGGTAAGACTCGCGCAGCCCGCGGTCCTGCGATGCGATGATCGGCGTTGCCAAGGCATTCGACCACAGGGTCGCGGCAACATCGCGCACCATGCCCCGCAGATCGCCGACCACACTGGGCGAAAAGACGTGCTGGTAGGAAAACTGTCCCGCCGTTTCGCCGGCGCCGCGGGCCTGCCGCTGTCCCGCGTCCTGCTGCACGCGCTCATTGGGCACGTCGAACCTCGACTGGCCCTGGCGCAAGATGAGAGCGATGCGGTCGTGATCGGTCAGGTCTCTCTCGTAGCGCAGCGAAGCGCCGGCGTTGGTTCCCGCGTTAGTGAAGTTTTCTTCGACTGGCGGATCCAAGTACCGATCGGTGCGGTCCGCGCCCAGGCTGGCGCCCAGCGAATTGCGGCCCCATCCGTACTGCGCCGTCACGCTCCCGCCGACAGTGCCAAAGCTTCCGCCGTCGAGCACCGCTTTGCCGTGAAAACCGGAGCGCGAATCCCGCAGCGTGTTGACCTCGATCACGCCGCCCAGCTTCCTTCCATACTCCGCCGGATAGCCGGCCGTCAGCACGCTCATCGACTCCACATCGTCGGCGTCGAGTTCCGGAGAAAATGCGGGTGATCGATTTTCGGTGAGCGGAATGCCGTCGATGACATACTGCGTCTGGTACTCCGAACCGCGCGGATGCAGCACGCCGTTGGCTTCCAGCAGCCAGCCGGGCTGGTTGTCGACCAGGTCGAGCAGCGATCGCCCGGGCAGCGCCGTGATGCGGTTCTGCAGCGTGTCAGCGCCGATGCGATGGACGTCGCCGGCACGGTGCGGGTCGAGCATCGTTTCCGAATCGGTAACCACCACCACGGTCTCGATGGGCGCGACTCCCAGGGTGACACGAAACTCCTTGGGAACCGCGGATCGGATCTCCACCAATTCCGAGAGCGGCGCAAATCCGGGGTGCTCCACGCGAATGCGGTACATGCCGAACGGCAGCCGTTTCACCACCAGCGCCCCGTCGGTATCGGTCTCGAGATTGCGCCGCACCTGGTTGGCTTGGCTCAGCAGTTCCACCGAACTGGGAACCGGCAACCCGGCCTGGTCGGTCACCTTGAGGCGCAGCTCGCCGGTGTCGCTCTGAGCGAACATAGCGACAACCCACAGCAGAAGGCAGCCGACAACCCGCATCGGATTATCCTCATTCTTTCACAGACGCATCCTGGCGCACGCACTCGCCGTGCAGCCGTGCCGAATGGTGTGGAAGAGCACAAACGCTCCATCAAACTGGGGGCGGCTTCCTCGCCACGATCTCCGCCACCGCCCGGCGATGGCACGATTCGCGCGACTCGCCCTCGTAGTAATGCCTGATAATCCAACCCTCGAAAAACTTCCGCAGCTCGCCCGGCGTTGCACGCGTGGCGGTGCCCTCAGGTTGGCCGGGCCCGGCGAGATGCACAATTGCGATCACCATCCCGCCCGCGCGCGTTCCGCGCTGCATATCCGGGATCAGACTGCGGTGCAGATAATAGCAGTCGCAGATCAGGTCGAAGGATTCCGACGGAATCGCAAACTCCCCGCGCTCCAAATCGGCCACACGCGTCTTGACTTGCAGCTTTCTTTGCCGCGCCCGGCCGCGCAACAAATGTATCGCCGGCTCGGATCCATCCACCGCGGTTACGCGCCATCCCCGCCCGGCCAGATACAGCGCGTTGCGTCCAGGCCCGCAGGCCAGATCCAGCGCATCGCCGGGAGGCAGGCTTGCAGCAACCTGCTCCAGCAGCGGCGCCGGCGTCTCAAACAGTTGTTCGCCGGACCGGTAGCGCTGGTTCCATTTTTCGAGGCTCACCCGGCCGCGCCGCGCTTCGAGGCGGCCTTCAGCACCTTCTTGAGAATTCGAAGCGCCCGATCGATCTCTTTCTCGGTCACGATGTAAGGCGGCAGGAAACGCAGCACCGTATCGTGCGTGCAGTTGATCAGCAGGCCTTCCGCCATCGCGTCCAGAACGATCTGCTTGCCCGGAATGCTGAGGTCGACGCCGATCATGAGACCGCGGCCCCGGATTTCCCGGATAAACGAGAAATGTCGCTGCATTTCTTCGAGCTTTCCGCGGAAATAGCTTCCGGTCTGCTCGATCTGCGGCAGCAGGCCCTCCAGAATGTCCAGGAACTCGAGCGCGACGCGGCACGCCAGAGGTCCGCCGCCGAAGGTGGAGCCATGCATGGCGGGACCGATAGATTGCGCTGCGCGCTCATTGGACACGATCACTCCCAGCGGAATCCCGCAAGCCAGCGGTTTCGCCGCCACCATGATGTCCGGCTGCACCACCGGATCGGCGAGCTGATAAGCGAAATATTTCCCGACGCGGCCCACGCCGCACTGAATCTCGTCGAACACCAGCAGCGCATCATAGCGGTCGGCCAGTTCGCGCGCCTTGCGCGCATATTCGGTGGTCATCGGAAAGATGCCGCCCTCGCCTTGAATCCACTCGATGACGATGCCGGCCGTGCGCTCGCTGACCACTTGTTCGAGCGCCACCAGGTCGTTCGGCGGAACGAACTTCGCGCCCGGCAGCAGCGGCTCAAAATCCTTGCGATATTTTTCCTGCCCGGTGATCGACAGCGCGCCCAGCGTCCTGCCATGAAACGAATTGTGCAGCGAGACGATCTCGTACTTCCCGGCATCGATCTTTCCGCCATGCGAGCGGATCATCTTCATGGCGCCTTCCATGGCCTCGGTGCCGGAGTTGCAGAAAAAGGTGCGCTGCAGCCCGCTGATCTTGGCCAGGCGCTCGGCCAGCGGTCCTTGATACTCGTGGTAGTAGAGATTGGAGGTGTGCAGGATCAGGCCGGCCTGCTCGCGGATGGTTTTCACCAGGCGCGGGTGCGCGTGGCCGAGCGCGTTGACGCCAATGCCGGCAATGAAATCGAGATAGCGCTTGCCGGCCGTGTCGTAGACGTAGCAGCCTTTGCCGCGATGCAGAACCAGGGGATAACGCGCGTAGTTCTGCAACAGGTATTGACTTTCCAGCGCTTGAATCCGTTCCACGAGGCCGGCTTCAGGCTGGAGGGTTGAAACCGTGGACATACCAATCATGATAGCGTGACGGAAGAGAGTTTCTTGCGCCTCTCGATTTTCATGCTGTTTCACGCCGGCGCTGGCGGCGCGCCTTTTGAGCGCGGCCGGGTTTCCAGCGCCGAGCGTTGATATTCCCGCGCCGTCCAACCGCCAAACCGCGACCGCAGTGCTTGCGGGCGGCTGTTTCTGGGGTGTCGAGGGAGTCTTCGAGCGGCTGAAAGGCGTGTTCAGCGTCGTGTCTGGTTACGCCGGCGGCAACAAGATTACGGCGCATTACGAGATCGTCGAAACCGGCGTCACCGGTCAGGCCGAGTCGGTGAAGATCAGCTACGATCCGGCGCAGATCTCCTAGAAAAACTGCTGGAGGTGTTTTTCTCCGTCGCGCACGATCCGACCGAGCTGAACCGCCAGGGTCCGGACGAAGGCACACAATACCGCTCGGTGATCTTTTACCGATCGGATGAGGAGAAGCGTGTCGCGCAAGCCTACATCCAGCAGCTCAACGCGGCCAGGATTTTCTCGCAGCTCATCGTGACGGAAGTGGTTCCTCTCAACGGGTTCTATCCGGCCGAAGAAGAACGCCAGCACTTCCTCGATCGCAATCCCAACAATCCTTATATCGTCTACAACGACCTTCCGAAACTCGCCCGGCTGAAAGAGCGATTTCCGGATTTGCTGAAGCGCCGCTAAGAGCTTCTCTCGGACTTCGAAAGGAATTGGCTTCGGCGGCCGGGAGTCGCCGCCTGTTTGGGCGGGTGGCGCAGCCGGACGCCCATCCAGGCAGAGACCAGAAACGGGCTCGTTTACAATTGGAGCTTATGCCGAACAACGGCGCACTGGCGGGGATCCGCGTCATTGATTTCGGCCGCTTCATCGCGGGGCCGTATTGCGGCATGCTGCTCGCCGACATGGGCGCGGACGTGGTCCGCGTGGACCGCCGCCAGGGCAGCGAAGACCGCTACACCGGGCCGGTGACCGAGGGCGGCGAAGGCGGCGGATTTCTTTCGCTCAACCGCAACAAGCGCAGCATCACGCTGGATACTTCCAAGCCGGCTGCGGCTGAAATCATCCGCCGCCTCACGCAAGGAGCCGACGTGGTCATCGCCAACCTGCCGGTCGCGGTGCTGAACAAGCTGCGGCTGGACTACGACTCGCTGCGCGCTCTGAATCCCCGCATCATTCTGGCCCGCGTTTCGACCTTTGGCCCGGATGGTCCCTATGCCACACGCTTGGGCTTCGACAGCGTGTCGCAGGCCATGTCCGGCGCGATGCGACTCACCGGATTTGAGGGAACTCCGATTCGCTCCGTGGTTTCCTTCGAGGACTACGGCACCGCGCTGCACACCGCGTTCGGGGTGATGGTGGCGCTGTATCATCGCGCGAAAACCGGCGAAGGCCAGATCGTGGATGGCTCGCTTTTGGCAACCGGTGTCACGTTCATGCAGGCGCTGCTGGCCGAGCATTCCGTGCTGGGCATCGAGCGGCGGCAACGGGGCAACGCGGGCTTCTACTCGGCGCCGGCCGACGCGTATCAAACCAAGGACGGCTGGATCATCGTGCAAGTGATTGGCGGCGACATGTTCGCGCGCTGGGCGCGACTGGTCGGGCGTCCGGAACTGATCGACGATCCCGGCTTCTCCAGCGATTTGCGCCGGGCCGACAACCGGGCGGTGATCACCAACGCGATGAACTGCTGGCTCGCGACGCGCACCACGGCTCAGGCGATCGCTGAACTCGAAGCCGCGCGCGTGCCGAGCGGGCCGATCCTGGACCTGCCCGAGGTGTTGGAAGATCCGCAGGTGAAGGCCCGCGAGCTGCTGAAGTATGTCGACTATCCGGGCGCACCGAGACCGGTGCCGCTGGCGAATACGGCGGTGCGTCTTTCCGCGACGCCGGGCGGAATCTCGAGGCGCGCGCCCACGCTGGGCGAGCACACCGATGAAGTCCTGCGGGAGATCGGCTATTCGGACGCCGAAATCGCCGCCCTGCGAAGCGCCGAAGTAGTGTAACCAACCCCGTGGCGCACGCACTCCTGCGTGCAGCGTCGGCAATCGTACCGACGCTCGGTGTGCGCTTGAACGAACGGCCAGGGCGTTCACACGAGTGAACGCGGCACGCAGAAGTGCGCGCGCCACGGCTCGTCGGTAAGCACTCCTACGGGCGAACCGCGGACTCGCGTGAAGCCCCAGAACCGGAGTAAGATAGACCAAGTTGAGAGGTGCCGCATGAACTCAAGCTTCAAAGCCAGAATGATATCTTCAGCGCTTCTGGTAGCCGCGTCCATCCCCGCATTGGCCGCATCGTGCGAATCTCTGGCGTCGCTTTCCCTGCCGGATACAGCCATCACGAGAGCGGAAACCGTATCCGAAGGCGCGCCCGCCCCGCAAAACCTCAAGAACCTGCCCGCCTTCTGCCGCGTGGCGGCCACGCTTAAGCCGTCAGCCGACTCGGACATCAAGATCGAGGTCTGGCTTCCAGCGTCGGGCTGGAACGGCAAGTACGAGGCCGTCGGCAACGGCGGCTGGTCCGGCTCGATCGCTTACTCCGCGATGGCCGAGGCGCTGCGGCGCGGCTACGCGGCCAGCTCCACCGACACCGGGCATTCTGGCGGCAGCGCCAGCTTCGCGCTGGGACATCCGGAAAAGCTGATCGACTACGCCTATCGATCCGAGCACGAGATGACCGTGAAAGCCAAAGCCATCATCGCGGCTTTCTACGGCAACGGGCCCAAGCTAGCCTATTGGAATGGCTGCTCGGCCGGCGGCAAGCAGGCGCTGAAGGAAGCGCAGCGTTTCCCCGCCGATTTCGACGGCATCATCGCGGGGGCGCCTGGAAACAACTGGACCGGCCGAGCAACCTTTTCGATGTGGGTCGCGCAGGCGGTTCACAAAGATGAGGCTGCCTACATACCGCCGGAAAAATATCCGCTGATTCACAACGCTGTGGTGGCGGCGTGCGACGCGCTCGACGGTATCAAGGATGGAATCCTGGAAGATCCGACGCGCTGCCGGTTCGATCCGAAAATCCTGGAATGCAAGGGCGCGGACGGGCCCGCATGTCTCACCGTCCCGCAAGTGGAGGCGGCGCGGAAAATTTATTCCGGCGCCATCAATCCGCGCACCAAGCGGCAGATCTTCCCCGGCCTGGAGCCCGGCAGCGAGCTGGCCTGGAACGTGCTGGCCAGCCCCAAGCCGTTCGCCATCGGCGACGATTTTTTCAAGTACGTGGTGTTCAAAGATCCAAGCTGGGACTACACGACGCTAAACTTCGACCGCGATATCGAACTGGCGGAGAAGACCGGCAACCCCCTGATCGATGCCATGGATCCGAATCTGAAACCGTTCTTCGGACACGGCGGAAAGCTCCTTCAATACCATGGCTGGAGCGACTGGCAGATTTCTCCGCTGAACAGCGTGAATTACTACCAGAGCGTGCTCGAGGCGCTGGGAGGCGCCAGCAAGGTCCAGGATTCCTACCGGCTATTCATGGCGCCTGGGATGGGCCATTGCGGCGGCAGCGAAGGGCCGAACCATTTCGACATGCTCGGCGCGCTCGAGCAATGGGTGGAGAAGAGCAAACCACCGGCGCAGATTGTCGCCTCGCGCATTACCGACGGCAAGGTGGACCGGACCCGGCCCTTGTGTCCCTACCCGCAGATCGCAAAGTACAAGGGCACGGGCAGCACGGACGACGCGGCGAACTTCGCCTGCGCGCTGCCTTAATTGACGAGCGAAGCCTATTTCACCTGAATCGGAACGGTGGCAATGTAATTGTCCCATTCCAACTGAAGCTTGCCGGACTTGGGTCCGGCGCTGGAGAGCGTCATCTTGTAAGTCTCGATTTTCGCCGGCGGCTTGCTCATGGTCATCTTGACGCGGCCCAGGTCGCGGCTCTGGTTGTAGGTGAGCCCCCACTGGCCGGTCTGCTTGTTGATGATGAGCTGCCAATGCTCGGGATCGGAGACCAGGACCCACAGCGTGTAGTCGCCTTTCGGAACGCTTAAGCCGGCGATGTCGAGATCGGCGTCGGCGTGAAACGCGGTGGCCTCGTTCGCGCCCGCGCGCCAGACCGGATAGGTCGGATCTTCCGATATTTTTCCGCCCGGTCCGAAAATCTTGCGGCCATGCACGGACGGCGCGCAGTACTTGATCGAAAGCGTCTTGCCGCCGATGGTGGCCGAAGTCTGGGCGGGCGGGCTGTTGTATTGGCCCCAAGCCAGGCTGGCGGCGAACAGAAGCGCCGAGGTGCAGATCAGCGAAGTTTTCATGTTTCCATTTTGCACTGCCGGGCGCGCGTCGCGCAGCCTCACGCGGATTCCAGCGTCAGCGGCTGGGGTTGCCGGCCGTCGACGTCCGTGATTCCGAGTTCACTGGCGACCGCGGCCGCGACCAAGACCTGGCCGGTTCGCTCGAGCAGCCCAGGATCGCGGGCCAGCGCTGCGATCACGCGACCGATGAACTCCGGGCTCTCGCTGTTCGAAAGGTCGAAGCCCCCGGACTGCGCGGCTTGCATCACCAGCTCCGTGCGCACCAGGCCGGGATAGAGCGACACCACCGCCACGCCATGCGGCTTGAGCTCGTGAGCCATGTCGGCGGTCATCTTGTCGGTGGCGGCTTTCGCGACCCCGTAGATCACGTTGGCTATGTGCTTTTGCGCGGCCCAGTGGCTGATGTTGACGATCAGGCCCCGCCCGCGTGGAATCATCAATCGCGCGGCGTGCGAGGAAGCGATGAAGGCGGCGCGGACTCCGGCATCCAGCATGGAGCTCCAGCGGTGCACGGGCTGCTCCCAAAAGGGCAGCGCCCAGGTGAAGTTGCCGTTCTCCACCATGCGCTCATAGCCGCCCCAGGCCGAATTGACCAGCACGTCGAGGCCGCCGGCCTGTGACGCGACACGCTCGAAAGCCGAGGCAGTCCACCAGTCGCGCAAGTGGTCGCAGCGGATGCGGACGATGGCCTCGGGCAAATCGGCTCGCTCGATGCTGCGGCCGGTGGCGAAGACCTGAAATCCGGCATCGGACAGGCCCATGGCGGCTCCGCGGCCCACTCCGCGGCTGGCTCCGGTGACGAGCGCGACGGGCGACTCGCTCATGCCGGCCTCCGGGCTAAGGTTCGATTCGCGATCACCGCCTGGCCGAGCGAAATGCCGCCGTCGTTGGGGGGCACCTTGGCGTGCTGGAAGACTTCGAAGCCGTCGGCGCGCAGCAGCGCCAGAGCGCGCTCCAGCAAGTAAACATTCTGAAACGTGCCGCCGCTCAGGCACACGCGGTGGATGGCTTCCGAGGCGCGCAAGCGGCGGCAGACTTCGCGCACGACGGCGGCGACGGTGTTGTGAAACACAGCGGCAATCCAGCCAACTGGCTTGGCGGCGAGTACATCGCGCACGATGGCTTCGATGGCCGGACGAACGTCGATCTGCCACGGTGCGGCGCCGCCGATTTCGAACGGATAGCTCGCATCCACGCCGGCCAGCGCGCTCATTTCCAGATCGATGGCGGCCTGAGCCTCGAAGTTGACTTCGTCGCGTACCCCGGCGATGGAGGCGACGGCGTCGAACAGGCGGCCGCAGGCGGAAGTAGACACGGTGTTGATGCCGCGTTCGATCATCGAGCGCACGGCGCCCAGCTTTTTCGGCGGAACCCGGCCCCACAGCGGCAGATCCAGCGCAGCCGCCTGCGCGCCGAAAGTGTCGAGCAGGTAGCTCAGAGCCAGCCGCCATGGTTCGCGCACCGCCGTGTCACCGCCGGCCAGGGCGATGTAGCGAAAATGGGCGCGACGCTCGAAGCCGGCGAAATCCGCCACCAGGAATTCGCCGCCCCAGATTTTGCCGTCCGTGCCATACCCGGTGCCATCGAAGGCGACGCCGATCACTCTGTCCGCGATTCCGTTCTCGGCCATGCAGCTTGCGATGTGCGCGTGATGGTGCTGCACTCCGATCTTTTCGACTCCGGTCATTTCGAGCGCCAGCTTGGTGCTGAGATACATGGGATGCAGATCATAAGCCACGGCGCCGGGCGCGATGCGGAACAGCTCCTTCATACGTTCCAGCGTCTCTTGGAAGAATACCAGCGTTTCGTAGTTTTCGAGATCGCCGATGTGCTGGCTCAGGAACGCGTGGTGTTCCTTGGTGAGGCAGAAAGTGTTCTTCAGCTCGGCGCCGCAGGCCAGAATTTCGGCGACCGGAAAGGCCAGACTGACCGGATAGGGCGCGTAGCCCCGGGAACGGCGCAGGATCCGCTCCTGGTCTTCGAAGACGCGAACCACGGAATCGTCCACCCGAGTGTGAATGTCGCGATTGTGGAACAGGAACGCGTCCGCGATGCGGCCGAGACGCATGGCTGCCTCGCGATTGCCGGTGACGATGGGCTCCTCGCTGAGGTTGCCGCTGGTCATCACCAGCGCAAAGAATTCCGGGGGCGCGTCCAGAGAATCGCCGAAAAGGAGATAGTGCAGCGGCGTGTAGGGCAGCATCACGCCCAGCGTGTTGTTGCCGGGAGCGAGGGCGGCGGAGATCGACGCATCGGGACGACGCGGCAGAATGACGATGGGACGGTGCGGGCTCTGGAGCGCGGCGCGCGCGCCTTCCGAGACAACGCAGAAACGCTCGGCGCTGGCTACATCCGGCACCATCAGGGCGAACGGTTTGTCGCTGCGTTTCTTGCGCTCGCGCAGCGATTGCACGGCGGACTCGTTGAAGGGATCGCACGCTAGGTGGAAACCACCGAGTCCTTTGATGGCCAGAACACGGCCTTCGCGCAACAGGCGGCGGACTTCGCGGATCACCGGCAGGCAGTCGCCGCCCCGCTCGAACTCGGGCGCCGGCGCGAGGCCGGCACTGACCGACAGCAGCAGCGAGGGGCCGCATTCCGGGCAGGCATTGGGCTGCGCGTGGAAGCGGCGGTCGGCCGGATTTTCGTACTCGCGCCGGCAGCGCTCGCACATCACGAAGCACGCCATGGTGGTGAGCGGACGGTCGTAGGGGATTTTGCGGGTGATGGTGTAGCGCGGGCCGCAGTTGGTGCAGTTGGTGAAGGGATACCCGTGGCGGCGATTGCCGGGCGTGCGGAAGTCCCGCATGCAATCGTCGCAGGTGGAGACGTCGGGAGAGACCGGGACCAGGCGGCCGGGTTCATCGACGCTCTCGCGGATGACGAAGCTGTCATAGCCGGCGGGTTCGAGCGCGGCGACGGCGAGATCTTCAATCTGAGATAGCGGCGGGGCGTCCTCACTGAGGCCGCGGACAAATTGACCGAGCTCCGCCTCGTGGCCTTCTACCTCGATCAAGACGCCGGCCGAGGAATTGAGAACGTAACCGGAGAGCTGGAGACGCCGCGCGAGGTTGTAGACGAAGGGGCGGAAGCCGACGCCCTGGACGATGCCACGGACGTGGATCTGGCGGCGGACGATCGGATGGACCTTTGCGCCGTCGCGCTGCTTCGGTTCGCGGGACATTCCTAGTCCACGTTAGCAGGCCCGCACGGCTAAACACCGGTTTTGGCGGTGTCTGCTTAACGCAGGGCGGCGGTTTGGGCCTTGTCCGAGGACGCGTAGGACAGCGCCATGGTCGACCAGGCCGTCGCCGCAGCCGAGATCCACTGATCGTGATCGTGCGGAAAGCCGCTTTGGAAATAGGGCTGGAATTTCGGCGAGCGGCTGGCGACGTGCCAGGAACCGTCCGCGAGCTGCGTTCGAAGCAGATATTCGACGCCGCGGCGATAGGTGGCGTCGCTGGGCGGAATGCTTAACTCGTGCAGCGTGTAGAGCACAGTGCCGGTGGCGTAGGCATCGCTGGCGAGATCCGGTGTTTGGGACCAGCCGCCGTCCGGGCGCTGGAGCGCCATGAGCTGCTTCACGCGATCGTCCAGCGAACGCCGGTCGGTATTGGCCCATCTCAGGCCGAGCAACTGCATGTTGCGATCCTCGGTGGTGCGCGGAGCCTGGGCCTTGAGCCAGGCCGCCGCGCGGGCGATGCGCTGGTCGAACTCGGCTTTGCGGCCCGGCGAGCCGTACACAGCCAGCGCGCGGATGCAGATGGCGGTGCGGGAAAAATCGCCGTCTTCCATGGGCGGCCGCGCGACTCCCGAGAGCCGCCAGTTGCCATCTTTGCGTTGCTGCCAGGCCAGGTTGTGGACCATCGCGTCAATAGCGCGGTCGGGCAGCGCCTTGTCGGTTGACAGTTGCAGCACCGAGTACATGACCGTATCCATCGCGCCGGGGACGTTCATGCCCTGCACCAGGATTTGGTCGGCGGAGGCCCATTGCAGCTTGACGGCTTTCAACTGTTCCGCCGCCATTTGCTCATTCACTGGAATGCCATTGGCGCGCGCCACGCTCACGGCCATGCCGGTCAAGTTCTGCGCATGGCACGAAACACAACCGCCTTCGGTGAAAAAGCTGTTGGAAGTGCGCTGCAGCAGCGCGAGACTCTTCTCGGCGGCTTGCTTGGGGCTCAGCCTGGCGGCGGCGGAGGGCTGGACGACGGCGCGCGCGGCGGCCTGTGCGCCCTGGACACCGATTACGCGCATCACTTCGGGGTTGCCGATTTTCCTGGCCCAGTCGACGGTGCTTTCACCGGCCTTGGATTTGATCTTAGGGTCCGCGCCCTTGTCGAGGAGCAGCTTGACCACGCGCGCATCGGCGCGATCGGAGGAAACCGCCAGCATGAGCGGGGTCATGCCACGCACGTCCTGGACGTTCACTTTGGCGCCGGCGTCTAAGAGCGTTTTCACAACGTCGGGGCTGCTATAGGTCGCCGCCAAAAGCAACGCGGTGAAAGACCCCAGCGCGATCGGGCCGTTTTTCACCTGCAGGGACTCGGGCGCGCCGACAGCGTTCACATTGGCGCCCTTGGCCAGCAGCATTTTGACCAGCTCGAGGTTGCCCTCTGCGGCGGCGTACATCAGGGGAGTCTGGCCGCCGCTGCCGGTGCCGTTGCCCGCCTGGTCGGACGAATTGACATCGGCGCCTTTGTCCAGCAAGAGCTTCACCGACGCGGTGTCGTTGGCGGCCGTCGCCGCGAGCAGCGGCGTAAGACCGGCACTATCCCGCGCGTTGATGTCCGCACCCTTGTCGAGCAGGAGCTTCACGATTTCGGAGCCGCCGTTGTAGCCGGACGCAATCAGCAGTGCGGTTCGGCCGGGCTTGGATCGCGCGTTGATGTCGGCGCCTTTTTCGACGAGAAACCGCACTTTGGCGAGATCGCTCGCACAGGCCAGCAGGGCGGGGGCGTCGAACGCGTTCTTGGCGTTGACGTCGGCGCCGGCGGACACCAGCAGCTTCATAGCATCGAGGCTGCCGACCGCCGCCGCATACATGAGCGGTGTTCCACCACGCTCATCTTTGGTATCGACGCCTGCGGATTTGATCAAGCCGCGCAGCGCGCTCAGGTCGTTGTTGCGAATGGCCTGATAGAAGCGGCCGGCGGGCGACTGCGCCAGACACACGCTCACAGACAAAAGAACCGCACTGAATACTCCGACTCTCTGCATCATTACGCTCCTCTGGACTACGATACTTCCCAACGTAGCTTACTGGAAGCATGGCCGCAAGTGCGGTGGTTAGGCAGGCGGAAGGCGAAAATTGATAATGCCTCAGGCGCCCGGCTGGGCTGTTCCGGGTTGGCTGGGCGGATCCAGGAAGAGCGCGTGGTAGATCAGGTGAGTCGCCGAGTCGAGCGACTGGTTCAACTCCGTCCGTGGAATCCGCACCGCCCGGGCGAGCAGGCTCCAGAAGTAGATGTCCATGGCGCGCGCGAGTCCTGCAATGTCGACTCCCGGACGTGCGCCGGGGAGTTGCTGCAAGAGCCGAAAGAGTCCGGCAATGCGCGTGGTGGTCCAGGCTTGAATCTGCTCCTGATAAGACGCCAGGCCTGGATCGGACAGGGCGGCTTCCTGCCAGGCGCGGTAGGCGCCGAGGTATCGGAGATCGGTGGCGAATGCTCGGGACAACATCTCCCGCAGCGCTCTCCGGACATCGGCGGCGATGTCGGGGCGAAGGTCGAGGCCGCTCAGCCTCTCCAACAGCTCGTCCATAAGCGCCAGCAGGAGTTGCCGTTTAGAACGGAAGTGCTGGTAGAAGCCGCCGACCGCGAGGCCAGCGCGGCGGGCGATCTCGTCTATCGAAGTGGCCTCATAGCCTTTCTCGCCGAACAGAGCGAGACCCGCCTCCTTGAGACGCGCGCGTTTCTCCCGGCTTCGCTTCTGCCGGGGTGGCGGCGGCAAGTCCTCGCCAGCGAGCAGGTTCGGGCGCTCGCTCACGCCGTTTTTCGCGGGCCGATGGCTGCGCCCACCAGGCCGCCGGCGCAGCACCACAGCATCCAGCCGCCAAATACGCCTGCGACCTCGGGAGCCATGTTGGGGAACATCAAGGGGAAGAACGCGCTGGAGAACGGGTCGAGCAGAAAAGTCGGCAGCAGGACCGAGAACGCTCCGGCCAGCCACTGTTCCTGGCGAAGTCGAAGGCGGAGGCAGAGTCGGCGCACTAGCCGAGCCATCAAGGGGAAACTGACGGCGAAAAGGATGAGGGTGCTGGTCCAATCATCGGGGCGAAGAAGACGTTGGCCGACGCTGCGGAGAATGCCGGTGGCACCGACCCAGGCGAGGAAACCGAATAGAACGAGCCGAATGCGCATAACTAGAATATGAACTCATATTCTTATATTGCCGGAATCCTGTCAAGCAGTGATCCTCTCAGTGACGCTCTTTACGGGCAACTCTGGGCCCGCAACCGAGCCGCTTCCGACGGCACGCGAATGCCGCACAGCTCCCCTAATCTGGTTTCAGTGGCTTGCACGCGACCGGCTACAAGACTCAGGGTGCGACGGAGAATCTCCACCGCGAGCTCAGGGTCGTTCCGGAAGGCAGCGGTTAGATCCGAACCATCAATGCGCAGAGCCCGGCACTGCTCCCGGGCGCGGACCTGAAAAAGCGTGTCGTGATGATCCAGAAGCGCCGACCAGCCGAAGGCATCGCCCGGGCCAAGGGCTTGGATGCAGACCACATAGGATCGGCTGTTGACTTCAATGCAGACGGTGCCCTCTAACAGCAGGTAAAAGAAGCGGGACTGTTCCCTGGCGGACAAGATCCGCTCATTCTCACAGAAGGTCACTTCCTGGGACAAAGCGGCCAGCTTGTCGATTTGAAGATCGTTCAAGCCAGCCAGGAAACTGTGTTCTTTGACTGAGTAGGTCAGGGTCATATCGCTCACTCCGGGCAGAAGAGCCTCAAAAATTAAGGTTCAATGCGGCTTAACACCGGCCGTGGTAGGCGTACTGCAAGCCAGCGGCCAAGCTCCGCTGGAGGTTGCACGGCTATCTTTGAATCACGGCCATTGAAGAATCCTTTTTCGTTGAATGCCGGAGGGTTGCGGGCGGGGCAGTGGTGGGATTGATCCGCATTGGTCGTAGGTTGGGGTTAAGGCCGCTCGCCGAAAGAAAGGAACGACATGGATACTACCCAACTGGAATTCGATCAGGCGTATCGGGCCGCGCAGCCACCCGAGATTCGCACTCTCATGGAGATGCCGGATGGAAGCAACCTGGATCACTGGGCCAAGGTAGCCAGGGCGGCGCAGCTCGCCCAGCAAGGCTTCCCGGTGGATGTGCCGATCATGGTGTGGGGATGGGACCCTTACCTGTGTATGCTGTACCGGCAACAGTTCGGCTACACCTGGGTGCCGTCGGCGCTGCAGCCTCCGGTGACGGTGGCGCCTGGGTTGGGAGCCGTAGGCAACTTGCCGGCGTACGATCCGAAGCATCCGCCGGCGGGCTCGATCCTGGTCTCCACGAATCCGGTGGACTATCCGCCGTTTGATCCGCCGGCGCCCGTGCCGCCGCCGGCTGCGATCACGGATCCGGTGGGAGCGCAGTCGGTGGGGAACTTGTATCTGTCGGTGGCGGGCGAGACCTATCCGGACGGCGCCAAGTTCACCGAGGCGCGCGGGTCCTTCCTAAAGCACGTGGTTGTCACGCCGTTCGGGCGGACCAGCTATTGGGAAAAAGTGGTGTAGCTTTCCATACGAGTTCTTGTCGGCCGCGGCCGGACACTCAAGGCATTCAGCACGGTGCGATCCGTTAGACGGCATCTCTGCATCCGTTTGCCACGCCGGCCGTCCAAAGCCAATTCCAGATGCGAAGGCGGGCAGTCTGCGGCGCGGATGCCTGGACTTCAGCCGCCACCGGAAAAAAATTACTCGAATACCATCGGTTGCCGGTTGGCCACGTAATCCGATGCAGAGCGGCTCGGCGACTTGCACCACGAATGCTGGCTCGAAAAAAGGGCTGTGTGATGACGGGTGAAAGTTCTGCGGACGACTGGTGTTCCGACTCGACGCCGCAGTCAGGTACTGGTACTATTTGCTGGCATGGGCCGCAAAAATCTTGGTTGCAAGGAGGCGGTGCGATGTATACTAACCTGAAATTCCGGTACCAACGTCCGCATGGAGGATAAATGATGCATCTAACGACTCGCCGTCTTTTCCAACTAGGCTTCGGACTTTTAGCCACAACCGTGCCGGCCTTTTGTTGGGCTTCAGTCACATGCGCTTTACCAACGCCGGAGCCATCCTACTTCTGGCTGGTCGGCGCTGGATCTGGCGCCATCCTGATGCTGCGGTGGATACGCTCGAAGAAGTAAGCAGCGCAGTGCGTAGTTGTCATGGAGCAGTACCTCACCAGCCACGAGGCTAGTATCGCTTGGTGGCTGTTCGTCGCGGCATTTGTGTTAGTCGCCCTGGGCGAAACGTTTCGCCCGCGGAGAGCGCTCGCAAAGCCGAACGCAACCCGATGGGCCGGCAACGGATTGCTCGCCCTTACCCACATCGGTGTGTACGCCATCTATCCGCTCGGTACAACCATGGTCGCGGTGCTGGTTTCCAAGAACCCCTATGGCTTGCTGAATGGCCCCCGGACGCCCTTCGCGCTGCGCTTTGTCGTCGCGGTGATCCTGCTGGATCTTCTCCGATACGGTGTGCATTATCTTTTTCACGGGATCCCTGTCCTGTGGCGTATCCACCAGGTGCATCATTCCGACCCGGACTTCGATCTGACCACCGGAGTGCGAAATCACCCCGGGGAAGTATTCTTGATCCAGGGCGTCTATCTGGCAGCGGTCGCCCTGACAGCTCCGCCTCCCCTTGCGGTGTTGGTGGTTGGTTTCGCCACTGCAATGCAAAATCTCTTCTCCCACGCCAACTTAAACCTTCCAACATGGATCGAAGGACCGCTCCGCTATTTTCTGATTACTCCGGACGTGCATCGCATCCACCACTCAGACCGGTATGAGGAGCAGAACACCAATTTTGGATTTCTGTTCCCTTGGTGGGACCGGTTGTTCCGCACCTATTGCGCGGCACCCGCTCTGGAGCACGACAAGATGGGAATCGGCCTCCAGGGATTCCAGGACGATCGGAGCATGAACCCGCTGCATTTGCTCGCCATGCCGTTTCGGATTCCGATCAGTCCGAGCAATGAAGTACGTGAGCCGGATTAAACCTTGGATGGCGCTTGATTTTGGTGCGCCGCCTCGTACCGCCGCAGTGACCCGCAACGTTAACGGACCCTCGCTGTAGTGTTGCTGGATCACCTCGCCAGCCGTCGCCTCCGCGTGTAGTGCCCCGCATCGTTCCACCTGAGTGTGACCATCAACCAGCGAGGTGGCTGGCTGAAGCTTCAACCATGAGGTCGAGCTTGTAAACGCGACGGTCGTGGTAAGCCGTTTGATTACGAATGGCGGTGAGGGTGGGATTCGAACCTTTAGCCGCTCAGTGCGCTCTGCAAGTTACAGATTCCACGTTGCTCGCAATGCCAAATTTGCCACGGTCGCCGTAGACCATTGCACGCTATTGCACGCTGAACATGAGCTGTGATGCTCTGATACGGTCATGGCGAACGTGGTTTCATGTCACCATCCTAGTTCGGATCGGACTACACGGACGAGGCCGATGATGAAGAGAATCAGAAGCGCGATGCGAAAGAGAAGAAACTCAACGCGCTCGAAGGCGTGCTGAATCCTTAAGTGTTGATGAGGTTGCTTTCGACGGCTCCGATTCATGACTCCCCACGATCTGCTTTTCGAAGACACCGAAGTGTCTACGCTTGGGGGAGGCGTGGTCAGCCAGAATGGTTGACCCGGGCATCTAGCGTTCCTTCAAATTAGCACAGCTCTATCGCCAAAGTCATGCTGTGAGTAGTTCGGGTTCTCGTAGATGTTGCCGATGACCTCGACGTGGTGTTGTCTCATCTGGGGAAAGACCGCTCAGAGAAAATCGTTGCTCGAAGCCGTCCACCATCCGCTGGTCGACACCGGCTGCATGTAGATCGCAGCCATCGTGTCCGATTTGGCACCAGCCTGGATGTCGCAGATCAAGAGACGGGGACGGCCGCCGGGGAGCGGGAACAAGCCGAAGTAGTGCCAACTCCGGCTCACGGCGGACGCCGAGACCATCGACCTTTGATTAGGTAACCGCAAACTTTCCCGCTCGAAACCAGTCATTACCCGAAAGATCTACAGGACACCCTGCGGTGCGCAAAGCGTCGGCCACTGCTTGGCGCGATTGCGGTGAATCGTCCAATTGAAGAATATGATGCCCAGCTAGATCGCTCATTGGTCGGTGTGACCCAATTCTAATTAGAAGCGTGCGTTCCGGGCACCGTCCGTAAGCGACCCCTGCCTCGAATAGAACGTTCTGGCGCGGCTGTGGTAAGAACTCCTTCTCCAGAGTGTTCTCGTGTGTAGACCAGAGTTGCTCCCTTAGTCTCGCTTCATCGTCCGGTGTCAGAAGCGCGACGATCGCCCCAGCGTTACTCAACGCCGTATCGACGATTTCCCAGGTGTAGGGGTTGGTTTTTCCTGTGAGATTCCTGGCTTGCGACCACTCCAATGGTTTCAAACCGAGTGCCCGAGCGAAATCATGGAATTCGCCCAATAGCTGCCGCCCATGAATGACGAAAATTAGCTCGGGGTTCTTTGGCTTGCCCGCTCCACCAGTTGTCCCATACGCTCCCACTACCCAAACTGACTTACCGCCCGATTTGCCGTCCTCGTCATCTGGCGGCGGGGTTTCGGGCCAAAACTGAGTGACTTCATCGATTCTGGATTGAAGCATCGCACGGGCAGAGCGTAGGCCCGAACGGAACGCTTCATCGAACGCGCTATCGGGCGTTCCATCTGTGAAAAAAGACAGATCGTAAGAGATCTCATCGAATTCTCTTAGGTATTCCCTCTCATCGGGGAATATGTGCTTCAATACGACGCGGCTATCGTACTGCCACTTTTGAAACTCTTCGCTAAAACGTCTTCGTTGTCCCAACTCGGGAATTCGAAGCAGCAGTGCGTTCAACTTCTCGATGGCTTCCTTTTTGGTAATTCTCATTTCACCGGTCCTTGAGTACCGCTAAGCCTTCAGCGTCAGTGCGGCTCGCAACCGATATTGAGCTTCGAGGCGACGCTTATTAATCTGCTCAGCGTTGTCGCATGCGCGCAGCCATTCTGCAGTGACTTCACTGCTGGGAGAAGGCAGCGCCTCCAAGCGGGCCATCTCTTGCTTATGAACTGCGTCAACATACTCACTCACGAGTTGGCGATACTCGTCTTTAAGGCGTTGAATATCAGAGTGCATGGCGACAATTCTTTCACTCAGAGATCACGAGGACGCACACTCTTCCTGAGTAGGCTGGTGTGTGTTCCTTGATCAATATGCGGTCAACCACGCGCGGCTGCCAGGGCTCAAAATATATCGAGTTCCTCGATGTGCTCCTCGCCGAGTTCTGAAGCCACGGCCCCCGACCAGCGATTCCGGATATTCCGCGTACCTGTTGTCGATCTCTTAGTTGAAGAGCCTCCTGAAAATCAGCGAACGCCGGGCGTTGGTGTGCGGTCGCCCTCTTGAATTCAACGCTTTGAAAAGAACCGAAAATTGTATTCGGATCTGTCGCTTCGCGCTTGGTTTGCGCGGTTAGCCCCGCTTTTGCTTCCGCCGCCCCGCCCAATACTTCTTCATGCGCTCGGAAACCTGCTTCCGCGCCGCTGCGGACATGCCCTTCCGTATGGGCGCGTGACCGCGCCGCTCTGTTTCTGCTGAAGCGAGCCACTTCTGCGGTCGGCCTGGGCGTCTGGGTGCCCCGGCAGCTAGGCGTGAGAGCACGAGTATTGCTTGGTCGATGTGGTCGCGCTCTTGGTGCAGCTCGGCGATCATGTTGGTGATGTCCATGTGTGTCCACAGTGTCGCATGGCGGATAGGCAATCAGAACAGGACGCTGTGCTGCCCTGGCCTTGAGACCCGCATGCGAAGACTTCGAGTGCATAGTGGGCTTGTCGAGCGGGTTTTTTGCATTTCGAAATTGGGATGCCTGAAACATCTTAGTTCCGTTGCTATGATCGTTTCATGAAAGACGGGGCGATGGGGCGCGATTCATTCGTGACTCGAAGATTCCTCCTTCGAACCGCGCTTACCGGGGTGATTGGCATTAGATGCTCCGCGCAGGAGCGTCGTCGTTTTGAAGGAAACGCTGCTGGCGAGGAACGGTCGATTCAACAGGTGAGGTTGTGCTGGTGCCCGGCAGGACACTTCGTTATGGGAAGCCCTCGCGACGAACTTGAACGTCGACCTGGTGAGGATCAGGTCGAAGTAAGGCTGACCCGAGGTTTTTGGACGGCAAAGTACGAGGCAGCGCAGGGTCAATGGAAACGCTTCATGGGTAAACTTCCCGGGCCCCTAACAGCAGAGCTACCCGGTGGAGACGACTTTCCGGTCGGGAACGTGAATTTCCCCGAGGCTGAAGCTTTTTGCCTAAGCCTAACGGAACGTGGTCATCAATCTGGTCAACTCCCCAATAATTGGGAGTTTCGCTTGCCCACCGAGGCACAGTGGGAGTATGCCTGCCGCGCCGCAACAACGACCGCAACGGCATTTGGCAATAGCCTCAGCAGCAAGCAGGCGAACTTCGCGGGAATGCCGTACAACGGAGCGGCGCGCGGCCCATCACTCAACCGCGCAACACGCGTTGGCAGCTACCCTGCAAATGGTTGGGGGCTCCATGATATGCATGGCAACGTCTTCGAGTGGTGCCGAGACTGGTTTCACTCGGTCCTGCCCGGAGGTGCTGACCCCGATCTTTACTCGGTTCGCGGCGCGCCCAATCCCGACGGCACATTTTCACGCGTTCGTCGTGGCGGCGCATGGCCCGATGATGGATGGGCATGTCGGTCCGCCTTCCGTCTCAGGTTTCCTCCAGAGTCGCGTTATGACCACATCGGATTTCGGGTTGTCGTGGTTCAGGTCTAAGTTTGCGGCAAAGCCAAGTTCGTAAGAACCCTATTGAGTAATCGTCGGGCATCAGATTTCCTTTCCTCGCCAGCGACGCGCTTCCTCCGCTTCGCTCCGGACAGGTCTCTCTCGACGACCGCTTCGCCGGAATCCCCACTTTTGCTTCCGCCGCGCCGCCCAGCCACTTGGGCGGTCAGCTCCGACGCTTGGCACCGCCGCGCGCCAATCGCTCCAGCGTGAGGATGGCTTCGTCGACGAGCAGGCGTTCGGAGCGGAGGTCGGTGAGCATTCTCAGAGTGTCCATGCGTGCTGACAGTGTCGCATGGTTTTTATGGTGTTGTCCGGGTCAGCGGCGATCCGGATCAGACGAAAGCATAATTGTGCCCCAATTCCAATGTTCGTTTCTCAATGTACAGAGATCGAATGGTGCTCTGGTCGAGGAAACCGCCGCGAAGCCTGCCAGCGGCCATGAACGGAAACATCATCACGGGTACTCTCGAATCGATCAGTTTGTCGCCGTACTCATAGCGGCACCGGATGAGCCAGGAAAGGAGGTCGGCGGCCTGCAATCCCGGATGATCTTTATTGCTCGCCGGTTCAATTTCCCGTATTTGCAGTGGCCACCCGCCTGCCTTCACGCGCTTCAGTTCTCTACGTCCCGCTTGCCATGGTGACTTCAAGTGTCGAATGAAGGGCTCGCTTCTGTCGAACAGGATTCTCGCTCGATCGCGGTGCCCGGTGTCCGCTTTGGAGACGCCGATCCCACGAAAACACCAATCTGTGAGCATACGCTCGACTGGTGGCACGGCGTCGTGAAATTGGTTCCGGATAGTCTCCACTGCGGCTTTGTCGGCAGCGAAAGAGACGCTGTTGAATTCCTGCGACCATTGCTGGCCGATGATGTTTAGGAGACTGACGGGCGGCTCGGCCTTCATTGCGGGAATCCTCCTGAAATAGTCAGTAGAGTGCCACACATCAAGACCGAGTTCGTTCCGAGCGGTGCTCCAAGCCGTGTCAAAGGCTTTCCATGTTTCGTCAGAAGCCCCTACACCTGAGAGGACCATGATGCGACAGTCATCGCCGGTGCCAGATCCATCGAAGTACCACGTCGTAGGCATTGAAATTGACTCCGTTCGTTTGCTCACGTGCGGGAGCCGTGACACGAAGCACGTGCCAAAACCATTTTAACGTGAATTGTCTCGGCGGCAGCCAGTTGTTTTGAAATTGATATGCGCAGAGCCGTGCGGGTTGTCGGTTGCACTTCTTCGCCGGTGGCGCTTATTCCGAACTGGACCGCCGTACCTGAAAGTGGGACGACTGGTGCGGTATTCGCGGGCGGAGGTGTTGGCGTGGATGGACGGGCAGAAGTCGGAAGCGTGGGAGGACACGCCCAATCGCCTGGGTTGCAGAGGGCGGCCTCAGACTGCGTAGTGCTTGCCGATAATTCCTCCGCGTGTAGTGCCCCGCATTGTTCCACCTGAGTGTGACCATCAACCAGCGAGGTGGCTGGCTGAAGCTTCAACCATGAGGTCGAGCTTGTAAACGCGACGGTCGTGGTAAGCCGTTTGATTACGAATGGCGGTGAGGGTGGGATTCGAACCCACGGAACCCGCAAAGGTTCAACGGTTTTCGAGACCGCCCGATTCAACCGCTCTCGCACCTCACCGTACTTCTAAGCTAGCGTGAATCCACGTTTGCCGCAATGCCGTGCGCTTTGCATTAGCCTGGCTGGCAAGCGATGCCTCCGGCGTCCTCATTTGCTAATTTGAGGCTTGCGGCGCAATCGTTCCGAGCAACGGCCCATCAGCACCATCGGCCACTCCACTCACGGCATCGAGGAATTCATCGAGCTGCTTAAAGAACATCAGATTACACAACTGATCGATGTCCGGACCATCCCCAGATCGCGGCACAATCCGCAATTCAATCGGGAAAAGCTGCCGTACAGCCTCCAGGCGGCAGGCATCGCGTACCGGCACATGCCAGGCCTGGGAGGTTTACGGCGCGCGCAGGCCGATTCGATTAACACGGGCTGGCGGAACGCCTCGTTCCGCGGTTTTGCGGACTACATGCAAACGCCCGAATTCCGGAATAGCTTGCAAGAGCTGATCGATCTCGCGGCCGGGCAGCCGACCGCCGTCATGTGCGCCGAAGCCGTGCCGTGGCGCTGTCATCGTTCTCTGATTGCCGACGCGCTGGTCGCCCGCGGCATACCGGTGCTGGAAATTCTGAGCGCAACCCAGGCCCGTCCGCATGCCATGACGCCCTTCGCGCGCGTGGACGGCGCCGAGGTCACCTATCCGAAGGGTGGTAAGGAAGGAACGCCCAAAAACCTGAAACTGAGGTTTGACGGACCCGACCCCATGAGCTAGAATCAGACTGCGGGGTGGAGCAGTCTGGTAGCTCGTTGGGCTCATAACCCAAAGGTCGGTGGTTCAAATCCATCCCCCGCAACCATCCCAACGCGCACTCCGCCTGATTCCCGAGCAGCCGGCAACGGCGCTCCGCTCAAACCGTAATCGGCCGAAGGAAACTACTGCCACAGCCGCCGGCGTCCCCTTCGCGGGGAAGGACGAGCAGTTAGGCGCCTCCACTGGGCGGCATCGTTCATTGGCCTGATTGCGTAATCACACAGTTACACATATACTGTGGTAATGAAGAATATCACCCTCAGCGTGGACGAGAATGTCCTGGCGACCGTTCGCCGCCATGCCGCCGAACGCAACTCCACTGTGAACGCTCTAGTCCGTGAGTATTTGGCCGGTCTCGCCGCACACGAGGATCGGGCCAAGAGCGCGCGGGTGCGATTGCGGCAATTGAGCGCACAGTCTAGAGGCCGGCTTGGTAAAAAAACGTGGACCCGGGCGGATTTGCATGACCGTTAGAGCGTTTTTCGATACCAACATCCTTGTTTATGCGGCGGTCGGAGCGGGCAAAGACGAGCCAAAGAGAAAGCGCGCAATGGAGCTTGTTGAATCAATAGACTTCGGCACTTCCGCGCAAGTCTTGCAGGAATTCTTCGTGACTGTAGTAAGAAAGGTGTCGCGCCCGCTCTCCGCCGCGCAAGCCTTGGAGTGGATTGAGCAGTGGACGGCATTCCCTTGTCAGACCATTGACCATCAGTTAGTGCGGATCGCGATCGAGCAATCCGAAAGATTCGCGATCTCCTATTGGGACGCGGCTATTCTGGCGGCTGCCGAAGCGCTCGGAACCGACACGGTCTACTCGGAAGATCTCAGTGACGGACACCGATATGGGCGCGTGCGAGTCGTAAACCCCTTCCATTAAGCGAGGTTAGCTCTGACAAGGTCTCCTGCCAATTCGCGGCAGCGCCCAGCGTCGCACGAGCCAGCCGCGAAGCGCGCTATGAATGACTTCCAAACAAGCCCCCGCAACCATCCCAACGCACTCCGCCTGATTCGCGAGCCGACGGTAGCTGGCGCTCGCTTCCAAGTCCTGAACCAGCTCCGCGGCATGCCAAGGCTCCGCGCCGTCTCTGGAGTTTATCGGCTAGCCATCTCGTCAGGGTTGGGAAGCATGAAGTCGCGAATCAGGTTGTCGAGGTCGTGGCACGCCGCGATGAACTGGCGCAGCGTCCGGACCGTGGGCGGGAACTGGTCGAACTCGTCGATGCTCAAACCCTGTTCGGAATAAGCCCGCTGGAAGTCGGGAAATTTGTCCAGAAGCTCGGACACGACGGCCGGGTTCACGGGCCGGTGAATTCGCTCGGCGACCTCGATGCCGCTCGCATTGAATCGAACCTGCCATTTATAGGGCGGCGAGATCACCACCTCCCCGCCGATCAGCTCGCTCCAGTGCATGTGATTGCGGAATGCAGCCGAGAGCAAGCGCAGGCGATAGCCCCGCTCGCGAAAAATCTGATAGGTCTTCTTGAACACCGCGACGCCGGCCCACTCCAGAATTCCAGGATCGACCGTGATGTTCCGCTTGTCGGCCACTACCTTCAGCCAGTCGTCCAGCCGTCCCACCATAATGGTGCACACCGGGCCCATGGAGTCGATGGCCTGGCCCTCCCGCTCGCGCCTCTTCAATCCCCGCTCCACCGCCTCCGCCACGGCGATGCACTGCGGCGTCGAGAAGCACACCGTGGCATTGATACTGATGCCACGATAAGTGGCCTCCTCGATGGCGGGGATGCCGGCTTTTGTGACCGGGATTTTCACAATGATGTTGGGGGCCATCGCCGCGAAGCGCGCGGCCTGCGCCAGGATCGCCGACGTATCGCGGTAGAAACGCGGATCGGTCTGCACCGACAGCCGTCCGTTCCGCCCCTGGTGTTTCTCAAACACGGGCAGCAGCAGCTCAGCGCCCTTGATCGAGATCGCCTCCACCACTCTCCAAACGATCTGGTCCTCGGTCGCGGTGGGCATCTCGCGTATGAGCTGCTGAATATAATCGCGCCAGAGCTGCATCCCCTTCTTGAGCACGTCCAGGACAATCACCGGATTGCAGGTGGCGCCGACGGCTCCGTGTTCGATCGCGTAAGTCAGTTCCTGAATCGAAGCCGAGTCGTTCCACAGGCAGGTCGGCGTGGTTTGCGTCATCTCGTGCAGCGGGCTTTTGTGCGACAGTGTGGCGGCCATGGCGAATTCCAATTGAGGCAGGGAACGCGGCAGACTTTGGGATCGCGCGCGTGTGCATAAGCATCTTATCGCCTGCTGACGGTGCAGTCAACGCACAGCCAGGAAACACGCACAGCCAAAGGGACATGGACCACAAAGTGACGCGCTGCCTGCGATCGAAATCCGGATGGCGGCCCGGCAGTTGAGGTGATGCATGGGAACGCTGCGCGCCGGAAACGAACGTTGCTCCTAGGGGACTTGCTGGCCTTCTCATCGGCATCCGCGATAGGATTGTTCCAGAGGGCCGTTGGGCGCACATCCTCCTTGGCATATGAATTTGCTTCTCCATTCTCAAGATTTCGGAAATATCCAGAAGCGCGGGTTTGAGTACCTGGAATTCCAGGTGCGCAAGCTGGTGCCGGGTGAGCGTTACGAGGGACTCACCGGAGCGCGCGAACTGGGCATCGTGGTCCTGGGCGGAACATGTTCGGTAGAGACCGCGGGCGCGAGTTGGAAGAATATCGGCAAGCGCGCGCACGTTTTCGACGGGCTCCCCTACGCCGTCTACCTGCCGATCGCGACGAGCTTCTCCGTGACAGCCGGCTCGGCTTGCGAACTCGCCCTTTGCTATTGCCGCGCGGCCAAAGCGTGTCCGCCACGGTTGATCACGCCGTCTGATGTGGAAGTGGAAATCCGGGGAGGAGGGAACGCGACTCGCCAAATCCACCACATCCTCAAGCCGGAGTTTCAAGCCGACCGCTTGCTGATCGTCGAAGTCTACACGCCCAGCGGCAACTGGTCCAGCTATCCGCCGCACAAGCACGACGTGCATAATCCGCCGGCCGAGGTGGATCTGGAGGAAATCTACTACTATCGCATCGACAAGCCGGAAGGATACGCGATCCAGAAGGTGTACTCAGCCGACCGGCATCTGGATCAGACTCTGACGGTTCGCGACGGCGAGCTCGTGCTGATTCCGGAGGGCTATCATCCCGTGGTCGCAGCTCACGGGTACAACGTCTATTACTTGAATGCTCTGGCAGGTTCAGCGCGGTCCATGGCGGCATCCGACGATCCGGACTATGCCTGGGTCCGGCAAACCTGGCGTGAAAAGGATCCTCGGCTGCCGCTGGTGCGAGATTGACTCGTGCGTCCGAAAACGATTTTGACCGGCGCCCTGCTAGGGATTACCGGCTTCTTCGCGTTTGCCCAGCAGCCTGACTACTTTCCGCTCGATCCCGGCAACATCTGGGTCTATCGATGCACTGGCGCGTGCTCGGAATCGACCGTCACGGTCCAGATCGGATCCACGCAGGATTTCAACGGAACCACTTACTCCCGGTTGCAGGATTGGTTCGGCGCGGCCTATTGGGTGCGGGAGGACAGCGACGGCAATGTCTTCGCCTATGACCCGACTTCCGATCAAGAGCAGCTCTGGTACGCATTTGGAAGCCCGCCCGGAGCCGTCTATGACGAATCGATTCCCGCGTGTTGCGGAAAGGCAAAGATTGCTTCGACCAGCGCACACTACGAAGGCCCCGTTGGAGTATTCGACAACGCGCTTGAGATCGACTACCCCGGCGTGTTCCAGGTCGGAATCTATCGCGAGGTGTTTCTGGCTTACGTTGGCTTGGTGTCGCGCAGCCAGGCCGTGGGCGGCCCCGCGATTCGAACCTATGATCTAATTTATTCGAGGATCGGCGGCGTGACCATCGTGTCCCAACCCGAGTTTTCGACGGGCCTGGCGCTGGATCGCGCGGTCTATCTGGCGTCGGACTCTCCAACGCTTTCCGTGCGCCTCAGCATTCGCAACTCTACCAGCGATCCGGTAACGCTGACCTTCCCGACCGGACAAATCTACGACCTCGAGATCCGCGACGACCAGGGCAATGTGGCTTTCCTATGGTCCATGGGCAAAGCGTTTCCGCAGATCGTGACCACGTTCGAGATCCAGTACGAGAAAGATTACGTCATCGCCGCGCCGCTGGCCGGATTGCCGCCCGGCAAATATGTGGCGCAGGGCTGGTTTGCAGTTGCAGGACCGCGGCGCGCTTATTCGGCGTCGGCCCGCTTCGAGATCAAGTAGCCAGAATATTACTGCCACTAGCCGATCGTGGTTGTCCCAGGCGCGGTCAAACAGGGTCGTGCTTGTGGGTGTGCGGCTGAGAGGGAACAGGCCGGTCCGCAGCACGAGCCAGGTTGCGCCGTTGTCCAGTCGGGGAAGCCATCTTCCGCTGGACCTAGTCGATCAGCTCGGGCACGCCGGCGCCGTCCTTGAGATTCGTGAACAGGAAGGGCGGTCTCCGGCATCATCCGGGCTTCGCGATCCATGACATCGAGGGAGGCTCCCACGTATGGCGCGAGGTCGACTTTGTTGATGACCAGCAGGTCCGAGCGTATAATTCCCGGACCGCCTTTGCGGGGAATTTTATCTCCGGCGGCAACATCGATGACGTAGATTGAGGCGTCCGCCAATTCCGGGCTGAACGCCGCGGCCAGATTGTCGCCGCCGCTCTCGATAAAGATAAGCTGCAGGCCGGGATGCGCGCGTTCCATCGCGGCAATGGCCTCGAGGAAACCGGCGACGGCCAGGGACTCCAACCCGAATGAGTGGGCCGCTCCTCCGCTCGGCTGGGCGCTGTCCGCGAATTGTTGCAGCCGCAGGAGAGCCGGAGTAGGGCTGGATTCCATTCTATGCAAATGACATCGTGAACGACATTTCCGGCCACGTCCGCCGGCCGGAAAATAGCTACCGCCGAGGCCCGCGCGAATCGCCAGCCGGGCATTTGTGTTCGCCCGCTCGTTGCAGTAATGTTTCAATAATGCCCACGAAGACTGCCCGAATCGTCTCCGCCGCGATAGCGCTCCTCAGCGCCTCGGTGTCCGTGCCGCTCCAAGCGCGCGTCACGCGCATCGTCATCGAGCATCGCGACTCGCCCGCCTACCAGGGCCAGCCGTTCGGCCAAGCCGGCCCTTACGAGCGTCTCACCGGCCATTTCTACGGCGAACTCGACCCCAAAGATCCGCTGAACGCGATCATCACCGATCTCGCGCTCGCGCCCCGCAACAGCCGCGGTAGAGTCGAATACTCCGCCACCTTCTCGCTCGCCAAACCGGCCGATCTCGGCAAAACCAGCGGGGTTCTGATCTACGAAGTGCCGAACCGCGGCCGTGCCGCGCTCGCCGCAGGAGCCACCAACGCCGGTGCGATGGCGGATCTGTTCAAGCATGGCCACGTCCTGCTGTCGAGCGGCTGGCAAGGCGACATCCCGCCCGCCGCCGGCCTGGAAACCCTGGTCGTGCCGATCGCCAGGAACCCCGACGGCTCTTCCATCACCGGCCCGGTGCTGGCGCGCTTCGTCGACATGCGCCCTGGAACCACTACGCTGCCGCTCACCGGCGGGCTTGGCGCAGGCGTACCTATGCCGCTGCCCGCCAGCCTGGACACCTCCAAGGCCCGCCTCACTCGCCGCGCCGGCGAAGGCCGTGCGGACGTTCCCGTCCGGTCGAGCGACTGGGCCTTCGCCGATTGCACCAAAACTCCGTTCCCCGGCGAGGCCGATCCGCACAAGGTTTGCCTCAAAGGCGGTTTCGATCCGGCGTTCCTCTATGAACTGGTCTACACCGCCAAGGATCCGCTGGTGCTCGGCATCGGCTACGCCGCCACGCGCGATCTCAACTCGTTCTTCCGCTACGCCACCGCCGACGACACCGGCGCGCCCAATCCTTTGGCCGGCAAGATCTCGTTCGCCATCGGCCGCGGCACTTCGCAATCCGGCAACTACCTGCGCAGCTTCATCCATCTCGGGTTCAATCAGGACGAATCCAAGCGCATCGTACTCGACGGCGCGAATCCCAACATCGCGGCCCGGCAGAATCCGATGAACTTCCGCTTCGCGGTGCCGGGCGGCGCCGCCGATCTGTATCAGCCCGGCAGCGACGGCATCGTATGGTGGGGCGATTATGCCGACGAGGCCCGCCATCAGCCCGCCGGCGGCCTGCTGGACCGCTGCAACGCCACCAAGACCTGCCCGAAGATTTTCGAAACCTTCGGATCGTCCGAATTCTGGGGACTGCGTGCTTCGCCCGATCTGGTGGGCACGAGGGCCGATCGCGACATCCCACTGCCCGCGAACGTGCGCCGCTACTATTTTCCCGGCGTTACACACGGAGGCGGGCGCGGCGGCTTTTCGACGGCCACGCCCAACCCGCCGGCGCGCTGCGAACTGCCAGACAACCCGAATCCGTCCTCCGATACCATGCGCGCGCTGACCGAAGCGCTGGTGGATTGGGTGGTCAAGGGCGCTGCACCACCGGCCAGCCAATACCCGCGCTTCGATCGCGGCGAGCTCGCGCCGCCCGTCCAGGCCGCGCTCGGTTCCCCGGTCATTCCCGGCGTGCCGCTGCCGGACGGTATTCTGAATCCACTTTATAACTACGACTTCGGACCTAAGTTCAATGTGCGTGATTTGAGCGGCGCCATCGCCATCCAGCCGCCGGTCATCAAGGACGTGCTGCCGAGCCTGGTTCCCAAGGTGAATTCCGACGGCAACGAAACCGCGGGCGTAGCAAGCGTCCTGCATCAAGTGCCATTGGCCACCTACTTAGGCTGGAACGTCACCGCCTCGGGCTACTACAAAGGAACGGAGTGCGGCTTCACCGGCGGCTACGTCCCCTTCGCGAAGACCAAGGCCGAGCGCCTCGCGGCCGGCGATCCGCGCCCCTCGCTCGAGGAGCGCTACGGAACGCACGAGAAATACGTGACGCTGGTCCGAGCCGCGGCCGCGCGACTGGTGAAGGATCGCTACCTGCTCCAAGCCGACGCCGACCGGTTGATTGCGGAAGCCGAATCCAGCAACATCCTCCGCTGAGCGCGTGGCGCACGCACTCGTGCGTGCCGCCTTCACACTCTCCAGAAAGCGCACAACGGAACGCCGCGGCAGCGCCTTTTGTCCGGCAGCGAGGAAGCCGCGGCGTCCTGTGCGCTCCTGCGAACGCAATTGCGGGTTATTTCACCTCGGCCGAACAAGCATCATAAGCCTGTTTCACGGCCCTGCTTGCAGCCGCCAATGCGAATGCATTCCCGTCAAACACAAAATAGATGCGAAAGCCGCGAAACAGGCCCGCCGGCCCGATGTCCTCAAAGCCCGCGCCTCGCCCGCAGGCCTTCAGCGACGTTGCGCTGAGCAGCCCCCGGCGGCAATTGGCCGTGATCCTGAGTGTCACCTTCCCGGTCGACCCCGGAACCAGCCTCACCTCGCGAATCGCCGACTGCACCACCACGCGGCGCGGCGCATCGCAAGCGCCAGCCGTGTTGTCAAACGCCGCCAGCAACTCGCCGGCCTTTTCCGCTCCGACAAAGCCAAAGGTCAGGCGCGCGCCCTGCCGGTCGTCCGCCGATGACGCCGCAAAGCACAGCAGTCCGTCCCGCGCGTCTCGTCCCGCAATCTTGCGGCACGGCCCGGTGGGAAGGCCCGCGGCCTGATTGACGAACCACCCGCTCTTCGACCGCGTGAACAGAATTGCATCCCGAAAATTATCCGCTCGCGCCGCGCAGCCATACAACACCAGCAGCAGATCGTCCGAGTCCGGCTTCAGGAAATGCCCGCGAACAGCGGATTCGATGCTGGAATCGGTTTTCATCCCGGCAGCCCTGGTCTGCGGCGGGCAAACGTGGCAGCCGCTCTGAGCGCCGGCATACTCCTGCCCCGGACACAGCAGGCCCAAAATATCTCTCAAATCGGCCGCTCCGAGCTGCGCCGAATCGGGCGGAAACGGCGGAGCCGTCCACTGCGCCGCGGCAGGCGCGCAAGCCGCCAGGAAAATCAGGACCAGCCAGGATCGCATCGCTTCATCCCACCATCTTCAGCTCACCCACGCGATTGACATCCAAAACCAGGTCGCCGTTTCGATCCACATGGAATGCAGGCACGAACCTGGCTCCCCACAGAATCTCATCGTGCCGGTAAGAGTACTGCGCGTGGACCAACTGGCTAAAGGTATCGTCGAAGCCTTTGATCAGGATCAACAGCTCCGCCTCCAGCGCTCTCAGGTCGTCGGCCGTCTTTCCGCTGAGCGGGCTCTCGGAGTCGATCGGATGCACGACGGTCCAGGTCAGCGGAAAAAAGTACACATGACGGCGCTCCAAGCGCAGATCGACGTAATTGCGCTTAAGCTCGCCGCCGGCCCGGCTCACGCTCATGAGCAAAACGCGAGCTTCCAAGTCCATTAACACGTTGCTGCGCGCATTGGTGATGCGGAATTGCAGGCTGGTCCCATCCTGATAGGGTGCGATGAGCGCGCGCTGGCTGAACAAAATCTTGGCGGAGGGCCTCGAAAAACGCCCGTACAGCAGCCCGGTCGCCAAGGCGAAGATCATCAGGCCGGTGGCTGCCTCGATGGCGGCCACCGCGTTGGAAGGCGTGCCGCGCGGAAAAACGTTGCCGTATCCGACCGTGGTCAGGGTATGCACGCTGAAGAAAAACGCGTTCAGGAACGCGCCCATTTCCACCTCGGTCCCTTGCAAGTGCTCGATCCCGACGGCCAGGTAGATGCCGGCAAACAGCATGTTCACGGCCAGGAAGATCACCAGCACCGCAGCCAAGAACCGAGGCCAGGTGGTGTCAATCAGCATGAGATAGACGTTCGAGTGGCGCAGCTTCAGCCCTGTGCGCCGGACATTGAAGGAGCCATCGGCATTGATGGTCCGCCGCAGTTCGCCGCTGAATTGCGTGGTCAATCCTGGGTCGAAAGATTCCGGTTTCATAGGAATGAACTCAGAATAACCCAGCCGCGCGGCTTGATCTACGGCCGCAGTGAAAGGCCTGATCCGGCCGCGACATTTGTTGGGTGAGACCCATCGAGGCGACTCACCCCGAGGTCCAAAGGAGATTCACCATGAAGTTGTTTGGCAGTAGTGTGTTCGCCCTTGCCGTTGTTGCAGCCGGCGCGGATCTGGTGTCGTTCCGCAGCCTCTCGGCGCAAACTCAGGGCGCTGGAGAGTATCGCATCACAGGCCCTTTCACGCACGAAAACCTGTCCGTATTCCTGATCCACGGCCGGAGCCGCTCGGCCAACAAGCTGCTGACGCTGGAAGAAGCCCTCGCGCAGCACAAGGTGGTAGTTTATGAGACGCGCAACGTCAACGAGCTGGCTATCGAAAACGCGTCGGACGAAGACGTGTTCATCCAGTCCGGCGACATCGTCAAAGGCGGCGCCCAGGATCGGACGCTCAAGGACGATTTCATTCTGCCGACGAAATCCGGCCGGGTGAACATCAGCGCCTTCTGCGTCGAGCACGGCCGCTGGACACGCCGCGGATCCGAGCCGGTGGCGACCTTCGACTCCGCGACGGAGGCTCTGGCAACAAAAAAGCTGAAGATGGCGGTCAAGATGAAGGCCGACCAGCGCGAAGTCTGGGATCAGGTGGCGGCCGCGCAGGCCAGCATCTCGAGTGCGCTTCGCTCCGACGTTCGCGCCGCGGCTTCTCCCAGCAGTTTCGCGATGACCATGCAAACGCCGGCCGTGCAGAAGTCGATTGACGGCTACCTGCGCGCTCTGAAGGGCATCGTGGACGGCCAGAGCGACGCGATCGGCTACGCGTTTGCGATCGACGGAAAAGTGAACAGCGCCGATATCTACGCCTCCCATGAGCTTTTCACCAAGCTCTGGCCGAAACTGCTTCGCGCCAGTGCGGTGGAGGCCGTGTCCGAGTACCAATCCGGCAAAAAGTTCGAGCCCGCTACCGCAGCCGCGGTCAAAGCAGCTTTGCACGACGCCGATTCCGCGAAGGGCTCGGCCAAACACGTCACCGACCGCACCGACGTCGTGGTCAAAGAAACGCCGCAGAACGTGCTGTTTGAAACCCACGATCGCGCCCAAAGCGACGCCTGGGTGCATCGCAATTACTTGACCAAGACAAATTGAGCCTCAGGCCGATCCGCCTGTCACATTTCAGGCAGCTCGTTCGTGTTGTTTCGGCCAGCGCGGATCCTCCGGCCGGAATTGGAGGCGTAAACTGGAGGCGGATTGCGGAATCCGAGCGTCCAGATGAACGAAGAAAGGCGCCTTCAGCGGGCACGCACGTTCGACGAGGCCGCGGAGCTTTACGATCGCGCGCGCCGCGAGTGGCCGGATCAACTCTTCAAGGACCTCTTCGCGCAGGCCGGAATCGAGGCCGCCGGCGCGGACGTGCTCGAAATCGGGTGCGGCACCGGGCAGGCAAGCCTGGCGCAGGCGCGGCGCGGCTGCCGCATGTTGTGTTTGGAAATGGGCGCCAACCTTGCAAACATCGCGCGGCGCAAGCTGGCGCCATTCCCGCGCGTCACGATCGTCAACGTCCGGTTCGAGGATTGGAAGCCGCTGGACGCGACCTTCGATATCGTCTTCGCCTCGAACTCGTGGCACTGGCTCGACCCGCGCCTGCGGTACGCGAAATCGGCCGCGCTGCTTCCGCCGGCCGGCGTGCTGGCGTTCACTATCAGCGGCCACGGGTTTCCGCCCGGTTTCGACCCATTCTTCACCCAGATCCAGGAGTGTTACGAGGCCATCGGCGAAGCCCGCATAAAATCGCCGCCGCCACTCCCGGACGAAATCCCCGACGCGCGCGACGACATCGAGAATAGCGGCTATTTCGAGGACGTCCGCATCGTGCGCCACCTCTGGACCGAGGAATTCACCGCCGACGAGTACGTCGGATTGATGAGCACCGCTTCAGATCATCGGCTGATGGAGCCCGCGAAACGCGAGCGGTTGTTCTCCGAAATGCGCCGGCTGATCGGCGAGCGCCCGGATGGCCGCATCCGCAAGCACAATGTCACCATCCTCCACGTCGCGCGCAGGAAACGTTAACAGCCAAGTGGCCGCCCCCCGATCAAATCCCCTGGGACGTGAGCGCATTCGCTGAAACGATCGCCATGCCTTAGGGCTCCCGCCGCGCCGAGGAGTTGGTCGCCGTTGGCGCCGATCGCGCAAGAAACGCCCGCCGCCGCGCCATCGCTTCCCCCGCGCTATACTGAAACTTAGATTAACGTTCGGGTCTCCGCCCCGGCCGAGGAATCAGGATGCCAAAACGCACATTTCAGCCAAATAATCGCAAACGGGCCAAGACCCATGGTTTTCGGGTGCGCATGAGCACCAAAGATGGGCGGGCCGTCCTGGCGCGCCGCCGCGCCAAGGGCCGCCATAAACTCACGGTTAGCGACGAGAGAGCCGTCCGGTACGCCGACTAGACTCGGCTTCCCCAAAAGCGCTCGGATTCTGAAGGCGTCTCAGTTTCGCAAAGTCTACCAGGAAGGGATGCGGGTTGCAGGCCAGTACTTTGCCGCGTTTTGCCTCCGGGTGCCGCGCGATGCCGGCGCCGGGCCGAGGCTCGGATTCACGGTACCGCGCGCTTTCGGCAAAGCCGTGGTGCGGAACAAAGTGAAACGACGATTGCGGGAGACGCTTCGGGTTCGCTGGCGGGATTTGTCGCCGGAATGGGACATCGTCCTCAACCCGCGGCGGGCCGCCTTGGCCGCCTCACCGGAGGAGCTGCGCAGCGAAGTCGACCGGCTCATAACGCGATGCGGAAAGCAATAATCGCCAGCCTGCGCCTGTACCAGCGGTTCGTTTCGCCACTTTTGCCCTCAGCCTGCCGTTTCCATCCCACTTGCTCGGAATACATGCTCGAAGCCGTGAACAAGTACGGCCTCCGCGGCGTATGGATGGGCATGCGCCGCTTGCTGCGCTGCCACCCCTTCCACCAGGGCGGATTCGACCCGGTTCGCTGAAGAGCACTCGATCATGGCCGCGTCTCCGAACAGTCCGAACAATCCGATCCAGCCCGGCAAACCGCCCCGGAAAGAACTCTCCATGGAGATCCGCCTGCTCCTGGCGTTCCTGCTGATGGGGCTGGTGCTGTTCCTGACGCCGTACGTCTACAAGGCTCCGCCTCCGCCCAAGCCGGCGCCAGGCGCTGCCACGCAAGCCCAGAAGAAGTCCGAAGCAGCCGCTGCGCAAGTTCCGGCCGTGCAGACAGCAGCGGCGACAAAGCCGGCCGCCGCCATCACGCCGCCACCGGGACAGATCCAGGCCGCGTCCGAACAGGAATTCATCGTCGACACTCCGGTCTACCGCATCCGCCTCTCCAATCGGGGCGCAGTGGTCCATAGCTGGATGCTGAAGAAATACCTGGATCACGCCGGAAAGCCTCTGGAACTGGTCAACCCGACGAGTCTCGCCAAAATTCCTCCTCCGCTCTCGCTCGCGCTCAAAGACGAGCCAGCCGCCAACGCTCTGAACTATGGCCTGTATGTCGCCAAGCCCGATCCGGACGGCCTGGGAATCCAATACGAGTTCTCCGATGGCACAAACTACGCCAAAAAGACCTTGCACTTCTCGAAAAATGGATATCTGTCTCAACTCGCCACCGAAGTAACGCGCGACGGCGCGCCGGTAGAGCACATGATTCAATGGCGTGGCGGCTTCGGCGATGCCACCGTGCTCAATCGCACCGGAGACCAGCACGCCATCTACTATGACCTCAGCGCCGGAAAACTCTACACCAAGGCCGCCGGGTCCGTCAAAGATGGGCCGCTCGCCATATCCGGCAACGATTCTTTCGTCGGGCTCGAAGACAAATTCTTCGCCTTCGTCCTGCTTCCCAAAGAGAACACCTCCACGAAATTCGTGGTCCTCAAGGACGACGTCCCCAGCGTGCCCAATGGCAAGGACGAAATGCACGTCGGCATCGAAATCGGCGGCGACTCGGTCAATCGCTTCAATTCGTTTGTCGGGCCCAAGGATGTCGACCTGCTTCGCAACGTCGACCCTCGGCTGCCGCAGCTCATCGACTGGGGCTGGTACGGGATCGTCGCCAAGCCCATCTTCCTGGCGCTGCATTGGGTCAACGACAATGTCTTCCACAGTTACGGATGGTCCATCGTCGCCGTCACGGTCATCATCAACCTGCTGCTGCTGCCATTTCGCTTCTCCAGCCTCCGCTCCCAGCGCAAGATGCAAAAGCTGCAGCCCCAGATCGCCGCCATCAACGCCAAGTACAAAGGTCTCAGCCTGCGCGATCCCAAGAAGGCTCAGCAGAACCAGGAGGTGATGGAACTGTACAAGAAGGAAGGCGTCAACCCCATGGGTGGCTGCCTGCCCCTGCTGATACAGTTCCCCCTCCTGTATGCCTTCTACAAGGTTCTCAACGTGACCATCGAGCTGCGCGGCGCGCACTGGCTTTGGGTCAGTGACTTGTCGCAGCCCGAACAGATCGCCATCCGCGCGCTGCCGGTGATTCTGGTCGTCACGCAGTTCATCCTGGGGAAGATGACCCCCAACCCCAGCATGGATCCGGCTCAGGCCAAAATGATGAGCTTTATGCCGCTCATGTTCGGTTTTCTTTTTTATAATGCGTCGAGCGGCCTGGTGTTATACTGGTTGACCAGTAATTTGGTAGGAATCCTGCAGCAGTGGCTGATCAACAAGACCATGCCTCCGCCTCCGGCCCCGGCGCCGAAAGTCGCGCCCAAGAGGAAGACCTAGGTTTGGAACCAGTGAGCGAAACCAAGTACACGGTCTCCGAGACAGGGCCGCGCATCGAGAAGTTTCTCGACATCGTCCTGGACGATATGGACTTGGAGGTCGAGTACGAAATCCTGGACGGCGCTCACACGCACCCCGACCTGGAAGATCCCGACATTCTGGTGAAGTTCTCGGGCCCCGAAGTGGATGTTCTGCTGGCCAACAAGGCGGAAGTCTTGCTGGCGCTCGAATTCCTGACCATGGAAGCGTTGCGGCTGCCTTCCGAACATCACTCGCGGCTGTGCTACGACGCCAATGACTACCGGCTGCTGCGCATCGAGGAACTTCGGCTCAGCGCCTCCACCGCGGCCGAGCGGGTCAAAAAGACCGGCCGGCCTTTTCACTTCAGCCCCATGAACAGCCGCGAGCGGCGCATCATCCATTTAAGCCTCCGCAACGAGACCGAGATCCGCAGCGAAAGCACGGGGTCAGGTCCGTTCCGCCAGGTGGTGGTGCTGCCGGTTGGCATGCCGCTGCCCGAGCCGATCCGCCCGCCCCGGCCCGGTCCGCCGCGCGATGGAGGACCACGCGGGCCGCGCGATCGCAGGCGAGGACCGCCGCGGCGCGGGCGCCGGCCCTGAACCAGAAGGCAGCACGCTGCAGGTTCGCGATACCATCGTTGCCATTTCCACGCCGCCCGGACGCTCGGGCCTCGGCATCGTGCGCCTGTCCGGTGGCGCTGCGCGTGAAGTGGCCGCCAAAATCCTTCGCTTTCCCGCCGCGCACGAATGGAAATCCTGGACGGCCGCGCTCGGGGAACTGACTGACGAGCACGGCTGCGTGGTCGATCAAGTTGTGACGACGTTCTACGCCGGGCCGCGCTCCTACTCGGGCGAGGATCTGGTGGAAATCTCCTGCCATGGCGCGCCGGTCATCTTGCGATGCTGCCTGGAGCGCGCGTGCCGCGCCGGAGCGCGTCTGGCCGAGCCCGGCGAGTTCACCCTGCGCGGGTTTCTCAACGGCAGAATCGATCTGCCGCAAGCCGAGGCGGTCCGCGACCTCATCAACGCCACCACGCTGTATCAGGCGCGCGTGGCCGCCCAGCAGGTGGAAGGTTCAGTTTCGCGGCGCATAAGCCCGGTCAAGGAACAACTGCTGGAACTCATCGCGCTGCTGGAAGCCGGCATCGACTTCGCCGAAGATGACGTCAGCGTCGCGCCTGCGGAAGAAATTCTGCGGCGCATCGATCCGGTGGAGCGCGCGCTGCAGGCCCTGGTCTCCACCTTCGACTACGGCAAGCTGGTGCACGCCGGCCTGACGCTGGCCATCGTCGGCCGCCCCAACGTCGGCAAGAGCAGCCTGTTCAACCGGCTGTTGGAACAAGATCGCGCCATCGTCACCGAGATTGCCGGCACCACGCGCGACCTGGTTTCCGAAGTCGCGGCCATCGGCGGCATCCCCATCAAGTTCGTCGACACGGCCGGCATCCACGCCAGCCGCGATCGGGTGGAGACCCTTGGCATCGAGCGCAGCTACCAGGCCATGGCGGACGCCGACGTTACGCTGGTGGTGCTGGATCTCTCCGAGCCTCTACAGCCGGACGACCTGGCGCTCATCGCGCGGGCGCGCCAGCAGGGCCGGTACATCCTGGCCGGCAACAAATCCGATCTGCCGCGCCGCGCCGCGCCGCCAGAAGAATTCGTTGCCGTTTCGGCGATCACCGGCGAACGCGTCGATGCCCTGCGCGAAAAAATCGCGCCGGCCGTGGCGCGCGATCAAGACTCGGGATTTATCACCAGCATCCGGCACGCCCAGTTGCTGCGCGAGAGCGTCGAGGCGCTGGGCCAGGCGCGCAAGGCGGCCGATTTCGGCATCCCGCACGAGATGTTACTGCTCGACCTGTACGCCGCCCTGCGCCCCATCGACGCCATCACCGGCGCCACTACCGCCGACGACATCCTGAACCGCATCTTTTCGACATTCTGCATCGGGAAATAATCTTGCTGGAGATCGAGTTCAAAGTTCCGCCCAACTTCGATTCTGCCCAAGCCGAACGCGCCGTCGAACCGGTCTGCGCGGCGCACGGCTTGCACATCGCCATGAAGGCGACGCTTGCCAGCTTCCCCGGAAGCATTCACTGGCACTTCAAGAATCAGAAAGAAAAGGGCACCCTGGAGTTGACCGTCTTCCCGCAAGACCGCCGGATCTGGGCGCAGATCCAGGATGGCCGCAAGGCGGGATGGATCGATGCCATGTTGCCGAAAATTCAGCGGGCCATCGAGCGCGAACTGCGGCGTGCCGCGGCCCCTTCCCGGCGAGCCGCCCGGGCCTGAGGGCGTCGTGGAGAAATGCATTCCCAACCGTTTACAATGGGGATCGGGCTTGATTCGTCTATTCCTAGCCACGGTGCTGTTCTCAGCGGCGCTCGCGCAGGCGCAGCCTCGTCCTCCCCAGGGCCAGCTTGACTCGAGCGAACCGCTTTTCACCGTCCTCGCCGCTCTGAATGCCACCGGCTACGACGCGGACCTGGATTCCACCGCCAACTCGCCGGTCCGTAAACAGGTCCGCGAGGCTCTCGCCGCCAAGCCTCTGGATTCGATGGCGGCGCTGAAAAAATTCTTTGCCGCGCACCGGCAACAAGATCCAGGCGCCGAACTGAGCCAGTACATCTCCTTCGCCTTGACTCTGGAAGGCCCGCCGGACTTTCACTCCGCCATCAAACCGGAAGAAATTCCCCCGGATGTGAAGCGGCTCGACGGCCTGGACCTGTTGATCGCCCGATTCTATCGCGAGGCCAGCATCGGCGAGCTGTGGAAGCAGGTGCGTCCCGAGTACGACCAGGTCATAGCGGCTTATCACGGCGGCGTGACGCAGGCGCTGCTCGAAGCCAACGGCTACCTTCGCAATCCCACCAGCGGCTTCCGCGGCCGCCGCTTCCAGATCTACGTGGACCTGCTCGCCCCTCCCAACCAGATTCAGACCCGCAGCTACAAAGACGACTACTTCGTCGTGGTCACGCCTTCGGCCGAGCCGCAGATCCAGGAGATCCGGCACGCCTATCTGCACTACCTGCTGGACCCGCTTGCGCTGCGTTACTTCGAGCAATTGAACCGCCTCAAGGCTCTGGCCGACTTCGCCCAACCGGCCCCCGCTTTGGGCAATTCCTACAAGGACGATTTCCTCCTGCTCGCCACCGAGTGCGTCATCAAGGCCGTCGAAAGCCGTTTGGTGCACGGTGCGCCGGAGCGGCAGGCTTTGGTCGATCAGGCCGTCAGCGAAGGCTTCGTTCTGACGCCCGGTTTAGCCGACGGCCTGGTGCTTTATGAAAAGCAGGACCAGTCCTTGCGGCTCTACTATCCCGACCTGGTCGGACAGATCGATCTGGATCGCGAGGATAAGCGGCTGGCCAAGGTCCAGTTCGCCACCCAGGCCGCGGTGAAGAAGGCCAAGCCCGGTCCCGCGGCGGCTGAGCCGGTTTTGACCGCAGCGGAAAAGACCCTGGCGGAGGCGGAGGAATCCTACACACGCCGCGATCTGGATACCAGCCGGGCCAGCTATCTGAAGGTTCTCGAACAGACCAGCGACAAAACCCTGCACGCGAAGGCGTATTATGGTTTGGCGCGCATCGCGGCGCTGCATAACGATCCGGAGCTGGCCGAGAAGCTGTTTCAAAAAACCCTGGAGATGTCGCCTGACAGTGAGACCAAATCTTGGGCGTACCTGTACCTGGGCCGGCTGGCCGATGCCGCCGGCGAACGCGAGGAGGCCGAGAAGAACTATCGGGCTGTTCTTGCCATCGAGCAAGCGCCCGCTTCGGTGAAAGGCGCCGCCGAGAAAGGATTGGCGCAGCCGTTTCGGAGAGAGAAATGAAAAAACTCGCCGCCAAGCCGGCGAAAACTTTGAACTAGGAGCATCCATGAGAATTCACATGAGGAGCGTACTCGTCATTTGCGGCGTCTTCATCTTGACGTCCGCGTTGTGGGCCCAAAAGGCCAAGTCGAACAAGGAAATCGCAGCCTTGAACGCGATCAACGGCGCCCAGACACCGGACGATAGAATCAAGGCCATCGAGAATGTCCTGACCAACTTCAAGGACACGGAGTTCAAGCCCATGCTGCTCCTGATGGCCATGCAACTCGAAACGCAGAAAGGCGACTACGCCCAAGTCATGTTCTATGGCGAGCGGGTGCTGGAGACAGACCCGAAAAATGCTTTCGCGATGGTCACCATGGCCTCGGAGACTGCCCGCAAGACGCGCGAGTTCGATCTCGACAAAGAAGAGAAACTGGCCAAAGTCGACAAATGGGCGAAAGACGGAATCGAGGCCGCCAAGACCGCGCCCAAACCTCAGCAGCAAATCACGGACGAGCAATGGGAGGGCCAGCGCAAGGATTTTCAGTCGCAGGGATACGAGGCCCTGGGCATGGCCGCCGCGCTGCGGAAGAAGTACGAAGAATCCATCGCCGATTACAAGCAGTCCATTGCCGTCGCTGCGAATCCCGATCCCGCCACTTGGCTTCGCCTCGGCCAGACCTACATCGACGCGGGCAAACTGGATGAAGCCACCGACGCCTTCGACAAAGGGCTGAACGCGCCCAACGCTTCTCCACAGGTCAAATCGATCGCGCAAGGCAAGAAAGCGGAGATCGCCAAGGTGAAGGCGGGCGGCGCCAAGCCGTCTGGAAACGCGCCTCCACCGGCCGCCGCCAAGCAGCCGAATTGAACCAGGGAGGTCGTTTCCCCATCGTCCCCATGAGCGCGGAGTGGGAACTGGAAGAAGTTTTCGGCTATCGTTTCAAGAATCCGGCGCTGCTGCAATACGCGCTCACCCACAAGTCCTCGGTGTATGAAAAGCGCTCCGACGGAACGCCCGCCGACAACGAGCAGCTTGAATTTCTGGGCGACGCGGTGCTGGGCTTCCTGGTGAGCGATATGCTGCTGGCGCGGTATCCGGCATTCCCGGAAGGACGCCTGTCGAAACTGAAAGCCCAACTGGTGAGCGCCACGCATCTGCACGAAGTCGCCCTGCGCCTAGGCATCGGCAACCATCTCGTTCTCGGCCGCGGCGAGGAACTGAGCGGGGGAAGAGAGAAGAAGGCCCTGCTCGCCGATGCCCTGGAAGCCTTGATCGCGGCCGTGTACCTGGACGGCGGCATCGAGGCCGCGCGAAGGTTCGTGGGCCAGCACGTTGTCGGCGACGCGCAAATTCCGCAAGCCGGCATGGAGGTCACCGACTACAAAAGCGCCTTGCAGGAGACGGCTCAGGCTCTGAAGTTGCCGCAGCCGCGCTACTTCATTGTGCAAGAGCGCGGCCCCGAGCACGCCAAGACGTTTCTGGTGGAAGTGCGGGTCGGCCCGAACTGGTCCAGCCGTGCCGAGGGACTTTCGAAAAAAAGCGCCGGTCAAAAAGCCGCGCAACAAGTCCTGCAGCAATTGAGCGAATGGGGCAGATAGCGGATGGCCGGTTCTTTTCCTGGCAGGCGTCGGCCGTCGCGCACTGACGCCCGCCTAGCGGAGCAGTTCGAGGATTTCGGTCAGCGCTTTGCGGACTGCTTCCAGCACGGGCGCGTGATTCTGGAACAAATCGCCTTGCGGCCGGGCGGTCTTGGCTAGCGGCTCGGCCGATTTGGCCGAAGCATCGCGAGTTCGCGAGTCGAGAAGTTTGCGGGCCCCTTCAATGGTGTAGCGCTTTTCGTAAAGCAGGCGCTTGATCTCCAGCACCAGTTCCACGTCCTTGCGCCGATACAGCCGGTGACCCTTGCCGGACTTCTTGGGTCCCAGGGTGGGAAACTCAGTTTCCCAGAAACGCAGCACGTAGGGTTTGATTGCGGCGAGGCGGCTCACCTCGCCGATCCGAAAATAAAGTTTGTCAGGAATTTCGGGCCGTTGTTCGCCGACTGCTGGCTCGCGCATACGTTGGACATTTTATCACGCCGTCATCCGCCGTAGACTGTAATTACGAAACACCCACAGCGGGACAAGTCGGATCGTGCGCACGCGGCGCCGGCCATCCTGGCGGGCGTCCATCCAGTGCAAGAGGCGCTGCGCGCCGGAAGAACGCTGGACCGCGTGCTGATCGCGCGAGGAGCCGGAGGCCCGCGGCTGCAGGAGATTATCGACGCCGCGCGGGAGCGTTCCGTGCCGGTGCGCTTTGAACCGCGTGAGACGCTCGACCGCGCGTCCAACGGGGCAACCCATCAGGGCGTTGTGGCTTTCGCCGCCTCGCAGCGCTATGCCGGACTCGAGCAGGTTCTGCCAGGCGCGCAATTGCTGGTGGTTCTGGATGGCGTGGAAGATCCGCACAACCTGGGCGCCATCATCCGCACGGCGCATGCGGCCGGCGCGGCAGCGGTCCTGATTCCCGAGCGGCGCGCATCGGGACTCACCGAAACTGTCGCCAAGGCCGCCGCCGGCGCGCTCGAGCACCTCCCCGTGGTCCGCATCGGCAACGTGAGCCGGACCCTCCAGGAGCTGAAAGCGCGGGGCTTCTGGATCTACGGCCTGGACGAGCGCGCCCAGGATCGCTACAGCGAGACCGACTTCGCCCAGCCGACCGTGTTCGTTTTGGGCGGCGAGGGCCAGGGCCTGCACCAGCTCGTCCAGAAGCATTGCGACGTCCTCCTGCGGATTCCCATGGCCGGCGTCATTTCGTCGCTCAACGTCTCGGTGGCCGCGGGCGTCGTGCTGTTTGAATGGCGGCGCCGCGCGGGGTGCAGCTAACGGACCGGTAGAACCGTGTTTCTCCTCATAGTTCGAGCCCAGTCATGAATTGGTCGCGTTTCACCGAAAAAAACCAGCGACTGCGACTCGGATATACTTCAGGCAGAAAGGAGCCATGATGCGCAACGCCGCGTTTGTTCTCACTCTGGCTGCCGTGACGCCGCTGCTGGCGCAGTCACCCTCGCCTTATCGCGTCACCCACACCTACACGCTGGGCGGCGACGGGAGCTGGGACTACATCGTGCCCGATCCGCCGAATCATCGCCTGTTTATCGCCCGTCAGAATCGCGTGATGGTGGTCGAGGAGGACAGCGGAACGCTGCTCGGCGAAGTCACCGGCACCCGGGGCGCGCACGGGACCGCAGTTGCCGAGGGCACGGGGCATGGATTCGCCACCTCGGGTAACGACCAGTCGGTGGTCATGTTCGATCTGAAAACTTTCCAGGTGCTCGGCCGGATTCCGGCCGCTGAAGACGCCGACGCGATCCTCTACGACAGCGCCTCCAACCGCGTCTTCACATTGAACGGCGACGCGCACTCCTCGACCGTGATCGATCCGCGCGCCGGGACCCTGATCACCAACATTCCGCTGGGCGGCAAACCGGAATACGGCGCTTCCGCCCAGGATGGCAAAGTCTACGCGAATCTCACCGACACCAGCGAGGTGGTTGAGATCGACGCCAAAACAGCCACGGTAGTGCGCCGCTGGCCGACCGCGCCGTGCAAGCAGCCGGTCGCCATGGCCATCGACACCGCGCATCATCGTCTCTTCAGCGGATGCCGCAGCGGAGTGATGGCCGTCTCCGACTATCAGACCGGCAAGGTGGTCGCAACGCTGCCGATCGGCAACGGCGTGGACGGCGCCGGATTCGACGCCGCATCCGGCAACGCGTTTGCATCCAATGCGGACGGTAAGCTGACCGTGATTCATCAGGACGCTCCGGACCAATATCACGTCGTCGAGAACGTCGAGACGCCGCAAGGGGCGCGCAACATGGGGCTCGATCCCACCAATCACCGCGTGTTCCTCGTCTCGGCGAAATTCGGACCGGTGCCCCCGGGAGGCAGGAGAGGGCCGGTGCTGCCCGGAACATTTACGTTGATGGTGATTGAACGCAATCCAGCCGCGCGCTAGGCCGCATCCAGGCTATCCAGGTCCCGGCCAACCGCGGAAACCCGCCGCGCAAACCTGCTATACTACAACTTCATGTTCGTCGCCCATCACCACCATCATCGGAGCGTCTGGCGGTCGGCGGCATTCTGATCGAATTCTGAAGTGAACACCGCCCGCCGATTCACGCGGCGGGCTTTTTTATTGGTATCGACATATGGATCTCGACTTCAACAAACTCAACGGCCTGGTGACGGCCGTCATTCAAGATCACCAGACCGGCCGCGTGCTCATGGTCGGTTTCATGAACGAAGAAGCCTTCCGCAAGACCGTCGAATCGGGCTACGCCGTGTTCTTCAGCCGGTCGCGCAACAAGCTGTGGCTCAAAGGCGAAACTTCCGGGCACCGGCTGGTGGTCAAAGAGATTTCGACCGACTGCGATCGCGACGCGCTGCTCTTGAAAGTCGAGGCGCTCGGCCCGGGCGTTTGCCACGAGGGCTACCAGAGCTGCTTCTTCCGGCGGCTGGATGGCGGCCAATGGAAAGAATCCGAGCCGCGCGCCTACGACCCGTCGGCCGTCTACGGGAGCAACTCGTGAAACTCAAGCTCGGCATTCCCAAGGGCAGTCTTGAAAACGCCACCATCGAACTGTTTCGCCGCGCGGGTTTCAACATTACCACCAGTTCGCGCTCCTATTTTCCCGCCATCGACGATCCTGCCATCGAGTGCATGTTGATCCGCGCCCAGGAGATGGCGCGCTACGTCGAAGACGGCGTCCTGGATGCCGGGCTGACCGGGCGCGACTGGATCGAGGAGAGCGAAGCCAAGGTGCACGCCGTGGCGGACCTGATCTACGCCAAGCAGAGTTTCGGCAAAGTGCGCTGGGTTCTGGCGGTGCCGGAGGCCTCGCCGTTCCAGAGCGTCAAGGATCTGGAGGGAAAAGTGATCGCTACCGAACTGGTTTCCACCACCAAGCGCTACCTGGCCGCGAACGGGGTGAAGGCCAAAGTCGAGTTCAGTTGGGGCGCGACCGAGGTGAAGCCGCCGGAGCTGGCCGACGCGATCGTGGAAGTGACCGAGACGGGCTCGTCGCTGCGCGCCAATAAGCTGCGCATCATCGAAACCGTGCTCGAATCGAACACGCAACTGATTGCCAACCTCGACTCCTGGCGCGACGACGGGAAGCGGCGCAAGCTGGAGGACATCCGCATGCTGCTCGATGGCGCCATCAACGCGCTCGGCAAGGTGGGGCTCATGCTGAACGTGCGTAAGGACTGTCTGCCGGCGGTCCTCGCCATTTTGCCGGCGCTGAAAAAACCCACCATCTCGAATCTCAGCGACGACGAGTGGGTGGCGGTTCATACCATCCTGGATGAAAGTACGGTGCGCAATATCATCCCGCGCATCAAAGAGGCGGGCGGCCAAGGAATCGTGGAATATCCGTTGAACAAGATTGTGATGTAACTATGCTCCGAATTGTTCCGCTCGACGAGGCTCAGAACCTCATCACGCGCAAGGCGGCCCGGCTGGCCGAAGCCGAGCAGATCGTTGAGCCGATTCTGGAGGCGGTACGCAAGCGCGGCGACGAGGCGGTGCTGGAGTACGCGCGCAAGCTGGACGGTCTGGATGGCAACAGCTTCCGCGTCCCGGAAACGGAATGGCGGGCGGCCGAAGCGCACGTGACGCCCGAGTTCCGCGCGGCGCTTGAAATCGCGGCGAAAAACATCCGCGAGTATGCGGAGATGCAACTCCCGGAGGAAACCTGGATGAAGTTTCCGGACGGTCGGCGGTTGGGATACATCATCCGGCCGCTCGAATCGATGGGGGCCTACATTCCCGCCGGCCGTTATCCGCTGCCTTCCACGCTGCTCATGACCGTGCTCCCGGCTCAGGTGGCGGGAGTGAAAACGATTTGCGTCACCTCGCCGCGCCCGAGCGTGGAGATTCTGGCGGCCGCGAAATTTCTCGGCGTATCGAACGTGTTTCGAGTCGGCGGCGCGCAGGCCATCGCGGCGCTGGCGTTCGGCACCGCTACCATCCCCAAAGTCGATCGCATCGTCGGCCCCGGTAACATCTACGTGACGGCTGCGAAGAAGCTGTTAGCCGGCGAAGTTGGCATCGATTTCGTCGCTGGGCCAACCGAAATCGTCATCATCGCCGAAGACGCCAACCCCCGGCACGTCGCCGCCGACATGCTCGCGCAGGCCGAGCACGACGTGGAAGCCTCGGCCATCCTGCTGACCACTTCGAACTTACTGGCCGAAGCCGTAGCGCGGGAGGTCGCGCGGCAACTCGAAAGTCTGCCCACCGCCGAAGTGGCTTGCCAATCCATTCGCAACAACAGCGCCGTGATTCTCTGCCCGTCGTTGGACGCGGCCGTGGATGCGTCCAATCGCCTGGCGCCGGAACATCTGGCGATTTACGACGAGGCGCTGATTCCGAGGATCCAACATGCCGGCAGCATTTTTCTTGGCCCCAGCAGCCCGGAAGCGGCGGGCGATTACGCTTCGGGCCCTAACCACGTTCTGCCGACGTCGGGCGCGGCGCGGATCCGCGGCGGTCTGTCGCCGGCCGATTTCGTCAAGGTCATCTCGGTCCAGGAGCTGACCGCGGACGGCTTGAGACAGCTCGCGCCGGCCATCACGACGCTGGCTCGTGCGGAAGGCTTGGAAGCGCACGCGCGCTCGGTGGAGGTCCGGATTGGCAAGTAAGAAAATCGACCTGCCGCCCGGAGTGCTGCAGCCGCGCGACGCGGTGCTCCACATGGCGCCCTATTCGCCGCCCACCGCCGGACGCGCCGGCAAACTGCGCCTGGATTTCAACGAGAACACCGTGGGCGCATCGCCCAAAGTTATCGAGTATCTGCGCGAGCATCTCAACGAAGCCGCGCTGTCGGTCTATCCCGAATACGGGCAAGTGAAGCAGGAGCTGGCCGCCTTCTTCGGAGTGGAGACCGACGACTTCATCCTCACCAACGGCACGGATGAGGCGATTCAGGTGCTCATCAACACCTACGTGGACGACGGCGACGACGTGCTGCTGCTCCGGCCCTCCTATGCGATGTATCGCTTTTACGCCGAAGTCGTGGGCGCCGCGATTCGCGAAATCCGCTATCGCGTCGAGAAGCTGGCCTTCCCGCTCGAAGAGCTGCTGCAAGCCATCCGGCCGACCACGCGAGCGATCCTGATCGCGAACCCCAACAACCCCACCGGAACCGGCACGTCGCGGGCCGGCATCGAGCGCATTCTCGACCGGGCCTCCGGCGCGGCCGTCCTGATCGACGAAGCGTACTACGAATTCAGCGGCGTCACGGCCCTTCCGCTGCTGAACGACTATCCGAATCTGTTCGTGAGCCGCACATTCTCGAAGGTGTACGGCATGGCCGCCATGCGGATCGGTTGCCTGTTTTCGCAGTCCGGCAACGTCGAGTTTCTGCACAAAGCGCAATCACCGTACAGCGTGAACAGCGTCGCCGCGCTGGCGGTGCGCGCCGCCATCCAGGACCGCGCCTATGTCGAGAAATACGTGACCGAGGTGCTGGCCGCCCGCGAGCTGCTGTGCGTCGGCCTGGAAAAGCTCGGAATCAAATATTACGAGAGCAAGGCGAATTTCGTGCTGTTCGACGCCGGCGTGCGAGCCATCCCGATCCGCGACGCGCTGCGCCAGCGCGCCGTTCTGGTTCGCGACCGCAGTTACGAAATCGCCGGCTGCGTGCGCGTCACCGTGGGAACACGCGACCAGGTGCGGCGATTCTTGGCCGAGCTGGAGCAGATCTGGTGAGCGATCAGGTGCTGATCTTCGACATGGACGGCGTTCTGGTGGACGTGACCGACTCCTATCGCGAAACAATCATTCGGACCGTCCAGCATTTCACCAGCAAGGCCATCACACGCGCGCAAATTCAGGACTATAAGAACCAGGGCGGCTGGAACAACGATTGGGCGCTGTCGCAAAAGATCTGCCACGATCTGGGAGTAGAGGTTCCGTATTCGACTGTCGTGGATTATTTCAATTACCTGTTTCTCGAGCAGGGGTTGATCCATCGCGAGCGCTGGCTCCCGCGGAACGGCCTGCTCGACCGCCTGGGAGCGAAGTTCGAGCTGGCGATTTTCACCGGCCGAACCACCGAAGAAGCCGAGATCACGCTGAACCGGCAGCGCCTGCGGGAGCGGTTTCTGCTGGTGACCTCGAACGACGTCGAGCGCGAAAAGCCAGCGCCCGACGGGCTGCTCCGGATCGCGTCGCTGCGGCCGTCTAAAAAGCTGCTGTACATCGGCGACACGGTCGATGACGCGCGCTGCGCCCGCGCAGCCAACGTGCCGTTCATCGGAATCGCGGCGCCCGCGCACGAGCGGCGGGCTGAGCTGTTGGAGCTGTTTCGCCTGGAGGGCGCCATCCAGGTGCTCGGAGACATCAATGAGATCGGCTAGCAACCGTGGCGCACGCACTCTGCGGGCCGCGTCCCCACTCATGGGGACGCCCAGGCCCGCATCCCGGAGAAGGGTGGCGAACGTCGAACGCATCACCAGAGAGACGCAAATCCGCGGCACGCTGAAGCTGGACGGCCGGGGCCGCTACGACATCTCAACTGGCATCCGGTTCTTCGATCACATGCTGGAGCTGTTCGCCAAGCATGGCGGCTTCGATTTGAAATTGAAGGCCGCGGGCGACCTGGACGTGGACCAGCATCACACCGTGGAAGACGTGGGGATCGTGCTGGGGGAACTGGTCAAGAAGGCGCTGGGGGACCGGAAGGGAATCAATCGCGCGGGCTACTTCTTGATGACGATGGATGAGACGCTGGCGCTGGTGGCGCTGGATCTAGGCGGCCGTCCGGCGCTGGTCTACAACGATAAGGTCAAGGTCCGGCTGGTAGGAGATCTGCAAACCGAGCTGATGGAGGACTTCTTCGGCGGCTTCGTGAATCACGCCGGAGCGAATCTGCACGCGAAAGTGCTGTATGGCCGGTCGAGCCATCACAAAATTGAGGCCATTTTCAAATGCTTCGCGCGCGCCTTGCGTTACGCCTGCTCCAAGGATCAGCGCCTGAAGGATCAACTCCCATCCACCAAAGGACTGCTATGATCACCATTCTCGACTACGGCGCCGGCAACCTTCGCTCGGTGCAGAATACGCTGGCGGAGCTGGGCGCGGAATACGAACTGGTACGGGATAGCGAAGGATTACGTCGCGCGACGAAAATCATTCTTCCTGGTGTGGGTCATTTCGGCCAGATGATGCGCGCGCTCGACGCGATGCAGGTCCGTGAAGCCTTGCTCGATCGCATTCGCGCGGGCGTACCGTTTCTGGGAATCTGCCTGGGGCTTCAGGCCTTGTTTGAGAAGAGCGAAGAAGCTCCCGATGAGCGCGGGCTGGGATTGTTCTCGGGTGAAATTCGCCGCTTCCCGGCCGAAGCGCGCGTCCCGCACATGGGCTGGAACGACGTCGAGCGCAAGAATGGCTCGAAGCTGCTGGGCGGCCTGCCGCCGCACCCTTATCTCTACTTCGCGCACAGCTACTACGCGCCGTTGCATGACTCGACGGCTGCGACGTGCGCTTATTCGGTTGAGTACACCGCGGTGCTCGAAGACAAAAATGTCTGCGGCGTGCAGTTTCATCCCGAGAAGTCCGGGCCGCTTGGGCTGCGCGTGGTGCGCAATTTCATCGAGCTGTAGCATGCTGGCCAAGCGCATCATCCCCTGCCTGGATGTCACGGGCGGCCGCGTCGTCAAGGGGATTCACTTTGTCGGCTTGCGCGATGCGGGCGATCCGGTGGAGCTGGCCCAGCGCTACAACCATCAGGGCGCCGACGAGCTGGTCTTCCTCGACATCACCGCCTCCAGCGACGCGCGCGACATTATGGCCGACGTGGTGGCGCGGACCGCGCGCAAGGTTTTCATTCCGCTCACCGTAGGCGGCGGCATCCGGTCCGTCGCCGACGCCCGCAAGATTCTGCTATCCGGCGCCGAGAAAGTCAGCGTGAACACGGCCGCGGTCCGGCGGCCGAAGCTGATTACCGAGCTGAGCGAAGAATACGGCGCGCAGGCCGTGGTCCTGGCGATCGACGCCCGCAGAAATACAGAAGGAAGCTGGAATGTTTTTACCCGCGGCGGCCGCGACGACGAAGGCCTGGACGCGGTCGAGTGGGCGCTGGAAGGCGAGATGCTGGGCGCGGGCGAGATCCTGCTCACGTCCATGGATACCGACGGCGTGCAGGGCGGCTTCGATTGCGAGCTGACGCACGCGGTGGCGAAAGTCACGCACATCCCCATCATCGCCTCGGGCGGCGCAGGAAAACCGGAAGATTTCGAACGCGTGCTCACCGAAGGCCACGCCGATGCCGCGCTGGCCGCGTCGATCTTTCACTATGGCACCTACACCGTCGGCGACTTGAAGAAGTTTTTAGAACAGCGCGGCGTCCCGGTGAGGCCGGCGCTGTGATCATTCCCTGCATCGACCTGATGGGCGGCAAGGTGGTCCAGCTCGTGCAAGGGCGCGAAAAGGCGCTCGAAGGAGGCACGCCGCTCGAAATGCTGCAACGCTTCGCCGCGTTTCGCGAGATCCAGGTGATCGATCTGGACGCCGCGATGGGCACGGGCTCCAACGACGCTCTGGTCGAACTGATTGCCTCGCGGGCCGTGGCGCGCGTGGGCGGCGGCATCCGGTCGCCGGAGCGGGCGCGGATGCTCATCGAACAGGGCGCGTTTCGCGTGATCGTCGGAACGGCGGCGTTCGACCAGGAGTTGCTGAAGAAGATCGCCGATGCCGCAACGCCTGAACGGCTGATCATCGCGCTCGACTCGCGCGGCGGCAAAGTGGTGGTGCGCGGCTGGCAGGAAGCGACCGCGTTCGCTGCCGAAGAGATGATCCCGCACTTCGAGCCGTATTGCTCGGGCTTTCTGTGCACGTATGTGGACAAAGAAGGTCTCCTGCAGGGAACCGATCTGGATTGGTTCCAGCGTCTGCGCGCGGCCACGAAGCGCGAACTGACGGCTGCGGGCGGCATCACAACCATCGAGGAGATCCGCGAGCTTCAGCGCCTGGGAATCCACGCAGCGTTGGGGATGGCGATTTACACCGGCCGGCTGAATCTGGAGGAACTGGCGGCGCTAAACGGCTAGTTCCCTGGGATCAGAGATCCAATAGTCGGGATTCCATCGCGCGAGATGCTCGCGCTCGCCGTAGCCCCACAGCACCGCGCAGGTCTTCACTCCAGCGCGCCGTCCGGCTTCCATGTCGGCGGCGGAGTCGCCCACCAGCAGGCAGTCTTCGCGAGCGGCTCGGAGCGCTTGCAACGAAGCCAGGATCACGTCCGGCTCCGGTTTGGCTGGAAAGCCGTCGGTGCCTTGCACGTGATCGAAATACGGCAGCAGGCCGAATCGTTCGAGCACCAGCCGCGTCGTCGGCGTGCCCTTGGTGGTCGCGGTGGACTTACGTCCGGGCAGCGCCGCCAGCGCCTCGGCAATCCCAGGGTACGCTTGCGTCGAAGCGTGATTCCGCTCGTGATAGACCCGGCGGTAGTCGGCGACCATCTGGTCCATCTGCTCGCGCGAAAGCTCAGGCAGCAGGTCCAGAAACAGATCGTTCAGGTGGCGCCCGATGTAGCGCAGCAGGAAATCGTCTCTCACCGCGCTGGCGCGGGTCCCTGCCAGCACGCTTTGGATCGCGCCGCAGATATCGGCGGCCGAGTCGACCAGCGTCCCGTCGACGTCGAAAATGTAGACCGGAAAACGCGGCACAGACATTCGGTCTGTGTCTTTATGCAGGTTGAGGACGCTCGCCGCCCAGCAGGCCAGGCAGCGGCTTGCCGCCCTCGGGCCGGATCACTTGCTGCTTTTCTCCGCCATCGGGCGGCGTGGTCCTGGGATGCGCCATCGCCGGCAAAGTTTCGCCGTCGATCAGCAGCCGCACTTCCGCGCCATCCAGCACTTCGCGCTCCAGCAGCGATTCGGCGATGCGAATCAGAGCGTCGTGCTTCTCCTCGATGATCTTGCGCGCGGCGTTGTAGCCAAGATCAACCAGCTTCCGAACCTGCTCGTCGATCTGGATCGCGGTGGCCTCGCTGTAATCGCGATGCTGCGCGATTTCGCGGCCCAGGAAGATCTGCTCTTCTTTTTTGCCGAAGCTCATTGGGCCGAGCTCGCTCATGCCCCACTCGCACACCATCTTGCGCGCCATCTCGGTGGCCCGCTCGATGTCGTTGCCGGCGCCGGTGGTGATGTGGTGCATGAAAATCTCTTCGGCGATGCGGCCGGCCATCAGAATGGAAAGCTGCGCTTCGAGGTACTCCTTGTTGTAGGAGTGCTTGTCGTCCAGGGGAAGCTGCATGGTGAGGCCGAGCGCCATGCCGCGCGGGATGATGGTGACCTTGTGCAGCGGATCGGCCGCCGGAGTCATGGCCGCCACCAGCGCGTGCCCGGCTTCATGATAGGCCGTGTTGCGTTTCTCCTCTTCGCTGATGATGAGCGATTTGCGCTCCACGCCCATCATGACTTTGTCCTTGGCCAATTCGAAATCGAACTGCGTAACCACCTTACGATTCTGGCGAGCGGCCACCAGAGCCGCCTCGTTCACCAGGTTGGCCAGATCCGCGCCGGCAAACCCAGGAGTTCCGCGAGCCACGACCGACAAATCCACGTCGTCGGACAGCGGCGTTTTCTTCGTGTGGACACGAAGGATCATTTCGCGGCCCTTTACGTCCGGCCGGCCCACCACCACGCGCCGGTCAAAGCGGCCGGGGCGCAGCAGGGCAGGATCCAGGACGTCCGGGCGGTTGGTGGCCGCCACCAGAATCACACCCTCGTTGGACTCAAACCCATCCATCTCCACCAGCAGTTGGTTGAGCGTCTGCTCGCGCTCGTCGTGGCCGCCGCCCAATCCGGCACCACGGTGCCTGCCCACCGCATCGATTTCATCGATGAAGATGATGCAGGGCGCGTTCTTCTTGCCCTGCTCGAACAGATCGCGCACGCGGCTTGCGCCCACGCCCACGAACATCTCGACGAAATCCGACCCGGAGATGGAGAAGAACGGAACATTCGCTTCGCCGGCGATGGCGCGCGCCAGCAGCGTCTTCCCAGTTCCGGGAGGGCCGATCAACAGCACGCCCTTCGGAATTCGCCCGCCCAGCTTCTGAAATTTCTGTGGCTCCCTCAGGAATTCGATGATCTCCTGCAGTTCCTCTTTGGCCTCTTCCACGCCGGCCACGTCCTTGAACGTCACCTTCTTCTGCTGCGAGGAATGCAGGCGCGCGCGGCTCTTGCCGAAGCTCAGCGCCTTGTTGCCGCCGCTCTGCATCTGCCGCATCATGAAAATCCAGAAAGCCAAAAGCAAAACAAACGGAATGGCGTTGATCAGGATCGAAACCCAGCCGCTCCCCGCCTCCTTGTTGTAATTGACGTTGACCTTGTGCTGCCACATGGCGTCGTCCAGCGCCTGGTGATTGCCGGGAATGACGGCGTGCAGGTCCTGATCGTCCTCCTTGTACTTGCCGTGCAGATCATTGCCGGTGATGGTGACGGACTTGATCTTGTCGGCAATCACGTCGTTCATCAGGTTGGTGTAGGAGAGCTGGGCATCCGGGCGCGTCTTGGTGTTATGGACCAGCGTCCAGAACAAAACCACCGCCATGATAATGACCACCCAGAAAACTGCGGTCTTGATATTAGAATTATTCATCCACTTCTCCCTGCCGTCCGCGACGCCTAATAGTTAGACGCCGAAACCCGCCTGCCAGGTGCGATTTCCGTGGCTGGACTCATCCACCCGAAGCACAACCCGCGTGCGCGGTCCGGCCGCAAATTCCGCCGCCGCTCCAAAGCGCCGCGCCCAAAGGATGACCCCATTATAGGTGATAATCGGCCAATTCCGGCGTTCCCACAAGGGGATACGGCCCTCCTGGAACAGAACTTTAATCTTTTGTTCTTTGGATAGACCGATGGGTCGGTACTGGTCACCGGGTCTCCAGCTACGGAGTTCCAGACCGCAGCCCGTCTCGTGGAGCGAGCGCAAGCGCTGCCAGTCCAGCTCATTCCCTACTGTAACACACGCTTCCGTTGCTTCTGCTTTCTCCAGCACCTGCAATGTGATACGAGTTGAGCCGTCGGGCAGTTCCACCGATCCGGGCGCTTGAAGCGGGAGCGAGAAATCGCGCTTCGGACCGCCGGCGGCTTCGGGGCCAATAAAACGGATCCATTCGAAAGATCGAAACACGTCCAGCGCCGGGATCTGAACGCGGTCGTGTCCCTCAGAAGACGCGGCCATGTCCAGGATGCGCTCGACGTGGGCGAATTCGATCTGGCGCAGGTCGCCCTTGGCGCGCCCGATAGCCCGTCGGATCAGGCGGCGGGCCAGCGCGCGGGGCAGCCCGGCGAGTTCTGATGCGTTTAGAATGGGTGGCGGCGAAACCGGCGCTGGCCGCTGGTCGAGTTGCCCCTGCCAGTAGCGCTCCTCGTCCTGGGCGAGCGTCGCCAGGTTCGCCAGCGCCTCGTCCAGGCGCGGGTTGAAACCCTCGCGCAGCAGCGGCAAGATCTCGTGGCGCAGCCGGTTGCGGGCATAGGAGCGGTCCTGATTGGTTTCGTCCTCCCGCCACTCGAGGCCGCGCTCGCACAGCCAGCCTTCGATCTCGGCGCGCGTCAGTTGCAGCAGCGGGCGCACCAGGCCTTCTTTGGTGACCGGCAGAATTCCCGCGAGACCCGCCAGGCTCGCACCTCGCAGCAGGCGATACAACACGGTCTCGGCCTGGTCCGAGCGGGTGTGCCCGGTGGCGATGCGATCCGCGAGGCCGGACGCGAGCAGGTCCTGGTAGAAAGCCTGGCGCGCGTGCCGGGCGGCTTGTTCGAGATTGTCCGCCACCGCACGCAGGTCCGCGCGCTGCAGATGGAACGGCAGAGCGAACGATTCAGCCATTCGCTGGACGAATTCAGCATCGGCGACGGAAGCCTCGCCGCGAATGCCGTGGTCCAAGTGAACCACGCTCAGTTGAAGATTCCAGGTGGAAACCAGCTCGTGCAGCGCGTGCAGCAGAAAGACGGAATCCGCGCCGCCTGAGACAGCGACTCCTACACGATCACCTGCGCGGAACATCTGGTGCCGCAAAATGAATTTTGCGACTCGTTCCGTGATGCAGCCCGGCGATTTATTTTCTCCTGGCGCTGGCATGCTGTCTTAAGAATATCGGGTCGGGACGCGGGCGGCCGAAGCCACCCTATACTCAAATTGTGTTGCACCGAGTCCGCGCTTTGCGGCCCTACGTGCTGTTGTTTGTAGCGCTGTCTTTCATATACCATTCCAATCTGCGCCCGATTCCCTCGGGCGACACGCTGTGCACGTCGCTGATTCCGCTGTCGCTGCTGCTCGACCACACCGTGACGTTGGATCGCTTCGCGCCTTGGCTCTTGAGCCACCTGTCCTACGCTCACAACGTGCTGCGGCATATTGGCGGGCATTACTACGCGGGCTATCCGATCGGTGGAGCGGTTCTGGTAACGCCCCTTTATCTTCCGCTGCTCGGGTTTCCCGGATTGCGCCACTGGGATCCTGGGTCGCTGGTGGCGCTGGCCAGGATCCTGGAAAAGTTCGCAGCCACCAGCATCGCGGCGTTCTCGGCGGTGGCCCTGCTGCTGCTGCTGAAGCGCATCACCAGTCCTTACTGGGCGTGGTTCCTGACGCTGGTCAACGCGCTGGCCACCCTGACCTGGTCCACCGCGAGCCAGGCGCTGTGGCAGCACACCACTGGACAGCTGGCGATTCTTGGCTCGCTCTTGTTCCAGGAGTCCTGGTTGCAAAAGCGCGAATCTCGCGGCACGCTGTGGGCCTGCGGCGCGTGCACGGCCGGCGCGCTGTTGATTCGCCCCAGCAACATCATTCTGCTGGCGGCGCTGGCCGCCGCGTTCTGGCTGGCCCGGGCCCGCCTGCTGGAGTGGCTGCGTTGGGCGGCCATCCCGGCAGCCGGCGGCCTTGCCGTGCTCGCCTACAATCTCTATTTCTTTCGCATTCCCACCGGAAACTATACCTTCGCGATGTGGAACAGCCCCATGTACCAGGGACTAATCGGCTTGATTCTCAGTCCCGGACGCGGCGTGCTGTTCTACACCCCCGTCGTGCTGTTTGCGGTCTGCGCCTTCCTGCCCGCCTCACGCGCGACGCGCAGGAAGCATGCTCCTCTAATGGCGGCTGTGACCGTCTTCTCCGCGCTGCATTACCTGGTGATGTCACGCGTGCTTGGCTGGTGGGGTGGATACTGCTGGGGGCCGCGCTATCTGACCGAGATCATGCCGCTGCTGGTCATCCTGATCGCCTTGGGCATCCCGGCTCTGGAACAGCCGTGGGTGAAGCGCGCCTTCGCCGTGGCTGTGGTCTACTCGGTGCTGATCGAAGCCCTCGGAGTTTATTTCTATCCCAAAGGCCACTGGGACAACACGCCCGTACCGGTGGACAAGGCCTGGCGCCGAAATTGGGACTGGCGCGACAATCCGATTCGCCGCACGCTGGCCGCCGGCCCGACCTGGGAGCCCTACGTCATCGTCGGCGCCGCACTGACCGGAGGAACCGAAGCGGCCGCCCGCAAGATGCGCGAAACCGATATTCACCTGTACTAGGCGCGGTTGGCGCCGGCCGCCGCCTACCTGGCGGGTCCTCCATCCGTCGCCGGAGAACCTGCGAAGACCTTGGTCCCATCCGGCAGCGTCACGCTCCGGGCGTTGGCGTTGTTGCTGCCGTCTTTGGCGGCATAGCCTTCCACCGTGACCTGGTCGCCCTCCTTTAATGCCGTCCGCCGCCAGCCTTGACGAATGAGCGTGTTGGGGCTGCCCATCTCGAACGCCCAGTTGGTGACTTTGCCGCTTTCGTCCTTGCCGTCAACGTACAGCCAGGCATGTGGATTGGTCCACTCCAGCTTGGTCACCGTACCGGAGACCTTGACGCGCTTGTTCGCATCGAACTCGGCGACGAAGGCGTGATGCGCCAGCGCCGGCATCGCCGCACACAGCAAGCCGAAGCAAGCGGCCCCAGCCATCCCCTTCATCATTCCCACCTTTTCCGCTCCCATCATTTGCCAACCAGATGCTGCACGTCGCGATTGTTCTCGGTGCAGACGTATTGCCCGACTTCCTCGTCGGCGCCGGCCAACTCGGTCGCCCGTTTCATCGACCAAGGCTTCTTGTATGCGCCCGGGTCGTCGATCGTTATCTCCACATCCAGGTGCCCCAGGTCCTTTCGCCGATAGCGTTCGACGATGTGCATCTTGTCGGTGTGCGGATGTCCCTGAATATCCAGCCAGGTCTTGTCGTTGAAGCCCACTGCGTCCACCACCAGCGTGTCTCCTTCCCACTTGCCCACCGAGTGGCCGACAAAGGGCGAGAGCGACTCCTCGGGATGTTTACGCCCGTCCAGATAGATCTGTCGGGGCAGCTCGTCCTCGTAGAGGAACGCCAACACGGTTGGATTCTGCATGATCCGGAACCCCAGAAGCAAGCCCTCCAGCGTAATTCCGATGGGCAGGCAGCGCGCCGACGGAAGGTCCTTCATGTTGTTCGCCTGCCGCTCTTTGGTGACTTCCTCGGCCCACGGAAGCGGCTCGGGCTTTCCAGGATCGACAACCCGCAAAGTGTGCCACACGCCAGAGAAGTCGGGCTTGCCGTCTGGAGTGCGTGGTGCGGGCCCGGTGGGCGCGTCGTGCGCGCCAAAAGCGTTCGCGTAGAACGTTCGATCTTCTCCTACGGAGCCTAGCGACGCGAAGTCCACCAGACTGGCATCCACGCGCGCGGTTTGCCCCGCCTGAACCGTCACGTTTCTTTTCATAAACGGTTGCAATCCCGGCGAAGCGATCGTGATCTGGTACGTACCGGCGGGTAACTCAGCGAGCGTATAACCGCCCGATGCCGCAGCCTTAGCCTGGAACTGAGCGCCAGCTTCGTTCTTGGCTTGCACCTGGGCTCCGGGAACAGCCCTGCCATCCACATCGGTTACGGTGCCGCTGATGGTGCCGCCGGTTCCCTGGCCGAAAGCAATTAGAGCAACCCCCAACAAGCAAGCTGCACTGGTAGGCAAGCGCATACCTGGTCCTCCGATCCGTTAGCTTTTCCCGGATTGTATCACACGCTGGCCGGCTCCAATGTCCCATGTCCGATGCGGGTTCTCATCGGTCATCGGACGCGCGCAAAGCCTGAGTTACCATGGGAAACAATGCCCGCATCGATCACCGAGCTGGCCGCTCAGATTCGTCTGCTGTTGATGGACGTGGATGGAGTGCTGACCGACGGCAGGCTGTACAACTTGCCTGATCCGGCCGGCAACATGGTCGAGACCAAGGGCTTCGACACCCAGGACGGCATCTCGCTGCAATGGCTGTCGTGGAAGGGCCTGCAAACCGGAGTGATCAGCGGGCGCGTTTCGCCCGCCACCGAGGCCCGCGCCCGGCAGTGCAACATCACTTACATTTATCAGGGACACCTCGAGAAGATTCCCATTCTGGAGGAGATTTTGAAACGGTCCGGCGTGCCCGCGTCGCAGGTCGCCTACATGGGCGATGACCTGACGGACGTGGTGGTCATGAATCGGGTCGGATTGAGCATCGCCACCGCCAACGCGCGCCCGGAAGTGAAGCGCTCGGCGATGCACGTCACTGAAAAGCGCGGCGGAGACGGAGCCGTGCGCGAGATCGCCGAGCTGCTGCTCAAAGCGCAGGGCCACTGGGACGATCTGCTGCGGAAGTACGAGGTGCGATGAGCGCCGAACGCGTGGGCGTGGTCATCGTGGCCCGGTCTGGCCCGGGCGTGTTGCATGAACTGACGGGCGTCATCGCGCGGCATCATGGCGACATCGCTTCGGTAGAGATCATCGAGCAAACCGCGGCTGACTCGCGAATCTATTTCGAGATCGACGTGCCCGCCGATCCCGCCGCTTTGCAGGCCGACCTTGAAAGGCTCGCGATGGTGCGCTCCATCACTGTGGTCAAAACCCTGCAAAAGATCTTCGGCAAACGGATCATCATCGTGGGCGGCGGCGCCCAAGTCGGCCAAGTCGCGCTCGGAGCCATTTCGGAGGCCGACCGGCACAACATCCGCGGCGAACACATTTCGGTGGACACAATCCCACTGGTGGGCGAACAGCCGCTGGCGGACGCCGTCCGCGCGGTGGCGCGATTGCCGCGCGCGCGGGCATTGGTGCTGGCCGGCGCGCTGATGGGCGGCGAAATCGAGACGGCGGTCCGCGAAGTGCGAGCTCAGGGGCTGCTGGTGATCAGCTTGAACATGGCCGGTAGCGTGCCGGAAGCGGCCGATCTGGTGGTGACCGACCCCGTCCAGGCGGGCGTCATGGCGGTGATGGCAGTCGCCGATACCGCGAAATTCACGGTCGACCGGCTGAGCCGTCGCGTCTTTTAGCATCCTTTCGCGGCGCCGCCAGCCAGAGCTGCGGTCGAGCATCAACAATAGTCCGGCAAAGGCCGGTGCGTTGGAGCCCGCCCTGGAATCTTCCTGACTTTGGCGTGCGCCGCGGGCGCAGTGGAGGTGGACTTGGCGGGCGAGAGTGCCAACGCCGCTTTGGCGGCGGCGAGGAACTCATCCATGTCTTCCAGTCGTCGCTGGCAGGCGCGACAGAGGAGCAAGTGTTCTTCCCAGGGACCGCTTTCCAGCTCAGAAAGCCTGCCCAGGGCGTATCGCTCTAAAAGGTCTTCGGGAAAAAGCCGATCGCAAGCAGCACCAATGTTCATGACAAGAACCTCCAACGATGACCGGGCCGGGTCATCGAAAGTGCTTAGTTCGCCTGGCCGCTTGAGGGCCAAGGTCGATCCTAACCGGTAGAGTGCGCCGAGTCCGGAGATTTTCTCACAAAAAGTGAGAGCCGCGGCTTTTGCTGCAGTTTTCGCTGTCCCAGCTCCCCGAAGCGGGCCTTGGCCCGGCTTTTCAAGAGCCTGAACTGGGTATCGGTCAGGTTCATTTCCGCACAGATCTGCTCCTGGCTCTGTTCGTGCAGATAGAAGCGGGTCAGGATTTCCCGGTCCCGCTCTGAGAGTTCCCGCAAGACCTCAAGCATGAGTTCGATTCTTTCCTGAAGGGCGACGCTCTGTTCGGGGTTACGGCGGGCGTCGGCGATCCGCACCCCGACGTCCAAGTGCAATTGCTCGCGGCGGTCGTGAACCAGGTGATCGATGTGAGCCGCCACCTGCCGCCGGACCACGGTCCGCACGAAACCCATCAGCCGCTCCGGTTCCCTCAGATCCCCCCGGCGAATGGCCTGGACCACGATCACAAAAGTATCGTGGATCTTATCATCCAACTCCTGGGCGCCGAGCTGCCGGCACAGGTAAAAACGGATGCCCCGAGCGAACATGCTGTACAGGTCTTCCATCCCGGACTCGTCGCCTCGCTGGATGCGTGCTACAAGTTCCGCCCAGTCGACTGGGTTAGGCACCGCAACGCCGGCGTCCGGTTCGGCTGAAGTCTCGCAAGCCGCTGTGTCAGCGGACTCCGAAGGGCGCGCAGCGGCGCCGGAGGTCCAGTTCTTTGCCTGCTCGGGCACACTTTGTCCGACTCTTCCCGGTGTTGGAACCATTGGGACTCCTTTCCAACCGCGCAATAGGCTCCCCGATACAGGGTTGGAGCGTCACGTCGGGGAACAGAGAGATGCGCCCATGACACACCGGTCGGCGCTGCGGTCACAACGGTCCCGTCGATCTCTGTGGAAAACAACATGGAATGGCGCAGGCCCGCGCCATCCCGCCTGGGCGAGTTGTTGACAACGCGCCGCCACTCTGGCAACTTGCCGCGGCGAGTTGGTAGCCCGCGGTGAAACTTTGTGGCCCCGCTTGGTCCACCCGGTACCCGCTCTATTGCAAGCACTGTCGCCGAAACCCCACAACGCACAGGGCATCGGTTGCGCGTCGTGCTTTTCCCTTCGCGCGCTGTGCTCATCCGCTAAGGACACGGGTCGCCTTTCTTTGTTCCTGCGGCGAGGATTATGCCGGCACGTCGGACGACGGGCCATGGCGCTGATTACCAGTAGGGCTTACAGGGTTCTAAGCACTTAGTGCACCAAACAAACGCCTAGTTTACCTTATTCCCGAGTACTCCCTTCAGCCGAGGAGCTGTCGGCGGAGTGCCGAAATTAACGCGGTCAAGCTGCGATCCTGTTTTTCGCGGCCAAACGATGAAATCGAAGCCCTTGCTCTGCGCTGTGTTCCCTGACTGCCGACATGCAGGCTGAGCCCGCCGCTAGGGGGCTCAACCGACGTTCGACGACCCTGCTTCCAATGAACGGAATTACGCCGCCGGGTGCGCGAATTTCTTCAGCGCGCCCCCAATTCCGCATCCCATCGCGCGCGAGCGCGGAGATCCCCTTCAAACCTCATCGCACGTCGTAGGTGTGAATCTCCTGCCCCTGAAGATACTTGTCGAACCACGCCAGGATGTGCTCCAGCCGTTCCACGCGATGCCGCGGCATACCGGATCGTGAAAGCTCATGCGATTCGCCGGGAAAGCGCACCATCGCGGTCGGAATCTTGCGGTACTTCAGCGCGCGGAACATTTGTTCGCCGCCCGACGTAGGAGGCGTGCGATAATCCGCCTCGCCTTCGATCAGCATCAGCGGCGTCTGGATGCGATCGATATAAGTGATCGGCGAGCGCGCCTTGAAGTCGGCCTGCTGTTCCCAGGGCGCGCCGCGAAACCAGGAAGGCGTGAAGAGCGTGAAGTCGGCCGTGTACCAAAAATCGGCCCAATCGGCGATGGACCGCTGCGACACGGCCGCCCTGAAGCGCGTAGTCTGGCCGATCACCCAGTTGGTGAGCAATCCGCCGCCGCTGCCGCCCGTGACGCCCAGCTTCTCGGGATCCACCCAGCCACGCGCGATCAGCTCGTCCACACCCGCCATCAGATCTTTGTAATCGTCGCCCGGATAATGGTATTGAATGACGTTTCCGAAATCCTGGCCGTAGGTCGTGCTGCCGCGCGGATTCGGATACAGCACCACGTAGCCTTTGGCCGCCATCCACTGGATCTCATGATCGAATGTGTAGCCGTAGGCGGAATGCGGCCCGCCGTGAATGTTGAGGATCAGCGGATACTTCTTGCCCTCCTGAAAATCGGGCGGCCGCTGCACCCAGGCCTGGATGCGCTTCCCGTCGAAGCTCTGGTACCAGATCATGACCGGCGCGGTGAGATTCAGCTTCGCGAGCAGGTCTTCATTGAGGTGCGTGAGCCGCCGCATCTGGCGCGAGGCGACGTCGAGAACGAACAGGTCGCCGATATTGGTCGGCGTCGAGATCAGCAGCGCGGCGTGCGCGCCGTCCGGCGTCGCGTCGTAGGAGAACAAATCGTGATCGCCTTCCGTCAGGGGCTCCACTTTGCCGGTCTCGGCGTCGATGCGCTTCAAATTCGCGCGGCCTTCCTCGGCTGCGAGGACGTAGACGAAGCGCCCGTCTCTGCTCCAGAACGGTTTCGAGGGCGTGTTGCCGCGCGGAGGCGCCTGATCGCCGCCCACGCCGCCGGCCATGTCATAGTCGTAATTCACGGTCAGGTTCTTGGGCCTGGAGCCTGGCTGGAGCGACGTCACGAATAAATCCGGCTGGCTGTAGGATCGCTCGACACCATCCTTTCCGATATCGATGGAGCCCGCGAACGCCATGCGCGTCCCATCCGGACTCAGCGCCATCCGCTCCATCTCGCCTTCCAGGCCCGTAATCTTGGTGATGTCCCCGCCGCTGGCCTGGACCGCGTACAAGTCCGTTTGCGGGGTATCGTAGTAGGGCTCGACCACCCGCCGCGTCGTGAAATAGATCCGCGAGCTGTCGCGCGACCAGACCATGCCGTTCTCGCTGAATTCGCCCGAGGTCAACTGCCGGGCCTTCTGCGCGTCGCCCGGCGACTTGGGAACCTCCACGGTCCAGATGTGGCTGGGCCGGTCCGGATCGAGATAGCCTTCGCCGTTCGACCGATAGACGGCCTTGGTGATCACGCGCACATCGCTCTTCTCCTCGCCGTCTTTCTTCTGGTTGAAATCGTCAGGCACGGTAGTGGATGAAAACGCGAGCATCCGCCCGTCGGGCGACCACACCGGCCCACCCGCGCCCTTTGGTAAGTCCGTGAGCGGCCGCGCTTCGCCGCCCTCCATCGCGAGCAGATAGATCTGCGCGGGCTGCGGCCTGCCGTCTTTCTCCGCCGCGCGCACGAACGCGATCATTTTCCCGTCGGGCGACCACTCGGGCGATGAATCGCGCGGCCCGCTGGTCAACTGCCGCGCCGCGCCGCCGCTGGAGGGAATGATCCACAGCGCGGTCTCGTAGCCGTCATGTTTCGCATTCACCGTCACATGCGTGTAGATGATGCGCGCGCTATCGGGCGAAATGCGCGGGCTGGCAATCCACTGGAAGGCGTACAGGTCGGTCTCAGCGATGGGCCGCCCTCCGGCGGCGAAAAGCCAACCAGCGGCCAAAAGCGCAACCGCAAGAATCGACGGAGGCAGGCGATTGAAGCGAGTCATCGTGCAGGTATTGTAGCGCTTCGCGATCTCAGCGCTGCCTCCGTCCACACCTCAGCGCGGAGAATAGACTTCCGGGAGTTTGCCGCCTCGCGCTCAGGCAGAGGCTCGGAACCCGTACGTCTCATATCGCCAACTGATCTCTCCGGCCCGAACCGTCAGAACACCGAATCCCTCCGGATGCCCCAGTCTTGCTCCCTTCCACCAGTTCCCGCAGACTGCGCCCGAAGTAATGAACTGGCACCCGTTATACACCACCGTCTCGCGGATGTGCGTGTGGCCTTGCAGAACGGCCTTGAGATTGTACGGCCAGAGCAGTTCCAGCACCCTGCGGACATTGCCGACCAGGTACGTTGCCGGCGTGGCCCATGCATCCGGCACAATCTGCAGCGCGCCGCTGATAAGCGGTACGTGCGTCATCACTACCAATGGCGTGTTTCTGTCCAAATGGGCCAGCTCGCTGTGGAGCCAGTCGAGCTGGAGATCATCCACGCCGCCGGTGAACCCGCCCGCATTCCCCAGCAGGATGGAATCCAGCACTATAAACCGCCAACCCTTGTGATCGAACGAATAGTATCGCTTTCCGATTCGGTCCTCGTACATTTTCTTGCCGTACTCGGGGTCGGACGTCGCAGTGCCGCTCTTAAGCTCGGTTCCAAAAACGTCGTGATTGCCGATGGCGCTGTGGACGGGCATTTCGACGCGTTTCAGCGTTTCGCGATACAGCTCATAGAGCATGCCGGCGCGCGGCCTTTCCTGAGCCGCAGCATCGAACACCAGATCCCCTCCGCAAAGCGCAAAATCGGCGTGCGTACGGTTAATCCGATCGAAGCACAAACGGCACCCCTCTGCGCCGCGCAGTTCCGGCTGGATGTGGGTATCGGTAAAGTGCACAAACGAGAACTGGCTCTCGGCAGCATTCGCACATATCGCGCCGGCGCTTGCCATCACGCCTGTCTTCAGGAGATCCCTTCGGGTCATCTTTCTAGATTAATAGTCCCGCGACATGATGAACGCCAAAAACGTGCAACGCCACGCGGTCGCCGCTCACCGCCGCTCGGCAGCGACCCTTCGGCCAGGCGCGACAGCGAAGCTAATTTTTTGATATCGTACTCAGGAGTACTTGAAGGAGGTCCCATTGAAACTTTATCCGATAGTCGTTCTGACATGCTTCGCCGCGGCCGGGTTCAGCCAGGAGCCGGCCACGCCGGCGCCGGAAATCCCGTTTGAGTCCGTCCCGGACCTGCTGAAGCTTCCGGCAGACCTCTATCTCGGAGAAGCCTCGGGCGTGGCCATCAACTCGAAGAAGCACATCTTCGTGTATTCGCGAGGCAACAGCACCGGTCCTGCCTACGCCGCGACCGCATCCCAGATTCTGGAATTCGGTCCGGATGGCCGGTACATTCGCGAGATTGGCCACAATCTGTACGCCTGGGCGTTCGCCCACACGGTGCGGGTTGATAAAGAGGACAACCTGTGGGCCGTGGACAAAGGCACGGACATGATCATCAAGTTCAATCCGCAAGGCCGCGTGGTGATGGTCTTCGGCCGCAAGAAGGAGGCCTCGGACGAAGGCGCCGAAGCCTGGAAACATCCCCGTCCGCCGCTGCCCGCCGTCGACGGCCAATTCCGGCAGCCCACCGACGTCACCTGGGACACGCAGGGTGACATTTTCATCAGCGACGGCTACATCAATTCCCGCGTCGCCAAGTTCAACAAGAACGGCGATTGGGTAAAGCAGTGGGGCAACTGGACTCCGCCGGAGGACCGCGAGCATCCCAAGCCCGGCCAGTTCAATACGCCGCACAGCATCGCCGCCGACGCCAAGGGCAATGTCTATGTCGCCGACCGCGGCAACCGGCGCATCCAGGTGTTCGATCCGGATGGAAACTTCCTGCGCGAGATCCGCATCAACGTGCCGCCGCCCGCGATCGCCGCGATTCATCCCTGGATGGGGAACCCGCCCAGCGCGCAAGCCTTGGCCGCACAGAACGGCGCGCCGTGGGCTATTTGCATTACGCCCGGTCCGACGCAGTATCTGTACAGCGCCGACGCCATGCCGGGACGTATTTACAAGCTCACGCTGGAGGGCCAGGTGCTCGGCGTTCTGGGCAGCTCCGGCCGCCAGCTAAAGCAGTTCGGGTGGATTCATGAATTGGCCTGCCCGGCCGAGAATGAAATCTACGCCGCCGAAATCCTGAATTGGCGTGTGCAGAAGTTGATTCTGCATCCGGGAAAAACCAGCACGGCGACCAACTGACCGCGCGAGTTCTGAGCGCCCGGCTTCGCCGCTGGGCGCTCGCTGCGCTTTGAATTAGGGTGGGGACTTCCTAAGGAACCGGAGACGGTCAGTCCATCTCCTTGCTTCTCTTCTTCCGATTCCGCTTGCGCGCCAGCGCTTCCTTGGTGCGCTTTTTCTCGCCGGGTTTCAGATAGAAAGAGTGCCGCTTGATCTCTTTGATGATGTCTTCTTGCTGGACCTTTCTTTTGAACCGCCGCAGGGCGCTCTCTAACGTCTCGCCCTCTTGTATGTGGACTTCAGCCAATACGCATTCACCTCCCTTGCATGGAAACAGCACCAGCCTTGAAGTCTGGATGGAACCACGCTTTCAAGGCAGGCCAAACGCTCCTACTATGATAGTTGGTTGCACGAGACGGGACAACCCGGCCGGGTCCGCATCTTCTTCCTTACTGTGTTCGCTGTCACTCTGGCTCTGCGCTTGTGCCACTCGCACATCCTTTGGGCTGACGAAGACTATCACCTGGCGGCCGGAATCCAGACGCTCCAAGGCAAGCTGTTGTACAAGGACCTTTGGTATGACAAGCCTCCTCTCGCGGCCTGGGTCTACGCGGCGATCGGCGGCTGGCCGGGATGGCCGTTACGCGTATTCGACGCAGTCTACATCACCGCCATTTGCGCCGCACTTTACGGCTTCAAAATCTGGGGACAGACGGAACGTTTCCTGGCCGCCGGGCTGCTTGCGTTTTTTCTGAACTTCGACTCGGCGCCGGCCGTCATTCCCCTGGCGCCGGACCTGTTCATGCTGCTGCCCCATATCGCGGCGGTGTATTGCGCCTGGCGCGGCAAACCGTTCCGGGCTGGTTTGTGGAGCGGAATCGCGTTTCTGTTCCACACCAAAGGTGTTTTTGTCCTGGCGATGTGCGCGCTGCTGTGCTGGCGCGGCCTGGCGCCGCTGCTCGCGGGCTTTCTGATTCCCAACGGTCTGGCTCTCGGCGTGCTGGCGGCCGGCGGCGCGATCACCGGCTATATTCGTCAGGTCTGGCAGTGGGGCATTTCCTACGCGTCCAATCCACCCGCGCAGGGGCTGGTCTGGAATGCTCTGCGGCGCACGCTGGACTGGCTCGGGTTTCACGCCGCCCTCGCGCTGGGCGCGGCCGCGCTGTGGTGGAAGAATCGAGCACGAGGCTCGCGCTGGATAGCGGCCTGGTGCGTGGTTTCCTTCGCCGGCGTGGCGCTGGGCGCACAGTTCCGGCCGCGTTATTTCTTACAATTGCTGCCTCCGCTAGTCCTGGCCGCCTCGCGCGGACTCGCGCTGCTACTTCAGACTGGCGCCGTTCGCCGGAACGCGCTAGCCGCTGTGGCCGTGAGCATCGCATTGCTGGTTCCGCTGATCCGCTTCGGCCCGCGCTATGCCGTGCTCGCGGGCGACCTCGCGGCGGGCCGGCCGCACCATTGGCAGGATGTCGCGCTCGACCAGGACAGCCGGGCTGCCGCCGCCGCAGTCGACGGGCGCCAGCATCCGGGCGACACGCTGTTCGTCTGGGGCTATCGCCCCGATGTGTTCGTGTACACGCGCCTTTCCGCCGCATCGGAATTCTGGGATTCGCAGCCGCTCACCGGAGTCCCAGCCGACCGCCATCTGTTCGACTCGCATCCGATTCTTCCAGCATGGGCCGCCCGCCATCGAGCCGCCTTGACGGCCTCCCACCCGGCTTTCATCGTGGATGGCCTCAGCATCCTGAACCCCAGGCTGTCGATTGAAAGCTATCCGGAACTGCGCGCTTGGATGAAGGATTATCGTGTCGTGGCGCGAACACCTCTGAGCATCATTTACCGCGCGGCGGATCGCTAGAGCTTTCCGGTGGGCTGCGTCATGCTCAACATATTCCCGTCCGGATCGGTGAACCAGGCAACCCGCGAGCCGTCCGCCGCGGTCCAGATCCCCCTTTCGTCCTGATCCTTGAAGTTGGGGAATTTCTTGATTTTGACACCTGCCTTTTCGAGGTAGTTCACCGCGGCGAGAATATCCGGAACCTGCCAGGCCGCCACGGCATACTTCGCCGGCGCGACGTCTTGCACGATGGTCAGCCGCAGCGTGGTGCCGTTGGCGTCGAACAATAGTGCGAAGCTGTCTTCGCGAATCAGAGGCAGGCCGAGCACATCGCGATAGAATTTCTTGGCATCTTCGGGATCGCGCGTCGCGACGCACGCAATGATCGGGAACGAACCGAACATGGACTCCTCCCTGCGAATAAGACGCCGCGCGGGCGACCGGGTTTCGGGCGTTTACGGCGGTGTTCTAGGTTAACGCTAGTACAAAGCTAGGAATAGCTATGCCAACCTTATATGTGGAAAACGTGCCGGAGGAAGTGTACGAGGCCCTGCGAGCCCGGGCGAAGTCCAACCGCCGATCCATAGCGGCCGAAACCATTTCGCTGCTTGAAAACGTGCTGCCCACGGCATCCGAGTTGAAGCGCCGTCGCAGCTTTTATCAACAGGTCCAGCGCATCCGAGCCCGCCAGGCAGATGCGCCGTCAGGCCCCTCCGCGGAGGACTTGCTCCGTGAGGATCGTCAACGGTGAATTCTTACGTGCTGGACGCGAGCGTCGCCGCAAAGTGGTTTCTTCCGGCTGCCAGCGAGCCGCTGTCTGCCGAAGCCACCGGATTGTTGCAGCGCTATGCAAAGGGCGAAGCCAACTTCCTGGTGTCGGACCTGTTCTTTGCTGAGCTCGGCAATATCCTTTGCAAGGCGGAGCGCTACGGCCGCTCTGATCGAACCGTTGCGGATGCCGCCATCGCCAAGATCGTCAGCAGCGGTTTCCCCAGTTTTCCATCGAAGAGCTTAATCGAATCCGCTGGTCGGATCGCGCGAGACCACGCCCGCACGGTCAACGATTGCCTGTACGTGGCGTTGGCCATTCAAACGCGGACGCAATGCATAACCGCGGACGAGAAGCTCGCCCGCTCATTGGCCGGCCGGTTGCCGGTGATCTGGCTGGGAGCTCTCTAGTCCGGCAGTCTTCGTCTGCAGACCGGGCCGCAGGTTCATTCGATCCGGCAATAGCAATACAGGAATTGCTGCGTGGTTCCGAACGGCGTTTGATGCAATTCCTTCAGGCTCTCCACCAGGCGGAAATGCGGCCCGAACTGATCGTGCAACGAGCCGGCATCGTAGCGGACGACATCCAGCCCGCTGCATTTGGTTGGCCCTTCCGGCCCAAACGTGCTGACGATGACGTGGCCACCCGGCTTCACCGCGCGCGCCACCTGTTGCACATAAGCGGCACGGTGCTGCTCCTCGGTGAGAAAGTGAAACACCGCGCGATCGTGCCACACCTGGTAGCGTCGCGGCGGCAGATCGATTTGCGTGATGTCGCCTGACAGCCAGTGGACGCGCTCGGCGGCCCGGCCCAGCCGCTGCCGGGTCACTTCGAGAGCTGTGTGGGAAATATCCAGGACCGTGATGTCCCGGTATCCGCGCGCCAGAAGATCATCCACTAACGTCGACTCGCCGCCGCCGACATCCATGATGGCTGCCGTCTTTCCTTCGGCGGCTTGTTCAATGAGTGCGAGCGACTTCTCAAGATGCGGGCGATACCAACTGACCGCCTCGGGCGGTTTCGTCCTGTAGATCTTCTCCCAATGCTCCCGCCCGTTCATCGCGTCACTGAAACTTCAGGTACACGGTGTACGCCACGGCGTAACGGACCGAGGCCAGGTCAAGGCCGGAAACCGTGAAGACAGTCACCAGCCTGTTCAGCATGGTCAGTTGGCCGGGCACCGCCGAGGAACCGGTGGGCGGAAGATTCTCCAGCACGAAGGAGGGGACGGTCATTTGCCCCGCCTCGACCGGCGCGGCACACAGGAAAGCCACGTTCACGCCATCCACAAGGCTCCCGCCTTCGATGGTCACCTGAGTACCGGGATACCCGCCGGTCCAAGTGACCGTCAGGTCCTGCGAGCGATCGATGGAAGACTTAGGGTCCGGAATATTGGACCACACGAAGGGCGTCGCCGGAACGTCCACCGATGTCGTGATCTGGCCAACGTCGGGACCGCCGACACCCGTGACCGTGTAATGACCGGGGTCGTAGTAATTGCCCGGAGTGCCGTTGCCGAAGTTGGGGGCCATGTAGGCGACCTGATTGCCCACGATGATCCGGTTGATGGTGCGTGCCCCGCTCGGCCCTTGCACCTTAATGGAGGGGCCCGCATCGAGGGTGGTCGACGTAATCGGAACGATGGTAACCGGCGTTCCGTTGACCGTATTCATTCCGTCAGGACCGGGGAAACCGTTGATCGAGCAGACATTCGTCGGATATAAGATGTCGGCCGCAATCGTGACTCCTGCCGGCAAATTCTTGTACCGGATGAAGCTGGCGTTGCCCGAGTCAATCTTGGTGGTGGCGATGATGCCGTTGGCTCTCGCGGTCATGCCACTGCTCCGGCCGAGACCGATCTCTCCCACCGAGGGTCCCCCATTGCCGTCGGGGGACTGCGCCGTGGGCAGAGGCGAGACCTGCAGGGCGCAAGCGGCGCCGCTGGGGTCGATCGAGATCGTCGCCAGGTTGCTCACGAAAGTACCGATTTGTACGGCGACCGGTATGAAACAACCGACGATGCCGTCCGGGATGGTGAAGCGGATGACGTCCCAGGCCGCGATCCCTTGGGGCACCGGGAAGTCCGGATCGATTCCATCGCAACAGGCGCCGCGGCCCGCCGAGACCACCACCGCCGGCACGATTCCGACATAGACCTGGATGGTTGAGGTGGGAATGTCGGTGACGCCGCTCTGGGTCTCGTCGCTCGAAATCGCGCCCAAGCCGGTCCCGTTGATCAGCACGTCCTGTCCGGGCAGCGCGCTTTGTGCATTGCCGTTCGCGAGCGTGCTTCCGTCGTCGGGCGAGACGTTGAAAGCTAGCGCCTGGCCGGTGAGGCCCGCTGTTCTGTGCCGAAAGATACCGAACGCAGATGCAACCACCGTGATTGGCTTGGACGCCGTGACGCCATTGTTGTTGAGCGTTATCGTTCCGGCGCCGATCGGCGTAGCAGAGGGCAGAATAGCGTCCACCTCCGTGGCGGAAACCAAGACCAGGATGCAGTCGACGGTCGTGTCGGCGACGGAAGCTTGCACGGTGACGCCGGCCAGTCCGTCGGTCGTCGGCAGCGGGAACGAGGCCTGCTGGATCTGGTCAGGGCCGACCCCTTTGCCCAGGATCGCGAAAAGCGACCCTTGCGCGAGGCCATAGGACTGCGACGAGCTTTGGATCCGGCTGGCTGCGTTCACGACGCTATTGATCGTGACCTGGGCAGTCCCCACGCCGGCGGAGGCCAGAAAAAGGACCGCGAACGACGTGGCGAGCTGGACTGATCTCATGCTGCACTCCCTTTCAACAATCGGTCGGCTGATATGCGAATTATAGGCGAACACGGGTTGGAGACGCTGAGACACCCGCATGAGGATCCGGAAGATCCGGAAGATTTGCCGCCAATCCACGGGCACAATGCTAGCCTAATAGTAGAGGCCGACCACACCCATGCAAACCGATGGCGCCGTCCGCATCCGCGGCGTCAATCTCGCCAAGAAGTTTCGATCCGGAGGAGCCGAACTGATCGTGTTTGCCGATCTGAATTTCGAAGTGAGCAGCGGCGAACGGCTGGCGCTGGTGGGCGAGTCCGGCGCCGGCAAGAGCACGCTGATGTATCTGCTCGGAGGTCTGGACAGGCCTTCCGAGGGTACGATATACTTCGGTCAACAGGACATTGCAAGTCTCACGGACACCGAGCTGGCGGAGTTTCGCAACCGGGAGATCGGTTTTGTGTGGCAGAATCACTCGCTACTTCCGGAATTTACAGCGCTCGAGAACGTGATGATGCCACTGCTGATTCGGGGCGCGAGCGTCACCGAAGCGGCGCCCGCTTCGCTGGCGAGGTTGGATGAAGTGGGGTTGCGAAACCGTGCCACACATCGCGCGGGAGAATTATCGGGCGGAGAGCAGCAGCGCGTTGCCCTCGCCAGAGCCCTGGCCGGCAACCCCAGCGTCCTGCTGGCCGATGAGCCCACGGGCAATCTGGACTTTCGGACGGGCGAAATGATCATTTCTCTGCTCGAGGATTTGCACCGCTCCCACCGGCTCACCTCCATCTTTGTCACGCACAACCTCTCCTTCGCTGCCCGATGCGACCGGATTTTGCAATTAGAAAAAGGAGCTTTGGCTCCCTGGACGGCTGACGGTCTTCCACTCTGTCGGCCCGGACAGGAACAACCGATAATGTGGAAAGGCGGCGGCAATTATGTTTGAACGTTATACCGAAAAGGCGCGTAGGGTCATCTTTTTTGCACGCTACGAGGCCAGCCAGTTTGGCAGTCCCTACATCGAGACCGAACATCTTCTGCTGGGGCTGCTGCGCGAGGACAAGGCGCTGGCCAATCGCTTCCTGCGGTCGCACGCGGCCATCGAATCGATTCGCAAGCAGATCGAAGCGCACACCACCATTCGCGAAAAGGTTTCCACATCCGTGGATCTTCCGCTCAGCCACGAATGCAAGCGCGTGCTGGCCTATGGCGCCGAAGAAGCCGAACGCCTGAATCACAAACACATCGGGACCGAGCATCTGCTGCTCGGCCTGCTGCGCGAAGAGAAGTGCTTCGCCGCCGAAATTCTGCACGAGCGCGGGCTGAGGCTCTCGCAGGTGCGGGAAGAAATCCAGCGTTCGTCGTCCGAGAAGGTCGCTTCCAACCGGCCCAAGGAAAGCTCCCTGCTGGCCGAATTCAGCCGCGATCTCACGCAGGCCGCCATGGACGGCTCGCTCGACCCGTTGATCGGCCGCGATTATGAGCTGGAGCGCGTGGTTCAGATTTTGTGCCGCCGCACCAAGAACAATCCGGTGCTGATCGGGGAGCCGGGCGTTGGAAAGACGGCCATCGTCGAAGGCCTGGCGCAGCGCATCGCCGATGGCGATGTGCCTTCGTTCCTTTCCGACAAGCGCATTCTGGCGCTGGACCTGTCCCTGATCGTCGCCGGCACGAAATATCGCGGCCAGTTTGAAGAGCGCCTCAAAACCATCATGAAGGAGCTGATGGAGAATCAGAACGCCATCATCTTCATCGACGAGCTACACACATTGGTTGGCGCCGGATCGGCCGAAGGGTCGCTGGATGCAGCCAACATTCTGAAGCCGGCGCTGTCGCGCGGCGAGATCCAGTGCATCGGCGCCACCACGCCGGGCGAATATCGCAAGTCCATCGAGAAGGACCGCTCGCTCGAACGGCGCTTTCAGGCCGTCAAGGTCCCGCCGCCCACCGAGTCGGACGCCATTCGCATTCTGTTCGGCATCAAAGAGCGCTACGAAAAATTCCACGCCGTGGCTTACACCGATGAAGCCATCGAGTCCGCCGTCCACACTTCGACGCGTTTCATCCCGGACCGTTTCCTGCCGGACAAGGCCATCGATCTCATCGACGAAGCCGGCGCGCGCGTGAAACTGCGCCAGACTACGCTGCCCGGCGAGGTGGCCGACATCCAGAAGCGCATAAAGTTCATCGTGCATCGCATGGAAAACGCCATCGCGAATCATGAGTTCGAAAAAGCGCGCTTCTACTCTGACGAAGAGCGCAAAGAGCGCGAGAACCTCCGGCAGCTCCGCGAGAAATACAATCTGGACGATACCTCCACCGGCGTCGTCACCAAGGACGACATCGAGGACGTCGTGGCGCGCTGGACCGGCGTGCCGATGACCGCGATCAAGGAAGAAGAGGTCAGCAAGCTCATCCGCATCGAGGAGGAGCTGCACAAGCGCGTCATCAGCCAGGAAAAAGCGATATCGGCGCTGGCCCGCGCCATTCGCCGGTCGCGCGCCGGATTGAAATCACCCAAGCGGCCCTCCGGCTCGTTCCTGTTCCTGGGCCCCACCGGCGTCGGCAAGACCGAAGTGGCGCGCGCGCTGGCCGAGTTCCTGTTCGGCAGCGAGAAATCGCTCATCCGCTTCGACATGTCCGAGTTCATGGAAAAGCACTCGGTCTCAAAACTGATTGGCTCGCCTCCCGGCTATGTCGGCTACGAAGAGGGTGGCCAGTTGACCGAGCGCGTCAAACGCGCGCCGTACTCCATCATCCTGCTGGACGAGATCGAGAAGGCGCACCCGGATGTCTACAACATCCTGCTGCAGGTTTTTGAGGACGGCCAGTTGACCGATGGCCTGGGCAACACGGTGGACTTCAAAAACACCATCATCATCATGACCTCCAACCTGGGCGCGCGCTTCCTCGACAAGAAGACGCAGATCGGGTTCTCGGCGCCCTCCAACAGTGGAGTTCCGCCCAAGGTTGAGGACCAGGTGATGGCGGAAGTGAAGAAGGCGTTCAATCCTGAATTCCTGAATCGCCTGGACGAAGTGATTCTGTTCACCTCGCTCACTGATGACGACCTGTTGAAGATCATCAACCTGCTGGTCGAGCAGATCAACACCAACCTGGTGGCCAAGCAGATCAAGATCCGCGTGAACGAAGACGCCGCGCGATACATTCTGGAAAAGACGCTGACCGACCGCAGCTACGGAGCGCGGCCGCTGCGGCGGGCGCTTCAAAAGTACATCGAAGATCCGCTGTCGGAGGCGCTCATTCAAGGCACGCTCCCGCGCCCGTCCGAGCTGGAGGTTTATCTGGGCGACACCGGCATCTATTGCCGTCCGATTGGCGGCGAGTTGCAAGAGCAGCCCGTTGGCGCCCCCGGCGAGGAAGAGAAGCAGCCGGCGCCCGGCACGCCGCTGTACATGTTCTGATCGACGCGCGGCGCACGCTCTCGAGCGGGCTGCGTTCGCACTCTCGCGAATGCACCAGGCTTGGCGCTCATCATAATTTGGCAATCCGGATGGACCCGTTGTTGGTCTCCAGATCGATCAGCGGCCCCCCGCGTCCGATGGTCCCATCCAGTTCCGAGTGCCGCCGTCCGCTTTCGTTCCGCAGCTCGTCGAACTCCGAGCTCACGGTGGAATGCGACGTATGCGCGCGCACCCGCGCGTTGGCCGAAGCCGGCAGCCGCACCAGGATGGAAGAATTGTTGGTGGAAGCGCGCACCTCGGGCAGTTGCCTGGCTTCGAACGTCAGCTCGATGCGGCCATTGGAAGAGCGCGCGCGGACCGGCCACGTGGTCGCCGGATCGCTGAGCCGCGCCACGATGCTGCCGTTGGAAGTTACGGCTTCAAAAGATCCGCCTGACGTTTCCGCGCGAATCGAGCCATTGGAAGTGTGCAGATTGGCGCCGCCGCTCAGGCCCTCCGCCTCAACGCCGCCATTGGAAGTCTGTGCTTCGACATCGCCCTTCACCCTAAGGATGCGAATGGCGCCGTTCGATGTCTGCAGCCGCGCGTTGCCCTCCAGGTCGTCCACCTCGATCCTCCCGTTGGAGCTGGAAACCAGCTCGAGCAGTGTCTGGCGCGGCACGCGGATGGAGAAATGAACGCCCATGTTCCGGAAGCGCTCGGGCGGGCGAATGGCGCGAATGTGCACCGAGCCGGCCGCGGCGCTGACGTCGATCTTGATCTCGTCCAGCGCGCTCCTGCTGCTGGCGGACTTGGTTCCGTTGACCTCGACGGAATTCTGCTCCCACCCAGCCACCTCGATAGACCCGTTGAAGGATTCGACCGAGACCCGCCCGCCGGGATCCAATGGGTGAGTGGAATGGAAGTCCTGACGATAAGCGTTACCGTCGCCCAAATCGCCGACATAGACGCATCCAGCCTGAAGCAGCATCGCCGCCATCAAAGGCAGCCACCGAGCCCAGGTCGCCATCGATTCACCCTCCTTAGCTCGCACCCCGTGCCGAGGCGGATCAAGATTCGACCACGCCTCCTTGCGGCCAAGCAAGGCGCCGCGCTGGCTTGCATGGGCCAATGAGAATCCAACTCCGTGCCAGCTCCAGCCAAGGAAATCCGCCTCCTGGCTCGGGCCCACTGCCGGCCGCGCCCCTGGCCGTCTTGGACAATGACGAGTGCTCCCGCTCCGGTGTTCCACGAATCTTGAAGTGTGGGCGGCCGGGCCTGGGCGGCCTGGTGTGGGCGGCCTGGTGTGGGCGGCCCCATGCGAACGTTCCGTGTACGTGCCCCGTCTCGCCGCCGGCCGGCGCCGCCATATCTAGCGGACAGGCCACCCGTGCGTCGATCTGGGCGTCTTGCAGCGCCAGGCCCAAGCCGTCTACACTTTACCGTTGATTTCAGCCTGTGGAAACAACTGCGGAAGCGCCTTCCGAGGATCGAAAGCCTAATCAGTGCGCTATAACGCTGGCTGGTGTTTGACTCGATTTTCGGCGAAAACGCCAAACCACGCCAAATGATCGTAGACAGCCATAATTTCACATTGTCTATGGCTTATTGTTCCGAATGTTTATGGATGCAGCTGGGCTCACAGCGCTGCCAGGCGGTGCTCTCGAGCGCAGGTTGGAACAGATCCGGATGCAGGATCTCGGCGAAAATCTGGAGTGATTCCACGATGCGCGGGCCCGGCCGGTTCAGGTACTGATTGCCATCGGCCAGGTACACTTCGCCGTGCTGGACCGCGCGCAGCTCCAGCCACTCCGGTTTCCCGGTGAGCCAATACATCTCGCGGCGGGTGCGCTCCAGATCGAAACCGCAGGGCATGATGACGATCACGTCCGGATCGGCGGCGATCAACTCATTCCACGTCATCCACGGTGAATGAACGCCGGCTTGGCCAAACAGACTTTCGCCTCCCGCCAGACCGATCAGCTCCGGAATCCAGTTGCCCGACGCCATGAGCGGTTCGAGCCACTCGATCGCGGCCACACGCGGGCGTCGCGCCGCCTGGCGAGCGCGCAAGGAAATCTGCGCCGTGCGGTCCTGCAAGCTCCGAACTACGTCTTCGCTCTTGGCCGCGATATCGCAAGCCGCGCCCACGCGCCGGATGTCGCTCCAGATATCCTCCAACCGGTTCGGTTCGAGCGCCACCAGCCGAGGCCGGCTGGAAACCGCACCTGCGAGGGCGCGTTCGACATCCTCCAAACTCACGGCGCAGACCCGGCACTGCGTCTGCGTCAAGACGTGTGTGGGCCGTAAGCGATCGAGCACGTCCTGGTAGACTTCGTAAACCGAAAGCGCGTTGGCCACCCGTCCCTTCACTCGCGCGTCGATCTCCGCGCTGCTGCCATCCACCGGGAAGCTGGGCGAGGTGCACACCGGAAGCGCGCGAATCTCCTCCGGATAATCGCACTCGTGGGAGCGTCCCACCTGGTATGGGGTTAACTCGAGCGCGTGGACAATTTCCGTCGCGCTCGCGATCAGCGACACAATCCGCAACATGCTTTCACTCTAGGGCAAGTGACATGAGTTTGCCAGTGACGAATATGGGTCAGGCTGGTGTCGGCGGGCGGTCGGCGAAAAGAACTCAAGGAGCTGGTCGGGAGGGTTCTCTAAAGTAGGGATTTGAAGAATCTAGCGGTTTGGAGAAACTGCAGTGAGGGTTCTGAGAGGATCGACCTTGGCTCCTTGAGATTCACATGATTCCATTCGCCTGGATTGGTTGCAGGTACTCTTCCAAAGCGCCAAGGAGCTGATTCTTAATGCGAAACCGGATGCAGGCTTTCAGAAAAATTTACCGGATCGGCACGTTCGCCATGCAATTCCGGTACTCGCGACCGAAATGGAAGAGCGGCTGCTGGGGAGCGGCGTCCTGTCCCCCGCAGGCTCCCCGCATTCAGCGCGAGTTGCTGGCTGCCTCTGACCGGTTTGCGGCCGGCGCCTTTTGTACCGCTCGAGTCCCAAAGTGGCAGGGGCGCGGGCGGGATTCTGCAGCGTGGACCCGGTCGCGATGTCGAGTTGAGCGCGAGCCTGGGCATAAGTGGCTTCCGCGGCAGCGCGAGCGCCTTCTGGTCCGCGCCGACGGTTTGCGCTGGCTGAGGAGGCAAGTCAGAATGTGGCCCAAGCCCTCATTCGTAGCGGAGGGCTTCAATCGGATCCAGCAGGGCCGCTTTTCGGGCGGGATAGAAACCGAAGAAGACGCCTACCAGCGCTGAAAAAATGAACGCCAGCAGGATCGCTCCGGGAGAGATCAGCGTGGACCACTGCGCGAAGACCGAGATCAACTTGGAGGCGATGACACCCAACACGATTCCCACCACGCCGCCCAGCACGGAGAGCGTGACGGCTTCTACCAGGAATTGCGTCAGGATGTCGCGAGTCTTGGCGCCCACCGCCTGGCGCAAGCCGATCTCGCGGGTGCGCTCGGTCACCGAAACGAGCATGATGTTCATAATTCCGATGCCGCCCACGATCAGCGACACGGAAGCGATGGCCGCCAGCAGGATGGACATCACGTGCGAGGAGGTCTCCTGCGCCTGGAACACCTCTTCCAGATTGCGGATGGTGAAATCGTCGTCCTGGTTGGGCTGCAGGTGGTGGCGCTGGCGAAGCACGGCCCGCATCTCGTCCTGGGCGGGTTGGATGAACTGTGGTCCGCGCGCCTGCACCATCAGCGAGCCGACCGAATTCGCACGGGCTTGATTGACGCCGAAAACTTTCTTTTGCGCGGTGGTGATGGGCAACAGGATGACATCATCCTGATCCTGTCCGGTGGGGGATTGGCCCTTGGGCACCAAGGTTCCGGCGACGGTGAACGGCACGTGCTTGATGCGGATCACCTGGCCGATCGGATCGGCGCCGTTGAACAGATTGTTGACCACGGTTTGACCGAGCAACGCCACCTTGGCGTCCGAATCCACATCCTGCTGGGTAAACGCGCTGCCGCTCTGAATGCCGATGTCGCGAATGATCAGGTAGTCCGGCGTCGTGCCGTAGATGGAGGTGGCCCAGTTGTTGTTGCCGTAGACCACCTGCGCGCCGCTGCGGCTGCTCGGGGCTACGGCCTGCACCGACGGGCAGTCGCGTGCGATGGCCCTGGCGTCGTCGCTGGTCAGAGTAGTGGCGTTGCCGCTGCCCAGGCGGATTCCGGAAGCCGTAATGCTGCCGGGTATCACAATGATCACGTTGCTGCCGATGCTGGCGATCTGCTGTTCGATCCGCTGGCTGGCCCCGGAGCCGACCGCCACCATGGCGATGACCGCGCCGACGCCGATGATGATACCGAGCATGGTCAGGGCGGAGCGCATTTTGTTGACTCGCAGCGCCCGGAAGGCGATTTTCATAGCCGGCAGAATCTTCTTCATGGCGCCACCGCCTCCGTCTCCGCAGCTTCCTCCCGCGGCAAAACTTCCAGCTCGTGCTGGGCGTTCCGAGGACGCCGCACCGGCTCATCGGACACAACCTGGCCGTCCTTGAAGCGGATGATGCGGCTCGAGTACTGCGCGATGTCGGGCTCATGCGTGACCACGATGACCGAGATGCCGGACTCGCGGTTCAGCTTTTGGAACAGCGCCATGATCTCGATGCTGGTGCGCGAATCGAGCGCGCCGGTCGGCTCGTCAGCCAGAATGATCTGCGGATCGTTGATCAGCGCGCGGGCGATGGCGACGCGCTGCTGCTGGCCGCCGGACAGTTGATTGGGGCGGTGCAGCTCGCGCCCGGCCAGGCCCACCCAGTCCAGCGCGCGCAGGGCCTGGGCGTGGCCGTGGTTGACTCCATCGCGGCTGCTGTACAACAGCGGCAGCTCGACGTTCTCGACCGCCGTGGTGCGCGCCAGCAGATTGAACTGCTGGAACACGAAACCGATTTTCTGGTTGCGTATTTCAGCCAATTGATCCCGCGCCAGCGTGCTGACATTGACGCCATCCAGAATGTAGGTTCCGGAAGTGGGCTTGTCGAGACACCCGACGATGTTCATGAACGTCGTCTTGCCGGAACCCGACGGACCCATAATGGCGACAAAGCTGCCGCGCTCGATTTCGATGGAGACGCCCCGCAAGGCGTTCACGATCACGTCGCCCAGCTGGTAGACTTTCGTGAGCTCGCGGATTTGTATCAGCCGTTCGGCCATGGCGCCCGCCTCAGAAACGCGGCCCTTGCGGCCCGCGCGGCGCCGGAGCGGCGCTGGAGGTCTTCATCAGGCTGCTGGTGATTACCTGATCGCCGTCTTTCAAGTCGCCTGACTGCACCGAGGTGAACATGCCGTCGGTGATGCCGAGCGTCACTTTGACGGCCTTCGGCTTGCCGTCGGAATCCAGAACCCAGACTGTGGACCCAGCGTCCTGCTTCTTGCCGGCGGCGTGAACTTGCGTCTGCGTTTGAGCGTCCGGCGGCCGGAAACGCAAGGCCGCGTTCGGTATCTTCAGGACAGCGTCCTGCTCGCTGGTGAGAATCTTCACGTTGGCCGTCATGCCGGGCAGAAGCTTCAAGTCGGGATTCGACACCGCGACCACCACGTCGTAGGTTATGACGTTTTGCACGTTGATCGGCGCCTGGCGGATTTGCTGGACCGTGCCGTGAAAGATGTTGACCGGGTAAGCATCCACGCTGAACCGCGCCTCCTGGCCCAGCTTCACCTGCCCCACGTCGGCCTCGTCGACGTTGGTGTCGACCTGCATCTTCGTCAAGTCCTGCGCGATTTCAAAAATGGTCGGCGCCTGGAAGGAAGCCGCTATGGTTTGTCCCACGTCCATGTGGCGCGCGATCACAGTGCCGTCCACCGGCGCGGTGATTTCGGTATGGTCCAGGTCCAGTTGCGCCTGCTCCAGCGACGCTTGCGCCTGCTTCACTTGGGCCTGGGCGGCGGAGAGTTGCGTTTCGGCGACCCGGTACATGGCCTGCGCGGATTGGATCTGATGATTGGCTGCGTCCAATTGAGCCTCGGCGGCCTGCTGCTCGGCGGCCGCCTGATCGTAGGTGGATTGCGCCGTATCCAGATCGTCCTTGGAAAGGATGCCGTCCTGGAACAGGATCCTGCGCGAGCCCAGCTTGGTTTTGGCGTCGGTGGCTGCGGCCTTGGCTTTCACGATCGCTGCGTTTTGATTGGCCGCGTTGGCGCGGGCGCTGGCGATGTCGGCGTTCGCTTTTTCCACCTGAGCCTGCGCGCTCACCACCGCCGCACGAGCGCTGTCCACAGCGGCCTTGCTTTGATCCACTCGCGCCTGAAACGGCTGCGGATCGATCAACGCCACCACCTGGCCCTTTTTCACTTTGGTGTTGAAATCCGCGTAGAGCGCCTTGATGTTGCCCGACACCTGGCTGCCCACCTGAACCGTAACCACTGCGTTGCAATTGCCGGTGGCCGAGATACTGGCCTGCACCTTGCCGCGCTCGATGGCGGCTGTCTGATAAGCCGCTTCATTCTTGCTGCTGAAGTAGTACCAGAGCGCGAGGCCGATCGCCACCGCCCCCGCGGCTGCCAGCAGAGACTTGTTTTTCGTGATCATCATCTTCGTCTCCACTTGTTACGACGTGTCCAATTTCCTGTAAATTACCTCTCACGCATTTTTGATGCCTTTTGTTTTGCAAAAGGTCGTAAGGCTTTGTAATCGCCTGAGAGACGAACTGTTATAGTGACTCTTGTGAGTGAGCAACCTGACCCGATTCTGGGTGCGTTTTATGAGACTGGCGCCTACCTGCGCGGCCATTTCCGTCTCACCAGTGGGCTGCACAGCCCGGAGTATCTGCAATGCGCGCTGGTGCTGCAGTACCCCACGCATGCCGAGCGGTTCGGACGTCTGCTGGCCGCGGAATTCCGGCGTCTGGAGCCGGCGTTGCGTGTGGACGTGGTGGCCTCGCCCGCGATCGGCGGATTGATCATCGGCCATGAAGTGGCGCGGGCGTTGGGGGTGCGTTTCATTTTCACCGAGCGCGACGCGAGCGGCCAGATGGTTCTACGGCGCGGCTTTTCCGTCGAGCCGGGCGAGACCGCAGTGGTAGTGGAGGACGTCATCACCACCGGCGGCAGTTCGCGCGAGGTAGTCGAAATTTTGAAGGACGCGGGTGCGCGCGTGCTCGCCGCCGCCTCGATCGTCGATCGCAGCGGGGGCGCAGTGGAGCTGGGCGTCCCGCGCGTGGCCCTCAAGACGCTTCAGGTTGTTTCCTACGCGCCCGAGGATTGTCCTCTCTGCCGCGCCGGCAGCCCGGTGGTCAAGCCCGGCTCGCGGCCCGTTCATGCGGCGAATTAAGATCGAAATCGCCTACGACGGGACCGACTATCACGGCTGGCAGGTGCAACCCGGCTTGCCCACCATCCAGGGAACCCTGGAACAGGTGATGGCCGAGATCGAAGGCCGGCCCGTTCTGGTGGCCGGCTCCGGCCGCACCGACGCGGGCGTCCACGCCCTGGCGCAGGTGGCCGCCTTTACCATCGAGAATCCGATTCCGCTCGAAAATCTGCGGCGGGCGGTGAATCGCTTGCTTCCGGGCGACATCCGCGTGCTGGGAGTCGAAGAAGTCGCGCCCGAGTTCAACCCGCGCTACGACGCCCAATCGAAGACCTACGAATATCGCATCTTCCGGGGCGAGATCTGCCCGCCATTTGAACGGCGCTATGTGCAGCATCATCCTTATCCGCTGCGCATCGAGGAGATGGTGCGGCTGGCGCCGGTCCTCGAAGGCGAGCACGACTTCACCGCCTTTGCCGCCACCGATGAGCGCGATGAATTGGGCGCGTCGAAAGTGCGGACCATTTTCTGCTCGCGACTGGGGGCGGAAGGCGACCGGCTAATTTATCGGGTGACCGGGAGCGGGTTCCTCAAGCACATGGTGCGGAACATCGTCGGGGTGCTGCTGGAGGCAGGGAAGGGAAACGTCGACCGCGAAGGACTACTGGTGCGTCTCGAGCCGGGCTGCGCGATCCCGCCCGGGCCCACGGCTCCCGCGCGTGGGTTGTTTTTGGTGTCGGTGGAGTATTGATCGTGGCGCACGCACTGTCCAGAAAACGCGCACAACGGAACGCCGCGGCAGCGTTTTCTTCTTTCAGGGACGACGCCGCGGCGTCCTGTGCGCTCGTCACGCTGCTGAAAACATCTACTCCGCGGCGGGCGGCCACCGGCTGCCCAGGTTCCTGGCTTGCTCGAAGGCGTGCGCCATCCGCAGAACGCCCCAGTCGTCGTGATGCCGGCCGACGATTTGGAGGCCCACCGGCAAGCCCTCGGCTGTGAAGCCGCACGGCACTGAGATGGCAGGATTGCCGGCCAGCGAGATGTAGTAACACGTCTTCATCCAGTCGATGTAGGTCGTCATCTTCACTCCCGCGATCTCGGTGGGATACGGCTGCTTCACGTCGAACGGCGGCACCTGGTTCACCGGCAGCACGAAAAATTCGTAACGCTGCATGAACTGGCGGACGCGGTGATAGAGTTCGGTCCGCTTCATCTCAGCCAGGCCGACATCGGCAGCCGCGAGCTTTTCCCCCTGCTCCACCTCCCACCGGATGGTGTCCTTCACCAGGTTGCGGTTGCCGCGCCGCTCGGGGATGGAGATCGACGCCAGGTAGGAATACCAAAAACGCAGCGTCTTGAAGGTTTGGTCGGCGGCTGAAAAATCCGGTTCGGCTTGCTCGACGATGCAGCCGAGCGATTCGAACACGGCGGGCTGGGCGTTGATGACGTCCCGAACGCGCGGGTCCACCGGCAAGCCGCCCAGATCCTTCCACCACGCCACCCGCGCACCGCGGAAGTCGCGGTCGAGCGGCGCCGCGAACCGCGCGCCGGGCTCGTCGATCGAGATGGGCGACCGTGAGTCGGGACCGGCGATCGCCGCCAGGAAAAATGCGACGTCCGCAACCGTTCGCGCCATGGGGCCTTCCACCGCCAGACTCGACCATCCCAGGGCCGCCGGCCAGACTGGAACGCGCCCCGGTGACGGCCGGAACCCGACTACGTTGCAGAAGTTGGCCGGGTTGCGCAGCGACCCGCCCAGATCGCTGCCGTCCGCAATCGGCAACATGCGGCACGCCAGCGCCACCGCCGCCCCTCCGCTGCTGCCGCCGCAGGTCTTGGTGGTGTCGTAAGGGTTCAAGGTCGCGCCGAAAACTTCGTTGAAGGTCTGCGAGCCCGCGCCAAATTCGGGCGTATTGGTCTTGCCGACCAGGATGGCTCCGGCGTCGCGGATGCGCTCCACCAGCAGAGAATCGCCAGCCGGAACGAAATCCTGAAAGATGCGGGAGCCGAACGTCGTCCGGATGCCTTTGGTCAGTTGAAGATCCTTGTGCGCGATGGGCAGCCCGTGCAGCGGACCCACAGGCTCGCCGCGGGCCAGCTTTTCGTCGGCTTCGGCCGCACGCTCGAGGGCCTGGCCGGCAACCAGCGTTACGATCGCGTTGACCCGCGGATTCACGCGCTCGACCTGCTGCAGATGCGCCGCCACCGCCTGGCGCGCGGACAGATCCTTGGCGCGAATCCGGCGCGCCATTTCGACCGCGCTCAGCAGACACGCATCGGGCGTGGCACTGCCGCTTCCGGCCGGCGCCGCTCCAACCGCTCTTCCCGTTTCCTGTCGGGTCACGTTGCTATTATAGGAACCAGGAGGCTGAACATGAGAGCTATCCTCTGTGCGGCGGCTGCGCTGGGTATTTTCGCTTCGCTGGCCGTGAGCGCAAATCTCCCCTCCACGCACGTGCGCGGCGAATACATCGAGGCTCGCACCGCGGATGTCTACACCGGCCCGTGCTTCGCCAATTCCGAGGTCGGCCTCGCCGGCGATCTGGCCGTGATGGGCTGGAAGATTGAGCAGGGCAGCTTCGAAGGCGTCAACCTGGACGGCCTCGCCGTGATGGGCGTCATCCGCGCCAGCAACACGCTGGGCGACGTCACCAATTCGGTTTATCCCGTCCAGGCGGTGGTGGTGATCGATTCTAAGGCCAACGCCGAGCAGCGGCTCGCGCTCAAGGACTTCGCGCAGAAGATGGGCGGCAAGCTGCTCGCCGATGTGGTTCGCGTGGAATATCAGCCCATCGAGTTCTCGCTGGCCGGCAACAGTGTCCACAGCGGCAAGGCGGTCATGCACGCCGGCAATCTGGTGAAGCTCGAAACCCGCCCGCTCACCGATACTGACGAGATTTGCCACAACGAAGCGGTCTGGTACGAGCCGCTCACTCCGGTAGAGCATGCCATGCCGGCTTTCACCGTGGCCAATGACTATTCCGGTCAGGGCCTCGGCACTTCCTGGAACTACAGCGGAAACCGCGGCTCCTTCGTCGGCACCTTCCAAGTGAACGAATAGTTCAGCGGCGCCCAATTGGCACTCAGACGCGGGCAGTGCTTTCTGACGGGCGTTGGCTGCGCTGTGCTTGCCTTTGGCTGGCAGTTCCTCACCGTTCATTCCAACTACCAGGGACGCTGGAACGCGCTGTTCTGCACCGGCGAGAAAAACTCCCAGCCGCCCGAGCTGGCCAGCGAAAATCTGTATCTTTTCACGGGCAGCCAGGGCTACGACGGCCAGATGTACCACTACATCGCGCACGATCCATTTTTCGTGCGCGGCCTGGATATGTATTTGGACGCTCCGCGCGTCCGCTACCGGCGCATTCTGATTCCTTTAGCGGCGCATGTGCTGGCGCTGGGGCGTGACGGCCGGATAGATGCGGCCTACATCGGCGTCATTCTGTTCACCATCTTTTGCGGCGGCTATTGGCTGAGTCTGTATGCCGCCGCGGTGGGATTCCATCCGGCCCTCGGCTTTTCATTTTTGCTGATTCCCGCCGTCCTGATCTCCATTGACCGCCTGACCGTGGACGTGGCTCTGGCGGCTTTGTGTATCGCACTCGCGTTGCTGGTCTCCCGGGAATCCCGCTACCGGCTGTACGGCGTCCTTTTGGCGGCTCCGCTGGTGCGCGAGACGGGGTTTCTGCTGGTCGCCGGCTACGTGCTCTCGCTGCTGTGGAAACGCAGGCTTCGATCCGCGTTGTTCTTTGCCACCGCCGCGCTCCCCGCGCTGGCCTGGTATGCGTTCGTGCAACTGCAAACCAGTTCCGAGGACATTGCGGCGTTTTCGCGCATTCCGTTCCAAGGTATCGCCCTGCGCATGGCCACTCCTTATCAATATCCCTTTGGACCCGCTATCGCAGCCATCTCCACGATTCTCGATTACGCCGCCTTGGCCGCCATCGCGCTGGCGGTGGCATTGGCCATCCGGATGGGATTCCAGCGGCTGGCGGGGCCGGTGGAGTTCGGCATCTACTGTTTCGTGATTTTCGCGGCCTTCCTGTTTTCCCCGGGAGCCTGGGCGGAAGTGTATGCTTTCGGCCGCACGCTCTCGCCGCTTTTGATCCTGCTGGGCATTTACGGCCTCTCGAAGCGCTATTGGATTTTCACGCTGCCGCTGTTGCTGGTGGTCCCCCGAACGGTGATCCAGCTCGGGCCGCAGGTGATCGGCGTGTTTCGAAAGGTGTTGTAAAGGCCGGGGGCAGGCTACTTCGTTGCGGCGCTCATCTCCTGCGCCTTCGGCAACGGCTTGCGCGGCAGCATCTCCGGCCGGTTCGCCGCATCGTAGACCACCGACGCGATCACGGCCGCGGCCTGCATCAGGTCGCCCGCGATGGCATGATCGTACACATCCATTTCGGAGTGGTGCGTGACGGTGGAATAATCGAGCGGATCCTGGACGAACTGGAAACCCGGCAGCCCGACCGCATCGAAGGATAAGTGATCGGTGCCGCTGGTGTTGCGAATCGTGATCGCGGACACGCCCAGATCGCGGAACGGCTCGAACCACTGCTCGAACAGCGGGCGCATGGCGTCGTTGCCCTGAAGATAAACGCCGCGAATCTTGCCGCTGCCGTTGTCGAGATTGAAATAACCCGAAAGCTTGGCGTGCGCGCCGGTCAGCTTCATGGTCTTGGGATCGCCGAAATGCTCCCGCACGTAAGCCTTCGAACCCAGCAGGCCCTGTTCCTCGCCGCTCCACAGCGCGATGCGGACGGTGCGGTCCAGTTTGAGGTTGAGCGCCTTCAGAATGCGCATCACTTCCATCATGACGGCGCTGCCGGCGGCGTTATCGGTGGCGCCGGTTCCGCTGTGCCAGGAATCGAAGTGCGCGCCCACCATCACGATCTCGTCCCGCTTGGCGCCTCCCGGGATTTCCCCCACCAGGTTGTAGGCATCCACGGCGCCTTCCGAGACGCGAGCCTTCAGATTCACCTGCATTTCCACCTTGGTCTTGTTTTGGAGCAACCGGACGATGCGGTTATAATGCTCCGAGGTGGCTACGAACATCGGAGGCGCGAGCGGGTCTTTGGCGTCGTGCGACCCGGCCGCTTCGGCGAAAGCAATGGCGTCGCGGGCGCGGCGGTCGTCCTCGACTACGGCCAGCACTCCCTCGTCGAGCAGGAAGCGGTTGCGTTTGGCGGTCAACTCATCGCGCCGGCGGCGAAGCTCATCCTGAGCTTCGGGAGGAAGGCTGGCGTTAAAGCGCAGACGCTCCTCCAGGTCCTCGGGAACCACCAGGTTGGCCAGATCGATTTTCATCTTAGGCACCGGCGCCGGAGCGATAGTCAGTTCGCTCAACTCGGCGTCGGTATAGCGCCGCAGTTCGGGCCTGGATTCCGCGTCCGAGACGTTGCGGACCGGCTCGGAGATCAGCAAAATTTTGCCGCGCAGCTTGCCTCTGTATTTCTGGATGTACTGCTCCAGATTGGCTTCAGACCGGTTGATGATTTCGCTGGTTGCCAGCGGAGCAAAGATCGGTTCGCCGGAAACCATCCCGTTAGTGCTGGCCGACCATGCCAGCGGAGCGGCAGCCAGCAGCGAATAGCGCGGCGCGGTGAGCTCCAGCGCAAACTTCTCGAGCGACCAGCTTCGGCCGAACGGCCCCCATTTCTCCAGGTGCACGTTGGCGAGGCCATAATCCTTCAGCCGCCCGGCCGCCCAGTCGACCGCTTCCTTGAACTCGGGCGACGCGGTGAGACGCGGGCCGTAAACGTCGGTGAGGTTTTCCAGATGCTCCATGACCTTGGAGCGCTCGAAGGCCTCGGCTTTGATGCGGTTGACGACGGCCAGGTCGACCGAGTCGGCGGCTACGGCCGGAATCACGAAAGCGAGAACGAGAATGGTGGCCCGCATAGGCCCATTATGGCACCGCAACACATCCGCGAACTATACTTGAAGCAGGCCGAGGGCGCAGCCTCGCGCAAGCCACCAGCGTAGGGGTCCAATGGAGACTGGCTCAGAAAAACAACAAGCGCATGACCTGATCGAACGGCTTGAGCCGTCGCAGATCTCCACCGCGGTACGCTTCTTGGAGTTTATGCTGCTCGATCCCGTGGCGCGTGCCCTCGCCAGAGCTCCCCAAGATGACGAAGCGGTTACTGACCAGGATCGCCGGCGCTTCCACGACGGTCAAGCGTGGCTCGCCAAACGGGGCGGGCAGGGCATCCCGATCGAAGAAGTGCTTGCCGATTTCGGGCTCAGGCTCGGAGATTTTCCCCCCTCTTCTGAAAACGCCAAGTAATGCCCCCATACCAGATCGAGTGGCTCGAGGAGGCCAGGCGAGATATTCGTGCTTTGGACCGCCCGATGGCCATGCGCATCTTCGATGGTCTTCTACGCTTTGCTCATACTGGCTCGGGCGACGTCGTCGCGCTCCAGGGAGACTTCGCCGGCGTTTACCGGCTCCGCGTCGGTGACTACAGAATCCTATTCACCCTGAAGAGCAATGCCATGTGCATTTTCGGTGTCCGGCATCGCAGCGAAGCCTACCGCTGATCAACACTGTGTAGGCCTCGGGTTGTTTTCGCTGAATCGAAAACCTCGACCTGATCAAATGAGCGGCTTTCCGGTTGTCTATTTCGCGCTTGACCCTGCGAACAGATGGGGCACGCCACCTTGCACTGAATCGGTGTGCCGGCGATCCCGGATTTGCAAGGCGAGATCGCCCCTGAATCTCATGCCTCTTGAGGGTCCATTTTCGCAAAGATTGTCCACTGTATACTCGCCGCCAGTAGCGAAAGGCTCCCTGGCTATCGGCAATGAAACCGCTCGTCCCTTGTCGTCCGAGCCCCTTGTTGAAACACAGCCTGACTAAGTTATTCCGTGGCGCTCTCCCGCCGCCGGGCCGGCTGGGGCTTGGGCAGCGGCTTGCGAGGCAGCAGTTCTTCGCGCATCGCCGCGTTGTAGACGAAGGATGCGAGGATCGCCGAGGCCTGCATCAGGTCGCCCGCCTGGAGGTGATCGTAGACATCCATGTTGGAGTGATGAGTGCGCGCATCGTACTCCATTGGGTCCTGAATGAACTGGAAGCCGGGCAAACCCACCGCATCGAAGGACTGATGATCGGTGCCGCCCGTGTTGCGGATGGTGACCACCGTCGCGCCCTGGTCCTGGAATGGCGCCAGCCATGCCTCGAAGATCGGCCGCGCCATATCGTTGCCTTGCAGATAAATGCCGCGGATCTTGCCGGTGCCGTTGTCGAGGTTGAAATAGCCGGCCAGCTTGGCGTGCTCGGGAGCGAGCTTCATCGTCTCGCGGTCGGCGAAATGCTGCTTCACATAGGCGCGCGAACCGAACTCGCCTTCTTCTTCGCCGCCCCACAACGCCATCCGGACCGTGCGATCCATGGCGAGGTTGAGCGACTTGAGAATGCGCGCGGCCTCCATCACCACCGCGCAGCCGGCGGCATTGTCGGTGGCGCCCGTGCCGCCCTGCCAGGAATCCAGATGCGCGCCCAGCATCACGATTTCGTCTTTCTTTTTGTTTCCCGGAATCTCCGCAATCACGTTCACCGAATCGAGATCGTTTTCGAACAGCTCGTTCTGGATGTTGAACTGGAGTTTGACCGGTATTTTGTGCTCCAGCAGGCGCGCGATGCGATTGTAATGTTCGGGCGTCAACGCCGCGGCCGCGATTCCGACCGGCCGCTTGGGATCGTACGGCCCGCCGGACTGCGCGAACACGGTTCCGCCATCGCCGCGGTAGCTGGCCGAAAGCTGCACCAGCGCGCCCTCGCCCTTGAAAAACTCTCCGATTTTTTCCTGCAGCCGCCGCTGTTGCTCGCGACGCTGCCGCGCTTCCTCAGGCGTGGCGGGAGGCTGGCCGTTCGGCCCGGCGGGACCGAGGCGAAATCCGAACGCCTGCCGCGGCGCCGGCGCAGTCGCCTCTTGGTCTAATTCTTCTGCCGTGTAGCGGTGGCCCGGCGCTTCTGTCCGGAACGGCAGCGGCCGCGCCTCGCTCAGCATCAAGACCTTGCCCTTCAGCTTGCCCTGGTACTTCTCGAAATCCGCTTCCGACCGGATGGTGACGAACATTGGCTCGCCGGTCACGGTTCCATCCGTGCTCCCGGTCCAGGCCAGCGGCACTCCGATCAGCGGCTGGTATTGCGGCTCGATCAGATGCGCTTCAAAATGTTTGGACGCCCAGCCGCGCCCGAACGGCCCCCATTTTTCCTCCTTCGCAGTGAGGCCGTACTCGGTCATCTTTTGCGCCACCCAATCGGCGGCGGCTTTGTAGCCTGGCGAGCCGGTCAGGCGCGGGCCGTGGACGTCGGTCAGATAGAAGACGTGCTCCATCACCTGGGAATTCTCGAAGGCTTCGGACTTGATCCGATGAATCACCGAAAGATCGACCTTCTCCCCGGCCGCAATGAGCAACAGCGGGAAGGCCACCGCGGCCAGATACGGGATCAGGACTCTGCGCTGGAACATAGTAATTAACGTACTAAAGGAGGGCGTCCGCCGTCTGCCCCCGTTACCTTGCCCGCGATACAATTCTGGTTGGCGTGAAAATTACCATCTCCAAGGAGAACTATCTCAAGACCATTGCGGAGGCCGAAAGCGAGGGCGAGCCGGTCATCGCCGCCACGCTGGCGCGTTGGCTGAACGTCTCGGCGCCGTTCCCGGATTACCAGCAGTATGCGTATGTTCCCTTCCTCATGCCAAAGGTCGAAGAGACGATGCCGCTGTTTTGTGGCCGCGTAAAACATTATCTTCCGCGCGCTGATCCGTGACCGCGATGCTTGTGCAGTGGCTCGGAGCACTCGTGGATCACTTCACCTGTTTCTGCGTCGGTGACTCGTTCGAGGTACGTCGGAGGAGACTGTCTACGGTCGATGACACGAATCTTCTGCACGAACTTACCAAGCTTTCTGAAAAAGTCGACGCCACCGAAACGATCCAGAACCGGTTTCCGCTTTCCTGGTGTGCGCTGCACTTGGCGCATCGAGATCAGCCAAGGCGCCGTGCGTGCTTGGATGTTAGAAACAAATGTTCGATGCATCGCTCCGCATGACGGACACGGATGACGGATACCGTCAGGTTCTTCCAAAACGGTCGCGCAGCCTCCGCACATCACTGTACCCATAGAACGAGGTTAACGCTCCTAGAGAAGTCAGTCAAAATAGATCTTCTGTCCCATGAGAAACAAGCATCCCGGCACCTGCTACAAATGCTCCACTTGCGGCGATCCCGACGACGGATACATTGAACGGCACAAAGGCGGATGGCGCGTCCAATACGTCAGATGCAAGGACAAAGAGCCGGGGTTCGTCTCATTCGGGGAAGCGGTTCAGGGGGAAGTAGTCGGGAACAAAGTGCTCCCCTCTTCAAATGACCGTGTGGCTACTTTTCCAAAGCATCTCAAAAGCACCATCCAAAAGCGTCG
>DASQHQ010000044.1:0-15501 GCA_035632015.1 Bryobacteraceae bacterium
GGCCTGGTGAAGGTCTTTCGCAGCCAGTTGCCTCCCAACGATCCGCGCGCCGAGACGCTGGTCCAAGCGATGTCGGATCCCGGGACGCTGGTGGGCGTGCTGCTCATGTCATTTCTGATGTTGTTCGTCGTCCTGACGGCCCTGCCGATGATTGGTGGCGCGCTGGGCGCCAAGGTTCTCGCCAAAGAATGAACCGCGCCGGCATGCGCATTGTGTGCGGGGCCGCGATGCGCCTCGCAGTGCTCGCTGCCGCGGTTGGTTTTGCGTTCGCGCTGACTCCCCAGCAGCGCCAGCTCAACGTCGACTCTTTCGAGCACGTCTGGAAAACCATTCGCGACAAGCACTGGCAGACCAAGCCCGCAGGCCTGGACTGGCAGGCCGTTCACGACGAGCTGCGCCCCGCCATCGAGAAAGCCGACAGCATGGAACAGGCGCGCGCCGTGATGAGCGACATGCTCGGCCGCCTGCACCAGACTCATTTCGCCATAGTGCCGCAGGAAGTGTACTCCGACCTGAACGCCGCCAATGGCGGGCGCGAAAACACCACCGGTCTGGATGTTCGTGCAATTGGATGGCAGGTGCTGGTGACTTCCGTCGAGCCCGGCTCGCCGGCCGCCGCCCAGGGAGTGCAACGCGGCTGGCAGATCCTGAAAATCGGCGACGCGGACCTGGGCCCGATCGTTGCCAAAGTAGACGCCAACTACGCCAACTCCACACTGCGCGGTCTGATGCTGCGGCGCGCGATCCTGGCTCGCCTGGAAGATGACGCCGCAGAAACCATCCCGGTCGAGTTTTTGAACGGCGCCGGCCAGCGCGTGACCAGGCAGCTTGCCCGAGGGAAGCCGAAAGGCACGCTGGTCAAGTTCGGTTATCTGTACCCGTCTTATGTCTGGTTCGATTCAGCGCGGGTCGGCGGTGGCAACATCGGCTACGTCAGCTTCAACCTGTTTCTCGATCCGGCCCGGCTCATGAATCTTTTCGGCGAGGCCGTCGAGTCCTGCCAGAAGTGCGACGGCTTCATCATCGATCTGCGCGGCAATCCCGGCGGCCTGGGCGCGATGGCCATGGGCATGGCCGGATGGTTTATCGACCAGCCGGATCAGCGCCTCGGCACGCTGTACCTGCGCGACGCCACACTCAAGTTCGTGGTCAACCCGCGCGCCAGCACCTACCCTGGAAAGCTGGCGATTCTGGCGGACGGCGCGTCGGCTTCGACCTCGGAGATCCTGGCCGGCGGCATGAAGGACCTGGGCCGGGCGCGGATTTTCGGATCCCGCACCGCCGCAGCCGCCTTGCCGTCGCTCTTTGAAAAACTGCCCAACGGCGACGGTTTCCAATATGCCATAGCCAACTACATCTCCGAAGGCGGCCAGCCGCTGGAGGGCTTGGGTGTCACGCCCGACGTCGAGACGCCGTTGACGCGCCAGGCGCTGCTCGAAGGAAAAGACCCGGTGCTGGATGCCGCCATCGCCTGGATCAAGACCAAGCAGCCGGCTAGCCGTTAGAATTTTTTCCTTACACCTTCGGTCGGATCATGTCGAAGCGGTCGCGCGTGCGGGTATAGCCGGTGGGACCACCCATGCGGCCGATGGCGCGCAGCTTGTCCGGATCGATCTTGAAATTCTCGACGATGCGGTCGTCGACATGGAAACGCAGCACCTCGCCGATCACCAGGTTGCCGCCGCCCGGCTCCTCGCTGAACTCGATGGCGAGGTAGAGCCGGCACTCCATGTTGACGTGCGACTCGGCGACGCGCGGCGGCTTCACCAGGTCGCTCGGAATCGGGGTCAGGCCAGCCAATTCGAATTCATCCACTTCCGCAGGATACTCGCCGGAGGTCAAGTTCATCGCTGCGGCGATTTCCTCGGAGACAATGTTGACCACGAATTCCCGCGTCATCGAGATGTTGCGAAGCGTATCTTTGCGCGCGCCGTCGGCCGGCCGCGGTCCCGGGCAAAAACAGATCAGGGCAGGCTTCGAGCTGATGCCTGTGAAGAAGCTGAACGGCGCGAGATTCCGGATTCCATCCGCGCTCAGAGTGGAAACAAGCGCAATCGGACGCGGCACGATCGAGCCGATCAAAAGCTTGTAGATGTTGAGATACGGCTGAGTGTGCGGGTCGGCGATCAATCAGCGCGTCTCCACCGGCTTCGGTTCCATCCAGCTCATCCAGTATTCCTTCCACTCCACGTCCTCGCCGGCCGGCAGCACGTGAATGGGATTCAAGCCGTCCAGCATGACGGCGTACTCGTCAGTGTGCGTCTTCTTTTTCTGATTGGCGAGCGCCTTGGGATGCGGGCCGTGATGGATGCCCCGCGGATGCAGCGTCGCCATGCCGGCTTTGATATTGTCCTTGCTGAAAAAATCACCGTCGTGATAGAAGATGAACTCGTCGTAGTCGGTGTTGCGGTGGAAGAAGGGCACGCGCAGCGCGTCTTCATCCTGCTCCAGCGGGCGCGGCAGGAAACTGCACACCACCGCGCCAGCGGTTACGAAGGTGGTGTGGGCGCTGGGCGGCAGATGCGCGCGATGGCTCATCACCGGCCGGATGTCCCGCATGTTGATCTTCCACACCGTCAGGTCGCCCTTCCAGCCCACCACGTCCATGGGATTGAACGGGTACACCACTTTCGAGATCTCGTCGTCCACTTTGATGCGGATTTCCCACTCGGTCCGATCGTCCAGCAGCGGCGCGGGCTCGGGCGTGATCACCGTCGCCGGATCGTACAGCGCGTGCTGCCCCAGCAGGCCTTTCTCGGGTTGCTCGAACTCGGTCTTGGATTGAATGATCAGGAAAAAATTGTCGCGCGTCTCGGGTACGATCCGGTAGGTCACCGCCCGCGGAATGTTGATATAGTCACCCGCCTCGAAGTCCAGCGGACCGAAATCGGTCTCGATCTTCCCACGCCCTCGATGGACAAAGTAGAGTTCGTCGCCGTCGGCGTTGCGGAAATAAAAGGGCATCGGGTCCGACCGGCGCGAAACATACAGCCTTACGTCGTCGTTTCCGAGAAATGCGACGGGCGAGCCTTCGGGATCGCCGAGGTCGCTGGGCTCGAGCTGGTTCAAATCGAAGCAGTGCGGCCGGAGCTTGCCTTCGAAGCGAATCCAGCCGGTCGGCGGATGCGCGTGGTACAGATGCGCCGACTTCCCGTAGAAGCCCTTGCGCCCGTGCTCTTCCTCGAAGGTCCCTTCCGGCAGCGCGACGTGCGCCTGGCTCGCGATCTTGCCTTTCTTCAGCGGATACATGGTGATGTCTCCTGACTTCAGTATAAGACCAGGGTGAAAACAGCGATCCGAGACTCGCGGAGATCGAGGGCCAACTCGCGGAAGGCTCATCGGCGGCCGCCCGGCTGGCCGTGCAGGAGATCTCGACGCCGCCTCACACAGCGGCAGGCCCGCACTTCCGCCGCGGTTCAGATCTCCAGGGCAGGCGACTCTTCCGTCGGAATCAGGGGTGACAGAACTGCAAAGGTAAGCAGAATGAGCCCGAGCGCGTGCCCATAGGTGTAATCGAACAGCCCCGCCACGGCAAACCCGGTGAGCGCCAGCAGGGCGGTACGGCCAAGGAACTTTTGGTCTCGACCCAGGGCAAACCTGCATCGGCTTCGTAGCTCACGGAACAGCGCTCCTACACACAGCAACGCAGCCGCAACTACCGGCAGGCCAAATTCGGCCGCCAATTGAACGAGATTGTTGTGCAGATGGCCGTGATAGGCCGGCACCTGTTCCGCAGTGGAGAGATATTTCGTGTACAAATCATCGACACGCCCGGGGCCGACTCCGTCGAGCGGGTGCTGGCGAATCATTTTCCATCCGACGCGCAGCATCTGGATGCGTTCGGCGTTTGAGTAATAGTCGGGATCCACGGATTCGGCCAGGCGCGCCCGAATCACGCCGGGGCCCAGAAAGAGAAGCGCGCAAGGTATGACTGGAATTGTCCACAGCCAGCGCGAGCGCTGCCAGGCCAGGTGCACGGCGAGCAGCAACAGGCAGCCGATCCACAGCATTCGCGTCAGGCTAAGCAGGATCGCGGCAGTATTGATGGCTAATACAGGCCATAACCACCAACGCTCCTCCGGAAAGAACCGCCATAGTTCTAATAGAGCCGCGAATGCCAGGATTTCAACCGTACTGTAAATCATCCAATGGTGTAGTAAACCACCACTTCTTAAATAAATGATCGGGTCTGACGCGGCCCGATGGAAAAACAGACGCCACACGAAGTGCCCGATGAGGAAAACAGAGCTAATGCTCGCTGTCATGACAACTCCGCGCCATACCGCAACACGATCGCTCGCCCGGTTCAACGCTGGGGTCGCGAGAAAAAGAGCGGCGATCAGCAGCAAATGTCTCATCTCGCCCAAGCCAGCCCGGGGTTGTGGCGCGCGGAGCCATCTCTCAACCTCCAGGGCCGCCCAGGCGAGCCAGAACCAGAACACACGCGGGAAATGCAATTTCACCTGCCGCCGTGCAAGCGCTGTTATGCGAAAGAGTAGAGAACTCGCCAGAAGCGACTCGGCGATCGCGATGGAGAGGGGCACGGCACATACAGCGAGCCCAAACAGTAGCGGGCCGGCCCTGCCAAACCACGGCCCGCCGGTAAACGGTTTTGGCGCCCGCTGCCGAGGCTCGACGCTCGGCCGTTCAGCCAGCAGTACCGCAGAGCCCACGCCATCACTGGCCGATGAACTCCGCTCGGCGCCGTTCGGAAGCGACACCTTTACCATCTGCGCCGCATGCCGGCCAGAGGCGCGGTTTACGCCATCGCCTCCTTCCTGCTTAGCAGTGCGGTAACGGTCTGGCATCTGGCTACCCGATCGCGCGGCGCGTTCGCGACTCGTACTCTGAGGACTCTCGTGGCGGGCAATCCTATCGGCGCCTTTGTAACAAAGATGTAAAGTTTTTCCTTGTTATGCGATTAACCAGTGACGCGAAAGTGAAATACGCCGGCCTGCCCGAAAAGGAGCATCGAAAGACTGCACGACCAACGGCTTGAAACAGTTTTGAGTTGTCGCCAGTCAATTATGAACGAGGACGTCAAAGCGGAAAGGGTACGCCTCGGAGGTCAGCATGCAGATAATCGCGGTGCTCGAACACGATGATAGGCTGCGCGATGCTATGAGGCTGATGCTTGGAAACGGAGGGCTCTGTCCGGTCTTGACGAAGAACGCCGCAGAGGGCTTGAAACACGCCCTAGCGCCCGATACCGCGCTGGTCGTGACGGACCTGGAGATGCCGGATCCGACCGGGCAGGAAGTCTGCGCCGGCCTGCACATCTGCAGAAGGCTCAGGGAGAATGGCAAGAGAACACCGGCTATAGTTCTCAGCGCCATCGGCGGCGAAACGGATGCAGTGCGCTGTCTCGAAAACGGGGCGGACGATTACCTGAGAAAACCCTTTAGCATGCGGGAGTTGCTCGCACGCATCCGGGCCCTCCTGCGCCGCTCGGCATTCGAAGCGCAAAAAGTCAGGGAATTCGGTGACATGAGGATCGACCTGACTCGGGGCGTCTTCACGAAACGCGGTGAAGAAGTGAACTTGACGCGAATCGAATACAATTTGCTCACCTATTTCCTGCAGAATCCCGATCGCGTTCTCACACGCACGTCATTGCTGAACTCCGTCTGGGGATATGATGCCTTCCCGAGGACCCGTACCGTGGATATCCACGTCGGTCGGTTGCGTCAAAAGCTCGAAGCGGATGCCAACAACCCTCGACACTTGCTAACCGTGCACGGAGTCGGTTATCGCTTTCTGCCGTGAGTCTGCCGCATTGATGTTCCGCCGTGCAGGCCCCCTGCGGACCGCATTGGCATCGAGCCGAGGGAGGGGAAGCCGGGCTAGGTATGCGCCACCGGCGCAGGTGAACTGCGGCGCGCATATTTTCGAAGCACGGCTCGCAGCTTGGCGAGATCGATCGGCTTGGTGAGATAGTCGTCCATTCCCACTTGGATGCACTGCTCGCGGTGCCCTTGCATCGCGTGCGCCGTAATGGCCACGATGGGCAAGTGCCGGCCTGAGACTTTCTCCGACTCCCGAATGGCCGCGGTGGCCTCGAATCCATCCATCTGCGGCATCTGCACGTCCATCAGGATCAGATCAAAGCTTTTCGACTGGGAGGCTGCCAGGACCTCGCGGCCGTTCGATGCCAACTCGACCGTATGTCCTTCCCTCTTAAGAAGGTTCAAAATGAGGTTCTGGTTAACGATGTTGTCTTCAGCCACCAGAATGCGCAGCGGGGTTTCACCATCAGGCCGGACCGCGGCGGCCAAATTCGAAACGCGGCCATCCAGGGAATCATCCGGCTGCGGCGCCTTCTCACCGGCGGTGGTTTCAAACGGAGCCATGAAATGAAATGTGCTGCCCTGTCCGGCGCGGCTCTCCACCCATAGCCGGCCGCCCATCAGTTCCGCCAAGCGCGCACAGATGGCCAGCCCCAATCCGCTGCCCTCGTGCCGCCGCGTCGTGGATCCGTCCACCTGGCGGAAAGGCTCGAAGATCCAGGCTTGTTTTTCTTCCGGGATTCCAATCCCCGTGTCGCTTACCAGAAAGTGGAGAGTCGCATTCGCCGCGCCCTGTTCTTCCACCTTCACGCCGACCGTCACGCAGCCGTGATCGGTAAACTTGATGGCGTTGCCCACCAGGTTGGAGATAATCTGGCGCAGCCGCAGCGGATCGCCCGTGACCAGTTCCGGCGCATCCGGCTCAACCTGTACGTTGAGCTCCAGCCCTTTCTGCCGCGCCGTCACAGCCAGCATGCGAACCGTGTCTTCGACACTTTGCCTCAGCGAGAAGGTCGCCGGCAACAATTCCATCCGGCCGGCCTCGATCTTGGACAGGTCCAGGATGTCGTTGAGCAACGACAATAGCGACCGGGCCGAGTGCTTGGCTGTATCCAGGTACTCCTTCTGGTCCGGGGAAAGTTCGGTTTCGAGCACCAGCTCGATCATCCCTAACACTCCATTCATGGGAGTGCGGATTTCATGGCTCATGTTGGCCAGGAACTCGCTTTTGGCGCGGCTGGCCATTTCGGCCTGGTCTTTGGCGCGTTTCAGCGCTTCCTCCGCCCATTTTCTTTCCGTGACATCGGTGTGCGAGCCGACCATCCGGACGGCCCGGCCCTTTTCGTCCCAGAGCGCCTGACCGCGCGCCAGGACCCACTTGTAGCTCCCATCCTTGGTCCGCAAGCGGTATTCGGTGGCGTAGAAATCCGTCTCATGGCTCAGGTGCTTTTGGAGCTCCGCCTGGACCCGTGCAAGATCCTCCGGATGAACATGGCGCTCCCATTCTTCGGTGCGGTTCTCCAGCTCCTGGTCCTGATAGCCCAGCATCTGTTTCCAGCGAGGCGAGAAGAAGACCTCGTCGGTGCGGGCGTTCCAGTCCCACAGCCCGTCGTTGTTGCCGCGCACCGCCAAGTGCCAGCGTTCTTCCGAGGTCCGCAACTGCTGCTCGGCCTGGATGCGGCGGGCGATGTCGACCGCCACGCCGGTCACCTGGATCACGTTGCCGCTGGCGTCACGCAGGGGGCTGTACCAGGTCTCGAAGGCGAAGCCGCCTACCGGTACGGTCGCTGAGAAAGCCTCGCCGCCGAGCGCCCGGCGAATGTTATCCAGAATCTGCGGCACATTCCGGCAGACGTCGAAGATGGACTGTCCGACCACTTGGCCGGGCTGAAGCCCCAAGGCGTTCAGACCCTGGCCCTCTGAGAGAATGAACACGCCCGCTCGGTCCACTGCAAACAGCACGATCGGCAGGTTGGACGCCACGCTGACCAGCGCCTCGCTGGCGCGCAGCGCGTCTTGCGTTCGCCGGCGCCGCGTGATGTCGCGGAAGATCAGTTGCACGGCCGGTTCTCCCTGATGGAGGAATGGGACAGCCGTCACATCCACATCGATCGGGTGGCCGTCCAGCCGCAGAAATTTTTCCTCTCCCAAAGGATCTGCGCCCAGCCGTTCGTTCACGCCACGCAGCCGCTCTTCGATTGCGAACCGGCATTCCGGATGAACGAAATCCAGGGCCGCTTTTCCCAGTAATTCCTTCGGCGATGTGGTGCCCAGGATGCTGGCGGCCGAGGCGTTGATGTCGACAATCCTGCCATTCTGGTACACCACGATTCCGTTCGGCGACAGTTCCACTACCCGGCGATATCGTTCTTCGCTTTCACGCAGCGCCTTTTCGGTTTGGTTCCGCTCGCGCGTGTCGCGGCGGTACAGGTGAAACAGGACCACCGGCGCGATTCCCAGCATGCAGGAGACAACCACCAGCAAGCTCTCGCGCTGATCGCGGCCCATCAGGGAAAGACCGGTCAGAATCGAGACCACCGCGGGCGGGACCGTGATCCAGCTCCACCACGGAGAGAGAATGTGCCATCGCGGCGCCTTTGGGCGTGGTTGGGCTGTCGCCATCCATGCACTGATCGGCATTCTGTGGAAGGAGATTTAGCCGTTTGTGGAACTTGCGTGGCGAGCTAGCTCACAACAAGCGCCTCTCCGGCCCCGTTGCTGAGCGGAATTTTCGTCGGGCCAAGCGGCCTCAGAAGAATCAGACTACGCGGACCTTGCCCCATTTTCGAATGCGCTCATCGGCCGTCAGCACCGTGAGACCGTGGCAGCGAGCCGTCGCGACGATAATCTGATCGGCGGGGTCGCGGTGCATGTCAGCACCCAATCGGACGCTCTCGGCGGCGATGCTTGAGGTAATCGGAAAAATCGCCAGCAGCGGGTGGGATTCAACATCTCCAAGCCAGCTTTCGAGGGGCGATTCGATCGCCAGCCTCTACCTTTGGATCATCTTCGCGAGTTCCCGCAGCGAGATCGCGCTCAAGCCGGCGGCCTGCCCCTGTTCCTCGAGTTCGGCGAGGATTTGGCGCTGGGCTTTGCTCAGGCGCGCGGGATCGTGGCGCCACCAAACCAGGATGTGGGTGTCCAGCAGGTACTCAATCAATCCTTTCGCTTTCCCACTCGCCATCGCAAAAGTGCACGATGTCTCCCAGGACCTTCACCGAGTCCTTCCAGGTTCCCCGCAAGCTGGGCTTAGCTGATTTCGGAGGGCCGACCTCCGCCACCGGCCGGCCCCGCTTGGTGATGACAATCCGATCACCCTTGGCGTCGACGTCCTTTAACACTTGCAGGCGCTTCGCCTTGAATTCGCTGACCGGGAGCGTAATTCAAATAGACCACCACTATCGCGTGGTGCTTTATGCTACCATCCAATTGGAGGCGGGTATGGATAGCGCTTCAACTCATACGATCCCTCAGCCCGGCCTGACCACCACCGAAGCGCCTTTCATCGAGCAGGCCAAGCGCGACGGCCGGCTCTACATCGAGCAACCCTACGAAGCTTATTCGGAAGAAAATCACGAGGCCTGGCGAAAGCTCTACGCCCGCATGCTCCCACGCTGGGAGCGCTATGCGAACCCGCATTTTCTCGCGGGCATCCGCTCGCTGTGTCTGGATCCCGAGCGCGTCCCGCGCCTCACGGACGTGAATCGGTTTCTAAGCCCGCTCACGGGTTTCAAAGCCAAGGCGGTCAGCGGCTACATTCCCGCTTTTCTGTTTTTCGATTGCCTGCGCAATCGGGAGTTCCCCACCACCATCACCATCCGCCGGTCCGACCGGCTGGACTACCTGCCCGAGCCCGATATCTTTCACGACATCGCCGGCCACGTCCCCATGCACACCGACCGGCATTTCGCCGAGACGCTGGTTCGGTTCGGCGAATGCGCGCGCACGGCCGCCGGTCTGGTCTCCGGAATTCGCGATTCGGAAACGCGCATTCATTGCCTCACCAGCATCATCCGCGCCATGGCGCGCTTTTTCTGGTTCACCATCGAATTCGGTTTGATGCGTTCGCGCGACGGCTTGAGAGTTTATGGCAGCGGCCTGCTGAGTTCGTTCGGCGAAATCTCGCACGCCATTGAGGCCCCCGAGGTCCAGCGCTTTCCGCTTCAACTGGAATGGGCCATCAACCAGGCCTTCGAGATCGACCACTATCAGCCGCTGCTGTTCATCGTCGATTCGTTCGATCACCTCTTCAGCCTGGTGGATCAGCTCGAAGCCTGGATGAAGGCGGGCAAGCTGAACAATGTGGCTCCGGGCGAGCCGGCCGTAAACGAGGCAGACCTGAAAAGCTTTCTGCACGCCTGATCGCGCGGCGCGTCCGCCCGTGGTCGCAGACAATACTCGGATTACAAGCTGCGCACGCCGATGGTGGTGATGTCGTCCACCCGCATCGTTTCTTTCACCACGAACGGCTCGCCGTACTTGACGCCGATCAAGTTGCCGTAAAAGCGGGCGATCCCGGACAGACGCTCGCGGATTTCCTGTTGCTGCGGAAACAGCTCCGCGGCCTCGGGCCCTTCGCCATACTGCGACCCGTAACAGAACAGGGCAGCCATCCGGCGCTCGAATTGGGCGGAAATGTCCACCACGAACGACGGCGCGACGTTGGCATAGATGGAAGAGTAGAGAATTTTCTGCGGGCGGTGCGGCTCGGTCTGCTCGTCCAGCTTCTTCAACCCGGCCAGGAAGCAGGCTTCGAAGCCGATCTCGGACGCGCGGTAGTGATCCGGATGGCGCGCCTCCCAATAGGGCAGAATCACCACGCGCGGGCGCAGATTGCGGATCTCGGCGGCCAGGCTCATCCGAACGCTGATGGTGTTTTCGAGCCGTGCGTCAGGAAGGCGCAGGTTGCCTCGCCAGGCCAGCAGCATGCGGCCAGCGGCCGCGTCGGATTCCTTCAGACGAATCTCGGGCGAGCCTCGCGTTCCCATGTCGCCGGCGGTGAGGTCCAGCACGCCCGTGCGATAACCTGCCTCCGCCATGCGGATCAGGGTTCCGCCGCAGGTCTGTTCCACGTCGTCCGGGTGAGCCGCGATGGCCAGAACATCAAGCGCCCGCTCGATTCCGGCCGAGGGCGAGCCCGCTTCCTGAAACATTTCAGTATTGCCAGCGCGCGTGCTGCCGCGTGGGCAGCAGCATGATCAGAACGATGCCGCTGATGAATCCGCCCACGTGTGCGAACCACGCCACGTCGCCGCTGGAGGCTTGCGAATAACCGACCGAGCCGACTCCGTTGAAAAACTGGATGGCGAACCAGTACAGCAGCAGAAACGCGGCGGGAAGATCCACCGTGGTCAGGAAAAAGATGATCACCACCAGCGTGACCACGCGGGCGCGCGGAAATTTCACCAGGTACGCCCCCATGACACCGGCGATGGCGCCGCTCGCTCCGACCGTGGGAACCGTGGAGTTGAAATTCAGCAAGACATGCGCGAAAGCAGCCGCCGCGCCGCAGGCCAGGTAGAAGAACAGGAATTTTCCGTGGCCCAGGAGGTCCTCGATGCCGCGGCCGAAGATCCACAGGAACCACATGTTTCCCAGGATGTGCAGAAATCCGCCGTGGATGAACATGGAGGTGAGGATGGAAGACAAATTGAGGTGATCCGGAACGATGCCGTGCACCACGATGAAGCGGTTCAACGCATAAGTGGGCAGGCTCAGCTCGTATAAGAATACCAGCACATTGGCGGCGATCAGCAGCAACGTGGCCGCGGGCCGGGTGTAATGCGGTTCCGAGGATCGAAGAGGGATCATTCCGGAATCCGGCTAGACGCGCTGCTCGAAATCGGGATGGGAGCGGCGCTCGGCGCGTTCCATGAGCCCCTGTGCGGCCTGGATGGTGGAGATGCCGCCGCGAGCCCCCAGCGCGGTGCAGTTCAACGCGGCCATGGCATTCGAAAACTCCAAGGTTTCGCGCAGCGGCATATTCTGGAGGACAGCATAACAGAATGCGCCGTGAAACACGTCGCCCGCGCCGGTGGTGTCGACGCAGTTCACCACGAATGCCGGCGAATAGAGGAAGCGTCCCTCCGCGCGGGCCAGCGCGCCGTGCGAGCCGAGCGTCATGCCCGCGACACGCATACCGTATTCGTTCTGGATCATTTCCAACGCGCGGAACGGATCGGGCTCGCTGGTCCAGCGCGCAGGAAACTCGGAACTTGCGATCAGGTAATCGACATGCGGCAACACGCGGTCGAAGCCCGGGTAGATGGTGTCCACGTCGAGCGTCACCGGAATGCGGTGGCGGCGCGCGATCTCGCCCGCCCGCGCCACCGCGGGCGTGTCATGCGCGTCGATATGCAGCAGCCGGGCGCAGGTGATCTTTTCTTCCGTGATGCTTTCCACCGCCAGGCGAAGACAGTCCTCGCGTCTCCAAAGAATGGTCCGTTCACCGGTGGATTGATCGATCAGGATGTAGGCGGTCTGATTGGGGCAATTGCTCCGGATCTCGACAGCGTCCAGATTGATGCCGGCGTCCTGCAAGCTTTCGAGCTGAATCCGGCCGCGCTCGTCGTCGCCAACCGTGCCGATGTACTTGGTGCGAAGTCCTAGTTTGGCGCAGGTGGCGAGCGCGCTGGCCACTTGCCCGCCGGGGCTCAGAAGCTCGCGGTCGAAAGGAATCTTGCCGGCGTACGCGGGGAAGTGCGGGATCAGGATCAAAGTGTCGGTGGCGTTCAGGCCGACGCCGACCACGTCGAATTGGGGCGCGGGGGGCAAGAGGCGTCAGGAGGAGGAAGAGAAGAGACAGCCAGGCGACCGCCGCACTCTACTTTTTCTTTCGCGGGACTTCGTAGAGATAGATGACGTGGTTGCGGGCTTCCGGCAGGTCTTTGTCCACCTGCTTGGGCTTCCAGCCGGGGATGGCGTATTCATGCGTCACCACGCGCGCGCCGGGCTTCAGATATTTTTCCAGGTTCGGCCGCAGCATTTCGTTGGCGTCGGTGGCCAGGTACATGACGACCACGTCGGCGGGGCTGAGATCGACCTGCCGGAAATCGCCGTGGATCACGCGCGCATCGTTTTGCAGACCCAGCTTCTGGATGCGGTCGTTGGTGCTGCTCACCAGATCATCGGAGATTTCGATGCCAACGGCCTTGGCGTGAAAGCGCTGCACGGCGGTGATCAGGATGCGGCCATCGCCGCTGCCCAAGTCATAGACCGTTTCGCCGGATTTCAGATCCGCCAGTTCGAGCATCCGGTCCACGATCTGCTGCGGTGAAACGACATAGGGCGCCAGGCTATTGGCGTAGTGCTTCGCGCGCTGCTGGCCGTAGAGCAGCCCCTGTGAATAGACCGGAAGCGCTGCCAGTACCAGCAGTCCCAGCCTGGACGCGTTATTTCTCTTCTGCATGCCCCCTACTGACTTGAGATGGATGCGGCTTGTCTTCCGTTCCTTGATTTTACGATACGGGAGATCATTTCGGACACGGCCACGAACAGATCGCGCGGGCGGGTGATGGTGTATTCGTAGCCCCGGAAGAAGCGCACCGTGCGGCTGATGGCGTCCTTCCAGGGAACCGCCTGAGGATTCAGGTTGTAGTTCATGTAAAAGACCGGAAAATCGACCTCGCCGGCCTCCTTGAGCGCGTCCTGAGACACGTTGGAATCCAGCATGATCTTGGGGCCGGCGAAGATGACCGCGTCGGGGTGGTCCTGACGGTTGGGGACCACTTCGCGCCGCACCAGGTCGGCCAGGAAATCGGTGTCGCCGTGTTTCTCGCCCAGCCGCTTCAGGTCCACGGTGCCCAGGTTCAGCGAATTGAGGGCTTCGCCCAGGGCCGGGAAATCCAGCCGGTCGACATCCTCCTGTCGATAGACCACCTTCTGCTCCTGCATGTTGAAGGCGACCAAAGAGAACTTGCCGATCCGAGGGTCGCGTACGATGCTGCGCAGGATGGAGACCAGCGCGGTGGTGTCGAGCGGCTGCAGAGCCGCGGAGAGCGAATTCTGCGGAGCAAAGTTGACCAGGAACTTGACGTTGAGCAGCGGCTCATTGGTCGCGCGTTGCACGGGGGGTTCTTCCTTGAACTGCTCGCCATCGGCGCGCAGGATGGATGCGGGCGCGATGGCCAGCGTCATAGGACGGTCTTTGGGAGCAAGGGCGGCTTCCGAGTCCCAGGAGTAGGAGCAGACGCGCTCGGCGCGGTCGCGCATCAGCCAGTCGACATGGTACTGGCCTTCGCCCAAATCAAAGGCGCCTTGCAAGTAGGCCTCGCCTTTGGCGTCGTCCTCGATGGCCGGCACGCGGATGTGCTGCGCGAAGTAGGTAGGCTGATCACGGCGACTCTGCAGCTCCACGCGGAACAGAATGGTGAGCATGTTCTCGCTGCCGGCCAATTCCTTGAGCGGGATCGTGACTTCATAACCGGTATGGAAGCGCAGATCGAAGCCCAACACAGGCTTGCTGGGAGTTACGGTGCAGGCCAGGTCTTTGCGGTTTTCGCCGGACTCGAAGACGGCCAGATCGGTGTTGAAAATGTTTACCGTGCCGTTCGGACCCGAGCCGGTCAAGATGAGCTGGGCGCGAGCCGGCGCCGGGTTCCACAATGTGCCGGCCAGCAACAGCGACCAACCCACTCGAACGCAACTAAAGCCGCAGGGCCTCTGCATACCCTTCTCTCGTCTGGATTGCACCTATTGTACATCCAGAAACAGTCGATGCAAACAAAATTCTACCCACTTCGTTCAGCACGGGCAATCTCGGAGCAATTGCGGTTCCAGTAGTTCTATGGATCTCCAGCGCGTTGCCAAGCGCCGGCAGGCCACACTGGCCCGCACGGCTTCAGCCGGGCTGAAATCGAGAACGGGAGCCAACGTTTGTCAAATCGGTAGACGCGCTGAGATGAAAAACTGAGACGTTACCCAGTGTGATAGAGTGCATGGGTAATGGCATCGCGTAGCGTAAACAAAGTGATTTTGATCGGCCACCTGGGACGGGACGCCGAGACCCGCTTCACGCCGTCGGGCGTGGCGGTTACCAAGTTTTCCGTGGCCACCAATCGCCGCTGGAAGGATCAGCAAACCGGCGAGTGGAAAGAGGAAACCGACTGGGCCAATATCGTGCTGTGGCGGCAGGAAAACCTGGCGAATTATCTGACCAAAGGCAAGCAGGTGTTCGTGGAAGGGCGGCTGCAGACGCGCAACTACGACGACAAGGACGGCAAGAAGCAGTACGTGACCGAGGTGATCGCCGAGGACGTGATACTGCTGGGCGGGCGGGGAGGCGAGGCCGGAGCAGAAGCCGGACCGCAACCGGTCTCGATGCCGCGCAGCGTGCAGAAGCCGGCCGCAGCCGAGGATCGCGGCGCCGACCAGGGGATCACGGACGACGACGTGCCATTCTAAAACGGCCGCACCGGCCTGTCTGGCTCTCTCCCAACGCTAGCTGGCGGTGCGCGGCTGCCTGCACTTCGGCCGGCTGATCGCAAGCATCAATGGCAAGCCGCGCCCTGCGATCCATTACTGGCAGCGGTTGGGTGGCTCGCCGGGGCCGCCTTCCAGGCAGGGGATCGCGCTGAGGTACTCGTAGACAGCCCGCAGATCGTCGATCGTCATGCTCTGGAATATCGGCCACGGCATGACCTGGAGCAAGGCGCCGTTGAACGGGGGCGGAAGACAGTTGGTTGTCACGCTCGACGAGCAGGAAGGATGCACATGA
>DASQHQ010000045.1:0-5601 GCA_035632015.1 Bryobacteraceae bacterium
GCTTCAGCTTCAGTTCTTGCGCGCGTTTGAAGAACTCCTTGTCCTTGGGATTCGAATTGGGCCAGCCGCCTTCGACGTAGTCGATACCCAGCTCGTCCAGCTTTTGGGCGATGACGAGTTTGTCGTCAACCGAAAATGAAACGGCCTCGCCTTGGGTGCCGTCGCGGAGCGTTGTATCGAAAGTCTGGATGCGCATGGTGCTACTTCGTTCCGGCGGCGGCCTGCTGTTCCTCCGGCACGCCGGCCTCTTTCTTCTTTTTCAAGAACGTCATCATCTGGCGCAGCTCGCGGCCCACTTGCTCGACCTTCTGCCCTTGGGCTGCTTGTCGCAAGGCCAGGAATTTTTTTCGTCCGGTCTTGTTTTCTGCAATCCATTCGCGAGCGAACTGGCCAGACTGAATCTCCGACAGAATTTTCCTCATCTCCTGGCGCGTCTCGGCGTTGACGATGCGCGGGCCGCGCGTGTAGTCGCCGTATTCGGCTGTATCGGACACCGAGAATCGCATGTAGCCCAGGCCGCCCTCGTAGATCAGATCGACGATCAGCTTCAATTCGTGCAGGCATTCGAAATAAGCGATTTCCGGCGCGTAGCCGGCGTCCACCAAGGTTTCGAAGCCGGCGCGGATCAGCTCGCTGACGCCGCCGCACAGCACGCACTGCTCACCGAACAGATCGCTTTCGGTCTCTTCCCGGAAGGTCGTCTCGATGACGCCGGCCTTGAGACACCCCAGCGCCAGCGCGTACGCCAGCGCGTTCTGGAGCGCGTGTCCGGAAGCATCTTGATGCACGGCGACCAGAGCCGGCACGCCCACGCCTTCGGTGAACAGCTCACGCACGCGGTGGCCGGGGGCCTTGGGCGCGATCATCGAAACATCCACGCCGGCCGGGGCTTGGATCTGGCCGAAATGGATATTGAAGCCGTGCGCGAACATGAGCGTCTTACCGGCGGTCATATGCGGCGCGATCTCGGCCGCATAGAGGTCGGCCTGGCTGTGGTCGGGCGTCAGGATCATGAGCGTGCCGGCGACGCGCGCGGCCTCGTTCACCGGAAGAACTTTCAGGCCAGCGGCCGTGGCTTTCGCGCCGCTCTTGCTGGCCGCGTGCAGGCCGACCACCACGTTGACGCCGCTGTCGCGCAGGTTGAGCGCGTGCGCGTGGCCTTGGCTGCCATAGCCGATGATGCCGACCGTCTGGTTCTTCAATAAGGCGAGATTGCCGTCTTTTTCGTAATAGCGTTTTGCCATGGTTAGTGTCTCGTTTCTAGTTTTTCGTTGAGCTCTTCGGCCTGTGTGGCCTTGGGGACTGGGGGCGACAGGCGCAGTTTCTTGGCTTCCAGGCTGACGGCCACGGTGCCCGAGCGCGTCACTTCGATTTCGCCGTAGCTGCGCATGACGTCGATGAACTCGTCCAGTTTTTCAGAGTCGCCGGTCACCTCCAGCGCGAAACCTTCGGTGGAGGAATCCACCACGCGCGCGCCGAATATTTCGGCTTCCTTGAGGATGGCCGTGCGGCTGCTCTGTGGAGTGCGGACGCGCACCAGCACCATTTCGCGCTTTACGGCGGGAGCATCGGTCAGGTCGGTGGCCTGCAGGACGTTGATCAGCTTGTTCATCTGCTTGATTACCTGGGCGCGGAGCTGCGGCTCGACGTCGACCACGATGCTCATGCGCGAAAGCGTGGGATCGAGCGTGCGCGCGACTGTCAGGCTCTCGATGTTGTAGCCGCGCGCGCTCAGCACGCCGGTGATGCGCATCAGTGCGCCGGGCTTGTTTTCGACCAGGAGGGAAATTACCTGCAACATGTTCGTTTCCTGATGTGGCGCACGCGCCACGAGCTGCCTTCAGCACTGAGAACAGCCACTTGCATGACTTAGGCCTCCACCGGTTGCGGCGGCCCCAGCACCATTTCGTTGATGGCGCCGCCGGCCGGGACCATCGGGTACACGTTTTCGTACGGGGCCACTCGGATGTTCAGCAGGTAGGGACCGTTCTCGCGCACGGCTTCCTCCAGCGCCGCGGCCAGCTCGTGCGGCTTTTCCACCGTGCGGCCCTTGAATCCATACGCGCCGGCAAGCTGCGTCGCGTCGGGGAACGAATTCAGCTCCACCTGGCACAGGCGATTGTTGTAAAACAGCTCCTGCCACTGCCGGACCATGCCCAGGTAGCCGTTGTTCACCACCACGATCTTGATGGGCAGGCCATGATTGGCGATGGTGGCGAGTTCCGGAATCGACATCTGGAATCCGCCGTCGCCGACGATGGCGAAGACCAGCTTGTCGGGACGCGCGAACGCGGCGCCGATGGCCGCCGGCAGGCCGAAACCCATGGAGCCGAGGCCGCCGGAATTGAGCCACAACCGCGGTTCGTTGAAGCGGATGAACTGCGCCGCCCACATCTGGTGCTGGCCGACGTCGGAACTGACGATGGCGCGGCCGCCAGAGATGCGGTCGATTTCGCGCATCACGTGTTGGGGTTTGATTTCGGCGGTGGAGACTTCTGGAATCAGCGGATGCTCGGCGCGCCACTCGCGAATCTGATGCCACCAGGCGGCGCGCGCACTGGCGTTCGATTCCCGATGTTGCGGCGCCAGCTCATGCAGCACGCGATTGAGCTTCTGCAGCACGCGCTTCACGTCGCCGACGATCGGCAGATCCGGCGCGCGATTCTTGCCGATCTCGGCCGGATCGATATCCACGTGGATCACCTTGGCGTGGGGAGCGAAGGCCGAGAGCCGGCCCGTGACGCGGTCGTCAAAGCGCACGCCCAGGGCGATCAGAAGATCCGTGTTGCTCATTCCCATGTTGGCGGCGAAGCTGCCGTGCATGCCGGGCAGGCTGACAAAGTTGGGATGCTCGGCCGGAAGCGCGCCCAGGCCCATCAGAGTGTTCACGGCGGGTACATCCAGCATCTCGACCAGCTCCCGCAGTTCGTCGGAGGCATTGGCCGCAATGATGCCGCCGCCCGCGTAAACGAACGGCCGCTTGGCATCCCACATCATCTGGGCCGCGCGCCGGATCTGTCCGGTGTGGCCTTCGGTGAAGACCTTGTATCCGGGCAGGTGAATGGCCGAGACCGGCGTGTAGTGCCATTGCGCCTGGAAAACATCTTTCGGAATGTCGACCAGCACCGGCCCAGGGCGTCCGCTGGAGGCGATGTAGAAAGCCTCATGGATCACTTGAGGTAATTCCGCGATGGTCTTGACCAGAAAGTTGTGCTTGGTGCAGGAGCGCGTGATGCCGAACGTGTCGGCTTCCTGAAATGCATCGCTGCCGATCAGCTTGGTGGATACCTGGCCCGTGATCGCGACCACTGGAATCGAGTCCATCATGGAATCCACCAGTCCAGTCACCAGATTGGTCGCGCCGGGTCCGGACGTGGCGCAACAGACCCCGACCTTGCCCGTGGATCGCGCATAGCCTTCCGCAGCGAAAACGGCGTTCTGCTCATGGCGAACCAGAACGTGCCGCATCGGATGATCGTAGAAGGCGTCATACAGCGGCAGCGTGACGCCGCCCGGATATCCGAAGATGCAGTCCACGTTTTCCCGGACCAGGCACTCCAGCAGAATCTGGGCGCCGGACATCAGTTTCGATTCCGGGGCGGCGCCGGTGCGATGCGCTGTGCTCGTCGACATTTCTTACTCCTAAAAAGACTAGCTTACTTCTGAAAACCGCGACGCGTGCTTGGTGTATAGCGCGTCCCAGAAAGCGAAAAGGCCATCGGCTGGGTTGGTCCTCCCCGCCAATGGCCTTTTCGGATTCTATTCTCCGAAGCCCTTCAGGCGGGGCCGGGTACGGCGACCGCAATAATAATGGGCAGAAGCTTCGGAAGCTGACCAACGGAAAGCATAGCGGACTCACCCACGCCGGGTTGGGCGGAGATGATGCCGATGCTACTCTCCGGGTTGATCATTGACACTAGCGTATCGGATCGGTTCGGCAAATGCAATAGGGTAGCCGTATAAATTGTATTAATCCAGACATAGGCCGCCCATCCGGCCGGTTTGCTTTATTTCCATATTTCTGCTATTATCGAAATTGTGAGCGCCGCCAAGCCCCAGAAGACCGCCGAACAAGTGGCCCGGTACGCCGACCGATTCTCGGCCATGGGCACCGAGGCTCGGCTGCGGATCATGCAGCTTCTGCTGTCGGCGCATCCGGACGGACTGATTGTGGGCGAAATTCAAAGCGAGCTGGGGATTCCGAATTCGACGCTTTCGCATCATCTGGACAAGCTGAAGAACGAAGATCTGGTGAAAGTGCGGCGGGAGGGCACGTTCCTGCGCTACTCGGCGAACACGGTGGCGTTGGAGGAATTGCTCGGCTTTTTGTACGCCGAGTGCTGCACGCGCAACAAGGCCATCCAGCCGCAAGCGATCGTGCAGCTGAGCGAGGAGGGGAAAGCATGGAAATCAAAGATATCGTGAAAGAGAAATACGGGCAGGCGGCGCTGCGCGTGACCGGCGGCGGCGGTACTTGCTGCGGCGGGCGCGCCGCAGTGGACGCAAGCTGCGATCCGATTACTTCGAGCCTGTACCAAACGGGTGAAACCGCCGGACTGCCTGAGGAAGCGCTGAGAGCCTCGCTGGGCTGCGGTAATCCGACCGCGCTGGCTCAGTTGCACCCTGGCGAGACCGTCCTCGATCTCGGATCCGGCGGCGGCATCGACGTGCTGCTTTCGGCCAAACGAGTGGGCCCCAGCGGCAAAGCTTACGGCCTCGATATGACCGATGAGATGCTGGCCCTGGCGCGTGAGAACCAGCGCAAAGCGGGAGTGGCGAACGTTGAGTTCCTCAAGGGCGAGATCGAGCAGATTCCGCTGCCTGCAGGCTCGGTGGACGTCATCATCTCGAATTGCGTAATCAATCTGTCGGCGGATAAAGACCGCGTGCTGCGCGAAGCGTTCCGCGTGCTGAAGCCGGGCGGGCGGCTGGCGGTTTCCGATGTGGTCGTGCGCGGCGATGTTCCCGCCGAGGTGCGGCGCAGCATCGAGCTGTGGGTGGGCTGCGTGGCCGGAGCGCTGCAGGACAGCGAGTACAAAAGCAAGCTCACTAAGGCCGGTTTCGTCGACATCAGCCTCGAGCCGACGCGCGTTTATCAAGTCGAGGACGCGCGCCAGTTTCTGGATGGACAGGGTGTGGACGTGGACGCCATCGCGCCCCTGATGGACGGAAAGTTCATGAGCGCGTTCATCCGTGCCGTCAAGCCGCGATAGCGAATCGCGTGGCCAAGCAGCGCGTACTGATCCTCTGCACGGGAAATTCCGCCCGCAGCCCGATGGCTCAGGGCCTGCTGGCGCACGACTCGGGCGATCGCTTTGAAGTGGAGGGCGCCGGAACACGGCCGAGCCGTGTGCGGCCGGAAGCCGTCGCGGTGATGCACGAACTTGGCATCGACACTTTGCACCGCTCGAAACACGCCGACGAACTGCCGGCCAGAGGTTTGACTACCTGCTCAACTTATGCGACAAGGCCCGCGAAAGCTGCCCGGTGTTTCCCGCCGCAACAATCCGGCTCCATCACGGCTTCGAGAATCCGGCTGCTCTGGAGGGATCTGAAGCCGAACGGCTGGTGTTGTTCCGGCGGGTGCGCGATGAGATCCGG